>JAFUWG010000031.1 GCA_017483605.1 Bacteroidaceae bacterium | reverse complement strand
GCCGAAGGCCTGATAAGACCACCGCCTGTCTGTGTTCTGTAGTCCCTTCGGGACATTCCCCCACGGCTTTCCCTTCGCCTCTTTGTGACGTATCTCGCTATCTTTTGACATTATCCAGTCGCATTTCACTTCCCAATCCCCCCATTTCCTATTAAATATTCATAAAATCGCATACGGATGATACGACGTATGCGATTTTTTTAGTAAAATTGCGACTGGGTTCTTTGAAATCGATGTCGGATGATGTGTCAAGGGATGCGGGCAGACATCATCTGCACGAGTGGTGGTAGTGGCATCTTAAACATAGACGACGGTGACATTGGCATCGGGATTGGCGGTGGCAGCGGCGGCGATGCCCGTGCCCCCATGCGTTTGGGCTCCGACAGCGACATCGACTGGGATTTGTGGGACTTAGGCGACTAATGACCGTTACCTGCTCACCCCAGAAAAGACGGCTCTTGAGTAGCAAAAAAGAGGCACCGAAAGAATGTTCTTTCGGTGCCTTTAGGTTGTTTCTTGTACGAAGGTATGAGTTCGTTTACTTCTTCTTCATCACTGCGTAGCGGTTCATGAACTTGTCCACGCGACCTGCGGTGTCGACGAGTTTAGCCTTACCAGTGTAGAATGGGTGAGAAGTAGAAGAAATTTCAACTTTGATTACTGGATACTCCACGCCTTCGAATACTTCTGTTTCGTTAGACTTTGCTGTGGAGCGAGAAAGGAACATATCGCCGTTTGACATATCCTTGAAGATGACTGGGCGATAGTTGTCTGGGTGAATACCTTGTTTCATTTTTGTTTTTTGTTTTATATAGTCAATGTAATACTGCTGGTGTAACAAATTTATTATCTCTTGTGCTTTTCCTGTGAAAAGCGGTGCAAAGGTAGTGCAAATTTTAGACAATACAAAATAAAAAAATCTTTTTTTTGTTTTTATTGTTAAAATGCCGCCTACCTTATCTAAATTTACGACTTTTTATCAAACCGACAAAACAAAAGAGACGGATTTTCCTTGTTTTTTGTGAATAATCGTGTTTTTGTGTGAAATTTTAGGCTTGTGCGTTGTGTTTTTTGGAAAATTTGGCTTATCTTTGTAGATGTTTTGGGATGAGCGTGTCCCGACGTAGAAAAGAGACACATTATTTATTTACTTTTATAAATCGATTCAATATTATGGTAAGTTACAAAGAACTTGGTCTCGTGAATACCCGCGAGATGTTCAAGAGAGCAGTGGCTGGCGGCTATGCTATCCCCGCTTTCAACTTCAACACAATGGAGCAGATGCAGGCTATCGTGATGGCTGCTGTTGAAACAAAGTCACCTGTCATCATGCAGGTCAGCAAGGGTGCCCGCAACTATGCTAACGGTACCATCCTCCGCAACCTCGCCAAAGGTGCTGTAGAGTACGCTAAGGAACTCGGCTGTGAGCATCCTGAAATCGTGCTCCACCTCGACCACGGAGACACTTTCGAACTCTGCAAGGACTGTATCGACAACGGTTTCTCTTCTGTGATGATTGACGGTTCTTCACTCCCATACGAGGAGAACATCGCTCTGGCAAAGAAGGTGGTTGACTACGCTCACCAGTACGACGTGACCGTTGAGGCTGAACTGGGTGTGCTCGCTGGTGTTGAGGATGAGGTGCAGGCCGCTGAGTCTCACTACACCAAGCCAGAAGAGGTGATTGACTTCTCTACTCGCACTGGTTGCGACTCTTTGGCAATCTCAATCGGTACTTCTCACGGTGCTCACAAGTTCACTCCAGAGCAGTGTACACTCGTGAATGGCGTGCTGGTTCCACCACCATTGGCATTCGACATCCTGCACGAAATCGAGAAGAAACTTCCTGGTTTCCCAATCGTTCTGCACGGTTCTTCTTCTGTTCCTATGGACGAAGTGAACACAATCAACCAGTACGGCGGTCACCTCGAGGCTGCTATCGGTATCCCAGAGGAGCAGTTGCGTGAGGCTTCTAAGTCTGCTGTCTGCAAGATCAACATCGACTCTGACTCTCGTCTTGCCATGACTGCTGCCATCCGCAAGCACTTGGCTGAGCATCCTGGTGACTTCGACCCACGTCAGTACCTGAAGCCAGCCCGCGAGAACATGAAGAAGATGTACATCCACAAGATTGTCAACGTTCTTGGTTCTGATGGCAAACTCGCTCAGTAATACGACACGCTTGTTTAACTGATTTTTATATTTGGGTGCATCTGCGGGCTTCGAGCCTGTAGTTGCACCCCTTTTCTTTTTTCTCTTTCTCCCATGCTCAGACGCTGCTTCCTTTTCCTTTCCCTTTTCGCTGCCTCCCTGACGATGTCGGCTCAGGAGGAGCAACTCGATTCTGCCTATCTGGCACAAATCGACTCCATCCTGGTGGAGTATGAACGGCAAAAGAAGCAGGAAGAGGTGGAGAAGGTGATTCGGCAGTATGAGGAACTGAAACTGAAGAAGGAGATGTCCTTCAAGACGGACGGCACGCTGGCACTGGCCCGCGGTCTGCTGTTGACCTGGACCGACCACCATTTCATCAATCATCCGGCACAGTTTGAACGGAAAGGCGATGGACGCAACTGGGCAGCCTATGCCGTGGGCGGTATGCCGCTGGTGGCAAACTGGGCGTTGAAGGCGGCAGGTGTGGAAAGCCGCTCGAAGTGGGAACGGATGCTCACAGCCAATGCGATGGCGTTGGGCATTTCCTTCGGTGCGACAGAGATTCTGAAACAGACGGTGAGGGAGGCTCGACCCGACCAGACCGACCTGCATTCTTTCTCCTCGGGACACGCCAGTTTCGCCTTCGTCTCCGCCACGGTGCTGAGCCGTGAGTATGGCTACATTTCGCCGTGGGTTACGGTTGGAAGTTATGCTACAGCCACAACGACCCAACTGTTTCGTATTAAGCACAATAAGCATTGGATGAACGACCTTTACGTGGGGGCGGGCATCGGAGCCATCAGCACCAATCTGGGCTACTTCCTCACGGACAAAATTTTCGGGGCGGAATACATCAACAAGCCCGAGGTGCGTCGTCGGGATGTGATGCGTCTGATGCAGTTCAACGAGCAGCCGTCGGGCTTCACTTTCGTGGTCGGCACAGAGATTGGCGACCGCAAGATCCGCTTCGACGATGCCACGCTGAAGACGGGTGCCGCCATCTCGGCAGGAGCGGAACTGTCGTGGTTTGCCACGTCGTCGGTGGCGGTCGAACTGCTGACGAGGGTGGTGGATGCACAGGTGAAGGCATTCGGAACGGACAACACTTTCACCGGCGGACATCTCGACCTCTACCATTTCGATGCTGCCGCCAAACTCTCCACGCCGCTCAATCTGGGGCAGAGGATGGGCACCCGTTTCTTTGCCGGTGTCCGTGTGATGGACGGCGACCGACTCACCGACGGCACCAAGACCTACACCATCCCCAACGAGACCAAATTTGAACTGGGGCTCGGTGTCGTTTACGAATGTATCGACACCAACAACTATGCCTGGGGCTTCACCGCCGACTACTACCACACGTTCTCCCACTACATGAAAAACCGCTACAGCATCAGTTCCGTGTGGAAGATTCTGTTCTGAAAAAACAGGGCTGCACCCATCGTTCGACAGGTGCAGCACGGTTATTTTCGGAAAAATGTTTGAGCCTTCTTTTTATTTGAACTTCATGTTGAGGTTCTGCATGATGAAGCCGTAGATGTCGGCTTGTTCTTCGAGCACTTTGGCGAGGGGTTTGCCTCCGCCATGACCTGCCTTGGTGTCGATGCGGATGAGCACGGGGCTGGTGCCGGTGTGGCATTCCTGCAAGGTGGCAGCAAACTTGAACGAGTGGGCTGGCACCACGCGGTCGTCGTGGTCGGCGGTGGTGACGAGGGTGGCAGGGTAGGAGGTGCCTGGTTTCAGGTTGTGGAGAGGAGAGTAGCCACGCAGGTACTCAAACATTTCCTTCGAGTCCTCGCTGGTGCCGTAGTCGCTTGCCCAGTTCCAGCCGATGGTGAACTTGTGGTAGCGGAGCATGTCCATCACGCCCACTTCGGGGATGGCGACACGGAAGAGGTCGGGGCGTTGCGTCATGCAGGCACCGACGAGCAGTCCGCCGTTGCTGCCGCCCACGATGGCGAGTTTCTCCTTGCTGGTGTAGCCTTCGCTGATGAGCCACTCGGCGGCACCGATGAAGTCGTCAAACACGTTCTGCTTCTGCATCTTCGTGCCAGCCAAGTGCCACTCTTCGCCATATTCGCCGCCGCCACGCAGGTTGACCTGTGCGTAGATGCCGCCATTCTCGAGGAAGGGGATGCGGTTGGAAGAGAAGCCTGGAGGCAGGGAAATGTAGAAACCGCCGTAGCCGTAGAGATAGACGGGGTTCTTGCCGTTGCGTTTCAGCCCCTTCTTGTAGGTGAGGAACATCGGGATGCGTGTGCCGTCCTTGCTCTGGAAGAAGACCTGCTCGCTGGTGTAGTCGCTCTGGCGGAACTTCACCTTCGGGGCGTTGTAGAGCGTGCTCGTATTGTTCTCCATGTCGTAGCGATAGATGGTGCCAGGCACGGTGAAGGAGGTGAACGTGTAGAAACACTCGGGGTCTTTCTTCGTGCCTGCAAAACTGATGCTGCCCACCGATGGCAGTTTCACCTCGTGGTGCAGTTTGCCGTCAAGACCGTACACGTAGGCGTGGTCGGAAGCGTCCTGCTGATAACTGAGGATGAACAGATGGTTGATGACATTCACGCCGTCGAGCACATTTTCCTGCTCGGGGATGAGTTCCTGCCAGTCGTCGATGCCGGGGTGGTGGATGTCTGCCGTCATGATGTGTCCTTTCGGAGCACCGTGGTTGGTGTAGAGGTAGAGTTTGTCGCCCTCAGTCAGCACAGGGCTGTAACTGTAGTCCATGTTGGAAGTCATCTGGATGAACTGCGAATCCTTCTGCCGCAAGTCGCGGACATAGAGGTTGTTGCCAGAGCCGGCACCGCTCTCGTCGAGATACATCACGGTCTCTTCCTCGTTTACCGACACGCCATAGAAGCGTTTGGGGTAGGCTGGATTCTGATAGAAGAGCACGTCTTCCGACTGAGGGGTGCCTATCTTGTGGTAGTAAATCTTGTGCGTCTCGTTCACGTTGGAGAACTCCTTGCCCTTCACGGGGGCATCGTAGGCACTGTAGTAGAAGCCGTCGCCCAGCCATGCCGCACCCGAGAACTTCGCCCACTCGATGTGGTCGGCGGTCAGTTGTCCCGTTTGCAGGTCGATGACGTAGAACTCCTGCCAGTCGCTGCCGCTGCGTGAGATGCTGTAGGCGGCATACTTGCCGTTGTGGGAGAAATAGACGCCTTTCAGTGCCACCGTTCCGTCGGTGCTCAACTGGTTGGGGTCGAGGAAGACGCGAGGCGTGCCGCCCAGTTCGTCCATCACGTACATCACATATTGGTTCTGCAAGCCGTCGTTCTTGTAGAAGTACCACTTGCCGTGGTGCTTGACAGGGGCACCGATTTTCTCGTAGTTGGCAAGTTCTGTCAGGCGGTTCAGCAACTTCTGGCGGAAGGGAATCTTCTCCAGATAGGCGTTGGTCACTCGGTTTTCCGCCTCCACCCATGCGGCGGTCTGGGCACTGGTGTCGTTCTCCAACCATCGGTAGGGGTCAGCCACACGGGTGCCGAAATACTCATCTACGGTGCCGTCCTTGGCGGCTTTGGGGTACTGGATGCTCTGTGCCGAAGCCAGAGTCGTGGCGATGCTTGCCATCATCAATAAAAGCGTTTTTTTCATGTTCTGGAAATAGGTATAGAATTACTGGGTGCAAAGGTACAAAAACTTTTTGAAAAGAAGTCAGAAAGGCACAAAAAACTGCACACATCTCTCGACGTGTGCAGCATTGTGCCATGGCCGTAACGAATCTTTAATTACTTTTTCTTTTTGTCCCAATAAGTCTTTTTCCCGTATCGGTAGTCGGTGATGCGGTGCCACTCTTCGGGGATGAGGTATTTGCCTTCCACGTGGTCGATGCAGAGCAGTTGGAACTCGCCGTAGAGAGAACTGATGCGGGCAAGGATGCGGTCGGTGATGCGGAAGTAGTTGATTTGGTCTTTGACCTCTTCCACAAGATGGAACGTCTGGTTGGGATGCTTGATTTCGTGTTCGCGCCACATCCTTAAGAATGTGTTCGCTTGGCTCATTTGGTCATCTACCGTCAGCACATATAGCCTTCCGCTCACTTTCCCCATGCTGGAGGGGTCGGACTTCTTGCCGTATTCGTAACTGATGGGGTATTCGGCGATACGAGCGGAGTCTTTCATTTGCTGGATGAAGTCGTTCACCCATTGGGTGTTGTAGGGTTCGGGTATTTTTCCTGTGCTGATGGTGATGATTTGCTGCACGAAGAGCGTGTGTGTGTTCCCTTTCCCATACATCTTGCAGACGATTCTCTCTTTGTCGTGACTGGTGTCTGAGGCAGTCAGTTCAATCGTGTCGCCTTGTGCCGTGTGCGTTTCCACATGCTGGAAGTTGCTGAATGACCCATTGATGAGTTTACTGCGGATGGCATCGATGGAGTCTCTACTGATTTCTTTTTGCCATGTGAAGATTTGGCGGAGTGTGTCGCCTCCAATGATTTCGGTTCTGTCATAATACCCTAAATCTTCTATGCCCAGTTGCAGACGGGTCTTTTCGAGTAACGACAAGTAGTGGTAATAGTCTTCAGCCGTTGTTGGGTGGTTGGCTTTCAGTCTTTCATAGTCAGGCACACGCTCCACCTTGCCGTGGTCATACGTCAGCATGGTCTCGTAGTCTTTGGGCAGGGTGAACGTGGAATCGACTTGGTCGATGAACAGGATGGTGTATCGTCCGAAGTCGTCTTTCTTGCCATGCAGTATTCCATATTCTCGGGGTGAGTTGTCGTCGCCCCATTGGCTAAGTCTGAGATAGGCGAACTTTGGTTCTGCGGGGTTGAAGAAATCGTAGCAGAACTCTTTGTCCATGTTGTCGTGCAGATAGCGGAGGATTTCCCTGTTGAGGTCGGTGATGGCTGCATCCGCCTTGGGTTGGGGAATGATGTAGAGTGTGCCGCTGCATCCGCCCTCTATCACATTCACTCGGTCGCCTCCTATGAAAGACTTGGTGACCATGTTGTTGCTGTCCTGCTCCAGCACATAGGCGAAGGTGGCATTGTCAGACAATTCGTCCTCCTTTTGTGTGTTGTAGCGGTAGGAGACCCTGTGTGTCTCGCCTCCTGCTGCCTCTGTCATCTGGGCAATGAAGGGGATGAGGGGGCGGTAGTCAAGTGCTTGCCCGTTGCTTTTCTTTTCTGTATTTTGGGTGTATTCCACGGCAAGGTTGCATCGGTCTCTGTCGGGACGATAATGAAAGGTGGCACTTGCTAAGGCATGGTTATGGTAACTGCCGTAAGCGTAGCGAGGTGTCTCGTCGGGATATTTCGCCAGAGCCAAGGCATAGTCGATTTCGTCTTCCGTGCCTTTGGGTGTCTGCTGATGGTGACAGGCAACGGCGTGGCTGGAGGCATCGAGAAAGTGCTGCATCACCGTGTCCTTCAGCAGTTGCAGTTGGTAGCGGACGATGGGTTGGTCTCTTCTGATGTCGTAACCTTTCTTCCAACTTCGTTCTTCGTAGATGCCTTCGTCTGTACGTCCGAGTGAGTAACCGATTTCCTTGGGATGGTGCTGTTCCAGATAGTCCATTAGTTGCTGGATGCTGTTCTCGTTTTGTGCGTGGATGGCGATGGCTTGTAGCAGCGTCATCGCCAGCATGAATATGGGGTGTTTCATTGTTTTCTTGGTTGTTTAATGTTGATTTTCTATCATTTCAAACACGGCATCGCATTCTTGTTTCAGTTTCTCGTTCAGTGCCGTGTATTCCTCCAATGGATTCTTTTGCGATTCCACACCGAAAACGCTGTCAACAGACATGAGGTCGCTTTGGTCATCCTCGGCTTCGGTCGAAGATTTCGGGGCAGGAGTGCTGGCGAGAAACGTCTTGGGCATCACCTCCGAGGTGTCTGTCATCGGTATTTCTTGCGGACGTTCTTTCGGGTGGGAGTCCGTTTGTGCCGTCGGCTGTTCAGAGGTGTTCCCATCAGCCCCTCTTGGTGGAGCCAAGATGATGGCGACGATGGCTGCCACACAGGCTGCTGCCAGCCAGGGCCACAGGGCGATGCGGCGTTTCCTGGGAGGAACGCTTGCCATCATGCGGTCAAACTCCTCCACCTTCTCGTCCGACAAGGTGAAGCCGCTGTCGAGGTGAGCCGTGGCAAGCACCAGTTGGTGCACAGCCTCCTCGTCGGCAGAGAGGGCTTCGTGGCTCTGTCGGTAGAAGTTTGCAAGTGCCAGTTCTTCCTCTGGGGTGGTTTCGGCATCGAGATAACGCTCGATGAGTTGTTGGCGCAATGCCTTGTCGTTCAGGTCTTTCATCTATCGTCCTCCTTTTCTGAGCAGTTCCGCCATGCTTCTCCGTGCGGCAGAAATCATGGTCTTGGTGCTTTGCTTGGTGGTTTTGCAAATGGTTGAAATCTCGTCGAGGCTCATCCCCTCGCTCCTCATCGTCAGCATCCTTCGCTGGGTGGCAGGCAAGTGGCTGAGTGCCCACTGAATCTGCCTTTCCGTGTCTTGGCTGATGAGTGTTTGGTCGGTCGCTCGGGTGTCAGCCATGTCGGCGTCGTGCAGGGTGTCGGTCGGCATCTGTTGCCGGCGCAGCAGGTCGATGCACACGTTTTTGGCGATGGCGACAGCGAGGGCTTCGGGGCTGGCATAGTGTTCCAGCCGCTCGCGCATCTGCCACAGTCGGAAGAGGGTCTCCTGCACCATGTCCTCCGCCTCCTCGGGCAATTGCCTGTCTGCCAAGAACCTTTCGCACAGTTCCAGTAGCCTTGGGCGCAGGTCGTTCGCCATTTTTTCAAATGCTGTCATCATCATCTTTTGTGCATCTCTATGGTAAAGACGTAAAAGTGGGACAAAGGTAAACTAAAAAACGCTGAAAAAATAGCCCCATTACAAAAATTCATGAATTTATAGGTCTTGTGGCTTGATGGGTATTGGGGGCGTTAGGAACCCCGCAAACGGAAATGCCTTACTTCCACAAACGGAAGTGGGTTCCTTCCGCAAGGGAAGTCGTTCATCGTCATTGAATAATTGTTCATCGTCGATGAATAATTGTTCGCTGTCGATGAATAATTATTCGTCGTCGATGAACAACGAAGACTCTGATGAGCCTTTAGTGACTGCCGATGAAGAGGAACAGCATGGAGAGCAGCACCAGGAGGAGGTCGATGACCTTCGACTTGAGGTTCTTCTCGTGGAACACCATCGCCCCGAACAGGAAACTGACCAGCACCGAGCCGCGACGCACCATCGAGACGATGGAAATCATGGCGCCGTCCAATCCGAGGGCATAGAAGTAGGCGAAGTCGGCGGCGGAGAGAAACACGCTGATGAGGATGATGCACCAGTCCCAGTGGAACGGGGTGGTCTTCTTGTGCGTAGGCCACCAGAGGAGGAAGAGCATGGCGAGCATCATGAAGAACTGGTAGATGTTGTACCACGACTGCACGGCGAGTTTGTCAAGCCCCACGCCGTGATTCTCAGGCGACGCCATCAGGAACTTGTCGTACAGCCCCGAGATGGCACCCAACACATTGGCGAGCACCACGAACACAATCCATTTGTTGTGCTTGAAGTCGATGCCCTCCTTCTTGCTAGAGCGCGAAAGCATGTAAAGCCCCACCATCGCCACAATGACTCCGAGCCACTGCCACACATTCAACTTCTCCGCAAAGAAGGTGAGCGCTCCAATCAGCACCATCACAGGACGTGTAGCATTGATTGGCCCCACAATCGTCAGCGGCAGGTTCTTCAACCCGAAGTAGGCGAAGAGCCAACTGGCGAGCACGATGCACGACTTCAGCAGGATATACCGATGTTCCGCCCACCCATACTGATGTGTGTAGAAAAGGCTGTCCTCAGGAATCACTCCCTGTGCCGACAAAACGATGAACGGCAGGAAAATCAAGGACGAAAACAGAGTGTTGAGCAGCAGCACCGGAATCACCGCATTCCCCTTGAGCGACTTCTTCTTGAAGACGTCGTAGAAGCCGAGGAGACAGGCGGAAAGGAAAGCAAGAATTAACCACATAATATGATTTACAATTTGACGATTTACAATTTACAATTTGAGAATTGGCGATTTACATTAGCCATAGTCCCGAAGGGACGATAGACCACAGGCAGGTGGTGAAGCGAACGTAGTGAGCGGAACCCCTGTACAATGACACCCACCAGACAAAAGCCCTGAAAGGGCGACGGATTACAGGCTGGTCATGAAACCCCTGTACAACGGCAACTTTAATCACTGAACACATACCGCTCATCATACGATATTCCATACGCCTCCAAAAACAATTTATATTCCTCTTGAAACGAACGCTTTTTGTGATGTTCCGCTTGATTGCGGATGTATTGTACTGTCTTTTCTGTCAACGATGGACTAACGGAAAATGCCCCATACCCCTCTTGCCATGCAAAACGATGATAATACCCATCAATAGACTTCATCCATTTGCTGCTTTCTGCTTTGATGGTGCGAACAAAATCTGCCAAAGCCATTGTTTTGGGCAATGATGTGAGGATGTGGACATGGTCGGGCATACCACCTACTTCAATGGGGATTCCTCCGATGCTTCTGATGGTACCACCGATATATGCAAAAATGCGGTCAAGGTCATCATCCCGCATGGTGATGCCTGTGTTTTTGATGTGGAATATCAGATGAATGTCGATTTTTACCAATGTACTTGCCATAGTGTTTTGAGTCCGTCGCCCCTTCAGGGCTTTTGTTCGTTATCTTTCCGTTAACAGGGGTTCCGCTTCGCTCCACCACCTGCCTGTGGTCTTTCGCCCCTTCAGGGCTTGAATAAAAGGATTTAATAGGCTATATGAAAAGCGTCGCTAAAAGGGTGAGGCACAACATGGTAAGCATAACCATTATGACATAGGAGAAACGATTTTTGCAGACTTTAGATTTGCCTGTACAATGCATAGGAATATGATAGCCTGCGGCTCCCATTCCACCAATAGCGACGATAGCAGAAAGGATATTGCCCAAAGTGTTGCCCAGATAAACTGGTACAATTCCAGACAAGGTCAAAGCGATAAGTAGTAGGGAGGATATGAGCCAACCCGTGTAACTGCCTTGATAGATAAAATCTGTCCATTCTTTTTCTTTTGCACTGTCAAGGAAGTGGGCAATGACAAGCAGGGTAGTCAGATTATAAATGATGAATTGAAGTGTAAGCATCTGATTAGGTGTTCAAATTTAATAGTTTCTTTATTCAAAAACATCTTCTGGATACGTCACATCTGCTAAGAACAGTGCATTACCGGGTACAGATGTCCCTGCCGAGCACCTGTCCTTCTTCTCGATAATTTCTCTGAACTGCTCGATGGTCAGCACACCACGCCCCACATCGAGGAGGGTGCCGACGATGGCACGGACCATGTTGCGGAGGAAGCGGTCGGCGGTAATGGTGAACTGCCACTTGATGGGAGAGACCTGTGACCATTCAGCATGGGTGATGCGGCAGTTGTTCGTCTTCACATCCGTGTGGAGTTTCGAGAAGGAGGTGAAGTCGATGTAGTCGAAGAGGGTAGCCGCCGCCTCGTTCATCCGGTCGAAGTCGAGAGGCTGAGGGAAGCGGTAGGCATACGGCTCGAAGGGCGACTTCTCCGTGATGATATAATAATGATATGTACGCGAGGTGGCGGAGAAACGTGCGTGGGCATCGGGCTTCACAGGAATGATTTTGTGGATGGCGATGTCGTAAGGCAAGAACTTGTTCAATTTGTAAGCGAGGTTCTCGTCCACTTCTTGGGTGGTGTCGAAATGTGCCACCATCAGTGAGGCATTCACCCCGGCATCCGTCCGTCCTGCACCTGTCACTTCAATCGGTTTACGCAGCAACGTGGAGAATGCCTTGCTGAGCACCTCCTGCACGCTGATGCCGTTGGGCTGAATCTGCCAACCGTGATAACGTGCTCCGTCGTAAGATAAGTAGATGAAATATCGCATTAGGGTGTCACTCGATTGTGGAAGAATACTCTGTGGAGGATGCTCTTGGCACGGATGCTCGGGGCATGGATTCTTTCCTTGTTGCGGTAGAACATCCACAGCATGATGGCTGCCGTGATGGTGGCGATGCCGTCGGCGGTGGCGATGCTAATCCACACGCCATTCGTGCCCCAAATCTCAGGGAAAATGAGCAGGAACGGCACGAGGAACACCAACTGGCGGCTGACGGAGAGGAAGATGCTCTTCTTTGCCAAGCCGATGCTCTGGAAGAAGTTGCCCGTCACAATCTGGAAACCCACAACGGGCGACATGGCCACGATGATTCTCATGCCCGACACCGCCAGTGCCGACAGGGCAGGGTCGTCGGTGAAGAGAGCGACAGGGTAGTGGGGGAAGAACTCGCACAGGATGAACGAACAGCACATCACGATGGTGGCGAGCGTGATGGCTTTCTTCAGCACCTCGTCCACACGCTCCGGTTGCTGTGCTCCGAAGTTGAAACCTGCAATTGGCTGCATCCCCTGGCAAATGCCCATCACCACCATCACGAAGAGGAAGGTGATGCCGTTCACGATGCCGTATGCCGCAATCGCCAAGTCGCCGCCGTGCTTGGTCAGCCCCTTGTTGATGAGGATGACCACCAGACAGGCACACAACTGCATGGAGAAGGGTGAAAGCCCGATGCTGAGGATGTTTTTCACTATGCGTTTCCGAAGTCCATAAATTCCTGAATGCAAATGGATTAAATCCTTCTTGTTAGAGAGAACCGAGACGACATAAATGAGGGCGACAATCTGTGCCAAGATGGTGGCGTATGCCGCACCTTTGATGCCCATGTCGAGTTTGAAGATGAACAGCGGGTCGAGGATGGCATTGATGACCACCGTGGCAATCGTTGCCGACATCGCCACGTGTGGATGTCCCGTGCTGCGAAGGGCACTGTTCAGTCCCAGATAGAGATGCGTTACCACGTTGCCATACAGAATGATTTCCATATAGTCGCGGGCATACTGCAAGGTGTTTTCGGAGGCTCCGAAGAAGAGCAGGAGCGGGTCGATAAACACCAGTCCCAACACGCCCACGATGATGCCGATGATGACATTGAGCGACACCAGATTGCCCAACACCCTTTCCGCGGTTTGATAATCTTTCTGCCCCAACTTGATGGACATCATCGTCGAACTGCCCACACCCACCATCGCGCCGAAAGCGGCACTCAGGTTCATGATAGGGAACGTGACTGCCAGACCTCCCAGCGACAGCGTACCCACATCGGGGATGTGACCGATGAAGATGCGGTCCACCATATTGTACAGCGACGAAGCCGTCATTGCCACCACCGCAGGCACGGCATATTTCATCAGCAACTCACCAATCGGCTTCGTTCCCAGTTCCTTTGTTCTGTTGTCTTGCATAGAGTCCTTTTGTGTTTTGAGAGTGCAAAGTTACGGACTTTTTGGCTCATAAACAAAAACACTCATAGTTTTCTCTCTTGCAACAGATTCAACAGCACCTGCAGATTGGTGTCTTTCAGCACTATACGTTTCTTCTTGTCCAGCAGATAAAGTGCAGGGGTGAAAGGCACATAATACTCTGCCTTCAGTTTTTCCTTCTGCATACGCACCACACTCAAACGAGGATTCTGCACGATAAGCGGCTCCTGCTCCAGTTGAGCCTCTAATTGCTGGCATCGAGGACATTCAGGCGAAAAGAAGATGAGTAGTGTCAGTTCAGCCTCGATGCTGTGCAGCCGTTGGCGTTTTCCGTGCAGGTCAGTTACCCAGATGTCAGTCGCCACCATTCCTGTCCTGTTTTTTGCCAACTGCTGCAAGAGCCATTCTCGCTGTGGAGTTTGTGGCAGTGCACGAAGCAGTAGGGCGTACACCTCGTCGCTGTGCAGGGGCGAATCGGGGTCTGCCAAATAGTGCTCCATTTGTTGGGTGAAGAAATCTGTGGCGACAGGATATTTCGAGAGCGAATCAGCAAAACAAGCCGCACCATGTGCCGCTGAGATAGAGTCAGCGTGTTGCATCAGGTTGAGAAAGTCCACCAGTCCTTGCTCGCCCACCTGACGGTTAGTGACTGTGGTGTCAGCAAAAGAGTAATGGCACCAAAAATGGTCAAGAATGTAGGAGAGTCGTACACTTGGCTCCTCCACCGAGTCGGGTATTTCGGGGTAGGGGAAAACTGCTTCCTGAGCCTTGACGGCGGAGATGCAGCAAAGCAGCCATATCAGCAAAGTGCAACCTTTTCTCATCATTCAGTGGTTGCCTGTTTTCCGATGGTCACATTCGAGTTGCCGGTCACAGCGGCATGATTGCCGCCGCCAAACACGTTGCCTGTGATGTTGGCACCCTTGACTGTGACACCTGTGCGGGGTTGTGCTTCTGTGGAATCAGCGTCCTCGTCCTTGGTCACAAAGTCGATGGTATCATGTGTGGCGATGTTCACGTTGGTGTCGCCTACCACCTCTGCCTCATTGCCACCGCCATATACAATTCCGATAGTTCCCATTTGCTCAGAATTATTATCAGCCGTACCGTCATCATCAGCATCTATCAGATGGGCAAATTTGCCTGGTACTTGGTCAATGTTCACTATAGGATTTCCCACCATTACAGCCGATGTTCCCATACCGCCACCATACACTTCACCGATTTGGGTGAAGGACTTGACATTTATCGTAGGGTGACTATATAGAGGGGTGCTCGGAGCGTCCTCGTCATCGGGTCTGACAGGTACCCATGTCTTCACTTCTTTTTCATTGCCTTCATTGTCTGTCACCGTTTCCGTCTCTTCCCTGTAGCCATATACAGAGTAAGCCGCCAAGTTTCCACCGCCATAGAGTTCGCCGATGACGATTGGCTTGCAGCCGGTCTCTTCGATGTTCACAGTGATGGAGCCACGTATGATACCACTGATATTGTTACCTCCAAACACCTGTTTGAAGGTTCCGTTCGAGATGTTGAGCGTCACGTTGCCCTGAATGTCTGCAGCCTCGGCACCTCCGTATGCAACATTCAATCCTGGAATGCAAGACATCAATAACTGGGCTTCAGCGTCCATTGGCGCACTTTTCCCGCCTCCGTAAGCCTCTTCCACAGCGAACTCGCAGTCATTCGCATCATCGAGCATGGTCACAGCCGTCTGACGCACGTTGCCCTTAGTGTTCGAGCCGCCAAACACACGATGCACCTGTCCGCCATACATGGTGACGGATGCCTTGCCTGTGCCATACACATAGTTGCTGATGAAATCGGTGTCTGACTCTCTTAACTCTTTCGTGTTGTAAATGTTCTCCACTGCCGAATAGTCCTTAAAGCCCACGTTGGCTCCTGAATTCTCCGACCCGTCGGGTAACCTGTCGGCACCATTGCCGCCACCAAACAGTTCCTCAATCTCAAAGGTATTGTTCACGGTAACATTGGTGGCAGGAGTCGATGCCGCATTACCACCGCCATACACCGTCTTTATGCTGGTGCGGTCGCAACCGTCGATGATGACACGGGTGGTGCCATTCTCCAAGTCTGTGGGTACATACGCCGCCAAGTTGCCACCGCCATACACAGCGTTTACATCGTAACGACCTTTCACCTTTTCTGTAGGTTCATCCTCTTCATCGTCGTCTCCATCGCTGTTTCCATCGCCAGAATCAGATTCACTCTCCACAGGGTTTGTGATGCGTGAAGCATTGTCATTCTGTGTGGCATAAACGTGTACGGTCGCAGTGCCTAATGGCGTGCCATTCAGATTGTTGCAGCCAAAGATGTTGCCGATGACCACACATCCTTTGGCATCATCAGCAACATTTTTGTTCAACTCCACTGTCGCATCACCTACCGTGGCAGCGATGGGCTCAATGTAGTCTTCTTCTCCTGCCGTGCCTGATGCCAATCTGCCTTTTCCTCCTCCATACACATCTCCTGAGATTCTACCCCCTGTCAGGTTGACAGTTGTGGAACCACCCACATTTGCCACACTGCCGCCGCCATAGACGTTTGACGCAGAACCTCCGTTGATGTTGACTACCACATTACCCGTGGCATTACTCGACTCGCCTCCGCCAAACACATCTCCTGCCACTGTTGTTCCGTCTTCGATGTTCAGCGTTACGAGTCCCTCCACGGTTCCGAGCGTGGTCAAATCCTCGTTGGTATAGAGAATTTGCGTTTTCTTGTCGATTGCGGTTTTATCGTCGTTAATCGTTCCGTCGCGGTGCTGCCAGGTGTAGGTGGTGGTCGGTCCTTTTACAGCCGTGCGATAAGTACCGAGACCTGTGTAGTAGAGAGGTTCTAAACGATAACCGATACTGTCCACCTCAACGGAAGGCAGCGAGGCTGAGAAACCGGCACCGAAAACATTTCCATTTACTGTACATCCTTTAAGTGTCGAGGTGGCGTTGCCTGCCACCTTGCCGAGGCTACCGCCGCCGTAGAAGTTACCTGTCACGGTGCAGTCTGTAAGGTTGGAGGTGACGTTGTGGGTTTTCGCCAATGAGAACTTGACATATTCCACCCAGAGACGTGCCACGTTACTGGCGTTGCCCGACATAGGAATGAACTGGTAGTTGATTTGAGTAGAAACACCTTGATAGGTGCCGTTCCAATTTTGTTTGTATTCCTTCCGCACCCAGTCATTCCAATCGATATTTTGTATATTGCTTTTATTGCTCGGAGCATAGCGACTGTAAGAGTTGCCACCATATCCAGCACCGAAATATGTGCCGAAAATGCAGTCTTTAGCGATGGTGGTGACGGTGCGACCGTCCTCCATGTCACCGAATTTAGGACCGCCACAGAATTGCCCCACGTGGCTATTGCTGATGGTTGTACTGATATTTCCCTGCACAGGCTTGGCTGCATTGATGCCGCCTCCGTAGAACTCGTGGATGTCGGCGTGGTCAATCAACCATGTGATGTTGCCGTTGGTATGTGTTGAGGCATTGCCTATTCCCTCCATGCCGGCACCAGCCATGATGCCAAAGCGACCACCATTGATGTAGCACTCGGCGTTGTCATTGTAGTTGGTGGCATCGGCTTGGTAGAGACCTGTCAGATAGAATTGGTCGTAGTCGCCACCTGTGACAGATACAGGTGGATGAGGGGTTGGATTCTTGTAGTCTTGGTGGACACCGATGTGGAATTCCTTGAACCACACATTGTCACCCATATAAAAATAAGAGGTGCGGTCGCCTGGGTCACCGCTGCTGTTGTTCGCTCCCTGTGATGACACCCATTGTTCTATCACGCCACCATGCAGGATAATGGGTTTCTTAACGCGGTCGTTGGGACTGTACTCAAACTGGGTGACACGAAAAAGGGCTGTGTTGGTCACTTCAAACCATCCTCTCGGCTTGGGAATACCGAAGTTATAGGATCCAGTACCGCCCGATGCCTTCTGTGCCATGCCGAGACCAGGAACGCTCAGGAAGTCGATGCGCACTGGGTGCAGAAATGTTCGGCTGTCGAAACGCAAGATGTACGAATAGTCTGGCTCGTTGTCCTTGTCAAGGTCAATGGACATGATGGTGTAGGGTTGGTTTTTGCCAGAACTTCCGTCAAGTATGCCATTGTATTGGTGGTAGTTGCCTACCAGCACCACGGCGTAGTCATAGACCGTATGGCTCGTGGTGATTTCCATGGCTGTGACGGCGTTGCTGATGGCACTATAGACTCTAAGGGTAAGGTCCTCGCCGTTGAACCTGAAGATGTGGTCGTTGTTGTTGGTGAACCACTGTCCGCCAGCCACAGTGGAGATATTTTTCTTTGTGCTCATAGCCGTATTATAGACCACCTCGCGGTAGTCGTCGGCAACGAATGCTGCCTTTGCCCAATAGGGCTGGATGGTGATGGCTGTTACGCCTTCGGGCACGTCCCAGTAGTCACCTTGGTTGAAGATGCGACCACTGACGCTGTAGAGGTCTTTGTCTGTGCAGTTGCGGTCGGCGAAGTTGTAGTATGGTGCTTCGGCTGGAGTGTTGTCGTTGGCGGGAACGGAAAAAGTGCCTGCGGTGCCACCGGTGATTGTCGTGATTTTCCAGCCCACCACCACGCGGCCGCCTGTGTAGTTCTTGGTGCCCACGTCGTTGTAGTAAGGCAGTTGCACTTTGTGGTAGTTGAAGTTAAAGTGTGTCGTGTCCTTGTCTGTGATGATGAGGGTGGTGTTGGTGGTGGTAATTGTGGCATCTGCAGGGTGACCGAACTGCTCGCCATCGCCCATTTCAATCGTTACACTCAGTTCGCCGAGTTTTCCGCCTTGATTGCGAGGTTGCCCCGTGGTGGCGTGTTCAGCGTCGAGGTTTACCACTGAAGGATAGCGCCCCCACTTCTTCAGCACGGGGTAGGGATGGGCACTGCCGATACTGTCGGGCAGCATCACCCACTTCATTATCTGTGCCGTATCGGCCACATTGCCGCTGACCCACCATGCTGCCACCTCGCGATGGCCGTTGAGCAGATGGCGGAAGAATTCGAAACGTTGTAGAAAACGAGTCTCAGCCAGCAGTGCACAATTGTAAATGTTAATTTTGTTCTGTTGCACGTAAGATGCTTCGGCACGGCAGTAGTTGAAATTGCTCACACCGTTGTCATCTTTGTTCAAGATTTCCTGTCCGTTATAAATTGGAGCAATGCTTTTTACATCATTGATGCTGATCTCACCATAGAACATGCAGCCAAAGACCATTGTCTTGAGTTTATTCTTGTCGGTTTTAAAATTGTTATATCCCACAATGCCACCAACGCGGTTACCGCCAGTAATGTCGGCATAGTTATAACAATTGATGACGCGTGCTTCGCCGTCCAGAAAACCTACAATGCCGCCGCAGCAGTCAGTGCTATTGTTGGCACTCGAAGTGCCAGTACTTTTCACTCTTCCACCGTGGATACCCACATTATAGATACGTGCCGTTCCGTTTGCTACGCATGTCACAGCCCCGACCTGTCCGCTCTGACTGATAGTGACGTTTTCAATCACCAAATTGCGTACTGTTCCTGTGAGAGTGGCGAAGAGTGGTTTGCTGAGGTTTTTGATGTGGTATGGCATGTTGGTATCAGGGTTGATTTGAGCCTCCAACGTGCCGGAAAAAGTAGCAATGCTATTGCTGAAAGTTTTGGCGTCAATGTCTGCAACAATTATGTAATTTCCATCAGCAGCCATCTCTTTCAATCCATTCACGTCACTAATCTCTGTCTGTCCCCACATCCCTCCTGCCAGTATTGTCAGGAGCATCAAGGAAACTAAGCGCATACATGGTACCATTTTTACCATCTTATATTGTCGTATCATCATGTGATTCATTTCTATTACTTTATTTAACTGATATCTTTTTGTTATACTTGCCACCAGCGGCACGGATGATGTAAACACCTGTCATCGGAACGTGGGTCTCTACTCTTTCACCTGGTTGGATGGTGAAGGTGGTGAGGTTGATGCCGCTGACATTCACAATGCGTACCGGAACCTCTGTGCGGAGCGATGACGACACGATGATGGTGTGCTTTCGTCCTGTAATCGTCAGGCTGCCTGTGTCACCCTCTGTCGGGTCGGTCTCTTCGCCGCCAAACTGACTTTCTGCTTCGGTGCTGCCGATAGCGATGCGGGTGTGGTTTCGCTTTGACGCCGCCGAAGACGGCTTGGTGAAGTAAGGACGGAATGGCAGTACCGTTACAGCAGGTGTCTCGTCAGTCGCTGTGGTCGGAGTCTTGTCGAAACTGCTCTTGCCTTCATCGTTCTGAGCATTGAGTGTCCAGTTGTCGCCATTAAGTTGCTGCTTCAGATAGTTGGTCTTGAACAGATAGCCGGCATCCGTTGTTCCTTGCTCGTTGTCGCTGACAGCAACTTTCGCACCTGTTGCCGACGCGAAAGTGATGGTCTGCCGCTTCAGCCTCTCGGGACCAGGCGATGCCGTGGTTGTTTCTGCACCGCTGATGTCGAAAGTTCCGCTGAGGTCAAACTCATAATACCTACTGCCAGGGAAGCCAATGAGATAAGGCGTTCCATGAGTGAGCAATGGGTAGTGATTGTATGTCCGGGTATCCGAATAGTATGTCTGGTAGGTATCGCGATTGGCATCCTTATGATGGTCATCATCAGGCAGACGATCTGACGGATTGCTACCATTGTAGTAGTAATCCCAAAGGAAGGTGTTTGTCGCCTCTTTCGTCGAAGTGTCATTCGTTGCATCAGGATAGTTGAACTTGGCGGTAAACACATCTCCTTCTTCCGATAACTTGCCTTGATACTCGCGCAGCCAGTACTCGTGTCCTGTTTTCGCATTGCTGCCTTCTACATTGTTACTGCCTCCATAGAAATGGGTGATTTCACCCTTCTGGTCGGTCGTGACAAGTTGTGCCGTAAACGGCAGACTGATGCCTTCCCAGCCCTTGGTGAAATCAACGTAGTTGTCGGGCTTGCGCTGATACCACATAAGGTGGTCGCCGTCGAAGTCATATTCAATCGGACAATTGAACTCCTGTTTGTCCACCAGCAAGTGGTCGCTCGTAGCCGTTAGGTTCGCCTGCACAAGGTGACCGTAAATGGTCGATGCAGGAGCATCCTCCACACACTTGTAAGGGTCACCTCCCCAGTAGTCTTCGTATGCAGGTTCCTTGAAGTAGTTCGTCAGCACATCGTATGTTGTCTGGTTAGCATATTCTCCCTCTGTTGCAGTAGTGCGTGCCGGTGCATAAACCAACAGGTTGGGCGTCATGTCGCGGTTGACGATGCTCTGCAAGCCGTCATCGTCCAGCAGTGGTTGGAAGAAGAATCCGTCGTTGAACCCAAACTTGTAACTATTGTCGCTATTATGTCCGGCGAAGTCGATGGCAGTCATGTCAGGATAAGCGGGATGCAAGTCTGTGTCAGTAGAATTCTTCGGCTTGGAGAAGGACACCAGATTGGCGTGTGGGTTGAAGTGAGCCACATCCATTGTCTTGCTGCGATAGTATGCCGGAGCACGGTACACGCGATTGCTCTGGTCGGAGGTTACCAACCTACCGGACAATTTATAAATATGTGTCGGCACCTCCTCGTGAGGACGGTTCTCGTTCCATCCGTAGGTCAGCATCTGTCCGAAGAACAGGTAGTCGTCTGGCCAGATAGGGTAGTACGATTGGTTGCTACCGTCGGTAATTTCACGCTCCTCGGCAGTCTCTGGAATGCTGCCGCCTGCATATCGGAAGTCGCCGTCGGCATAGCGGCTTTCCACATAGCCGTACTGCTTTGTCGTTTGATTCAGGGGGTAGTAAACAATGCTTGTCGGGTACTGGCTTGTTTGCTTCGTGAGTGTGCCATTTGCAGACACCAAATAGTTATAGCCTTTCTTTTCGCCAGTCCATGAATTGTTGTTGTCATAATAACGCTTGGCAAGATAGAAACCGTTCAGATTATATGCCACCGTACCGTTATGGAATGCATTGTCGGCTATCTTGTATGCTGCACCGCCTTCATAAAGTGCGTCATTGCCCTCAGGATAGTAGCAGTTCACAATGTGTTTACTGTCATCATCTTCATGGTTAAACACAGCCTTAACTTTCGACTCGCCATCAGGCAATGCCGTTGCCGACGACTTCACCCAGCAGTTCTCCACAAAGCCGCCACCAGCGTCGGCAACGCCTGCCGTAGTGAATGAACCCGTGACTCCGAGGTTGTACACATTGCCGCAGAGATGTCCAAACAGCGAGTGGTCAAGACCGCTGATGCGGTAGCCGTCGCCATGCAATGACCCCTTAAAACATTCTTCTTCCTCCTGGGCTATCGGCTCCCATCCGCCAGCCTGATTGATGTCGGTTTGCAGAATGAACTCAATGTTGTCGGCAGATTTGACATGCTCGTCGAGCAAGGCATGGCCGGCAAGATCGCCCTCCGTCGGTACCGTGGTGAGCAGACTCAGGTCGAAGAACTTCTTCAGTTGGTTCAATCCGTCGGCGGCATCATTGATGTATATCTTGCTATTGCGCTTCACGTTCGGGTTGTCCACATAGTAGTGGTGAGTCTTGGCATCGTCCGACATTACTTTCTTCAGATCGTGGTAATTAGCCACGCTGATTTGAACATGGTTGGAGTAGGTCTCGCCGAGATATGTCTTGGCATAGTAGGCAAGATAATAGCCGTCCTGATACCAATAGAGCGGATGGTTATTGGGAATATAATCAATGCCATTGATGTGGCTTTCGGCATCGTCGGGGGTCTCAAATAGTTTCCAGCCGCCGCCCGTCACCTCGTAGGCACCAGGTGTGACATTAGGCTCAAGCAATCCAAGTTTGTCGCCAGGAATTATCACGGGCGGAACCTTGATGTCCTCCACAGATGGGACGCCACTCTTGAACTTGATGTGGATGTTCACCACATGGCGCTCGCTGATTGGCGTAATTTCATCACTGGCTCCCTCTTCGTAGTCGTAGCGATAGATCACGGTGATGATTTTCTCTGCTGACAGGTCGAAGATGTCTGACTCGCGGCTCACATAGAGCGTGCTGGTCTCCGTTGGTGCAATGCCGTGGATGGTGAAATCGGTCTGTTTGTTCACCAAGTTCACATAGCCGTATGTGTGCTCGGTTACATCAGTTGTTGATGCATCATCCTCGCCGTCCTTGCTGATGATAAAGCCGACGGGTACAACATCTCTTGTTCCCTTAACAGTTCCTTTATCAACATCTCCTATCGAAATAGCAGCCTTCACGGCCTGACCTTCGCCATAATGTCCTACCTCGTAACTTTCGCGACAGAAATAATATGTGTTGTTGTCGCCGTTGTCGAATGTTATCTCAACAACCTCGTTTTGATGGGTGTCGTAAATTTCCTTCGACACCGTCTTTCCCACGGCGTATGGTGTGTTGCCAATCTGAAGAGGAACTTTCACCACATAACACTTGCCTGTGTTGTCTGCCTTGATTGGTACATAGTGACGTTGTTCGTTCGGAATGTTCTCAAATGCCTCACGATCGAGATCGGGCGAACCGACGGCTACATAATGTTCCGCATCGTTCTGGTCCTTATAAGTCAATGGCGTATCGCCATTATACGTTGCCGTATAGTCCACAGGCTGAGTGATGGAGTAGCCTGCCAGATTACCAGCCTTTACCTCTTCTTCTGTAGTATAGTTTCCGTCATACTGATACTTCGCCCCTTCAGCATTGGCATAGTTTGAGTCTATCAGTAGGTTGAGTGCATCGTAGTTGAAGTCGAACTTGTTGCGGTCGGTTTCTGACATGGAGCACCACGCCGCCAGTCCACGGTAGTTCTTGCCCGATTCGTAATAGTTGCCGCCATAATTGCCTTCTTTCGTACAATAATATGCAGGAACGATATTGTCATTAATTTCTTTTCTTGACGAAAGCAGTGAGGAAAGTTTCGTCTTATTAGCATCAGTTAGTCCGGCTCTCTCTTCTGGTGTCAGACTTGTCATTTTCGTGATCTCTTCCGGACTCTTTGTTATGCTGGCTCCGGTAAGGATGTCCTGAATTCTTCTATTCACCAACGCAACGTAGGCGTTCTTGTCGGTCAGCGACATCTTTGCATTGAGATAGATAAACTCGGTGCTGCTGATTTGGATGGTGCTGATACAGATATATGCAGGATCGACACTGCCTGTGTGAGAAGCGGCATCTGTTTCTGACATGGTAGA
The DNA here is from genome assembly GCA_017483605.1 of Bacteroidaceae bacterium. Classification (GTDB taxonomy): domain Bacteria; phylum Bacteroidota; class Bacteroidia; order Bacteroidales; family Bacteroidaceae; genus Minthosoma. The sequence goes on along the minus strand of JAFUWG010000031.1, from coordinate 80,650 downwards.
TCCAGGATTGAGGTGGGTCTTAGAGTTATCGTCATGAGTCACCTCTATCTGTTTGGTCACGATATAAGCAGGCTCGAAAGTTGCCTGGACGCCGTCGGATTCTGTTATACGATCTTTAATTCCAGGATATTGGGCGTCACCAGACTTTCCTTCGTATGTGTAGTAGATGTCTTCAGGAATGAGGTTGCCCACCTCATATTTTCGTTGCCCAAGCACGTCGCCATCAGTTCCCTTCAGCCGATAGGTCGGACCCTTGTTCGATTCTACATTAGCAGGATAATCTGTCTGCCGTTTCTCGTATGTGCTGCTCTCATACATTGTGTTCCATGCATCCCAAAGTTTGGGGTTGTTCACCTTGTATGTCAGGATGTAGCCTGCTTCGTGGCTCAAGTTGTTCGATGGGCGGAACACAAAGTCGAAGTCAACATTCTCTTTCTTGTCTTCGTGATATACTGTTGGGGTTGTTGCGTTTGTCGCATTTTTGGCTTTTTTCATCCAAGCATAGTATGTGCCTTCTGTACTGCCATCGGTTGCACCAGGCAACATCACAGTGCCGGCAGGCACTTCAACATCGCCAACCTTGCAGTTTGCCGTTGTCACGTAAGTCTCGTCAACAAACAACTGCTTCTCCGCTGCACCCAACAGACTCCAGTCCCAATAACTGATAGGGTCGTTTTGGTAGTATGTTATCTCATTGATGACAATCTTCTGTCCTGGGTTGAGAGGGTTGTTAGGAGAAGAATAGAAAGCATACTTGTTGGGCTTCACATCGAGCAGCCTCATCGTGCCGTGCGATGCAGCGGTGATGGTCAGTGGAATGTCCACCGTCTCGCTGTAGGCATTCGGTGCTCCGGTGTAGGCTGAGATGTACTGGTCGTAGATATAGACCTGCCCCTTGATGTACCAATAGTGAGCAGGCACAGCGTCTTCGCCGCTATACTTGCCACTTCGGTTATAGCAGTCATCGATGATGGTCTGCGTACTGTGTACGAAGTTGCCCGAAGTCTCCCATTCCACGATTTCCTCGTCTGAATACGTGAAGTCCCTGCGGGTGATGGCATCTGCGTTCAAGGCGGTAAGAGTTACATGCTTCTTCCGTTGATACGTACATTTCCTGTGCTCATTCTTTGCATACACGAAACCACCGCCAATTCCTTCCTGCACATTGATGAGGTCGAGTTCGACAATACCCGTAATGTAGCCCCAATCCTTTTCGTTCAGGTCGCTGCCTGTACTCTTCTCTGTGGTCAGTTCCAGCGAAACGCCCGATGCCAGCGCCACTTTGTTGTGGCTTCTGCCGTTGTTGCGCAGTCGGTCGGCTATATGAGCCTGCTTCCATTTGTAATAAGTCGCATTTTCTGTTCCATATCCGTGTGTCGTTCCGTCCAGCGTAAAATCTGTCTTATATTCTCCATTCGTCGTGTTATCCGTCAGTCGCATGTCCGTCAGATGCTGGTCGCTGCTCAGTGCACCCAAGAAATTCACGGTGTTGTAGATGCCGAAATAATTGCCGTGGATGGCTTTCTTGATATTTTCAAAACCTTCGTTTTCAGGCTTGTCCGTTCCTGAATATTGGGTCAAGTCACTGCTGATGATGGAGTGCTGCTGATTCAGCGACACCTCACGCACACGGTTGATGGTGTAGTTGGTGAAATCGACGGTCTCTGGCACACGGTCACGTGCACCCTGCATCACCATACGCGAGCCGAACACGCCACAGAAGTCTGCACGCTGAATGGTGTTCATGATGCGGCCGGCATAGATGGTGCAGACACCATTCTCTTGCCAGTATTCAGGATTTGGCACCTTTTCACCTTTGTCATTAGTGACAATGAGAGGAGTATTTCCATCCGTAACATCGGCAAAAAGTGTTAGCAGGTCGTCAGCAGAAAGTGTCGAAGCCTTTGTGCCATCTCCGCCAGGGGTGTAGTTCGTGTGCTCTTTATCGGTGCAAGCCTTTATGCACTTATATCTCAATTCGTAATAGGCAGCCTCACGGTCGTCAAGTGCATGATATTGAGTGATGGAAATCTCCGGAGTGTCTTCAATGGTGTAATAGTCGGTACCGTAGTTGGTGATGTTTAGTCCGCGGTATCCATCCACGAAAGTCAGGTTGCCGTCACCATAAAGCCCACCCGTATGTCCTGTACCAATAGTAATCAGGTCTCGGTGGTAGCAGTCGTGGATGGAAGCCGTAGCGTTACCGAACACAGTGGTGGCATTGGCATAGACTGTTGCAGAACCCGTAGAAGTGTTGCCACCAGCAAACACGGCATTGTGGATGATGATACCCCTGGTGTCCAATTTTCTCCAAATGGCGACATCATCGTTCTTGTTTTTCAGTGTGTTCAAAGCAGCAGTGGGCACATAGGAACCAGGAGCGTATGTGACGTCTTGCAGATAATCATTGTCTTCAGGTTGTTTCCCTTCAACAGGAGTCTTTATGACCACACCATCTGTGGATGTCACAATGCAGTGAGGCTCTACAAGCACCTTGCAGTCTTCTGTAAGTATATATTCGTCTCCATCCATTGCCCAATTACCACCTGTATAAACGCCATTCTCATAGGCTCCGCCTTCGTTTTTATAGTAGTAGCCTTCCCGCTGGTCATCATAGCGTTCACCACTTTTGATACCGGCACACAACTTGCCATCTTTTTCGTAGGCACTATAGACATAGCCGATGTCACCGCCTCCGAACACATTGCCATTGCCTGCCTCCAATTCCTTGACTGTACCCACTTCACCACCAAAGATATTAACCTCCGTCTGTCCGAATACATATCCGTCGGAATACAACGTTCCTCCATTACCCTCGTAGTTATAGCCTCGACCGCCACCAAACACATTGCGGTGGACATAACCATCATATAACGTGACATGAGTCTTACCAGCCTTGTAAATTCCCTGGAGTTTGCGAACGGAGTTTTCCTCGCCTGAGGCATTGATGACGCCGCGGCCTATGGCTGCAATCTCGCCACCACCGAAAAGGGCATTGCGCACATGTCCGCCGTACATGACGACATTGCTCACGTCCACGTTACTGTTGTCGATGTAACCGCCACCATAGATGCTGCCGCTGTTGATCAGTGTCCCCAGTTCCGTACTGGTCTCGTCGTTAATCTTCTCCTCATAACGCTCGTCAATGGTTGTTGTTTCACTCTTGTCTTCCCAGTCGCTGTGATATCTGTAGCCGATATAACCATTGTTGAGTGTGATGTTGGCAGTTCCAAAGACGGCACCACCTTCACCTCCACCGTAGGCATTACGCTCCACGGTTGGAATGCCGTCGTAGAAATCTCCACCATTGAGTTTGCCGATGATTACGTGCGTCTCGCCATAGATGTCATCGGTATATGGTTCGGTGATGGCACCTTTGTGATGACCGACGGTTCCTCTCCATCCGCCGCCATAGACGTTGCGTGCCGTACCGCCCTCGATATATGCTGTGGCACTGGCAATGAAGTCTCCCTTGACTCCCAAACTGTCCTTCACCGAACCTGACGTTCCGGCTGCATAGAGGTCATAGTCCACCTTACCGCCCAGCAGGTCGATATATGTTGTGCCATACACGTTGCCACTATGTGGGATAGAGCCAGAACCCAATCCTCCGCCGTAGCAGTAGCGTCTCACGGTGGCTCCTTTCTTGATGTGTACGTTGGTGTTATATTTCTCCGGTCGTGAATGATCCACCTCGTACAGGCGGTTGCTGTTTGCTAATGTGCTTGCAAGCCCCTCATCGACATATTCTTTTTCCAAATCTGTGTACAGATCCGTTTGGGTTGTTTTCCACTTCTCAACAGACGCTTTGTTGAGCACCTGCCCGTTCTCACCACCGCCATAGACTTCCTGCACCTCGGCACCGCTTTCCAAATTCACCTCGGTGTATTGCGACCATGTGTTCACACCGTACCCCGCTCCATAGACATTTACCAGTCCGGTCCAGTGGCTGCCGCCTTTGACAGGCGCCGTGATGTTCACTTTGCCATAGAGTGTTCGGCGGCAGGCGTTGTTTCCGCCATAGATGGCTTCGTCGATGGTGGCATCTGCACTGTTGTAGTTGACGTTGGCTTCATAGACATCGCAAGCCACATCAATACGCGGAGTCTCCTCAACGACGACCACATCGTTACCTTCCTCGTCCTTTAGCGGTTTGCCAGTTTCAGGATCCGTTTTAACGGTTGAAGTAACATCAATGCGACCGTATGCTCCTCCAAATAGTTTGTTGGCACGGAAAGTGGAGCCTGTAGGCACATTGACCACCGTGCGGCGTGTAATTCCCTCCTCGTAACTGCCGCCATACACGTTCTTGAAATGACCGCTCATGAGGTCGATGATGGCAGAGGCTTTGTCTGGCTGACCAGTCACGGTGGTTTCTCCAACTTTGTAGTTGGTCAGAATCGTCGGGTCAACTCCCATGCCAACACCGCCACATTCACCGGCACCGAAAATCTCAGTGCTCTGATAGGTTTGCATACTGCTTGGCACGTCTATTAGGATGTAACTGCGGTTTTGCATCAGGTTTTCTTCCTTCTCCGTGAAATATCCCTGACCAGCACCGTAGATTTGTCCGACTGTATTCAGTGCGTTGTTACTATTGATGGGGCGGAAATTGATGAATGCATTATCGAGGAATGGTTTGGAGTAGCCTTTATCTGTACGTGCTTTTCCTTTGTTGCTGTCTGTTGTATCTTCGCCTCCTGTGGCATAGAAGTATTGTCCATAGAGTGGGTTGGTATAGTCATAGACACCATAGCATCCACCGAAAATTTTCTCCACGTGCCCCTGCTGATACTCGATGTATGCTGAGGCATTCAACACGTCAGACTTGCTGGCGTTCGATTCGCTATAGCCATGCACCCTCGTAAGGTTGCCGTTTCCATTGTCAGCGTTATCATCATTGTCACGCACCCGACTTGCGAAATTTGCCTGACCCAGAATCTTGCCGCCCAGGTCGTTGCCGCCATAGACATAGTCTCGAACGTATGGGAAGCCGTCCTTGCCAATGTAGGTCTCAGTGTGTCCCTGAATGTCTGCATTACAACTGCCTGCAAAGGAGTTGAAGATACGGCCGTTGCCTAAGTTGATGTGGGTGTCGCCTGCAATGGGTCCCTCAAAACCGCCGCCATAGAGGAACTCCGCTTCTGCCAAATCTTCGTCAGTTCCTCCATCTGCAGCCTTTGAAACTCCAGTTGTCAAACCTGCGAGGTTGACGTATGTGCTATACCGGGGGTCATACTCATAGACATACCTTCCGTAGTCATCTTTCTCGTATGTACCAGTAGCAGTGGACTTCCTCTTTCCAATGGCTCCCTGCTCGCTGCCGCCGAATACCTGAAAGACATAGCCTCGGTTCATGTTGATGGTGGTGCTGCCCCATATTTCTGTTTCCAGACCCTTGCCTCCGCCAAACACGTTCAGTGCCGTGCCGAGCACGTCCATGCCCTGATAGTCGAGAATGACGCCGGAACGTCTCTTGGTTATCGAATAGGTATTCCCGTAGAGTTTATCCTCGCCGGCTTCATCGTCTTTTTCTACCGCGTCGAAGATTGTGTCAGTTTCTATGATGGAGGCGTTGATATTGATAATCACATTGCCATTTACGATGCCGCTGGTGCAGCAGCCACCGTAGATGTTGCCACTGTCCAAGCGGCGGTACTCATCATCGGTGTCAGTTGCTCCGCTGCCCGAGGTGACAGGGGCAACCTCTGCGTATTTCTTAGTGGAGGCATCGAACTGACGGGCATCAACCGTGTTCCATTCCAGATAGTGGTTGCCATTGGCGTCTTTCTTGTAATTGCCATCCTCGTCCTTTGCCCAGCGCTTGGGCTCTATCTTCAGACCTGCCAGGTTGAGTTCCAGACGATCCTTGATGTTGCCTGCAGCATCGGTGTACAGTCCGTCACTGTTCAGTTCGCTCTTAACACCGATGATGCCGCCTTGATAATTTGTGTTGTAGTCACCGCTCAACACATAGGCGTTGTTGCAACCGCCTACCAGTTTATCGTAGATGATGATTTCCCTGTTGATGTTGAGGGTTGACTTGCCGCTCTTCGTGATGCTGCCAACATTGCCGCCGCAGAAAAGAGAACCAAAAGAGGATGAATACGGTTTATATTTGATTGTAGGGTCATCGCTATCACTGTCGCCGTCAAACACAACGCTTGGCTTAATGCTCATTGCCACTCCGTCCATATAGAGGTCGAACTCTTTATTGCCATTCGAATCTAGCGTAGTGCTGGTCAAGTCCATCTGGCTAAAGTCTGTTCCAATGTCTGCCACATCACCATTCGTGTCCACGCATTTTGCATAATATTCCAGAATGTCAGGTCTGATCATGTTCTCGCCGTTGTTGCCAAGAAAGACTCTGTCGGCGATGACATGGGAGCCAATCTTCAGTTCTGCAACAGCATCCTTGGTAGGGTCGTTGTTGCGAAGTGTGGCACAGTTTCCTCCACAAAAAATGGATCCGTGGATGATGGTCGGGGTGATTTGTGTCTTCCCGTTTACGTTTTTTTCTTTACCGACCACGCGGATGGACACCTGTTCGGCATTGGGACGGAAGTCGTTCAGAGCCTCGACGGATTTTTTCCCAGTTGGAATGGTATAGTACAGGTCACCATAGATGTCATCGTTCTTGAGGGCGGCATTGTCTGTATATGGATACGAGCCGTTGCCTCCGCCATAGACATCGCCACGGATGCTGGTATAGACTCCGACCGCATTGCCACCCTTCACATTGCCGGTGATGTCGTTGCCGCCATATACGTTGTTGATGTCACCACCGCGCACCAGCACACGGGCTGACAAACCTGAGGGAAAGTGGTATAAGGGGTTGCCTTCGTCATCAGTGTCACTCAACTGGATGTCTCTGGATGCCACATCGTAGTATTCTCCGCTTGCGAGGGTGCCTGATTGCAGGGGGTGTACGTCTGCCATGCGGCAACCACCATACACATTGTCAATAGTGATGGTGGAATTTTCCGCTATTTCCAGCAGCAGACCTTCGTGATGGGTCATGGCTCCCTTGTTGCCGCCGCTGTAGAGGTTGCGGATTTTGCCGTGCAGAAGGTTCCATCGTGGGCGGATGGACATCTCTGCCATGTTGTTACCGCCAAAGAGACGACCAATCTGGAAGGCATCACTGCTGGGGTAGGAGAAACCGGTGTTGATTCCCATTTGGGTACGAAAACGCTCGGTGGTGAGCAACTCCACGCCTTGTGCGTCCTTAATGCTGTTGACCACCTTGCTGGGGTTGTTCACACATATCACGGTCGAACCTGTCACCGTGGCATTGTTGCCACCGCCGTAAGCATATACGATTGAGCCTCCGCAGAGTTCCAGATAAGTCTTTCCCAGTTCAGGCTTGGTCAAATTGTAGTAGGGATTGTCAGTCTCTCCATCATCCAGTTTCTCAGAGGTGTAGTCGTAGTCACCGTTGCCTCCGCCGAAGAGTTGACCGATGTATATCTTCTTGGCATCATCTGCCTCTGTCACTTCGCCTGTTTCATCATCTGTGGTAGTCTTTGTGGAAATGCGTACAAAGGTGTTCCACGTTGCGTCGATGTCGTACTTGTCTTGGTCATTCTGATCTTCTTCTGTCCTTTTGATTTCCGTCAGGGCGGATGGGACTGTTGCTGATGTGCCAATGGTTCCTGCTATGTCATTTCCTCCATAGATCTTGTTGATAATCATGTAGTCGGAGGCTTCAGCACCGTTGATGTGGACAAAGGTGCTGCCTCCTACATTTGCCATGCGGGCACCGCCGAACACAGCGTTGAGGTCGCCAGCACGCAGGGTGACGGATGTGCCCCCTCCCACATTGCCGGCATTGCCGCCTCCATACACATTGCCGCCTATGCGTATCTGTGCATTTGCGAAGGTTATTGTGAGGAATAATAATATGGTCGATATCTTGCGCATGAGTGAGTCTTTATTTATTCAACGGTAAATGTCGGGCTGTCCAAGTCGGGCTCTGACAATACATAGAGAAAAGTAGGGTTGACTTCTATATGGATGGTGTGGCGATAGCCAGGTTTTAGTTCGGAGTATAAGTGGCTCATACTGAAGGTGTTGTCGGCAGTACAGTCTTTGCGGATGAGGTTGCCATTTCTATCGTACACGTCGTACAGGGTGGTGAGCCTGAAGTTCTGAATGCTGGGAGCAATGTAGATGGCTTCACTGCGGATGGGCTGGTAACTGGTGGTTAGGGACAGAGGCTCATCGGTGCCGCTGCTCGTCTCGTATAAGGTAAATGGAGTGCCCTCGGTTGCCGCATCTGGAGTGGTGAACTGGATGGCATTGTCGCCCACCAAGGGGGTGGTGCCATTGGCTGTGGTGGTGAGGGTCACGATTGTCTGTACCGTTGAGGGTGCCAAGGCTGTAAGCCGCATGGACTTGATAACAATGGTACGCAACTGAGCGTAGGTCTCATTGATCTTCATCTCGAAGTGGAAGGCTCCAAACAGATGGTTGAGAAGCAGATAAGCATATTCGTTTTCGACAGTGTCGGCAAACTTGTAACTGAAGTTGCCCAACCGGATGTCAATGTCATTTATGGGGGTGTTGCTGCCATCGCCTTTCTTCACGCCTACAATCACACAGGGGTCTTGCGCGGTGACGGCTTGGAGATTTCGGATGGTGAGTTGGGCACCTGCCGCATAGCCTGTATGTCCGGGGAGTTGGTCGATGGCAATGTCGGAGGATGTGTCGGTGCCTGTGGGGGTAAAGCCATAGATGTAGTAGGGGTTACTGGTGTCGGAGAGGGTGAGGTTGGACTGCCAACTGGCTCCGTTCATGTCTAATGAGAAGATTCGGGTTATTGCATCTGCTCCCTCCTGTGGGGCGATGAATGTCCAGATTCGGGCGTAACGTGACGGTGTGTTCAGGGTTTCGTAGCCGAAAGGCAGTGCACGGGTGAGCGAGGAGGGTGTTGCTTGGAGTTGCTGTGGGCAGAGGGTTAGGCTCATTTGTCGCTGTCCGAGTTGACGGGTGTCTTGTCCGTCGTCGTCGGAACATGCCGAAAGGCTCAGCATGGAGGTTATGCAGAGTGCGATACAAATGTGATGTATGTCGTTGACTTTCATCTTGTTATTTCCTTACCAGTTGTGTACGTTGTGGTGGTATTCGTTCTCACCGTCTTTCCACTGCTGAATGCCTGCTTGTACCACGGTGAAGAGGCGCAACTGATCGTTGTCAAGGCTTGGCAGGGCGTTATATGCCGAGGCAAGGCTGGAGATGGTCAGTTGGATGGTGGTCAGATAGTCTTGAGTGATGACGCGCTGCTGATGGTCAGTGGTGACGGTGGAAGGGGTGATTTGTGCCACCATGTAGAATTTTGTGCCTCTATATATGGTGCCGCTTTCGCACAGGAAGTCCTTGTCGCAGTTGTTCTGAAACTCCAGCACGAGGGTCACGATTTTGCGGTCTCTCGTTTGGTATGCCAGAGTGTAGAGTGGTGCGGAGAAGTCGCTTTGGCAGTCTCCCAAGCAGACATTTTCATTAGCGATGCTTTTGTCATAGATGACGGACTCCTTGGCTGAGGATGCAGCGGTAGGCTCAAAGCAGTAGGTCTGTTCATATTGCCCTCCGATGAGAACGGCTGTCAGGGGAAAGGTGCCGGAGGTGAGGGAAACGGGGTCTCCTTTAACATCAGGCAAAGTGGCACTGCCAGCCTTGATGAGTGTTTTCAGACAGCCCACTCCGTATTGAAGCGGCTGGTCGATGGCGACGGAACGAGTTGATGCCGTAATGGTAGTGCCATCGATGTGGGCGTTTTTAATATCGTTCCAACTGTTGCTGGCCGTATAGTACATCGACATGTCTGAATTTGACGTGCGAAGTGTGCTGTTGGCAAAGTAGTACAGTTCGGCTGGATAGGCATATTGTAGGAGAGTGGATGCCTCGGTGGGGTATTCAAACTTCTGACTGCTGTTGTTCCAGCGGATGGTTGCCGCTCCGTCGGGGAGGTTGGTGGGGTGGTTCTCTATATTGTCGTTGAAAGCCTCAACTTCTCCCGTTGTTTCGTTGAAGGTCTTTACATAGGTGCTGCTTTTGATTGCACCTTGAATATCGTCTTTCAGCGTTGACGATTTGACTTTCTGGTACAGTCCGTTGACCAGTTTCTTGATGTTGGTGCTGGAGCCAGCGAATGGTGGGTATGGCTCTGCAGTGGTAGTGCTATAGTTGGTAAATTCGTTAAACAGACTTTTCAAATCTCCATCGGTTCTATACCAATTCCCAGCATGGGCAATGCTTGTCAAGTATTGAGCAAGTTTTTCCGCCTTTCCGTCGGGGGTATAGATGGCGGCGGGACTGAACTTGATGTTCTGTGGGGTGTTGTCGGTGTTGGTAAATGTGGTGGAGCCGTTCAGAAATTGTGATTCTGTGACGGTGTAACCGCTTTGGGCTGACACGGGAAGAGCCTGTCCGTAGCAAAGGAAGGAGCCAGTGCCGATGGTGAGGTCGTATCTCTCGTTATGGTAATGTCTGTTATTGCCGTTGGCGACGGACTCAATGGGAGAGAAAACAAGGCTGGGGAAAAGCGGAGAGTCGTCGGGTTGTATGATTCCGTTTGTGCCAAAAGGAATGAGGGTGAATGTGCTGATGTCCCGATAGGTGCCTCCGTTTTGTGTGGCACTTCCCGACATGCGGGTATTGGCATCGTCGTGGGAACCGGACAGGCACAAAGCAACATTGGCTGATATTTGTGACACGTCAGACAAAGGTGTTTCATCTGACGTATTGCACGACGATATCATCCACAATGCCATAAGGCTTATCGCACATATTTCTATTTTATATGTATGCTGATGAAGTGTTCTCAAGTCGTATCCTCCTCTGTTTGATTCTACAGTTCGGGGTTGTATTGTCCGCCATTGTTCCAGTTGGTTGTTACATTTACACCCACGGTGGGGTCGTTTGTGCTTACGGCTCCGTCGGCATGTGCCTTGGCTTTCAGGACTTTGAGTTGTCCTGCTCGTTGTGGAGTATTTATGTGGAATATCGTTTCTGTTTCCGTGCCTTCGGCAGTGGTGGCGTAGATGCGGTATTCCCATAGGCTCTCGTCGGCTGCGGTCGAAACGAATGGGTCGGTGGTCTCGATGATGGTGCGTGTGGGTTGGGTTTCGCGAGATGGAAACTGAACGGAGCAGAACACCTGTGGCGTATTGGCATTGGTGTTGAGGGCATTGGCCGTAATGATGGGCGGCGTGTCGGAATAGATGTAAGTGCTGTCTGCCAGGTTGAACCCTACGGCAAAGCCTGTGGTGAACACTTGCAGGTTGCGGATGCCACTGCCGATGGTGTCAATCACCAGTGCGGTTGCACAGTTGGTCATGTAGAGGTGGACATTGAAGTGCTGGCTGATTCCTTCTTGTACGTCCATTGGCAGTCGTGCCGAAAACACGCCCGTGGTGTGGGAGGTGATGGTGTCGGCGGTTGGCTGCAGGAACTTTGCTGTGTGGCAGTGTTCGTCGGTGACGAGGCTGACGATGGGATTTTCTACCAGATTGGCAGCAGCCAGGTGCATATATTGGCGCATGGGCAGGTTGAGTGTGTAACTCGCCTGGTTTGCATCCATCACATGCTGGTCGTGCTGCAAACGGATGGAGTCATCCTGTGTGTCGTAGAAGGAGAGGTCAATGTCGTGGGCAAAGTCGGTGAAGATATCTGACAGATAACCACGCAATGCTGTTGCCACGCTAACATCCGTCTGTGTGGATAGTTCTGTCTGCAACTCGGTCGTGATGTTGGTCACCAGTTGCAGTTCGTAGTCCAGTTGGAAGTTGTTACTGTCATCGCCGCAGTCGCTACGGTCATCGTCGATGACAGAGCAACTGACCATCAGCAGTGCTGACAGCAACAACGTAGCACAATGGTATCTGTTCAGTTTCATTCCTTCTCTTGACTATTCGCCTCCGAGAATGATGTTGTCGAAGTTCAATCCCGTTGACCAGTTGATATCTACCGAAAGACCCAGCGTAAGGGCACTGTAACGCAGATCAGGTACTGTCAAGTATGCGTATTTCAGAGAGTTGGCTCCAATCACGAAGTCGGCAGAGGTCATGAAGTCCTGAATGAAGACGCGTTTCTCCTTGATGGTGGAGCCGTCGGCATTGTAGGGAGGCAGTGCGTGGTGAGTGGGCCAGGTGAAATCAGAAACGGTGGCTGGATCCAGTTCGCCAATCAGGTAGAAGTTGCTGCCGTTGCGAATCAGGTTGTGCAGACCGAAGAAGTCCTGACCTGAGTTATTTCTCAGTTCGAGGGCGATGTACACTTTCTCCTGACCTGTGGGGGTATTCTTGTAGTTGTCGAATACCAGCGTGTAGTTTGGTGATGACTTTGAGCCACCTTCTGTGTAGGCAGGAATCCTGGCTGCCTCATCGGAGATTGCCATGTCGTTGATGTAGCCGACCTCGTTGTCGTCAGCCTTGCGTGTGAAGTCCCATCCCACTTTCTTTGGCTGCCCGCTTATGACCACACTGATGAGTTGGAACGTGGTGCCGCTCACATTGATGGTGTTGTCAGGCTCGTCGGTGTCAGAGATTGACGGGTCTTTCTCCTTCTGGATGGCATGGTTGTTATCGTTCAGTGTGGATGCACCGTAGCGGATGGTTGTCTTCAGCAAAGCGGTGCCGTAGTTTACGTCGTTCTGCATGGCAACGCTCTGTGTGGACGAGGTCACGTGACTGTTCTTTGTCCAGTCGGCGGTGTCCCACTGCAAATCGTCGTCCCAGTTTGCCACACCATTGGGGTATGTGTTAGGTTTATGCTCGGTGTTGGACACGCGGATTGGACTGTTGCCGAAGTAGAGCAGTTCGGCTGGGTAATAATAACTCTCGACAGTGAATCCACTTGCATCACCTACGGCACTGGTGTTGTAGTTCCACACATAGTTGAATGCCTGCTTGTCGCGGTCGAATGCCAGGTGGGTGGATCCGTCTGGAATGTGGAACATCTGTGGGAATCGGCTCATGGAGAGATTCTTGATGGCATCGAAGTCGGTAGGTTTCGTTCCGGCTGTTGTTGGCCATACGTCAGAGATGAAGGACGTGATGATGTGGTCGGTGGATCGGAACGTGACGCCCGTCACATTAGTACCGTCAACAGGGAGGCTGGTGGCGGTGAAGTACTCTTGCAGACGCTCGTTCACGCGCTCAGCCAAATACTTGGCTACAGTCTCGGGCTTGTTGAGTGGTGTGGCACAGCGCACTTCGTTAATTACCGACCAAAGGTCCTGCATCGTCATTTCCAAAGCCAGACCCGAACCGGCTCGGAGTTCGCCGGCTGACTGCTTGATGGTGGTCATCTCGCGATAGGCATCAGCCAGTTTCTTTTCGAGCGGATAGAGCGTGTGAGATGTTTCCACGGGGCTTTTGGTATCGCTGTTTGAGTAGTCAGCCCATTTCAGTTCAGGGTATTCGGTCGTAGCCACGTCGAATCCGTAGGCAGGGATGTTGTCGTCGTTGGACGGATGGGCGGTGGCTTCGATGTCCACATGGCGGTCATCCATCAAGTTGGTGTACATGATGCAGGTCAGTACGCCGCTCAGCAGTTCTTCGATTCTTCTGAAGTTGCCGACATTCTCTGGGGTCATGCGTCGTCCCAACTCAAAGTTTGCGGTGCCCAGGTTGGTGTCATAACCAGGGTTGTAATCGTCGAGGTGACCATACAGGTCGTAGGCGGTGAACCCTCTGTTGGCATCGGCAGCCGAGGCTGTGCCTTCGATGGCTTTTCCGTAGAAAACCAGAGTGTTGGTGTTCAGCGGCAAGGAGGTTTCAATCACTCGGTGTGAATTGTCCTTGTCGATGGTGTTGGGAGCCAGAATCTCCGACAGATCATAACGCTTGTCCATCAGTCCGCCGGTTGGCAGAGCCGCCAGGCTGTAGCCGTCTTTGCCCGCCTGCTTGTAGGAAAAGAGCACAGCATTGTCAATTCCTCTGAAGAGTTCGTTTTCCGTAGCCTGAGTGGCTTCGGCTGTCTGGCGTGTCGTGGCTGTATTGCCTGTTGACACATTGAAAACAAAACTGGCGTTCACCTCATTTGTTTCCGGATTGTAGTGAGGATTGTCAATGGGTGCATCGTCACTCGACGAGCACGCTGTAAATCCTGCTGCACCAGCGAGCACTATCGTACCCATCAAGGCATATTGATAAAACTTTGTCATATAATGTATTTTTATTTCCAACATTTTAATTATTGAATCTCAATTTTTTGTGTGATACCTGTCTTCCAACTCAAATCGACCGAAAGTCCCATCTCGAGTTGTGGAGCCTGTAGGTCTGGCATTGTATTGTACGCATTTTTCAGATTCTTTATTACCATATTGGCTGTTGTAGTATAATCTTGTACAAAAGCCTTCTTGATAACAGGTCCCGTGGAATCATATTTTTGAGTCTCGTTTTTCCAAGGATCCAATGTTCCGACAAGGTAGAACTTGGTCTTTGGGTAGATGAGTTGATTATTGTATCCCACAATTGTCTGGTTGGATTTGTTTTCAAATTCCAAGGCAATTTTCACAATGGCATCAGGTTGATTCTCTTCTGTTGCATCTTTAGTCTCAAATACCAAAGTGTGGGTTGATGATGATTCAGATGAGGTTAGATTGATACCTGAAATATCTTTGTCATAGATGGTGTAAGCGGTGCCGGTAGTTTGTTGGAACTTGTAGTCAACAGGTTTCTGCCCACCAACAAGAATGCCCGTCAAAGGGAAGTCGGTGCCTGCTACTGTAATGCTTGTCTTGTTGTCTGCAAGCGTTGTGCCATCGGCTTTCACCGTAACATCCAATCGTCCCACTGCATACTGAACTTGATCTAAGATGGCGATGGAACGTGTTTTAGAAGTCACTGCGGGGTGTGATGTTCCATAAGCGTCTGTGATAGTTTTCCATGCATCGTTACCATTATAGTGGGACTCCATCGATTCTTCTGCCGTTACGATGTTGCTCAGCACATAGTAGTAGAGCGAAGCAGGGTAAGCGTATGAAGAAATGGGTGTAGCATCAAGACCTGTGGAAGAATTATTGGTTACTTCTTGGAATTTCTTGTTTGTATCATCCCAGTTTAGGTATGCTGCTCCATCTGGCAGGTTGATGTCGGCAGGATAGTTGCCTAATGTCTGGAAGGTGAGAGTCCCCCCACTTTCAGAGGCATAGGTGCTATTGGTGATAGCGGTCTTAATAGCCACAGAAACATCGTCCGTTCTGCTGTAAAGAGATGTGTAGAGTTGTTGTACAGCCCCCTGTATGCTTGCCCATGAGCCTGCACGCATAGAGATGAAAGACTGGTAGAGGCTTTGTAGCACAACATTGGTGCTTGTTTCCCATCCTGTTGCCGTCGCAATTTTTGTCAGGTAGGTTTCTATTGAGGTAGCATTTTTGCCAAGGACGCTATTGGGACATATCGGCTGAGGGCTGAATGTAATTCCTGCGAGCGTTGTGCCGGTTGATGTTTTATTGATAGCACCGTTCACTGCATTTCCTCCAGTTGAAGGGATTGCTTCTCCATAGAACATGAATGCCTTTGTTCCGATGGGGATGTCAACATTCTGATAGAGATGGGAATTGTTGGTCGCAAACAGTGAACCGCTGACAATCTCATTTGCATTGGTACCACTTGCACCAGTTGTTCCGAAGGTTGTACTACCTGCCAGTGAAATCATGCTGGGAATGGTTGTTGTTCCACTTATGTCTGATTTTACATTGGTAAAAGGATACAATTCAATGCTTTTAATTCCCCTGAAATCCTGCCCATTATCTTGGACGGTAGCCGCACTCATTCTGGTTGACCCAACTTTGCTGGGGAAAGAAATGGTGAATTCTGCTTTCACAACGCCTCGCTCTTGTTCAGGGTCAATCTCATCCTCGCTGCTGGAGCAGGCGACAACAGTCCATGCTATGGTCATGGCTGCTGCGAGGAGGAAGACATTTTTTATTTTCATCATAGTTGTCATAATTTTCCCGTTTTTATTGTTTTGTTATTGTTTTCACGTTTTGTTATTGTTTTCATGCTCTTTTATTGTTTTCATGCTCTGCTGGGTGCCATCAAGGGGTCGGGACGGCAGGAATGTTGCCTGGCGGTGCCGAAGGGTTGATGATGACTGGTTCCTGCGGCTTCTTTTCTGCCTTCTGATAGACGATGTTGAGAGCCAGTTTGGGGACGAGGAACACTTTGTCGTCGTGTCCTAGATATGTACCACAGTGTGGACACTCGTATTTCTTTGCCCAGATGTAGCCGATGCCCATGCCCAGTTCTGCTTCCATGCGGAATAAGTGGTTGAGCCGCCACGAACGGCCGTAGAAGGCTCCGATGGCGATGAGGTCGCCTTGCTTGCGCTGGTCTCGTACCGACTTGTAGAGTCCGAGTGGAAATTTCACGCCACCCACATTGTAGTGGCTGTAGATGAGGTTCATGCCCCAATAGGAGTGGTGGAAGATGCTATCGTTCCAGTGGCGCACTTCGGGTGCCAGAAGCAGATGCCGCCACTTCTTCTCTTTTTTGTCGTCGGCAGGCCAAGGGCGAAACCCCGCGTTGAGACCCAATGTCCAATGCGGAGAAATGCGTGCGTCAAAACCAATGTTAGGGGTCAGAGCAATGTCATACAGTAAGTTGTTGCGCACGGCAAAATCCTGCTGTCCCATAGTCCTGTTGCAGATAATTAACAAGCAAAAGAGTAGGGCTATCCTTTGTAATATAATCCTAAATCGTAGTAACAAAATCAATTCCTTTAATTTGCCAATTCCCAAATTCTTTGTCCTTTTAAGGACATTTTTCGGATACAAATTTATACATTTTATTATATATGCTCAAAGATAGAGCATATTTTTACCCCCCCCCGTTAACAAACATTAACAAAAAGAACGTTAAAAACAGCGTTTTGTAAGTTACTGGAGGGAATTTTTGGGTCTAATCGCCTATATCGATCAAAATTTTTGTGTACATTTGTAGCCGAAAATGCATTTGGTATGAGGTTGATGGAGTCAGGAGAGAATAGAGCGTTTTTTATGTGGCTTCATATTTTTATTGTAAACTATTGAAAATTGAATTTGGATGAAACAGATAGAAAGAATTCAGCAGATGGAACGGCATCTTGACCGTGCATCCACCGCCATCCTACAGTTGTCCGCAGCCCTCGACCAATATGCCGAGGCACAGAACGCCATCCACTCACTCCGCGACTACTACACCAGCCCCCAATGGAAGCAAGACTTTTCCGACGATGAAGCCGACCGCCTCCCGAAAACTCTCAAACGTGGTGTCCTCTCCGAAGATGCCATCTGGAATCTCTTGGAAGACAACCGAGAATTGATGGATAGGATGAGGGAAATCATTGTGTGCTAATGTCTGAAAAGAGATGAAAAACAGGAATCTTTCGCAGAAAAGGAAAGAAATGTGGGAGAAAAGTTGGTGGGGGAGATATTAATTCGTACTTTTGCAAAGATGTTCCAGTAGAGCAAGTGCTGGGGCTTTCTTGATGAGCCTTCAGCCCGACGAAGTTAATCATAACTAACTTATCAATATATGGCACTAAAAGCATTGAACGCTCGCACGGCTCCGAAGAGCCATGCACCCGAGAGAATCATCCAGTTTGGTGAGGGTAACTTCCTCCGTTGTTTTGTTGACTGGATTATCTACAACATGAACCAGAAGACCGATTTCAACTCCTCCGTCGTGGTGGTGCAACCCATCGAACGCGGCATGGTCGATTGGCTGAATGGTCAGGATTGTCTCTATCATGTCAATCTGCAAGGCCGCCTGAACGGCGAGAAGGTGAACTCGCTCACGCGTGTGGACTGCATCAGCCGTGCTCTCAACCCCTACAGCCAGAACCAAGCATTCATGGCGTTGGCTGAGCAACCGGAGATCCGCTTCGTCATCTCGAACACCACCGAAGCAGGTATCACCTTCGATCCTGAGTGCAAGTTCACCGATGCTCCAGCATCTTCCTATCCGGGCAAACTCACCCAGTTGCTCTTCCGCCGCTTCAAGACCTTCAACGGTGCAGCCGACAAGGGACTCATCATCATGCCCTGCGAGTTGATATTCTTGAACGGTCACCACCTGAAAGACTGCATTTACAAATACATCGAACTCTGGAAAGACGACTTCGGTGCCGACTATGCAGCCTTCAAGGAGTGGTTCACCCAATACAACTATGTGTGCGCCACACTGGTTGACCGTATCGTTCCGGGGTTCCCACGCAAGGAGATTGCTGAGATTCAGCAGAAGGTGTGCTATGCCGACAATCTGGTCGTGCAGGGTGAGGCTTTCCATCTCTGGGTGATAGAGAAGCCTGAAAACATGGACATCGATGTGCTCAAGGCTGAGTTCCCAGCAGAGAAAGCAGGTCTGAATGTGCTCATCGCCCCCAGCGAGAAACCCTACCATGAGCGTAAGGTGACCTTGCTGAATGGTCCCCACACGGTGCTCTCTCCTGTTGCCTACCTGAGCGGCATCAACATTGTGCGTGACGCCTGCAACGACGAAGTGGTGGGCAAGTACATCCACAAGGTGCAGTTCGACGAACTGATGCAGACCCTCAATTTGCCCATGGAAGAACTGCAGCAGTTTGCCACCGACGTGCTGGAGCGCTTCAACAACCCCTACGTTGACCATCAGGTGACCAGCATCATGCTCAACTCCTTCCCCAAGTACGAGACCCGTGACCTGCCAGGTGTGAAGGTGTATCTGCAGCGCAAAGGTGAACTCCCACAAGGTCTGGTGTTCGGTCTTGCTGCCATCATCACCTACTACAAAGGTGGCACACGTGCCGACGGTGCTCCCATCGAGCCCAACGATGCACCCGAAATCATGCAGTTGCTCAAAGACCTCTGGGCTACGGGCGACACACAGAAAGTGGCTGAAGGTGTGCTTGCTGCCGAGAACATCTGGAAGGAGAACCTCAACGAGACCGTCCCCGGCTTGACTGCTCTGGTGAAGAAAGACCTCGACCTCATTCAGGAGAAGGGTATGCTCGAGGCTGTGAAGACCATCCTGTAAGAAACAGGTCGGACTGCTCCAGTCCGATGCAATGGAGTGCTCCAGTTCGCCATCACGGACTGGAGCACTCCGTTTTTTATGGACTTTTTATCTCGCAGGTGGCGATAAATTGCCAATATCTTTGTTTTTTCAAAAAAAATATTTAACTTTGCACCCGATTTCAGGCTCTCGTGGCTCGAAATCGACAGAAAAGAGAGTATTCACTAATCAAAACAACTATGGACGATTATCCGGCGAATAGTACAAATTGCCTGGGATAAGACTCACCTCTCATGCGGAGTTGCCATGAGTCTTTGCCCCGAATTTTTACTGTTCTTACATCGACAAGACAAAGCAAAGGTTCAAACAACAATGCGAACATTCTGGAATTTTAATGGCGGCATTAAGCACGTAGATGCTTGGGAGCCAAATTGCTGGGTACAGGTGACTTGCCCAGTGGATGACGATAAAGATTTCTTGGAGCAGGAACTCGGAATGCCCGACTACTTCATGGACGACGTTTCGGATGCCGATGAGCGCGCCCGTTACGACATGGACGAGGGGTGGCTGATGATTATCTTGCGTATTCCCCACCTGAAGAGTGTCACTTCACGCAGCCCCTACACGACCATCCCCTTGGGTATCGTGCTGAAGGGTGACAAAATCATCACCATCTGCAATCAGGAGACGCGGATGATGCTGGACTTCGTGAACCACCAGATGCGTCGTGCGGAGGGTTTCACCGATGCCGCCGACTTGGTGTTCCGACTCTTCCTCAGCGCTTCGGTGTGGTATCTGAAGTATCTGAAGCAGGTGAACGGCATCATTGAGAAGGCAAAGCGTGACCTCGACAAGCACATCGACAACAAGGACCTCATCAACCTGTCGCGTCTGCAAGACTCGCTCACTTACTTCGGCACCTCCATCCGTGGCAATGAGTCGCTGCTGAGCAAGTTGAAGTTCCGCCTGCCGGTCGATGAACTGGATGCCGAACTCATCGAGGACGTGAACATCGAGATGAACCAGGCACGCGAGACGACTGCCATCTACATCAACATCCTCGACTCGACCATGGACACCTACGCGAACATTATTAATAATAATATGAACACGGTGATGCGACTGCTCACCTCGCTCAACATGATTATCCTCTTCCCAACCTTCATCACCTCCATGTTCGGCATGAACCTCATCAACGGCATGGAACAGTGGAAGTGGGGATTCCCCATCGCCATCATCGCCTGTGTGGTCAGCACGGCGGTTTCGCTCTTGTGGTTCAGGAAGAAGAACTGGCTGTAAGAAGAGGGCGTAATGCAACATAGATGTACCAATATCACGGAGGAAGTTGCCATTTTTAATGTTTTATAGCATAAAAAAGTGGCAACTTGCTATGTGATTGGGGATTTATTAGTATTTTTGCATGGAATTTTGGTAAAAAGACTTTCGAATCAATAAGACATCTAACAAATTTCAAATAACATCAACATGAAAAAGTACAATTTCAATGCAGGACCTTCTATCCTCCCACGCGAGGTGATTGAACAGACTGCACAGGCTTGTCTTGATTTCAATGGGTCAGGACTTTCATTGATGGAAATCAGCCACCGTGCCAAGGATTTCCAGCCAGTAGTGGATGAAGCAGTAGCACTCTTCAAGGAACTTCTCAACATTCCAGAGGGTTACTCCGTGCTCTTCCTCGGTGGCGGTGCAAGTCTTGAGTTCTGCATGGTTCCTTACAACTTCCTCGAGAAGAAGGCTGCCTACCTGAACACTGGTGTGTGGGCAACCAAGGCAGAGAAGGAAGCCAAGGGGTTTGGTGAAGTGGTAGAGGTGGCTTCTTCTGCCGACAAGAACTTCACTTACATTCCACGCAATTTCGAGATTCCAACAGATGCTGATTATCTCCACATCACAACCAACAACACGATTTACGGTACTGAACTTCGCGAAGACCTCGACTCTCCCATTCCGCTGATTGCCGACATGTCTTCCGACATCTTTAGCCGTCCAGTTGACGTGAGCAAGTATGCCCTCATCTATGGTGGTGCTCAGAAGAACCTTGCTATGGCAGGTCTCACCTTCGTCATCGTGAAGGAAGACGCACTCGGCAAGGTGTCTCGTCACATCCCAACGATGCTCGACTACCGCACTCATGTGAAGAAGGGTTCGATGTTCAACACTCCTCCAGTGGTACCTATCTACTCAGCCCTGATGAACCTCCGCTACATGAAGGCTCACGGCGGTGTAGAGGCAATGGAGAAGTTGGCTAAGCAGCGTGCTGAAATCGTTTACAACGAGATTGACCGCAACAAACTCTTCGTCGGCACAGCCGAGGAGGACAGCCGCTCACTCATGAACCTCACTTTCGTCTTGAAGCCCGAGTATCAGGAGTTGCAGGACGAGTTCCTGAAGTTTGCAACCAGCCAGGGTATGGTTGGCGTGAAGGGTCACCGCGATGTAGGTGGTTTCCGTGCTTCTTGCTACAACGCCATGTCTATCGAAGGCGTTCAGGCTCTCGTGAAGTGCATGAAGGAGTTTGAGGCTCAACACTAATTGGATTGTTTAACTTTTAACATGAATTGCCATGAATTAGCCACGAATTATTCATGAATTTTTAATGAAAAACAATTTATGATAAATTCATGGGTTATTCATGGCAATTTGTGTTGATAAATAAAAGAAAAATGGCAAAAGTTTTAATTGCAACTGAGAAGCCCTTTGCGGCTCCTGCCGTTGCTGGAATCAAAGAGATTATTGAAGGTGCTGGCTTTGAACTGGCACTCTTGGAGAAATATACAGAGAAGGCACAGTTGTTGGAGGCTGTGGCTGACGTGGATGCCATCATCATCCGCTCTGACAAAATCGATGCCGAAGTGCTCGACGCTGCCAAGAACCTGAAGATTGTGGTTCGTGCAGGTGCTGGCTATGACAATGTGGACCTCGACGCTGCCACTGCCCACAAGGTGGTTGTGATGAACACACCAGGTCAGAACGCCAACGCTGTGGCTGAACTTGTGCTCGGTCTGCTCGTCTTCACCGTTCGTAACTTCTACAACGGCAAGGCTGGCTCTGAGTTGATGGGCAAGAAACTCGGCATCCTCGCCTTCGGCAACGTGGGACGCAATGTGGCTCGCATCGCCAAGGGCTTCGGCATGGAAGTTTCTGCCTACGACGCTTATTGTCCCGCAGAGGCCATCGAGGCAGCAGGTGTTCACGCTGCTGCATCACAGGCAGAACTCTTCGAGACTTGCGACATTGTGTCTCTCCACATTCCTGCCACTGCCGAGACCAAGCAGAGCATCAACAAGGCACTTGTCGGCAGCATGAAGAAGGGTGGTATCCTCATCAACACCGCCCGCAAGGAAGTCATCAACGAGCCAGAACTGCTCGAACTCCTTGCAGAGCGTACCGACCTCAAGTACATCACCGACATCAAGCCCGATGCCGATGCTGACTTCGCAAAGTTCGAGGGTCGCTACTTCTCCACACCCAAGAAGATGGGTGCCCAAACTGCCGAGGCAAACACCAACGCAGGTCTTGCCGCTGCCAACCAGATTGTCGGTTACATCAAGGAGGGCATCACCAAGTTCCAGGTGAACAAATAAGGCATCATCGTCTGATTCAACAGATAAAGACCAATACAGAGGGAGGGCGTAAACAATGCGATTTGTTTACGCCCTCCCTCTGTATTTGCGATAGGACAAAATGACACGCTCGTCACCTCGAAAGTGGTGTGACTCACACCGCCCAAGTGGTCTGAGTCACACCACCAAGGCGGTCTGACTCAGACCACTTTCAACGCTTCCTGCGTGCCATTTTTGTCAAGACGAAATTGACATCTCCACCTCAAAGGGACAAAGATGCTCCCCCACATGACTTATGAAAAATCTGCGCAACCCGAATCGAGCATTAATAAATTCATGAAAAATTCATGGTCAATTTATGGAAATTGGCTACGCCGAGCTAAAGGTTCGTGTTTTTGTTATAAACATAAATTATCACGAATTAACCATGAATTATCATAAATTTCATGTCAATATTCTAATTCCCGATTCGGGTTAAATCATTGAGAAGCGATATGCTTTTATCGACAAGTGCCTGCGGTACGATTGAGCAGATTCCGCTGATTTGTCTTCAAATCACCCTCCGAAATTTCTTGATTCATCCCTCTGAAAACACCCCCGCAGAAGACACGAGCCTGAGAGCGAAGTGATGACGGGCGTGAGGACAAGGTGATGACGAGCATCGGAGCAAGGTAATAACGAGCAAGAGGCAAAGGAAGACACGAGCAAGAGGCGGAGCAAGATACGGGCATGAGAACTCGGAAGACACGGAACACGCTCTTCCGAGATGACGAGCATGAGGACGAGGAAGACATTGGCAAAAGAGTTAGGAAGACATTGGCATCGTTTCTGTAAGACATCGTCAAGTGACCTTGGTGAACATGAAGGGTCTGACTTTTCCGTTGATATTTTCACATTTTTCTCCATTTTTATTTTGTTTTGCAAAAACTTTCGTATCGTTGCAATTGTAATAGAATCAACAGAATGTTTAACTCTTAAAAACCGAATATCAAGAAACAGACAGTACAAGAACATTTAAGGGGGCAGTCGGCACGGGTGCCACGCTTCCACAAGGAAACGTAACAGATTATTAACCTAAACGAAATCTGCGTATCCTGTTCGTACTTCAAAATATAACTTGAGCTTTCTGCTCTTGTTCTCTCAAATCGAAGACCGCCAATTTTCGCGTATGAGGGCAAGCAGTTCAGAAGGTTCACGTCTATGAGGGCGTGAACTGTTCTTGCTTGTTTATACGCATGGTCACTTGGCGGTCACCAGATTTGAGAATAAGCATCGAATGGTGAACGCCTTTTTCGTTTCTCAAAAAATCAAGAGAAACTAAACATTTTCAAATCATTTTCTCAAAAAACATTTTAATTATGGAAATGACATTTAAATCAGCATTCGTAGCATTTCTTGCTACAGTTTTCAGTCTCAATCTTTCTGCACAATCAGTGCCAGTAGCAGTACTCCAACATGGCGATGACGTAAAAACATTTACAGGAACTACCGCTTTCAAAGAAGCAATGGATGCAGCGGAAAGTGGCGACTTAATTTCACTCTCGGCTGGTGTGTTTCAGTTTGTGGATATCACAAAAGCAGTGAAAATTCAAGGGGTAGGATATGTGCAAGATGAAGAGAATGGACGATACAGGACAACACTGGATTTACTTTATAAAGGTGGCGACAATTCATTTATTAATATTCCTGAAAATGAAGAAGGTCTTTATGTTGAAGGAGTGTATTTTTCAAGCAATACCAATAGAAATGTAAGAGCGCAAGGCGTTCTAAATCAATTTGTTTTCAAGAACTGTTATTTTGGATCTCTTAGATTTGGCTATGGTATGGGGCGTTTTGAATCAGAGATGGGATTAATTGAAAATTGCAAAATAGGTCGGCTAATGACTGGCAACGTGAAAAACTTGTCAATAAATAATTCTGTAATCAACTTTTTCACAATATCGGACGATGATACCCCTTCTATTAATCATTGTGTAATAACTGATCAAATAACTTCTTATGGAGCTGGTCTTTTTCAAAATTCTTTATTGCATAAACTTGCTCCTAAATCAACAGATCAATATTATAACAATGTGATTTTGCATGTCTCAAATTCAACAGATTTGATTACCCCCAATATTCAAGGAAATATAATATATACAACAGGACAGGAGGATGAATATTGTTCCTACTTCCAAGACCCAACACACGGCAACACCTTCGATGTTTCCTATGACTACAAACTCACAGATGAAGCCGCATCCATGTACATCAGCAATGACGGAACCCAAGTGGGCATCTATGGTGGTGAGAAACCGTTTACAGATGTTCCGAGCAACCCACAAATTACAGCCAAGCAGATTGCCACACAGTCGGATGCTGACGGCAAGTTGTCGGTAAAGATAACGGTGGAGGCACAGAAATAATCATACAATCAACCCCTATAAAAAATCTCTATGATGAAAAAGAAAGCATTTTGTGTACTCTTGGGGTGTATGCTCGTCCTGATGATGCACGCCCAAGACATCTCGAAATACGAATACTGGATAGACCACCGGACGGATGCCATTGTGCAGACAACCGCCAGTGGGGGTGACATCGACCTGTCGTTGGACGTTTCGACTTTAGTGGAAGGTTTGCACTCGCTGACATTCCGTGCTCAAGACACCAACGACAACTGGAGTGCTCCTCTTGTCACCTTCTTTGTCCATACCCAGCACGGTGCAGACAATCATGTCTCCAACTATGAGTATTGGTTCGACCATGACCTGACCACAAAAGTGTCGGCTTCGACCTCCGATGGAGTCATCAGCATTGATGCCGATGCCTCCAGTTTGGCTGACGGCTTGCACTCCTTCACGTTCCGTGCCCAAGACACGGACGGACAATGGAATGCTCCACTTGTCCAGTTCTTCGTGAAGTCACGAAACGGCATCGCTGACAACAAAATTTCGGCTTATCAGTATTGGTTCAATGAGGACTTTGAGAAAGCCGCTTTGATTACGTTGGAAGAACCTGCCACACCGTATGTGCTTGATGTGCAAATACCTGTTGACAGCCTCATCCGAGAACTGACACTTGAAAACACCACCTTGATAGAGGACGAGGAGGGCACCGCCCGATATGGAAAGACGAATGTGCTAAACATCCGTTTCCAAGACCTCAATGGTGATTGGAGTACAATTCAAAGCGATCTGCTCACATGCTATATGGATGGTGAGACAAGTGTCACAAGTATCGTTGATGACACTCAATACGTCGATTATCATGATGGCATCATCAACATCTGCAATGCTTCCAATAGTGATTGTAACATTTATGATACAAGTGGAAAGTTGATTTACCAGAAAAAGAATGTATCTGATTCAGAGAACATCTCTGTTACGAGAGGAAATGTATATATTGTGTACATTTATTTGAAGGATCATGTGCCTGTCATCAGCAAAGTAATGGCACAATGACACTTGCATCATTGATTCCATAAAAGCCTGCCTGATGATGAACACGGACTTCATATCAGGCAGGCTTTCTTACTACAAAATTTATAGGTATCTCATAATTTGATACTTCTGGAGAGGAATGGTGTTTTATAGGGTCGACAAAAATACCCTTAATCGTCACGAATATAGGTCAACCAATGACGCAAATGTATGTTGACCAATGTAGCGAATATAGGCGAACCACTTTGGCGGGTTGCGACCAAAGAGCGTAGCGGGTGTAGATGTTGATTTAGATGAGTGGCAACATGGAGGGGTGGTTTTGTAGCCAAAACTGTGATGTTTGAAGGCGATAGTTCTGCCAAAAGAGAAAAAAGTGGGGCTTCTATTCGGTGTATTCCGAATAAAAGCCCTAACTTTGTGGGCAAAAAGTCAAGTTGCGAAAATGCTGATGTACGAGAAAGAGATTGAGGAATACGAACGAATCCGCCAAGAATATCAGACGAAAGTGGCTGATAGGATGGGGCAGAAGGAATGGATGGAGTACAATGAGATATTGTTTTCTGCCCATTCGTGTGCTATTGAGGGCAATTCGTTCACGGTGGATGACACACGCATTCTTCGTGAGCAGGGCATGGGGATGGTGCCAGTGGGGCGTTCGCTGCTTGAATGTACGGAAATGGCAGACCATTTCCGAGCCTTCGACTATGTGACCAGCCATTTGGAATCCCCCTTTGACGAGGCATTGCTGAAGGAGGTGAACCGCTTGGTGACAGAACACACGATTGGCTACAGAGCCAAAGACGCCGTGGCAGGAGAATATACGAACATGGATATGGCGGCTGGCGATACAGTGTTTGGTGACCATGAGACGTTGATTGCCCGTGTGCCTGATTTGATGGCTGCTACAGAACGAGCCTTGCAGGATGGAGTGCATCCATTAGTGGTGGCTGCTCGATGGCATGGCTATTATGAGTATCTGCATCCGTTTCGTGATGGAAATGGCAGAACAGGACGCTTGCTCTCCAACTTCATCCTGTTGAGAGCAGGACATCCCTTGTTGATTGTCAGGTTGGAAGACCGGGCGGAATATATCCTTGCCTTGAAGCAGATTCGGCAGGAAGGAACTGATGAATATCTGGTGGCATTCTTCTTCCGTGTGGCTATTCAACGTATGAAAGAAGAACTTTCGCAGAAAAAGAAGAATGCTTCGTTTCCGCTTTGTTTTTTCTGAAAAATGTAAATTATTAAATACAAAATAAGAAATATGGCTATTGTAAAACCTTTCAAGGGTGTGCGTCCTCCGAAGCAGTTTGTGGAGGAGGTGGAGAGCCGCCCGTATGATGTGCTCGACAGTGAGGAAGCACGTGCTGAGGCAGGCGACAACGAGAAGTCGCTGTATCATATCATCAAACCAGAGATTAACTTCGAGCCTGGGACGAGTGAGTACGACCCTCGGGTGTATGAGGAGGCTGCTCGTCAGTTTGCCAAGTTCCAAGAGAAGGGCTGGCTGGTGCAGGACGAGAAGGAACAATACTACATCTATGCACAGACGTCGTGTCTGCCTGCCAATGGGAACAAGACGAAGACTCAGTACGGCATCGTGGTGGGGGCATACAGCGGTGACTACCAGACGGGTGTCATCAAGAAGCATGAACTGACCCGTGCCGACAAGGAGGAAGACCGCATGAAGCATGTGCGTGTGAACGATGCGAACATCGAGCCAGTGTTCTTTGCTTATCCCGACAATGAGGTGCTCTTGAAACTCATTGACAAGTATGCCAAGACAACACCTGAGTATGACTTTGTGGCTCCGATTGATGGTTTCGGACACAAACTCTGGGTGGTGAGCGACGATGCGGACATCAAGACCATCACCGATGAGTTTGCCAAGATGCCGAACCTCTACATCGCCGACGGTCACCACCGTAGTGCCGCCGCTGCCTTGGTGGGTGCGGAACGGGCAAAGCAGAATCCGAATCATCGTGGCGACGAGGAGTACAACTACTTCATGGCGGTTTGTTTCCCTGCCAGCCAGTTGACCATTCTCGACTATAACCGTGTCATCAAAGACTTGAACGGGCTGACTCCTGCTGAGTTCATCAAGACTCTTGAGAAGAACTTCGTGGTGGAGAAGAAGGGTAGTGCAGAGTATCGTGCTCAGGAGTTGCATGAGTTCTCGCTGTATCTGGAAGGGGAGTGGTATTCGCTCAAAGCCAAGCCTGGCACGTATGACGAGAACGACCCGATTGGCGTGCTCGATGTCAGCATCTCCTCCAAGTTGATTCTCGATGAGATTCTGGGTATCAAGGACTTGCGTCGCGACAAGCGTATTGACTTCGTGGGTGGTCTCCGTGGTCTTGGCGAACTGAAACGTCGTGTGGACAGTGGCGAAATGAAGACCGCCTTGGCACTCTATCCAGTCACGATGCAGCAAATCATGGACATCGCCGATTCGGGCAACATCATGCCACCGAAGGCAACATGGTTTGAGCCGAAACTGAGAAGCGGATTGGTGATACACAAACTGTCTTAAATTCAAACCTTTATTAATGGATTCCTACAGAACGATAAAAACGCTCTCAGAGGGCACCTATAGCGAGAAGCGCAGCAAGTTTCTCGCTTTTGCAATGCCTGTTCGTTCTGTAGAGGAAGTGAAGCAGGCGGTGGCGGAGTATCAGAAGAAATACTATGATGCTCGCCACGTCTGCTATGCTTATATGTTGGGTGCAGAGCGTCTGGACTTTCGTGCCAACGACAATGGCGAACCTTCGGGAACGGCAGGCAAGCCCATCCTTGGGCAAATCAACTCTAACGAACTCACCGACATTCTCATCATCGTTGTTCGCTATTTTGGAGGTGTCAAACTTGGCACATCGGGGCTTATCGTCGCTTATCGGTTGGCTGCCGCTGAAGCCATTGCCGCTGCCGAAATCATCGAAAAGACGGTTGATGAGGACCTTACTTTCTACTTTGAATATCCCTTCATGAACGATGTCATGCGTATCGTCAAGGAGGAGAATCCCCAAATCATTTCTCAGTCCTACGACAACGATTGCTCCATGACCCTCTGCATCCGGAAGGACTCCATGCCTCGGCTCAAAGCACGTCTGGAGAAAGTCACGTCTCTGCATTTTGACTAAGTTCTTGAACCCCTTAAAACCATTGATATACCATGAAGAAAACCGTCCGAAACATCCTTCTTTGGGTGCTTGGCATCATCCTTTTAATTGTGCTGCTCTTGGGTGGTGCAACCTTGATGCTCAATACGAAAAACGTTCAGCAAAAACTGCTTCAGGCGGCAACTGAACGCCTCTCGGAGCGGTTGCAGACCCGTGTAGTGGCAGACAGCGTCAGCGTGAATCTGTTCGGTATGGAAATGTCGCTCTATGGTCTCTCTGTCGATGACCTGCAGGGTCTGCAGATGTTGCAGATGGAGCGGCTGAAGAGTAATCTGGGTGTGCGGCTGCGGAAACGGGAACTGATTGTGAAAAGAGTGGAGTCGGACGGATTGAAAGCCTTGCTCGTGCGATCTGATTCCGATTCCGTCGCCAACTACGAGTTTCTTATCAAGGCATTCAGCAAGAAGCCCAAGACCGACAAGCAGCCTCCGTCTGAAAAGAAATCCAAAAATCCTCTCTTCGACAGCCTGAGCCTCGACGTCCATCGCCTGCTCCTGAAAGATGCCAGCGTCACCTACAACAAGGCTGACACCGTGACGGCTCTCATGCTCGGACTGCTTGATGTGAAACGGGACGGAAAGAAACTGCTCGTCGGCATTGATAGCCTGCATTTGCAGACCGATAACCATCAACCTCGCAAGAATGCAGGACGTCCCAAGAAGGGGGCTTTCGATGCAGGACATTTGGATGTGAAAGCGAATATGAAATGGGTCATCAACTATCTGCAGAAAGATAGCCTGAACGCCACACTTGCTGAGGCGACCGTTCACGACCCAGAGACGGGCATCCACATCAAAGACCTACGTCTCAATGTCCTTGCGACCCCCAAACATGTGACACTGGAGAACCTCGTCTTGCAACAAGACAGCACCTTGCTCAACATCGACCGTACCGACATCAACCTGCCCGACAAGAAGACAGGGCAGCAGTTGACTTTCCGCACCGGAAACATCACGGGTCACATCGTTCTGCATGACATCGCTCGTCCCTTTGCCCCCGTGTTGCAAGACTTTCATCTTCCGCTGAAACTGAGTGCTCAGATGAACGGCACGGACGACCAATTGGTTTTCCACCATGTTCAGGTTGGTACTGACGATCGCAAGTTCCACTTCACTGCCGATGGTGTGATTGACCACCTGAAAGGCAAGCACCTGCTGACCATCAGTTGCGACATCAACCAACTTCAAGTCAAGCAGGGGATGCCCGAGGTCATCATTAGCCAGTTCCAAGTGAAGAAGTTGCTGATGGATCAACTCTATCGCTTGGGGGATATCACTTACAATGGGCACTTCGATGTGCTGTGGAAGCGAGAGTCTTTCCGCGGACGGCTCACCACTGCTGCTGGGCCGATGGACTTCCAGTTGACAGTCGATGACAATGCGGAGAACCTCACAGGAACCGTCAGTTCACCAACATTCCGAATTGGCAAAGTCTTGGAGATGCCCAAAATTGGCGACGTCGATTGGAGTGCCGAGTTCAATATCGATATCTCGAAAGCCCGTACCGCCAAGATGCGTCGCGAGAAAGGCGGCAAACTCCCCATCGGCATTGTCAAGGCCAAAATCAACGAATGCAGTTACGACCGCATCCGCCTGAAGAACCTCACCACCGACGTTGAGAGCGACGGTGCCGAAGCCCGAGGCAGCATCGTTCAACAGGGCAAACGCCGTGACATCTACAGCCAGTTCATCTATACTGGCAGCAACGACCAAAAGAACAGATTGAAAATCATCAATCCCGGCATCCGTTTCCACAAGAAACAAACGGAAGATGCACAGCCTGACGGCACCAAGAACAAAAAGAAAAAGGATAAGAAGGCAAAAGCATCTGACGAAAATTCTTCAACCAAGGTCTCTGACACCCCAAAAGCAAAAACGGGGAAATGATTTCCTACCTCTTGGTGACAGGATAAAACGATGCACTCTTTACCTCCAAAGTGGTGTGACTCACACCTATGGTAGTGGTCTGAGTCACACCGCTTCGGCGGTCTGACTCAGACCACTTTTAGGGCATACTTATTCGTCCATCAACTTTCGATAGCGGATGCGTTTGGGCTCTTCGAGGCCGAGGCGTTGGGCCTTGTTGGCTTCGTAGTCGGTGTAGGAGCCTTCGAAATAGAAGACGTTGCCGTCGCCTTCGAAGGCGAGGATGTGGGTGCAGATGCGGTCGAGGAACCAGCGGTCGTGGCTGATGATGACGGCACAGCCGGCGAAGGCTTCGAGACCTTCTTCGAGTGCACGGAGGGTGTTCACGTCGATGTCGTTGGTAGGCTCGTCGAGCAGGAGCACGTTGCCTTCTTGTTTCAGGGCGATGGCGAGGTGGAGGCGGTTGCGTTCACCGCCAGAGAGCACACCGCATTTCTTCTCTTGGTCGGCACCGTTGAAGTTGAATCGGGAGAGGTAGGCACGCACGTTGATGTCTCTGCCACCCATGCGAATGGTTTCGTTGCCGCCGCTGACCACTTGATAGACGGTCTTGTCGGGAGCGATGTCGCGGTGCTGTTGGTCAACGTAACTGAGTTTGACGGTTTCGCCCACCTCGAAAGTGCCTCCATCGGCCGTTTCGAGTCCCATGATGAGACGGAAGAGGGTGGTCTTGCCGGCTCCGTTGGGGCCAATCACGCCCACGATGCCGTTGGGGGGCAGGGTGAAGTTGAGGTCGTTAAAGAGCACCTTTTCTCCGTATGCTTTTGCCACGTGTTGAGCCTCAATGACTTTGTTGCCGAGGCGAGGGCCGTTGGGGATGAAAATTTCGAGTTTCTCCTCTTTCTGTTTCTGTTCCTCGTTCAGCATCTTGTCGTAGGAGTTCAGACGGGCTTTTCCCTTCGCTTGACGGGCTTTCGGCGCCATGCGTACCCATTCCAACTCGCGTTCGAGGGTCTTGCGACGCTTCGAGGCGGTCTTCTCCTCCTGTGCCATGCGGAGGCTCTTCTGCTCCAGCCAAGAGGAATAGTTGCCTTTCCACGGGATGCCTTCGCCACGGTCGAGTTCGAGAATCCACTCAGACACGTCGTCGAGAAAGTAGCGGTCGTGGGTGACGGCGATGACAGTGCCTTCGTACTGCTGTAAGTGCTGTTCCAACCAGTCGATAGATTCGGCATCGAGGTGGTTGGTAGGCTCGTCGAGCAGGAGCACGTCGGGCTTCTGAAGCAAGAGGCGGCAGAGGGCAACACGGCGACGTTCACCGCCCGAAAGGTTCTTTACGCTCCAGTCGCCAGGAGGACAGCGGAGAGCATCCATCGCACGTTCGAGTTTGGAGTCCATGTTCCACGCGTCGGTGGCATCGATGATGTCTTGCAGTTCGGCTTGGCGAGCCATGAGTTTTTCCATTTTGTCGGGATCCTCGTAGTATTCGGGTAAACCGAATTTCACGTTGATGTCGTCGTATTCGGCAAGGGCATCATAGACGTGCTGCACACCTTCCATGACATTCTCCTTCACGGTCTTCTCTTCGTTGAGAGGCGGCTCCTGCGGCAGATAGCCGACGGTGTAGCCGGGGCTCCAAACGACTTGACCTTGAAACTGCTGGTCAAGTCCTGCGATGATTTTCATCAAGGTGGACTTTCCTGCTCCGTTGAGGCCGATGATGCCTATCTTCGCTCCGTAGAAAAAAGAAAGATAGATATTTTTGAGGACTTGCTTCTGGGTCTGCGGGATGGTCTTGCTGACGCCGACCATCGAGAATATTACTTTTTTGTCATCTACTGTTGGCATGGTTGTTGGGGTTAAAAGGGTTGTTGCGTGTGGTTGTTGTGTTTGCCGCGGCATTGTCGCGGCAAAGGGGGCTGGGGTTAGCCTTCCAGGTCGGCCAGCCAGTCGGCACTGCTGGCATCGCTTGGCATACGCCAGTCACCACGGGGCGAGAGGCTGACGGAGCCGACCTTGGGACCGTCGGGCAGACAACTACGCTTGAACTGCTGAGTGAAGAAACGACGGCAGAACGTGTGTAGCCATTTCTTGATGGTCTCTTCGTCGTATGTGCCTACTTCCATTCCATTCTCTGGTGTGTCGGGGTAAGTCTGCTTGATGAAGGCTTGCTGTGCCAGATAGTAAATCTTGGCTGGTCGAAAGCCGAGGCGAAGGAAGTTGTAGAGGAAGAAGTCGTGTAGTTCGTAAGGACCCACAAGGTCTTCTGTCTTCTGCTGGATGTTGCCGTCCTTGTCGGCAGGAATCAATTCTGGAGAAATGGGTGTCTCGATGATGTCGAGCAGAGTGGCTTTCGACTCCTCATCCACACTGGTCATGGCAACCCACTTGACGAGATACTTGACCAGCGTCTTTGGGATGGAGCAGTTCACGCCGTAGTTCGACATGTGGTCGGCGTTGTAGGTTGCCCATCCGAGTGCCAATTCGCTGAGGTCGCCCGTGCCAACTACGAATCCGTTGCATTGGTTTGCCACATCCATCAGAATCTGTGTGCGTTCGCGTGCTTGTGCATTTTCGTAGGTGACATCGTGCACGTTGATGTCGTGGTTGATATCCAGGAAGTGACGGATGCAGGCCTCTCGGATGCTGATTTCCTTGATGGTGATGTCGAGTGACTTCATCAAACTGATGGCATTGTTGTAGGTGCGGTCGGTCGTACCGAAACCTGGCATCGTGATGCCGATGACTTCCTTGCGGGGTCGTTTCAGCATATCCATTGTCTTTACACAAACGAGGAGGGCGAGGGTTGAGTCGAGTCCACCGCTGATACCGATGACAATGCTTCTGGCGTTGGTGTGTACGATACGTTTAGCCAGTGCCTCTGTCTGTATGGAGAAAATCTCTTCGCAACGTTCTGTCAAGGCATTGCCACCAGGGACAAAGGGGTGTGGATTGATCCATCGGGTCAGTTCAAAGTCATAGGCAGGATTCACGGTTTGGCATTGAATGTCCACACGGTCGCTTGATGCCACCTGCCGAACATTCTCGCTGAAAGTCGTGTTGTGTCGGCGTTCGGTGAGCAGACGTTCGGTGTCAATCTCCGAGATGACCATCTGTTCTTCGAGGCTGAAGCGTTTACTTCGGGCAATGAGTGTGCCATTCTCGTAGATGAGGGCATTACCTGCAAAGACGAGGTCTTGGGTGGATTCTCCAAAGCCGCAGGAACTGTAAACATAGCCAGCGATGCATCGGGCACTCTGTTGACTGATGAGGGAGAGCAGGTACTGATGCTTGCTGATGAGTTCGTTGGTGGCACTAAGATTGAAGATGATTTCAGCACCTTTCAGTGCCAGTTCGCTGCTTGGTGGAATCGGTGCCCAAAGGTCTTCGCAGATTTCGATGCCGAAGGTCGTCTTCTGGGTGTGGAAGAGCAGGTTGCGTCCGAAGGGAACGGCTTGGGCACAAAGGTGAACTTGCGTTTCATCGGTAGTTGCTGATGAGGCGAACCAACGTTGCTCGTAGAACTCTTTGTAGTTGGGCAGATACGTCTTTGGAACCACGCCGAGAATTTTTCCTTCTTGTACTACGACCGCACAGTTCATGAGCAGCGAGCCGACCATGACCGGCATTCCCACAATCGAGATAATCTGCAAAGAACGAGTGAAATCCAACAGTTTGAACAGGCTTTCCTCGCATTTTTCGAGCAATAACTGCTGTCCGAACAGGTCTTGGCAGGTGTAACCGCTGATGCTGAGTTCTGGGAAAGCGATAATTTCCACACCTTTGCCTTCTGCCTGGATGATGAGGCTCTCGATTTGCTGTATGTTGTAGGTACAATCTGCCACTTTCAGCGAAGGGATGGCAGAGGCGACTTTAACAAATCCGTAATTCATATTCCTTTATTCTTTATGGTTAATGTATATAGTCTTTTTCCTCTGAACCGTACCCCTCGGGTACACCATGCTGTACCCGAGGGGTACACAGCATCGTACCCGAGGGGTACGGCGTAGGAAATGCAAAAAAGGTCGGATTATTTTGCTTGGATGGTAACAGTGGCTGGCTTCAAGCCTTTGCCACTCACTTTGACGATAGCGTTGCCTTTCTGGCCATTGCTTTGAATGCCGATGACGAGTTGGCCGTGGAAGGCTTTCATGGTCGGTTTCGTGAAGACCTCGAGGCTGGTGGCATCGCCATTGCAGATGCCTTTGAATCGGGCGGCACCTGTGACGGATACGTTCAGTTGGTTGTCGGCATCTGGCACGAGGTTTCCGTCTTTGTCAAGGATGTTGACGGTGATGAAAGTTATGTCTTCGCCGTCGGCTTTGAGTGGCTTGATGTCGGCACCAAGGTCACCTGTCAGTTGAATGTCAGAAGCGGTTCCTGCGGTTTTCACGGTCTCTGTGCCTACTTCTTTCCCATTCTTGTCATACACCACCACTTTGATTTCTCCGGGTTCGTACTTCACGTTGTTCCAGCGGAGACGGTAGCGGTCGATGGCAGGGTCGTTGATGTCGGTGATGCGTCCATCTTTGCCTGAAGGCTTCTTCACGTCTGTCTTTTTGCTGATTTTGCCCTGCGACTTGCCGTTCACGAAAAGTTCGGCGGTGGGGTAGTTGGTGTAGCAGTAAACAGGAGTCACTTCGCCTTCACGTCCAGGCCATGTCCAGTGGGGCAGGAGGTGGACGGTCTTCTCGTCTTTATTCCAGCGAGAGCGATAGAGGTAGTAGCGGTCTTTGGGAAGCCCTGCCAAGTCGAAGATGCCAAAGTAGGAGGAACGGCTGGGCCAATACTCGTCGTAAGGCGTTGGTTCACCCAGATAGTCGAAGCCCGTCCAGACAAACTCGCCAATCACCCATTTCTGGTCGTCTTGCAGTAGCCAGTCGTCCTCGGGAATGTTCGACCACCAACAAGCCTCGGTATCGTAACTGGAGCATTGTCCGTCATCGTAAGCCTTTCCGTCGAAACGCTGCACAGGGAACTTATAGACACCACGGGATGAAACGGTGGAGGCCGTCTCGCTGCCCAAGATGAATCCATGACGTAGTTTCTCGTATGCACTAGCGTACTTTTGTGTGCGATAGTTCATGCCTGGGATGTCAAGCACCTGTGCAAAGCCCGTGGCGATGGCGTTGTCGATGCGGTCGCATCCTGCCGTGATAGGACGGGTGGGGTCGCATCGGTGCATCAGGTTTTGCATGTCACGCGTCATCTTGGCGCCGTTCTTTGAACCCTGCTCGGGGATTTCGTTGCCAATCGACCACATGACAATACTTGGGTGGAGTTTGTTTGCGTCCACCAGATTGCGGAGGTCACGCTTCCACCAGTCGTCGTAGAAGCGGGCATAGCCGTTCTTGCACTTGGCATACTTCCACATGTCGAACGATTCTGCCATCACCATCAGACCCAGCGAGTCGCAGAGGTCCATCTGCCATTGCGAAGGCATATTGTGCGAGGTGCGGATAGCGTTGCAGCCCATGCTCTTCAGCAGCACGAGTTGGCGTTCCAAGGCGGCTTTGTTGACGGCGGAGCCGAGCATTCCGAGGTCGTGGTGTAGGCAGACGCCCTTGAATTTGTAGGCTTTGCCGTTGACGTGGAATTTATAGTCGTGGCTGCTCTCGCCGTAGGTGATGGTGCGGAAGCCGTATTTGACGGTCTTTGAATCCAGCACTTTGCCCTTGCCTTCTGCGTCGATGATGCTGAAGGTGATGTCGTAGAGGGCAGGCTTCTCGGGATACCAGCCGTCCACATCCTCTATCGTGACGGTTTCTCTTATGCCACCGCCACCAAGACAGTCCGATTTGTCAAGCGGAAAATCAAACGTTTTTCCTGCCACCGACATCCGCACAATCTCGTTGGTGCCATAACATCCACGGCAAGTCACATCTATTTCGACCGTGGCCGTTGCCTCTGCCCAGTTGTAGCGGGTGGTCTCGATGTTGATGCCCCACGGCATGATGTATTCGCTGCCCGTGGTGACGAGCGTGACAGGTCGGAAAAGTCCTGCACCTGGGTACCAACGGCTGCTTTCTTCCACATTCTGCAGATGAACGGCGAGCGTGTTGGGCGAACCGTCTTTGTTGATGTATTTCGTCACATCCACATTGAAGGAACTGTAGCCATATTTCCACTCGCCAGCCTTCTGCCCGTTCACATATACGACAGGCTCAGCCATCGCTCCGTCGAAGTTGAAATAGGCGTGGGGGCAGTCCTTGTCCACCGTGAAGGTGGTGCGATACCATCCGCTGCCAATCCAAGGCAGAGAGCCCGAGCGTCCTGTCTTCTCGGTTGCTTCCTTTTCGCCGTTCTGCTCGATGGCGACGGTCTGTTTGTCAATTTCCTTGTCGAAAGGCCCGCTGATGGCCCAGTCGTGAGGCACTTGCACGGTTTGCCACTTCTTGTCGTTGTAGTTTTTCTGCGATGGAGCGATGGAGTCGAGCCCTTCGCCTCGCGAGAACTTCCAACCGTCGCGTAGGAGGGTCTCCTTGCGTTGTGCCATCGCCGTCGTTGCTGTTGCCATCAGGCCGATGCACAGCAGACTCTTGAGGATGTTGTGATGAATCGTCATATTGTATAATAGGTGTTAGTTACTTCTTCTGGTAGAGGATGTAGTCGCTCAGTTTCACCCATGACGGGTTTTCATTGTAGGTGGTTTGGTAGGCACCCACTTTCAGCGTGGGGCTGTTCACTTCGAGTGGCGAGCCCGGCATGTTGTTCCAAGTCTTTCCGTCCTTGCTGGTGCGGGCAAAAAGTTGGTTGCCACGACGCTCAAACTGCATGATGGGGTCGAAGTCGTAGCCCTTATAGTTGGGGAATTGGGGACGGCCACGACCGCTCAGCACGGTGAGCATATTGCCGCAGTTGTAGAGTGGAAATGCCCCCAACTGATAGAACGTCTCGCCATCAGCAATCAGGATTCCACCTTCGTTGAAGCCTGTCACGTTGTGCTGTTTCAGTCCTTCCATATCGGCAACGGTCGTCATTACCACAAAGTCGCCCGTCACTTCCTTGTACACTTCGCCGCCGTTTTCCAATGGTGCATTGTTGAAGTCGCCCGATTGGGTGGAAAGCGTGAAGGCTTCCTTCTTTTCAAACGTCGGCTTCATGTCGGGCGAAAGGACAAACTTGCTGTCGGGGTCGATTTCCTCAAAGTCGTCGTCGCCGAGTGAGGGCACGTTGAACTGGCTACTCATCTGGTAGAACTGTTCTACCTCCTCTGTTGTCATCGATTTGGGCGCAATCATCAGGCTGCTGATGTAGCCCATGAAGTTGTTGGCTCCTGAACCGTCGGCACCAATCGTGATGTGTCCTTCGGGGCGCACCATCAGGAAGTTGTTCTTCTCTTTCACCAACTGACCGTTCACGTAGGCACGCTCCATCCAGCCATCGAACGTCACCACCCAGAACTGCCATTTGCCTTCGCCCTCCTTGATTTCCTTGGGTGCACCGCTGCTCTCGAACGAACCATTATGGTTGATAAGTCCGTCTGCAGGGTTGGTGCCCAGACGGAACTCCGTTCGGGCAAGGTCGGCATGGGAGGAAGAGAGCGATGCCACGGTGGAGACGGCTCCTACTTTGGTACTCATCACCCATGCTGCGATGGTGTAGGGTGAATTGTAGCGATAACTTTCGGGCAGCACCACGTCGCTCACGAGCCGTTGGGTTCCGTTGAAGAAGAGTGCCCACTTGCCGTCCTTCACACGGGCACGGATAGGCTTGTTGGCTTTTAGCGTCATGGAAGGTTCGGGAGTGCCTGGTTGGGCTTTGTAGCACACCACTTCGTCTATGTCGAAAGGCTTATCGTTGGGTCTCATGGCTGCAATCATGCCAGCATCGAAGAAAACGAGGTCGGAGGCGAAGTTGCGTTGGCTGACTTCCACATCTTTCTTGTGCATACCTGGATAGCCATCGTTGCTCTCCACGTTGGTGTCGGGCAGGACAGGTGCTTTCGTCCACACTTTCACGTTCCAGATGGCGGGCATGTGTCCGTTCTTCTGTGTGTCGGTGATGGTGATG
Organism: Bacteroidaceae bacterium; assembly: GCA_017483605.1. GTDB lineage: Bacteria > Bacteroidota > Bacteroidia > Bacteroidales > Bacteroidaceae > Minthosoma. The sequence goes on along the minus strand of JAFUWG010000031.1, from coordinate 41,610 downwards.
CGGACATATTGCGCCTTTACTGCACCCTTGTCAATCATTGGCGAGCCTTGCATGGTATTGTCTGTGTGGTCGGCATAGAGTGTCCAGTTCTGTCCATCAAGAGAGGTTTCTATCTTATACTGATAGAAGAAGGTGGCATACTCGAACTGTGTCCATACTTCGTTGAACTTCATAGGTTTGCCAAGGTCAATCTGCAGCCATTCGTCGTTGTGGGGCTGGTTTGGCTGTTGGTTGTCCCAGTTGCTGTGACGGGCTTTCCACAAAGTGGCATTGTTGTCATCCACCGCATATTCTGGCTTGAACCAATCGTCATAGTAAGAAGAGGCGGTGACTTTGGCTCCGTAAGCGAGATTCTTGTACTTCGATGCTCCTTTGAAAATGTCCACATTTTGAGCGTTGTGGGTTGGGATGATGGGAATGATGTTTCCCTGTGCATCGAACTTCAGTTCGTCGATGCACACCTGACGGTTGAAACCGTGGATGGATTTCGGGTTGTTGTGGCGATGATAGACAATGTAGTACTTGCCACCGATTTCGATGATGGAGTGGTGGCCAGGGCCGTGAACGGTCTCGTCTTCGTTGGTTGTCAAGAGTTCACCTTTATACTCGAACGGTCCCATTGGTCCTACGGTAGAGGTGGCATATTGCACACGGTAGGTGTCGGTGTGGCAACTGCCTGACGAATAAGTGAAGTAGTAGATACCATCCTTCTTGAACACGAACGGAGCCTCGAAGATGTCTTTCAGTTCCGTGTTGGGAATCAACCGTTTCTCGCTGAAAAACTCGTCGGCTGCAATCGGGAAGGGATTGCCCTCGTTCCATCGGCGAGCATCTTTCTGCACGCTGGCAGACAATGCCGAGAGGTCAAAATCACCGTCTTTCAGTTTCGCCACGCCGCATCCAAAGCCTTTGTAGATGCCCCATGTGGTGAAATACAGATATTGGCTCTTGTCGTCGTCGGTGAAGAGTTGCGGGTCGAGCGTAATCACGTTGTGCACATATCGGTCGGGCACCATCACGGCATCTTCCTTTCCGAGAATATTGTGCCAAGGGCCAATCGGGGAGTCGCTTTCGCCAATGTTGATGTTGCAAGGTTCGCAATAGTAGTAGCGGAACTTTCCGTTGGGCTGTTGCACCACATCGGGTGCCCACACCACCTCGGTGGTCGGCCAGTTCATCACGATGTTCTTCCAGTTGACAAAGTCCTTGCTCACCCACACCTGTGCGGGGCCGTAGCCGTTGCCCGTTCCGTCGGTGGTGGCGTATAGATAATAGGTGTCGCCAAACTTACGGATGGTAGGGTCGGCGAAATAGCCAGGGATGAACGGGTTGGCATTCCCTGGGGCATTCCATGCTGTGCCGGCGACGGGCGACGGTGTGTACTCTCTCGGTCTCTGCTGGGCTGACAATGTGGTCGAAGCCATCAGCAGCAGTGGTAAAATCATTTTTTTCATAAATCTTTCTCTATATGCTAATCTAAACAAATGTTTTTTTTCTTCGTTGTTCGTCGTCGATGAATAATTATTCGCTGTCGATGAACATTTATTCAACGACGATGAACAATTATTCAACGACGATGAACAACTTCTCTTGCGAGGAAACCCCAAAGCCGCTTGTGGAGGCGAGGGACTTTCGTTCGCGAGGTTCTCTTCTTTGTCTTATCAACGTATGCCCCTCTCATTGAGTGCCTTCACATATTTTGCCGCATTGAGCAGATGCTCGGCGTAGTTGACGGCAAAGTTGTGCGTGCCCGAAAAGTCTTCCTTGGCACACATATATATATAATTGTTGTTGGCATGATTCAGCACCGCGTCGATGCCCGCAATGCTGGGCACACGGATGGGGCCAGGTGGAAGCCCCGTGTTTCTGTAGGTGTTGTAGGGCGAATCGACCTTGAGGTGTTCATGGAGGACACGCCGAATGGAGAAATCCTTCAGTGCGTAGATGACGGTGGGGTCGCTCTGCAGCGGCATTCCCTTCCGCATTCGGTTCATGTAGAGTGCCGCAATGTTGGGCTTCTCGCCGTTGTTGGCGGTTTCGCTGTCCACGATGGCTGCCAGCGTGATGACTTTTTCTTTCGTCATCTCCTCGCCGGCATACTCGCTCACTTCTTGCAACTTGGCAAGTCGGCTCTCATTCCAGAAGGCGGCATTTTCTTTTTGCAATCGCTCGAAGAGTCGGTCGATGCTCATGTCCCAATACACCTCATACGTGTTGGGCACAAACAGTCCCGGCAGCGACTCCTTTGTGTAGCCCAATGCGGCAATCTTGCCTTCGTCTTTCAGGTAGTCGGTGATGCTGGCAGAATCTATCATCAGTTGATTTCCCAGCCGTCCAGCCATCTCTTCCATCGTTCTGACCGACGGAACCACCATCATGATGGGCTTCTCGTTGTGATTGCGTATGTTGCGAATCAGGTTCAACATGGTCTGGTCGGGAGTCACCTCATATCGTCCTGTGCGGATGTGCTCTTTCAGATTGAGCAGCCCTGCATAGAGGTGAAACACCCTCATGTTTTGCGGCTTTGCCACCTCTGCGATTTTCTGACCGACAGAATCCACATCGTCGTCCGTGTCGATATACAGGTACGTCGTTTCGGTCGTGTTGAAGCCGCTTCTGTAGAGCCAAACGGCAGTAAGCACCCCTGCTGCGAGCAGACAGCCCATCAATACCCAGACGGTATTTCTGAAAACACTTTTAGATTTCGTCTTCTTAGACATATTTTCTTGATTTGTTTAGTGTGCTTAGTAAAAACGTTTGCTTTTTCACCTTTTCATGGCAAAAAAATGTCAATTCAATTCTTATTTATTCTTAAATATATTGCAAAGATAAGAAATATCCTGCAAAGTTTGTTCTTATATGAGGAAAGTTTTCTAACTTTACAGCAAATTTCACAGATTAAAACCTCAAAACGATGGAAAATTTTAAGGATTTGGTGCAGAAACGCCGTAGTGTACGCAAGTTTACCGACCAGGACATCCCCGCAGAAGATTTGCAGACGATTCTTCGTGCCGCACTCATGTCGCCCACCAGCAAGGGCACACGGGCTTGGCATTTCGTGGTGGTGGACGACAAGAACCTGCTGGAAAAGATTTCTCTCTGCCGTCCGATGGGTAGCCAATTCGTAGCCGGTGCGAAAGTGGCGGTTGTGGTGTTGGGCGATAGGGAAGTGACTGACGCGTGGTGCGAGGATGCCTCCTTGGCTGCTGTCACGATGCAATATCAGGCAACCGACTTGGGCTTGGGTTCCTGCTGGTGTCAGATTCGCAACCGCTTCATGGAGAATGGCGAACCCTCCGACAATGTGCTTCGTTTCTTGCTTCGTTATCCTGAAAACCTGACGGCAGAATGCGTCATCGGCTTTGGCTATCCAGCCATCGAACGGAAACCGCAGGACGAAGACAAACTCAAGTGGGAGAATGTGCACATCGGCCCGTTCCCCGAGGAAGAATAACCCCTAAAATGTTGGACGCAATATGAAAATCGTTCTTATCGGAGCCGGCAATCTTGCCACCAACTTGGGCAAAGCACTTTCGCGTGCAGGGCATGACATCGCACAAGTGTATAGCCGCACGGAAGAATCTGCCAAGACGTTGGCACTCGCCTTGAAGTGCCCATACACCATTCAGCCGACCGAGGTGCTGAAAAGTGCGGATGTGTACGTCATATCCGTGAAAGACACTGCCATTCAGTCGGTTGCGTATGCTTTGTGCGAAGGGCGTGAAGGGCAACTGTTTGTCCACACGGCAGGTAGCATTTCTGTTGACATCTTGCCAACGGTGCGGCGTGGCGTGTTTTATCCGATGCAGACGTTTTCTAAGCAGAAAGAGGTCGATTTTAGCATCGTGCCTTGCTTTGTGGAGGCGCAGAATGACAGCGACCTCCAGTTGTTGAAAGATTTGGCAGGCACCATTTCCGACACGGTCTATGAGATGAACAGCGAAAACCGCCAGTATCTGCATCTGGCGGCGGTGTTCTGCTGCAATTTTGCCAATCATTGCTACACGTTGGGTGCCCAACTGCTGAAAGAGCATGGCGACATCCCGTTTAGCGTGATGCGTCCCCTGATAGATGAAACAGCCAGCAAACTCTATACGCTCTCTCCGAAAGAGGCACAGACGGGACCTGCTGTTCGTTGGGACACCAATGTGATTGACAAGCAGTTGCAACTGTTGGACGGAAAGCCTGAGTGGCAGATGATTTATAAGATGCTGAGTGAGAGCATCCACGCAAATTCTTAATGTTTGTTATTGATGATGAGAACTTTATGATTGATTATGACTTAACGAAAATTCGTGCCATCTTTTTTGATGTGGATGGGGTACTCTCCTGCGAGACGATTCCTCAGCATCCCAATGGCGACCCGATGCGAACGGTCAACATCAAGGATGGTTATGCGATGCAGCACGCCGTGAAGTGCGGATTGATTCTTGCCATCATCACGGGTGGCAGGACGGAGGCGGTGCGGGTGCGATACGAAGGACTTGGATTGAAAGATGTCATCCTGGGTGCTGCTGTCAAGATAAAAACCTACAACGACCTGAAAGAAAAGTACGGCTTGAAGGATGAGGAAATCATCTATGTGGGCGACGACATCCCTGATTATGAGGTGCTGAGTGTGTGCGGCTTGCCTTGCTGCCCTGCCGATGCCGTACCTGAAATCAAGGCGGTTTGCAAATATGTGTCTCACAAGAATGGTGGGCAAGGGTGTGCACGTGACATTGTTGAACAAGTATTAAAAGCACAGAATTTATGGATGCACAACAGCACGGCTTTCGGCTGGTAGAAGGCTATCGAGTGGTGCTTGCCAGCAACTCGCCTCGTCGCAAGGAACTGCTTGGAGGTTTGGACATTAACTTTGAGGTTCGGACCTTGAAGGACATCGACGAGAGTTACCCTGACACGTTGAAGGGAGAGGAAATACCGATGTTCATCTCTGGCAAGAAAGCAGAGGCATACCGTCAGACGATGGCTGATGATGAACTGATTATTACGGCAGACACGATTGTCTATGACAAGGGACAGGTGTTGGGAAAGCCGAAGAGTAGGGAAGAGGCCATCAGGATGTTGCAACAACTGTCGGGACACGCCCATGAAGTCATCACAGGCGTTTCGATTGTGACAAAGAAAAAGACAACACAATTTGCCTCTACTTCAAAGGTGTTTTTCTCCTCGTTAACTGACGAAGAAATAACGTATTACGTAGATTCATATCAACCTTTTGACAAGGCTGGCGCGTATGGCATTCAAGAATGGATTGGCTTTGTTGGCGTCACCCGTTTGGAAGGTTCCTACTTCAATGTGATGGGACTGCCTATCCAACGACTTTACACGGAATTGAAAAACTTCTAAATAGCGAATTTATGGAAAGCATGATGCACGAACTGGACGAAATCGACCTCAAGATTCTTCGCATTCTTCAGGAGAACAGTCGATTGACCACCAAAGAGTTGGCTTTGAAAGTCCATCTCTCGGTGACACCTACATACGAACGCCAGCGTCGTTTGGAACGCTTGGGATACATAAAAAGTTATGTGGCTGTGCTGGATGCCAACAAGTTGGAACGTGGCTTCATCGTCTTCTGCAATGTGTCGATGAAACAGATTAACAAGCAGATTGCCAATGACTTCCGCGACACGGTTGGCTCATGGGACGAAGTGACCGAATGCTACAATATCTCTGGCGATGGCGATTACATGCTGAAGGTCTGTGTCAGCAGTATGCAAAAGTATCAGCAGTTTATTCTCGACAAAGTGGGTGGCTTCCCCTTTATCTCTCAGGTGCGTTCTCTGTTTGTGATGGACACGCTGAAACTTACCTACGGATTGCCTCTGTAGTTACTTTTCGTAAGCGACGCCAAGCAACTCCTGCACATCCTCATAACTAAGGCAGATGGTGGATGGACCGTATGCGTAGGGTGCGATGTCGTACTCGTTGTAGTGGAACTCGATGCTGTCTTTCCTGAGGGCAAAGTTGGTGCTGACGAACATATCCATCATCTCCAAGATGCCTTTCTCTTGCAGCCCTTCCAGCGTCTGGACGCCATTGTCTTTCATGAGTTTGTCGAGCAGCATGTCTTTCAACGCAGCATGATTAGAGGTCGGGAAAACATTGTCAAGTGCGATGAATTCTCCCGTCATCGCATTGAATCTTAAAATGGTTGTGATAGTGCTGGGGTGAGCACCGCCCGTGAACACTTCCTCGACAAGACGGTAGTTAATCACGTTCTCAAAACCGTATTCAGCACGGCCCGTGAGGTGTTCGTAATAGTTTTGAGCCACATCGTCATTGCGAAATTCCGCTTTCACATCTTCAATGTATTGTTCCACCGCTTCGTCGATGGTTGTGCTGTCGCTCGGCTGTTTCAGCAGGATTTCTATGAGTTGTTCGTTGATAAGTCTGCACACGTTTTCGTTGGCATCATTGTCTGACCTCATAAACTGCATGTCAACCTTTACGTCCATCTCTCGCTTCTTGTTGTCGTGCAATGGCTGATAGTCATCAGGTTCGTCCTCTTCTGGAAGGGTCTCGGTCAACTGCTCCAATTTCTCCACTTGATAAAACTCGAGGTCGTTCCATTTTGTGCTTGAACTGCATCCCGATGTCAGGGCTGCTGTAAGTGTCAAAAAAGTTAAGAATATGTAATGTGTTATATGCCTTTTCATCACTCTTTTTCTATTTTCGGGCGCAAAGGTAGCAATTTTTCTCTTTAACATTCTTTTATTCCGATAAGAATGTCTAATTTTGCGAGAGAAAACCTACAAAAAGGAGAATTTTCAAAGTGAAATGAAACGTAGAAACCCCTATAGCGATTTCGGATTGGTCATTGCAGCAAGTGTGTTTGTCTGCATCTTTATGAAGTGCCTTTTGTTTGGGTTCACATGGGTGAGTATCATTTGGCTGATGCTCTCATTGGGCTATTTTTACGTTTCGTGGCGATACCCCTCTGATGGTCGATTGGTCAAACACTCCACCACACTCTATTTGGTCTTGTCTGTTGTGGCGGTGGTTTGTATCGCTTTGTTCGACAAAAAGGCACGTCCTGTCATGCACGCTTTTGAAGGCACCGGAGATACGATACAGGATGTGCAGATAGTGGATGAGGGTCCTCTTGTCACCATGTATGAAACGCTGCCAGACGACACCACCCACCAAGACACGGCGGCCCTGGACGAAGGGCTTGTGCAGCCTGACAGCATCATTTTGGAAGAAGAAACGCCCCTGGCTTCTGGCGATTCTGTTCCTGATGGCGTATTATAAATAATAATGTGAATATCATTTAATCAAAAATTGAGTTTAATATGTCTGAAAACAACATTTCTTCTGAAGAGATAAACAATTCTGTACCAGAAAAACCAGCGTCAGGACGCGGTCGTGCTGGCGTTACCATCTCCGTTGTCTCATTGCTGATTGTCGCCCTTGCTGCCGTGGCAGCCTGGTTCTTGTTCTTCCGTGGTGGGGATGACAATGATGAACGTGCGGCATACGATGCCATCAATCGTTATTCACAAACACACCAACTGGATTCGTTGGCAACGGCTTTGAATGACTATTTTGACACGTACAATTCGGATGCTTACCATTATTCTCAACTGAAAGAATTGAACGACCGATTCTTTGGTGAACGTGCTGATTGGCAGGCTCTAGAAGGAGCGATGTCGGTAGATGCCATTCGCCATTTCTTGGACGAACACCCTGATGGCTTCTACCGTAAGATGGCTGACGAGAAACTGGATTCCCTTGTGTTTGCCGAGGCGGTAGATGCCAATACCCGTGAAGCGTTTGAACAGTATCTCAGTCAGTTTGCCGGTGGTCGATATGCTGAAGATGCTCAAAAGAAAATAGAGGATTTCGACAAGCAGGACTTGACGGTAGATGAGAAATTCAGAGCATTGGAAACCCTTAATGACCATTTCGATGCTCTTGCTGGCAACGACAAAGGTCGTTTGTCTGCAACCCTTGCCAGCAAAATCAATTCTTATATTGGTAAGTCCGATGCAACAGAGGAGGACATCTATGCATATATGGAACACATGCACACCGCAGGCCGTTTCATTGTGTTTCTGGTGAAGGATGCCCAAGTCGCCAAGGTGGATGCCGCTGGTCGCAATATGTACAATGTGCAGTTTGCCCTCGACGAAGAAACCTATTCATCCTCAGCCATTTCAGCCTCACAGCATGACACCGAGGACGAAAAGGCAGAAGAGCAACCCAAACCAACCAGCGTGAAACATTTCACGGGTACCGCCGTGCTCAACGATGCAATGAAAATAACCTCGTTAGTGCTCAGACAATAAACGCTCTCTGTTTCATGTCCTCGGCAGGAAACATGCAGCATCGCGCCCTGTGGCACGATTATCGTGACAAGGGTTTTTATATGTTGACACAGGTCACCGACGAGCGTCGTCCCTTGTTGGGAGAACTTGTTGGCGAAAGTGCATCTGATGCTCGTGTTGTTCCTACCGCCATAGGCTCTGTTCTTCTGCAAGAAATTGCGGCTCTTCCCACTCGCTATCCCGAGTTGATTATCCGAGCCACCGCCATGATGCCTGACCACTGCCATCTTCTTGTGCAGGTCACCCGCCCCATGGCTACCCATCTTGGCAAGGTGGTGTGGAGTCTCAAGTATGGTACAACCTCTTTCTATTTGAATCAACTCAATGCCCGTTACGGTGGCATCCATCGTGTCGCATCATCTCAATCATCTCAGTCTTCGGCTCAACGAGGAGACGGAAACACCGTCTCTAACATGGGGCTATCCTCCTCATCTCCCGCCCTTGTTCAAGGCGGTGTTTCCGCCTTAAATCTCACGTCCCTTTCTCCCATCCTTGTTCCCCCTCTTTGGTCTAAAGGCTACCACGACCGCATCGTCAAGCGGAAAGGGCAGATTGACACCCTCATCCGTTACATCCACTCCAACCCCTCCCGTTCCTGGCTTCAACGCCACGCCCTTCACCATCTTTCCCAACCTCACTTTCTCACCATTCCCATTTCCCTCTCCCTTGCCCAATCCCTCAAGGATTTCGCCCTCTATTGGGACAGCCGCCGCTCCGTGGTTCAGTCCTCCTACACCCACCGTTCTCCCTATGCCAACACCTATACCGACCTTCTTGCCAAGTGCCTGTTCCGCCGCCGTACAGACGATGCCCCTTATCTCCGCTTCAAAGCCGTAGGCAACGATGCCTTGCTGACTGCTGGTCGCCCCCTTATCCCGATTCGTTTCTCACGTTCCATTCCTCGCGACCTCTTGCAAAAACAACAGGCGGACATCTTTCTGCGTTGTGAAAAAGAAGGTGCCATCCTCATCTCTCCCTTCATCAGCCCTGCCGAGAAAGAAACAAAAATCCTTGCCAAGCAGTTGGGGTATCCCATCATCGAACTCCGGGACAAAGCCATGTCAGACCTCTGGCACCCCTCCACTGGCACTCCTTCCCCTGTTCAGGGCGGTTCTTCCGCCCCCAATCCTCCATCTGACATGGACAGCACCCTGTCCGCCTCCATGCTCACCCTCTGTCCGTGGCATGACCGTCCCGAATCCTCCAAACCCCTCAAGCCCGACATGGAACTATTGAATGAAATTTGTCGTGTGTTGAGTCTTTTTGATGAAAGTTGATGGTTTCTTTGATGAAAAAATAACTTTTTTTGGTCAAAAGGTTGGGCTTATGAAATTTTGTTGCTATCTTTGCCCCCGATTCGTGAATGAAAGAAAATGTAAATTGAGGCAAAACAATTCTAACAATTATATTTATTAACTAACTTAATCAATTTTTCTTATGAGAAAACTTTACTCTCTCGTGGCTTTTGCTGTAATGAGTATGATGTCTCTCACGGCAAGTGCACAGTATTACACTTTGCCTTCTGAGAACCCTGTGCTCCAGAGCGAAGCGTTCAATTATCGTCTCTACAAGGATGTCAACTTTGCAGATTTGACTATCAATGGCACAGAAATGGGTGTAGAGGCTCTTACTTTTGACAACAGCGTTACAACCGATGAAATCAAATTCAACGGTTATGCTCCTTATCGTTGTTCTGTAGAGGGATTGGAGAATTTGTGGTGTGCCGTTTCGACACCTAATTACACCGCTGGTCGTGGTATTCAGACAAATGGTTCTGGTGACCGTGGACTTCTTCTCAGCGAGATGAAGACAGGCCAGATCATTGTGATGCAAGGTGCTAATGGCGGTTATAACAATGGTGGTACTAACCCTAATTACAATGGTTTTTGTGTTCCTAATGGTTCACGTCGTAATGGTAATACCACACCTGCATGGAGTTGGGAATATTTCGAGCCTCTTCAGGTAGAAGACATCTCTCCTGAAGTTCACGACGCTCAGTATGCAGCCGCTCTTGCTGCTGGTGAGATTGAGGAAGGTACCGACTCTGCCGAGGTGGTTGACAAGTATCTCTATCTTCGTGTTCTGAACGATGGTTGGGTTTCTGTCCCAATGGAGCGTGGTGCTTGGGTTTACGGTTATCAGATTTGGATTGATGCCGCAGCAGATGAGGCTGTGACTACTCCTTCTCTGAAGATTGTAGGCGTGAACGGTGACTCTCGTCGTCTTGAGTTCAAGGCAGGTGAATCAACACTTGGCATGAGCGTTTCTACTTATTATTCTCTGAATGGTGATGACCCAATCTTCTTGAAGGATTCTGAGGAGATTGACCACTATGACTACATCTACGAAGCGGACGAGGAAGGCAATCAGGTTGTAGTTGACTCGACTGCCGTTTACAAGCGTGTGCTTGACACAGACCTCGTTGCAGAAGTGGGTGACTATGGTGACATGATGTACAACCCAGAAGATGGTTACATCGACGTATATGCTTCTGAAGACGAAGATGGCGATGGTATCGTGGTCGTAAAGGCTGCTTCTGTTTCTGAGACAGGTGCCGTTTCTGATGTGGTGACTGTCAACGTTGCAATTGGCGAAATCACATTGAATGCTCCTACACTCGAACTTCAGGGCTTCAGCGGTTTGGACCGTCTCTATGCAATCAAGTGGGTGAACAACACCATTTGTGATGAAGAGTTCTCTATCACATACGAAGGTGACGGCGGTGCTCTTTATGGCGAGGCTGTTATCGACGACGTGATTGCTGTGAAGAATGACGTAACCGTGACTGTCAAGGTTGAAGGTTATGCTGATGGTGTTGGCACATACGAGGCTGATGCTCCAGGTATCGACATTCACCGTAAGGCCGCTGTTACAGAAGATGGTGAGGGTAACGCTATCCACGACTGGGATTTCGTGAACCTGACAGCAGAGCAGCAGGCTATCATCAAGGGTGAAGTAGTAGAGTCTTGCTACATCATCGCCGAGAATGGCGACTCTCTTGTTTACACAGCCGCAGAATATGAAGAAGGTGTTGCTGCCGACGGTACAGACCTTTCTGGTGCAACTGCTAACTACGCCGCTTCTTGCTGGTGGTGGGATGGCAGCCGCTCTCGTGCAACACTCAATGTTGCTTCTGACACAATTGTTGACCCTGCAACTATTCATGACCTCAACGACAATGGTTATGGCTACGTGGAAGATTTCGCACATGTTTATGATGGTTTCACTATCAGTTGTCCTCCTAACGCAAGCAACAACTCTTGTCTCTTCATCTACATCAATGGCGACCTGGGTGCATACTTCATGGCACAGCCAACCTTCACCTTCCCACGTGAAAGCGTAGCAGCAGGTGAGTACCTCTTGGTATATCAGGGTCAAGGTGGTTCTAACTACACTGACAGACGTTGGCCTACTATCTATGAGGCTGCAACAGGTGAACTTCTCTCATTCTCTTTGGCAAGAAACGGTATCCACGTGTTCTACATGGATGTTTACACTTACGACAACCTTCCTGCAGACGAGTATGACCCCAACGCACAGCCTATCGAAGATGCCATCCAGAACGTGAAGCCTGCTGGCATCCAGAAGATTGTTGGTTACTATTCAGTGAATGGTGCTAAACTCGCCGCTCCTCAGAAGGGTATCAACATCGTGAAGTATGCTGACGGTGCAAGTGCTAAGATTCTTGTAAAGTAATCACACAAACTGACATAAAATGAAAAGTGGTGACGGCATCATGCCGCCACCACTTTTTTTATCTTAAATGTTTTGCCCTTTCAAATATAATTTGTTACTTTGCAGGTGAATATTTTAAAGCGTAGTGATATGAAGAACTATGATATGGAAATTGACGACAATGCTACGATGGTTGTTGGTGAACCAGCGGTAGCCTATCCGAGATGGGAGTCTTCGGAAATGCCGTGTGTATTTGCAGAGGATGAGTTAAAAGAGGAAATTCGTCTGTCTGAAGAAAGTGGAAATGCATCCGAAAAAGAAGTCCGTACATTTTTCTCCAGTTGTAACACGATGCTGAACGGGGGGCTGTAAGAAGGAGAAAGGGGAGAGGGCAAAAAAGGTTCCCTCGAAGCCTCAAAAGTGGTCTGAGTCAGACCGCTCAAGTGGTGTGACTCAGACCGCCAAGGCGGTGTGACTCAGACCACTTTTGAGGTATCGAGGGAAGTCTTTTAGGGGCATCCTCGCATGGATGAGGTTGCGATGCGGTATCTGTCAGGATACCGTTTCGTGTGTTCTCAAAGATGTCGTTCCTTCTGTTCTCAAGGATGCCGTTCCGTGTGTTCTCACACCGCGTCTTCGCTTGGGTCGATGTTCAGCCCTGGGTTCAGCGGTTCGGTTTCGAGGTTTTCTGCTTTCTTCAGCGAGTAACTGCCGTCGGTAGCAACCTTCAGTTCCAATGGGTAAACCATGTCGGATGTCTCGTCGGGGTCGCCCACTGTTACGATGAAATAGAAAGCGGAACGGTCTTCGTCTCGTTTGGTGAAATTGTAGTTGACACCTACCATCGTGGATGTCTTCAAGAATTCGGCAGGCACTTGGTCGTGGAAATTTTTCTTGTAGAAAGTCTTGTTGAAGATTTCCTTGTCGGCATTTTTGATGGCAATTCTTACACGGCTTTCATGATACTCCAGCCCTTGTGGGTTGATGACGACGGGCATGGAATCGACATGCTCCAATGCGTAAGTATAATGATAAAGTTTCCCGCCGATGGTGATGGTGTCGGAAAGGGTGTAGTCTCTCAGCGAGATGATGCCCGTGGCAGGGTCAACATCTTCAACAATTCGTTCCTCAACAGGAGGCTTTGGCTCATTCTTGCAAGAAGTCATCGCCAAGGTTGCCAGCAGCGGCAATGCTGCCATTTTCAATATTCTCATAGATGAAGTGGTTTTAGTTTTCGAGGTACAAAATTCGTAAAAGAAAGTGATTTGGGCAAATGAAATACGAAAATAATTTAATAATGTGCCCAAATAGGTGCCATGTGTGGAAAAAAGGTCGTAACTTTGCAAAAGATTAAGACAATTGATAACTATGGGACTGATGAAGAAGTATCCAAGAAATTGGCACGTGAAGGGCGGTCAACCACTGACGGAGATGGACAGAAAGATTCTCTCGTTCCAGAACAAAGGCCATCTCGTCCCCACACGTGATTTGATAAAAACTCCAGAGCAGATTGAAGGCATCCGAAAGGCGGGTGTGCTGAACACGGCGGTGCTTGACCTGGTGGAAGAGAAGATTCACGAAGGCATGAGCACGCTGGAGATTGACCAACTGGTGTATGATTTCACCACGAAGAACGGGGGCATTCCTGCTCCGCTCAATTACGAAGGTTTTCCGAAAAGTTGCTGCACGAGCATCAACGAGGTGGTGTGTCATGGCATCCCCTCCGACGAAGAAGTGTTGGAGGAAGGCGACATCATCAATGTGGATTGCACCACCATCCTCGATGGTTACTTTGCCGATGCCAGTCGCATGTTCATCATCGGCAGGACAACACCGGAACGTGAACGCTTGGTGAAAGTGGCAAAGGAGTGCATGGAAATCGGTGCGGAGGCTTGCAAGCCCTATACGTTTGTGGGCGACTCTGCGGCTGCTATCACCAAGTATGCCCACAAGAATGGCTACACCGTTGTTCGCGACCTGTGTGGTCACGGCGTGGGCAATGCTTTCCACGAAGAACCCGACATGGAGCACTATGGCAAGAGGGGCACGGGCATGTTGCTGGTGCCGGGTATGGTGTTTACGATTGAGCCCATGATTAACGAGGGCGACTGGAAGGTGTTTGTGGATAGTGACGACGACTGGACGGTCGTGACCGAAGACTATAGCGACTCCGCCCAGTGGGAACACACTTATCTGATGACGGAAGAAGGACTGGAAATTTTGACCTATTGAGATATATGTATATACTTGCAATAGAAAGTTCATGCGACGATACGAGTGCGGCTGTGCTGAAGGATGGCATTCTGCTGAGCAACGTGACCGCCTCGCAGGCTGTGCATGAGGAATATGGTGGGGTGGTGCCAGAGTTGGCGTCTCGGGCACATCAGCAAAACATTGTGCCGGTGGTGGATGCCGCCATCAAGCGGGCTGGCATCACTAAGGAAGACCTGAATGCTGTGGCTTTCACCCGAGGTCCCGGCTTGATGGGTAGCCTGTTGGTGGGCGTGAGTTTTGCCAAAGGTTTCGCACGGGCATTGGGCATTCCGATGATTGATGTGAACCACTTGCAGGGACACGTGCTGGCACACTTCATCCGTGAGAGCGAGGACGATCACGACCAACCGACGTTTCCCTATCTTTGCCTCCTCGTCAGCGGTGGCAATAGTCAGATTGTGAAGGTCAACTCGTATAAGGACATGGAGATTCTGGGGCAGACCATCGACGATGCGGCAGGAGAGGCGATTGACAAGTGCTCGAAGGTGATGGGCTTAGGTTACCCAGGCGGTCCCATTATCGACAAACTGGCTCGGCAGGGCAATCCCAACGCTTACGAGTTTTCCAAGCCCGACATTGCGGGTTACGACTACAGTTTCTCCGGCTTGAAGACTTCTTTCCTCTACCACTTGCGTGATTGGCTGAAAGAAGATCCTGACTTCATTGAGCACCACAAGGAAGATTTGGCGGCTTCGCTGGAGAAAACCATTGTTGACATCTTGATGAAGAAACTGCGTAAGGCGGTGAAGGACACCGGCATCAAACAAGTGGCTGTGGCTGGTGGTGTGAGTGCCAACAACGGGCTTCGCAACGCTTTTCGTGACCATGCCAAGCGTTACGGCTGGAAAATCTTTATTCCAAAGTTCTCTTATACGACCGACAATGCGGCAATGATAGGCATTACGGGCTATTTCAAGTATCTCGACAAGGACTTTGCCTCCATCGACCTGCCTGCATACGCAAGAATGGAAAAATCGAAGAACTTTTAACTCGCCGCAAGGCAATTGAAGACTTGAAGTTGTGAAAGAGGTACGTTTTTTCTATGTCCCCAACGCTGCCAGCGTGTGTGAACTTCCTGAAGAGGAGGCTCAGCACGCTGTTCGTGTGCTTCGCATGAGCATGGGCGACGAACTGATGCTGATGGACGGACAGGGCACGTTCTATCGTGCGACTGTTGCCGAAGCGACAAAGAAACGTTGCCTCTACCGCATCGAGGAGACCTTGCCGCAGGAACGGCAATGGATGCCTCAACTGCATCTCGCTGTGGCTCCCACAAAGAACATGGACAGGATGGAATGGCTGGCGGAAAAGGCGACGGAAATAGGTTTTGACGAACTGACTTTCCTTCATTGCCGATGGTCGGAAAGAACGGTGGTGAAGACCGAACGGATTGACAAAATCCTCATCTCTGCCATGAAACAGAGCCACAAGGCATGGAAGCCCGTGCTGAATGAAATGACGGATTTCAAGGCTTTCTTGCAGAAAGTGCAGGAGCAGCCAGGACAGAAGTTCATCTGCCATTGCTATGAAGAGGACGAGTTGGGCGAGAAGAAACCTCTGAAGGACGTGCTCAAGGCGAACGAAGATGCACTGGTTCTGGTGGGTCCCGAAGGCGATTTCTCCATCGATGAAGTGAAGTTGGCTCTTTCTCAGGGTTTCCAGAGTGTGACGCTCGGAAAAAGTCGATTGCGAACGGAAACGGCAGCACTGGTGGCTGTCCATTTAATGAATCTTGCAAATCAATAACAACATGAAAACGATTTACCATTTACTGTTTGTCTTCGGGTTGCTCATGGCTGTTTGTTCATGCAGCAAGACCGACTATCAAAACACGATACCCGCCAATGCCACACTGGTCGCAAAGGTGGATGTGAGAACCGTGGCTGAAAAGTGGGACCTCGCACATTCAGAGGTGATGAAGAACCTCGATTCTTACCTGAAACTGTTGGTGTCAGGCAAGGATATGGAACAGGCAAAAGAATACATCGACGACCCGATGAAGATGGGCTTTGATTTCACCATGCCTGTTTTCTTCTTCAAGATGCCCGATGGCTCCATGGGATTGACCATGAAGGTGAATGACGATGGCGATGTGAAAGACTTTCTCATGCTCTTACAAAAGCAGGGATTGGCATCGAAGCCAGTAGAGAGGCGCGACTTGATGTGTGGCACACTGATGGGTGACTTTCATTACGCATACGACGGGAAGACCTTCCTCTTGCTCTCGTCCGAGGGCAGTAGTTCGCGTGTAGGGCAGATGGCTCAGCAACTGATGAACCAGAAAGAAGATGAGAGTTTTGTCTCTACGGACGCATACAGCAAGTTGGAGCATGAGACAACAGAAGTAGTTTGCTATGCTAAGTTGTTGGCTTTGCCATTGCCTGCATATACATACGTTCGCCATCTGCTAATGCTGCCAAACTCGGTGAGAGAAAGTGATATTGAAATGCTTGCCACGATGAACCTGGACAACGGAAAAGAGACCTTTCATTGTACAGCCTGGGGCAATACCGAAAAGGTACAGCAGTTGTTGGATGAGGCTAACAAGAACCTACACAAGATTCAGGGACGCTATATTGACAAGGCATCGGAAGACCTGCCAATCTGGTTGGGTTTGGGTGTGAAAGGCGAATGGTTGCTCCAGAAACTCAAGGGAGATAAAAAGGCAAAAGAAATGCTCTTCTTGTTGGGGAGAGCCATTGATATAGAGCAGATGCTGAAGGCCGTAGATGGTGATGTGGCAGTGGGATTGTCACAGCACGTTTTTGACGGAAACACAGATGATTTTGTGGCATACGCTCAACTGAAGAACACGAATTTCTTGCAAGATGTGGACTATTGGAAATCGAGCATGAAAGAATATGGCATGTCGATGCAGGACGATGGCAATCATCACTATGTGCTTCATGCCGAAGGTAAAGTATGGCAGTGGGGTGTTGACGGCAACGACCTCTATTATGCTGCTGATGGAGCACTTTCTCGTCTTGAGAACACCCCCGATACCAAACTGAAAACATACGAGGCAGAGATGAAAGACAATTGGCTTTTCCTCTATTTGGATATGGCTAAGATGGGATGGGAAAAGAAGTTGAAGGGGCGTGCAGCCATGCTGGGCAAGGCATTGGGTGACATCGAGTCAATCATTGTAAAGTCTTCTGCAGCCAACGAAGTGGATGTGGTGATTGAGATGAAAAAGAAACAGGAAAACAAATGAAATAATCACTTGAATGGATAAGATACAACTGATTCATACTCTTCCAGATGTGTTCGTCAATCGCAATGATGTTGTGAGTGATGTGTGGAACCAAGAAGTGACGTTTGAGAAGGGAAAAATCTATCTGGTGGAAGCCAACTCAGGCACAGGAAAATCTTCGCTGTGCAGTTTCATTTATGGCTATCGCCACGATTATCAAGGACAGATACTCTTCGATGGCGAAGACGTGAGCCGCTATACTGTCAAGCAATGGACAACTGTCCGTAAGAAGCATCTCGCTTTGCTGTGGCAGGAACTTCGTATGTTCCCCGAACTCACGGCGATGGAGAATGTGGACATCAAGAATAAACTGACGGGTTTTCAGAAGAAAAAGAAAATCAAAGAGTGGTTTGAAATGCTCGGCATCACCGAGAAGATGAACACAAAGATGGGCTTGATGTCCTTCGGTCAGCAGCAGCGAGTTGCCTTGATTCGTTCCCTTTGTCAGCCTTTCGATTTCCTTTTTGTTGACGAACCCATCAGCCACCTCGACGACACCAATGCCGACATCATGGGACGCATCATGACCGAAGAGGCGGCACGTCAAGGGGCTGGCATTATCGCCACCAGCATTGGCAAACACATCGAACTGGATTATCATGCAGTGTTGAATCTTTAATAATCGTGACAAGATGAAACTGGTTTGGAAACTTTTGCGACAGCACATCAGCATACCTCAATTCTTGGGATTCTTCTTTGCCAACCTGGTTGGGGTGGCGATTATCTTGCTGGGTGTGCAGTTTTATAATGATTATCAGGCTTTGGACAGTGAGGATAGTTTCATGAAGGCAGACTATCTGATTGTCAACAAAAAGATTGGTGCCATCTCTTCCATCGCAGGCAAACTCAATGCGTTCAGCGAGGACGAGATGGAAGAACTGAAAGACGAGCCTTTTGTGGAGAACATCGGTGCTTTCACGCCCAGTTCTTTCAATGTGCGGGCATGGTTTGACGTGGATGGCTTTGCCAATTTTTCCACAGAGATGTTTTTCGAGAGTGTGCCCGACGCTTTTGTCGATGTGAAGAGCGATGCGTGGACTTATCAGGAGGGTGACACGGATATTCCCATCATTCTGCCGAAGAACTACCTCGACCTCTACAACTTTGGCTATGCACAGGGCAAGGGACTTCCGAAACTCAGCGAGGGCATCTTGGGGGCGATGAAACTGAAAATCCAGATTGCAGGCAATGGCAGCGTGGATGATTATGATGGTAGAATCGTGGGCTTCTCCTCACGTCTGAACACCATTCTTGTGCCTGAAGCATTCATGCGGTGGGCTAATGGGCGATACGCCAATGACAACACGATGAAAGAGCCGACGCGTCTCATCATGGAAGTGAACAACCCGACGGATGCCCGCATTGCAAGTTATCTGCAAGAGCGTGATTATGAAACGGATGAGAACAAGTTGGATGCGTCGAAGACCACCTTTGTGCTACGCATCATCGTCAGCATCGTCATGGTGATTGGCTTGGTCATCAGTGCCTTGTCCTTCTATATTCTGATGCTCAGCGTCTTTTTGTTGGTTCAGAAGAATAGCACCAAACTCGAAAATCTGTTGCTGATTGGCTATTCACCTTCCAAGGTTTCGTTCCCTTATCAGGCATTGACCATCGGACTGAATGTCTTGGTGCTGCTTTTGGCGGTGGCAATTTTGTTGGTGGTTCGGAGCATCTACCTCGGTTTGTTTGAGAACTTCTTTCCCGACTACGAAGCCCCTTCCATCCTTCCGGCATTGCTCGTCGGATTGGTTCTGCTGGTTGTGGTCAGTGCATTCAATGTGGTGGCGGTGAAGAATAAGGTGATGAGCATTTGGAAACGAAAATCGTAGAACGTATGGAGAGGATACAACAATTATACAAAAGTTTGACGGGTAGAGAGCCTGACGCCATTGTGCCCCTGTCGGCAGCAGGTAGCAACCGACAGTATTTCCGAGTTACAGGAGAAGAAAAACGTTCAACTTTCATCGCCGTCATCGGCACGAATCGAGAAGAGAATCATGCCTTCATCACATGGGCTCGAACCTTTAAGGATGCTCATCTTCCCGTGCCAGAAGTCTTGGCTGTGTCGGCAGATGAGATGGTGTATCTGCAAGAAGATTTGGGCGAGCAGTCACTCTATGATTTCATCGCCGAAGGGCGTGCCCACAATGGGCAGTATAGCGAGGCGGAAATTGCCGCCATCGCCAAAGCCATCCGTGCCCTTCCACGGTTCCAGTTCTTGCCCGTCGTGCAGCCCAAGGCGGTTGCCGCTTTCTCCTCTTGCTATCCGCAGGCAGAGATGGATAGAACCAGTGTCATGTTCGACCTCAACTACTTCAAGTATTGTTTCCTGAAACTGAAAGAGGTCGAGTTCAACGAATACAAACTCCAACAAGATTTTGAGACGCTGGCAAACGACTTGCTGAGCGACACCGAGCCGACGTTCCTCTATCGTGATTTCCAGTCACGCAACGTCATGCTGAAAGACGGTGAACCTTATTTCATCGACTTTCAAGGTGGGCGAAAAGGCCCCATCTACTATGATGTGGCATCGTTCCTCTGGCAGTCATCCGCCAAGTTCTCCGATGCCTTGCGAGAACAACTGCTCAATGAATATCTGGATGCTTTACAGCCGTTCAAACCATTGTCAAAGGCTGACTTCCTGCCCAAACTTCATCTCTTTGTCCTTTTCCGCATTTTGCAAGTGCTGGGGGCATACGGCTACCGTGGCTTGTGGGAAAAGAAGGAGTATTTCATCAACAGCATTCCCCTTGCTATCCACAATTTGCAGCAAGAACTTTCCTTAGGCACTTGCGACGCATATCCCTATCTGAAAGAAGTCTGCCTCTCCCTCATCACTCAAAACGAACAGGAAGAGCAGAGCAAGGCAGTTGAGGCTACCAAGAAAGCCAAAGTCGCTGCCTATCTGCAAAACGATGCGACTTACATCCCGCATGGCTCCCTCCCTCAACAGGGAGGGGCGGGGGAGGGCCTTCTTGTCCGTGTCTATTCCTTCTCCTTCAAGAAAGGCATCCCCGAAGACGAAACGGGCAACGGGGGCGGCTATGTGTTCGACTGCCGCAGCACCCACAACCCGGGCAGGTATGACGAGTATAAACCCCTCACAGGACTCGACCAGCCCGTCATCGACTTCCTCGAGGCAGACGGAGAAATCCTCACCTTCCTCGACAGCGTCTATAAGATTGTCGATTTTCATGTGGCTCGTTTCAAGGAACGTGGTTTTGCCAATCTACAAATCAGTTTCGGATGCACGGGCGGTCGCCATCGTTCTGTCTATAGTGCCCAGCACGTTGCCGAACACATCCATCAGAAATTTGGTGTGGAAGTCCACATTTGCCACCGAGAACAAGGAATCACCCAACAACTAAAATAAATTCA
Organism: Bacteroidaceae bacterium; assembly: GCA_017483605.1. Lineage (GTDB taxonomy): Bacteria > Bacteroidota > Bacteroidia > Bacteroidales > Bacteroidaceae > Minthosoma. The sequence continues at coordinate 20,691 of JAFUWG010000031.1, read as the reverse complement.
TGAATAATTCGTGGCTAATTCATGGGATTTTATGTTGAAAAGAAAACACGAATGACCATCAATTAACCACGAATTATTCATGAATTATAATAGATTTTTTTCATGTAATATGAATGCTTTAATTTTCGCAGCAGGTCTCGGCACTCGCCTCAAACCCCTCACCGACACAATGCCCAAAGCCATGGTGCCCGTGAGTGGCAAGCCCCTCGTGCAGATTCTCATCGAGAAACTGAAAGGCATTGGCGTGACCGATATTGTCATCAACGTTCACCATTTCGCCCAGCAAATCATCGACTTCGTTCGTGCCAACGATGATTTTGGCATCAACATCCAGTTCAGCGACGAGACCGACATGCTGCTCGAGACGGGTGGGGGGCTGAAGAAGGCGGCTCGCCTCTTTCCTAACGACAAGCCCATCCTTGTCCACAACGTCGATATTCTCAGCAATGCCGACCTCCTTTCCCTCTACACCCATGCCACAGCGACCACCCTCTTGGTCTCCGACCGCAAAACCCAGCGTTACCTCCTCTTCGACAAGGATGACCGCCTCGTCGGTTGGACCAACATCGCCACCGGTGAAGTGAAGTCGCCCTATCCCGAACTTCAAGCCCACGATGGTGATTCTTCATTCTTCACTCTTCATTCATCATTAAAGAAGTATGCTTTCTCCGGCATCCAAGTCTTCCATCCCTCCCTTCTTCCCCTCATGGACTCGTGGCAAGGCAAGTTCTCCATCATCGATTTCTACCTGTCCATCTGCGATAAAGTTCCCATCCATTGCCATTTTGACTCCCAACTTCAACTTCTCGATGTTGGCAAACTCGACACCATTGCCAAGGCGGAACAATTTTTGGCTCAGTAATTTAGATTTTTCACTTTTATTCCTTAACTTTGCACATTCCAAGAAAATAATACATAATTAACTAAACTTTCGGAAGTAGTTAAGTAGTCGGTAGTTAAGTAGTTAAGCCGATGCCTGCCAATAGCATGAGATTTGGCTTAACTACTGAGCGTAGCGATAACTACTTAACTCCTTAACTACAAAAAAGAGAACTTGCGAAACTTAATACATATTTAATATATGCAGAAAATCATCATTTTAGACTTTGGTTCGCAAACCACCCAACTCATTGGCCGCCGTGTGCGTGAGTTGAACACGTTTTGCGAAATCATGCCTTACAACAAGTTCCCGCAGGATGACCCCGATGTGATGGGTGTGATTCTGTCGGGTTCGCCCTACAGTGTCTATGAGGAGCGGGCTTTCAAACTCGACTTCTCGCAGATTCGTGGCAAGTATCCCATCCTCGGCATCTGCTACGGTGCACAGTTGATGGCACACACCTTTGGTGGCAAAGTGGAGCCCGAAGGTACCCGTGAGTACGGACGTGCCAATCTTGAGTTCATGGAGGAGGGCAATCCCCTGCTGAAAGGCTTTTCCGAGAACAGCCAAGTGTGGATGTCGCATGGCGACACCATCACGAAACTGCCAGAGGGATTCCGTTGCATCGCTTCGACGGCTACCGTCAAGTATGCTGCCTACGCCGCCAACGACGAGAAGATTTGGGGCGTGCAGTACCATCCCGAAGTGTTCCACTCCATCGACGGCACTCAGTTGCTGAAGAATTTCGTCGTCGATATTTGCGGCGGCAAGCAAGACTGGTCGCCCGCTTCGTTCGTTGACCAGACGGTGGCAGAACTGCGTCAGCAGGTAGGTGACGACAAAGTGATTCTCGGTCTCTCGGGTGGTGTTGATTCTTCGGTGGCAGCCGTGCTTCTGAACCGTGCTATTGGCAAGAACCTCACCTGCATCTTTGTCAACAACGGACTGCTCCGCAAGAACGAGTTCACCGATGTGCTTCGCGATTACGAGTGCCTCGGCCTGAACGTGGTGGGTGTCGATGCTTCTCAAAAGTTCTACACCGAACTGGCAGGAGTGGGAGAACCCGAACGCAAACGCAAGATTATCGGTGCTGGCTTCATCGACGTGTTTGAAGCCGAGGCGAAGAAAATCGAAGGAGCCAAGTGGTTGGCACAAGGCACGATTTATCCCGACCGCATCGAGTCGCTCAACATCACAGGCAAGGTCATCAAGTCTCACCACAATGTGGGCGGTCTGCCCGAGAAGATGGGCTTGAAACTTTGCGAACCCCTCAAGTGGCTCTTCAAGGACGAAGTGCGTCGTGTCGGCCGTCAACTCCAGATGCCCGAACACCTCATCACTCGCCATCCATTCCCAGGTCCAGGTCTCGCCGTTCGCATCCTTGGCGACATCACACCCGAGAAGGTGCGTATGCTACAAGAAGCCGACGACATCTTCATCCGTGGCCTCCGCAATTGGAAGGTGAAACTCTCAGGCGAAGAGGCACGCAAAGTGCTTGCCGCCGGTGTGCCAGCCGATATGCAGAATGGTACCATCGAAGTCTCTCTCTACGACCAGATTTGGCAAGCAGGTGCCATCCTCCTCTCCGACGTGAAGAGTGTGGGCGTGATGGGTGACGAACGCACCTACGAACACCCCGTTGCACTCCGTGCCGTCACCTCCTCCGATGCCATGACAGCCGACTGGGCAAAACTCCCCTACGATTTCCTGGCCGAAGTGAGCAACCAAATCATCCGCAACGTCCGCGGCATCAACCGCGTCTGCTACGACGTATCTTCCAAACCACCAGCAACCATCGAGTGGGAGTAGCCCATCACCCCCTACGTCGTTACCTTGTCTCGTATCAATTTATGCACGAGTAACAAATCAATACAATACCTCGACACGAATGAACTCGTGTCGAGGTATTTTCATTTCACCCCCTGAAATGTCTTCAAAAATCTCCCTTGAAAACACATCTTGATGAACATGGAGGGCCATACATTTCCGTAGATATTTTCACATTTTTCTCCATTTTTCTTTTGTATTGCAAAAACTTTCGTACCTTTGCATGTGATATACGAAAAAAAACATGTATGATGGAATCTGTAGCATTCAAGAAACGTACACGCGATGAAGTTATCGCAGCCTTTCGCGAATCACTTCGCAAAAAGCACGAGTGGCAGGAAAAGGCAGAAGAAAGCATTCAACGGATACGGCAAGAACGCCTGCAATTGAGCATTTGAGCCGACGATGAATGCACTTGACATGAACTTCATCAACCGACTCACTCCATATAAGGTATGGACAGAGAACGGGCGTGACTATATCATAGAAACCAACAGAGGAAACATCTTCATCATTGGTTTCATGGATGACTATTCCATTTGGCCAACAGGAGCCTATCAGTTTACCATCAACAACCAAAGTCACCGACCTTCGCCGAACGACCAGAAACTGAGAGAAACCATCCTTTTGCTGATAGAGGCTTTCTTTATGGCAAACCCTGACATTCTGCTTTATATCTGTGAGACGGGTGACGGCAAACAAGCCTTTCGTAGTCGGTTATTCATCCGCTGGTTTAGTACTTACAGTCGACGTGACGACTACGTTTTGCAGACAGCAGAAGTGCAGGAAGAGACAACCCGTAATTTTGCGGCAATCATTGTACAGAAGAACAATCCTCGACTCACAGAAATCATGGCTGAGTTCAACGAAACCATAGACATTCTCACCAACAAACCTGAATGAATAGAATTTACCCCAACTTGCCTGTGTAACACACAACATAACGGAAATACAAAGAAGAGCGTAAACGAAGCAATTTGTTTACGCTTTTCTTGTGGAGTGACTTCACACGATAAGGCGAGGACTTTACAACAAACAACGTGAAAACGCTACTTGAAAACCTCTGAAAACACCTCCGCAGAAGACACGAACCTGAGAGCGAAGTGATGACGAGCGTGAGGACAAGGTGATGACGAGCATCGGAGCAAGGTGATGACGAGCAAGAGGCAAAGGAAGACACGGGCATGAGAACTCGGAAGACAAGGAACACAGTCGTCCGAGATGACGGGCATGAGGACGAGAAAGACATTGGCAAAAGATATCGGACATCATTGGCAGAAGACATTGGCATCGTTTCCGCAAGATACGGGTGAGATACTTGAGTGAACATTGAGGGTCATTCTTTTCTGTCGAGATTTTTCACATCTATATAATATGAGGCACAAAGCACTTTCCGCTTTGTGCCTTTTTTTGTGCTCTTTTGAAAAAAGTTGGGGAAATGTTTGTGGGTGTCAATTTTTTTCTGTTACTTTGTCGCCGTGTTCGTTCGGACACATTACATTTTTATTTGCTCAATCGCGACACGAATTAGGACCTCGAATAGTGAAGGGCAATAACAAAACACATGAGGCTTGCGCTTACTGCGCTGGCTCTCCGTAGTGTTTTGTAGGTAGTCCTAAACCTGTGTCGCGTATGGCAGAGCCTGCGCTTTTCTTATGCCTATAGGTTTGGTGCGGGTTGTTCCTAAGAGAGGGAACAATGATTTATTAACCAAATAAAAATGTACTGATTATGAAAAAAATGATTATTTCTTTGGTAGTAGCCATGGCGGTTACTCCAGGTTTTGCTCAGAGTTCCATCCTCGCAACACTTAGTCATGGAGATGAAACCACAATTTTCTATGGTGGGAGTGCTTTGCGAGAAGCACATGCCGCTGCTGTTAATGGCGATGTCATCACACTTTCAAGCGGAACATTCTCTTCTGTGAATATATCAAAAGGTATCACTATACGGGGTGCAGGAATGGAAGTGAACACCACGACCCAGAGTGAGCCAACGATTATTTCTGGCTATTTTACGATAAATATTCCAGAAGAGGCGACCGAAGGTCTTATCATTGAAGGAATCTATCATGATAATTCTATTGCTGTAGAAAATGCGGCGAATGCTCAATTCATAAAAGACAGGTTGTATGAGGTTACCACATATAACTCTAACAATCATTTGATGTTTACTCATTGCCGGATTTCAAATGAACTTTTTGTTCGTAACAACAATTTCGCCACGTGCGTTAATTGTATAATTTGGAATGATGCTGCAAGTACGGAAGGCAATTACAATTGGGAATGTATAAACTGTGTGATAGAATACTGGCAGGGAGGTTGGAATAGACTCATTAATTCTTCATTAAGAAACTGTATCCTTATCTCACCATGGGAACATGAGATTGATAGTTCATGTACTGTATATAGTTGCGTTAATATCTCTGATGAGGTCGTTAATTCTATATTTGGAAAAATCCCCAATACAACAAACGTTTCCATGCTCCGCGAGGAATCAAATCTTTTCAAGACATACGATGGAAACTATAAGGAGACAGAGAACTTTGAACTTACAGAAGAGGCAAAAACAAAATACTTAGGACAGGATGGCACTCAAGTCGGCATCTACGGAGGTTCTTTGCCTTATGATCCAACCCCTTCGAATCCTCAAATTACAAAATGTAATGTTGCTGCTAAATCAACTGCTGATGGTAAATTGAGTGTCGATATTGAAGTAAATATTGCAAAATGATTATCAAAAAAATGTTTGATATGAGGAAGTTTTTCTTAATCATGCTTGTCCTATTCATGCATATTGCAGCACGAGGACAAGATACATATAGTTACCGCTATTGGTTTGATGACGATTCGGGGCATATCGTTGAAGGTACAAGTCCTGCATCTGAATGGCATCTGGATGTTCCTGTAGAAGATTTGGATTACAATATGCATGTACTTCATGTTCAAGTAGGAAGTCAAACAAATGGATGGAGTGTGCCCATCTCCAAATATTTCCTGAAAGTGCCATACACTAAGGCTACAGATCTTTCTGAGATGAAGTGCTGCTATATTATAGACAATCAATCAACCGTGTCTCAGATGGGTTTAGTGACAGATAATATATATCACTTAGACATAGATGTTTCCACCTTGTCAGACGGTTTGCATCGTGTCATCTATTGGTTAGAAGGTAATGACGGCATGATGACCAGAACAAATACCGCCTTTTTTACCAAAATTCCATTAGGCGGGAATGGCATTATACGCTATGAGTATTGGTTAAATGACAATTATAATGACAGGCATTTACAAGACATAGACCCGCGTCAGGAGAAAGTTGATTTAATCTCTTTGTTGCCTGTGGAAACAATGCCCATCCGCTCTTCTTGTTTCGAATTCAGAATCAAAGACAACCAACCTCTCATTTATGCAAAGAATGATTTCCATATTCGTTTCAAAGAAGCCACGGGGCGTTTTACAGATTTGTCCAAACAATTTGTAGATGAGAAAGTGAGTGAGAATGTCATACCTACAGGTGAACTACAGGAAACACAAACTTTTGAGCGTGTGGAAGAAAATGGGATTCGTTGGTACACTGTGCCATTAGAAGAAGGAGATTCGGTTGCATTCAAAAGTAGTCAGGCTTGTACGATGCAGTTGTTCTCCCCCTCAGGAGAAGAAGTGTATAGTGCTTCAGGGGCAGCCTCTGTCAATTATGACGGCTGTCATGCTTGGGAAAAAGGCACGTATTATTTGGCCGTGCATGATGTTATGGGGAGCCAAAGTAGCGTTACCTTGGAATATGAACATATAGACAAGTATGCGGTACTTTCTTATACACCCAATGCCATAGGAAATGCAAAAGATTCTGAATTTATACTTCATCTTTACGGGAATGGATTCGAGAAACTCGAAGGAGCGTCACTTGTTTTTGGGGATCAAGTTTTGAGAGAAGACAGTATGTTCTTGATTTCCAACACACGCGTAGATATCCTTTTTTCTATAAACCAAGATGAGGTTCCAATGGGAAGGTATGATTTAAATCTATATTATGTGGATGAAAATTTGACTATATCTGAAGCCATTTTGTTTGAAGAACCAAACTATGCAGATGTCAAGATTTCCATAATTGATAGGTCGAACATGGCAAAACCATTTCCAATATCAGTAATTGTGGAAAATGAAGGAAATATGTCTTATTCTTTTATTCCATTGAACGTGGCATGGGACAATCCACTTGCTGTAGAAAATGTTGCTTTCAATAATTTCTATGCTTCAATGGCTGCTAAAAATGATAGTGCGGGATATTCTTTTGCGACATTAACAGAAAACCTATTAGGCAAAGGTGTTGATGGTGCAGTAATGTTCTTCTATATCCCCCGATTGGGGTCTCATGAAAAGATGAATTTACAATTCGATTTTACGGCACCTGCACACACGCGTTTCAATCTCTATGCATGGACAGGTAAACCCTTGGAAGTTGATAGCACATGGTGGGAAAGTAAGGAGGCAAAAATGCGGCGTGTTACTCACTCTAATACCAGTAACAGAGGGCAAAATGTTGTCAATTTTGGAGATGCTCTAAATGGTGCGACAGGTGCTACTGGAGATGGATTAGGTCGCACTGGGTCGCAAGTTCTATCTAATGCAGGTTCTGCTATTTCACTAGGAGGTTCTAATGCAAATACTGATTTTAAAATAGGGGCTACAATCGGTTCTGGGATTAATGCCATGGGGCGTAGTATAGGGGATGCCTGGATTAATGCTAATGGTGTCGATGAAGAAACGGCTAATACAATTGCAGGAGCATATGATCAATTGTATCCAGAAGTAATGACTCCAGGATCCATCATCGGAGGTGATGTAGGAGAATGGGTTAATAACCTTATGGGACTTCAAAACAATTGTGCCCAAAATCCAATGCCAGACCCAGGAAATCCTCATTCCGTCCACATCGTCGTTCCTGGGGATCCCAATGACATTGTGGGATATACTTCGGAAAGTGGTAGTCTTTACTTGCGTAAGGATGTAAATTCCGTAAGTTATACAATAGAATTTGAGAATGACCCAAAGATCGCTGACGCTGCGGCTCATACTATCATTGTATGCGACACTCTTGATGCCGACTATTTTGATTTAGCAAGTTTTGAATTTACAAATATAAGCATTGGCGAAGTAACTACATTTATTGATGCAAAATCCCAATACCCTATTACTGTAGATTTGCGTCCTGTTATTGATGTGATTGCACAAGTAAGTCTTGATTATAACAATAAAAACGGTATTGCTAAATGGACAATAGAATCACTTGATCCTATGTCAATGGAGCAAACAACTGATGCTATGCAGGGTGTTTTGCCTGTTAATATCGATGGTAAAGGGTTAGGTGAACTAACGTTTGACATCAAATTAAAAGAAGGACTGAATAATGGTCAAACTCTAAGCAACCGGGCAGGTATTGTTTTTGACCAAGAGAATACAATCATGACCCCGACATGGACAAATGTCATCGATGCTATCGCACCCAACAGCCATGTTGTCAATGTCACCCAACTGAACAACTCGACGGCTGCGGTGCACATGGAAGCGACAGACGAACTATCGGGCGTGTGGCGATACGATGTTTATGTACAATACGGCGAAGATGCCAGTTGGTGGAAAGCCGCATCCGGCCTGCCCGCCGACTCGGTGGCAGAAGTCCGGATTTATACAGGCATGAACCAAGGTTTCTGCGTGGTGGCAACGGACTCCGCTGGCAATGTGGAGGTAAAAGAGATCGTGCGTGAATTTACCCTGGATGTACCCGAAGTGGCAGGCGATGCCAACGGAGATGGCGTGGTAAACCTCAGCGATGCTGCCGCCACCGTGAAGCACTATGTGGGTCAGACGCCCGACAATTTCAATGCGAGTGCCGCCGATGTGGATGGCAATGGCATTGTAAACCTCAGCGATGCTCGAAAGACGGTGAGCATCTATGTGGGCAAAGAGGCACAAAGCCCACAGGAAGAGAACACTGACAATGAGACAGAAAATTAAACTAAAAAATAGAAGAACAATGAGAAAATTTATGACAAGTCTGACCGTCCTCTTCGCCCTGTGCGGAGGGATGGCAGCACAACAAGTGGCAGTGGCAGACGTGGAAGCACTGCCGGGAGAGACCGTGTCGCTGACCCTCCAACTTGACATTGATGGAGGCAGTTACACTGGGCTGGAGTTTGACATCCTGTTTCCCCAAACGGGCTTCTCCACAACAGGGAAAGCCACGACAACCGCCAGTTGGGACGGCGCCTTCACCATCGGCGATGTGGACGGTGTGGGCATCAGCCATTTGGCACGTTGCGGTGTACTCTCCTATAGCGACACCCCCATCCCAGACGGAGGATTGCAGGAGTTGGGCACTGTGGAGTTCACGCCCAGCGATGTGATACCAACGGGCAGTTACACCATCACGCTGACCAACATGACGTTGATTGGTGATGCACGTGTTCCTGTGCCTGATGCTACTTTCACGCTCCGCGTAGTCAATGTCCACACCGTGATGCTGGACGAGACATCGACCACGGCACCTGTGGCGGCTACGGGTGTGAACGTGCGGGTGAAGCGCACCATCAAGGCAGGAGAGTGGAACACTATCTGTCAGCCCTTCGCCATGAGCGAGGCACAGGTGAAGGAGGCATTCGGAGAGGATGTGCAACTGGCGGACTTCACAGGATGCGAGACCGAGGAGGACGAGGATGAGAGGATTGTGGGCATCAGCGTGAAGTTTGAGTCGGTGACAGCCATTGAGGCGAACCATCCGTACCTCATCAAAGTGTCTTCCGCCATCAGCGAGTTCACGGCAGACGGGGTGGACATAGACCCAGAGGAGGAACCGTCAGTGGACAAGGATGAGTACACGATAGGCTCAGGCAAGAAGGCGGTGACGTATTACAACCGTTTTGTGGGCACATACGTGGCGGACACGCCGCTGGAAGCCATGACCCTCTTTCTTAGCGGCAACAAGTTCTACTACTCGGCAGGCAAGACGAAGATGAAGGGCTACCGTGCCTACTTCGACTTCTACGACGTGCTGACGGACGTGGAGGATACCTACTCCGCCAGAATCCGCTTCTCGGTGGATAGCGACGTGACGGGCATTGCCGACATCGAGAAAGACCCTATTCTCGGTGGTGTGTACACCTTGCAGGGCGTGTCGCTCGGGCAGAAGGACGTGCAGTCGTTGCCGAAGGGCATCTACATCGTGGATGGCAAGAAAGTGAGTGTGAAGTAACTGAAAGGAATGTTTAACCCGAAACAAACAGAAATATGAAAAAGACTTATATTCGTCCAGAGATGGAAGTATTTGCATCCGTAGAGGCTGCTCCGCTGTGTGGCAGCGGTGGCGTTGCAGGTGGCAAAGATGGTGTCATTGAGGATGTGCTGTTCGGCGGCGTTGACGAGGACGGCAACATCGATCCGAGCGCTCCTCTGCGTGGCATCATCGGCGACGATGACAAGGTAGGAGGGCTTCTCTGGTAAGAATCCCCTACGTCGTTACCTCGAAGCGTATCAATTCATGCACGGGTGTTGTATTGTTTCAACACCCGTGCATGAATTGATACGCTTCGTGTTTCCAACCCTTCGCGAAGACCTTGCCCCATCCACAAACGATGAGACGCCTGAAGCCAAGTGCTGCATCTACTGAATGTCCTTATTCCCATCAAAAACACGCCTTTCTTGTCAAGCGATGAGGCGAATGTATGTTGACCAGTGTGCCTAATATAAACGAACCACTTTCACGGGGCAAGACCAAAGAGCGTGGCGGGTGTAGATGCGAATATTGTTTTCACGGCTACAAGGATGTATCATTAAAGCAATTGAGGTTATTACAAATTTGACCATGGAAAATGAATAAAAAGGGGACATTCTGGTATCATTTGGTGTGAAAAATGGATTTTTTTGTGCTTGAAATGATAATAAAACTTAATGGAGGGGTGTGGTTTGGGAAAAAAGTTATATCTTTGTAAAATTGATGTTGTGCGGATGATGCGTTTTTATGAATTGTTTTTAATGTTTCAAGCGTAAGATTATGAATATTTCAAGATATGTGATAGCAGGGATGATGGTGTGCGTATGGTCATCTTCGGCATGGGCTCAGAAGGTGATGATTGGCAACTATGAGTTCCCAAAGGATAAGGCAAAGTATTATGGTGAACTGGAAGGTGGAAAGCCGAACGGCAAAGGTAAGACGACTTTTGTGACGGGCGACACCTACGAGGGTGAGTATGTGAAGGGAAAGCGTCAGGGCTATGGCGTATATACGTTTGTCGATGGTGAGAAGTATGAGGGCAACTGGCATCAGGACCATCAGCATGGCAAGGGTGTGTATTACTTCTCTAATAATAATAAGTATGATGGTCTTTGGTACATTGATTACCAGCAGGGTATCGGTACGATGTACTATTATAATGGTGACAAATATTCGGGCGACTGGTTCCAGGACAAACGTAATGGACAGGGTCGCTACACGTGGGCTAACGGCATCTATTATGATGGCAGTTGGAAGGACGACAAGAAGTCGGGCAAGGGCGTGTATGATTGGCGTGACGGCTCCAGTTATGAGGGCGACATGGACAACGACATGCGTAACGGTCAGGGCAAGTACACCTATGCCAATGGCGACTTCTATACGGGGGGATGGAAGGATGACCTGATGCACGGAAAAGGCATTTATAAGTTCCATAATGGTGACATCTATGAAGGTGATTACCAGAACGGAGAACGTACAGGTCAGGGCATCTTCACTTACACAGACAAGCGTAAATATGTGGGTCAGTTCAAGAATGGGCTGATGGACGGTTTTGGCACTTACACATGGCCTGATGGCTCGAAGTATGAAGGCTATTGGGTGGAGGACAAAGAGCACGGGCGTGGCAAGTTCACGGGTGCGAATGGCGATGTGTATGATGGTGAATGGGCTGGCGGCGAGATGAACGGCGAAGGCATCATGCGTTTGTCGGATGGCACGAAGTTCAAGGGTCACTTCAAGGATGGCATGAAGAATGGAAAAGGTGTGGAGGAATATGCTGACGGCACCCGTTTCGAGGGTTCGTTCTTTAATGATCAGCGAGACGGCTCGTTTGTGGAGAAAGACCGCAACGGGAAGGTGACTCGCAAGGGCATTTACAACAGAGGAAAGTTGATGGGACAGTAGTTGAATGGACAATTGATAATTGACAATGACCATGCGGCTTGGTGGAATATTGGAAGAGGTGAAGGCGTTGGCGGTAGAAGCAGGTGCATTCATCGCAACACAGCGGGAGAGTTTCGACTTGAGCAAAGTGGAGTCGAAGCATAGTCACGATTATGTGAGTTATGTGGACAAGGGATGTGAAGAGTTGGTGGTCTCTCGTCTGAAGGAGATTCTGCCAGAGGCTGGTTTCATCACGGAGGAGAAGACGGTCAAGCAGGAAGATGGTAAGGAGGAATACTTTTGGGTTGTTGACCCATTGGATGGTACGACAAACTTCATCCACGACTTGGCTCCCTATTGTGTGTGCATCGCATTGAGAAACCGAGAGGAAATCTTGTTGGGCGTCGTTTATGAGGTGTCACGCAAGGAACTATATAGTGCGGCGAAAGGCATGGGTGCCTACTTGAATGACAAACCCATCCACGTGTCTGCCATCAACGATGTGGATCAGGCACTTGTGATGGTGGGCTATCCATACAACGCAGACGACTGGCGAGCGTTTTGCCTGAACATCACAGGACGGCTCTACGGACATTGTGCCAGCATCCGAAGCATGGGCAGTGCAGAGGCAGAACTGTGCTATGTGGCGGCAGGAAAGATTGATGTGTATTTCGAGTCGTTCATCCAGCCGTGGGATGTGGCAGCCGGTGCCATCATCGTGAAAGAGGCGGGCGGCAAGGTGTCGGACTATGACGGTGCCGATGCGAAGTGGGAGAGTGGGCGACAGGTGCTTGCTACCAACGGGCTGTTGCATGAGGCGGTGCTGCAAGAAATGCAGAAAGCCAAGCCGTAGGGAGTTTATTGGACAAAGAAAACGAACTAACATTTTATAAACCTTAAATAAATAGAAGTTATGATTTTAGACACCCTTGAAAACATCGGCAAGTACGCCAATCTGAACCCTTTGTTCCCAAAGGTGGTAGAGTATCTTCAAAACACAGATCTTCTTGCTCAAGAGCCGGGGCGAGTAAACATTGATGGCAACAAACTCTTTGTCAATCACAACCTGGCACATGGAAAAACGGTTGATGACGCGATGCTTGAGACTCACGACGCAATGATTGACATTCAGATTCCGTTGTCATGTCCCGAAGTGATGGGTTACATTCCTCGTCAACTTCTCCCCGACGCTGAGTACGATGCCAAGAAAGACATCACGTTCTATCCTGTTCGTCCAGAACAGTACATCACCGTTCATCCGGGCGAATTCGTCATCTTCTTCCCACAGGATGGTCATGCTCCTTGCATCTCGCCTGTGCCTGAATACAGAAAAGTAATTTTCAAAGTAAAAGCATAATGGCTCCTTTCAATAAAGGTATTTACGATTTGACAATTTACGATTTGACGATTGATTGGGCAATTTAACGATTGGGTTATTTGCTATTTGGGTTGTAAAAATCGTAAAATCATTAAATCGATAAATAAATTGTAAATAGTAAATCGTAAAATAGTAAATCAATATTATGGCAGCAACTAAGAAAACCGAAAAGACTACAGCCAAGAAGGCTGCAGCACCCAAAGTACAGCACATCGGACTTGTGAAGAATGACCCTTGGCTTGAACCTTTCGAGGGAGCCATCCGTGGTCGTCATGATCACGCACTTTATAAACTGAACGAACTGACGCAAGGTGGCAAGCAGACATTGTCAGATTTTGCCAGCGGACACCTCTACTTCGGTCTTCATAAGACTTCGAAGGGATGGACTTTGCGTGAGTGGGCACCTAATGCTACCGAAATCTATCTGATTGGTGACTTCAACGGATGGCAGGAGCAGGAAGCCTACAAGATGACTCGCAAGGACTTCGGCAACTGGGAAATCAACCTGAAAGCCAAGCAGATGAAGCATGGTGACCTCTACAAACTGAAAATCAAGTGGAACGGTGGCGAAGGTGAACGTATCCCTTCCTACGCTCGTCGTGTGGTGCAGGATGACAATACCAAGATTTTCTCTGCACAGGTGTGGGCACCCGAAACACCTTACGAGTTCAAAAAGAAAAACTTCAAGCCCGACACAAATCCGCTGCTCATCTATGAGTGCCACATCGGTATGGCACAGGATGCAGAGAAGGTGGGCACTTACATCGAGTTCAAAGACAACATCCTTCCACGCATCAAGAAGGATGGTTACAACGCCATTCAGGTGATGGCGATTGCTGAGCATCCTTACTATGGTTCGTTTGGCTATCATGTCAGCAACTTCTTTGCACCTTCCAGCCGTTTCGGTACACCTGAAGAGTTGAAGGAACTGATTGACAAGGCACACGAGATGGGCATTGCCGTCATCATGGACATTGTGCATTCTCATGCCGTGAAGAACGAAATCGAAGGTCTTGGAAACTTTGCCGGCGATGGTTGTCAGTACTTCATGCAGGGTGGTCGTCGCGAGCATCCGGCATGGGATTCCCTCTGTTTCGACTATGGCAAGAACGAGGTGATTCACTATCTGCTTTCCAACTGCAAGTATTGGCTTGAAGAGTTCAAGTTTGACGGTTTCCGTTTCGATGGCGTGACTTCGATGCTCTATTATAGCCACGGTCTTGGCGAGGCATTTGGCGGCTATGGCGACTACTATAATGGTCATGAAGATGACGAGGCAATCGCTTACCTCACCCTTGCCAACCTCCTCATCCACGAGGTGAATCCAAAGGCAATCACCATTGCCGAGGAAGTGTCGGGTATGCCAGGTTTGGCTGCTCCATTCAAGGATGGCGGCTATGGCTTCGACTATCGTATGGCGATGAACATCCCTGACTATTGGATTAAGACTATCAAGGAACTGAAGGACGAAGATTGGAAACCGTCCAGCATGTTCTGGGAGACCACCAATCGTCGTCAAGACGAGAAGACCATCTCTTACGCCGAGTCTCATGACCAGGCTCTTGTAGGTGACAAGACCATCATCTTCCGCCTCATCGATGCTGATATGTATTGGCACTTCAAGAAGGGTGACGAGAACTTCATGGCAAACCGTGGTATCGCTCTCCACAAGATGATTCGCCTCTTGACTGCCTCTACCATCAATGGTGGCTACCTCAACTTTATGGGTAATGAGTTTGGTCATCCAGAATGGATTGACTTCCCACGTGAGGGCAATGGCTGGGGCTATAAGTACGCTCGTCGTCAGTGGAATCTTGTTGACAATAAGGAACTGTGCTATCACTACTTAGGCGATTTTGACGAAGCAATGCTGAAGACTATCAAGACGGTCAAGAACTTCCAAAAGACACCTGTGGTGGAGGTATGGCATAACGATGGCGACCAGATACTTGCTTTCTCTCGTGGCGACCTGCTGTTTGTGTTCAACTTCTCACCTAACAGGTCTTACACCGACTATGGCTTCATCGTTCCGCAGGGCAGTTACGACGTGGTGCTCAACACCGACAATAAACTCTACGGCGGCAACGACCTCGCAGACGATTCAGTTCGTCATTTCACTAACTATGACCCCATCTACGAGAAGGATGGCAAGGGCTGGCTGAAACTCTACATCCCAGCACGTTCTGCTGTTGTTCTTCGTAAGAATGCGAAATAACATTTGTAAACTCAAAAACTTAAGAACTTAAAAACTTAAGAAAAGAACTCGTGAATCGTAACAACTCGCATAGACAGAAGACTGCAGGACTCATTCGTTATTCCTGCAGTGTTCTGTTTATGCTTTTTTCTTTCTGTTATCTCTTTTTTCTGCAAGGGGAAATCTTGGCAGAAGCACAGTTTGTCTATTCCAAAGGAATCACCACTTACAACCTGTTTGTCGGTGCCGTCATCATCACGGTGGTTTTGCAGATTGTGCAGTGGATTGTCGGTTTGGCATCTCGGTTGCCGTCTCGATGGCACGCGTTGTCATATCTGCCTTCCATGCTCATGCTTGCCATCGTCACCGATGTGGACAAGGCTGCAATGGCACATTTCTCTTTTGGGCCGTGGAAGTGGATTGCTCCATTGATTTTATGCGTTTATGTCCTGTTGGTGCTGTTTGCCAATCGGGTGGATGGTGGCTACAACGGGGCGGCTCATGACCTCAAGTCGCAACTTTATCCCAACTACATAATTCTCTTCTTTCTCATCTTGGCTGTGGGCAGCACTCCGCAGACGAGCGATGTCTATCACTTTGAGTTGAAGGCTGAACGATTGATTCTCAACCAGGACTATGAAGCAGCCACGAGAGTAGGGGAGAAGTCGCTGAAAACCAACCGGCGACTCACGCAGTTGCGAATGTATGCCCTCTCCAAATTGGGACAACTTCCAGAACGTCTTTTTGAGTATCCTCAGTATGACGGTTCCCGTGGGTTGCTGGATGTGACCGATACGCTCGACAGTTATCGTGTCAGCGTCCATCGTATATGCTTGCACTTGGGAGCATTCTGTGGCAAATCCATCCATTCAACCGAGCGTTATTATGAATTGATGCTTGCTGATAGCGTCTGGAATCAGCACACTGCCGACTATTATCTTTGTAGTCTTTTGCTGGACAAGAACTTGAAAGAGTTTCAGCGTCAGTTGCCCAAGTATTATGACCTTTCCGATAGCATTCCTGATGCTTACAATCGTTTGCCTAAGGCCTATCGTGAGGCACTTCTTTTGCAGGGCGATCGCAAACAGGCTCTGCAAGGAAAACTCGTCATGGGTACGGACACGCTCGCCACGTTTACGGATGCCGATTTCATTCAGCAGTTCAAGGAATATAACGAAACAAAAAAGAGTTTCTCAGACCCCATTGAGCGTGTCAACAAGACGCATCGTCTTTTCGGCAAGACCTATTGGTGGTATTATGACTATAGCGATCAAGCAATCGGAGAGTTGAAAAGGAGGCGTTAGCGGATGAATTTGCAAACACGAGTTAGTGCGATTTTCCATCTTGCCTATCCCATTGTCATTGCCCAGTTGGGCAGCATTCTGCAAGGCTGGGCAGACACCATCATGGTGGGACAGTATGGTACACCCGAACTGTCTGCCGCTGGATTTGTGAACAATGTTTTCAACCTCTGCATTTACTTCCTGCTTGGCATTTCGTATGCCACGACACCTATTGTCGGAGCCTTTTTCAGCAAGGGAAAATACAACAAGGTTTTGCAGACATTGCGTGAAAGCAATCTGGTCAATCTCTTGGCAAGTCTGGTGGTCGTGTCATTGCTTTATCTTCTCTACTTGAACCTTGATGCACTGGGGCAGCCCGTCGAACTGATGCCCCTCATCCGTCCGTATTTCATTGTTCTGCTTCTTTCGTTGCCCTTCCTGTCGCTATTCAATTCCATGAAGCAGTTTTTTGATGCGTTGGGCGACACGAAAACGCCGATGTGGGTGATGATAGGCGGCAATGTGCTCAACCTCATCTTGAACTATCTGCTTATCTTCACTTTCGACTTCGGTTTGCTTGGTGCGGGCATCGCGACATTGGCATCTCGTGCGTTGATGCCATTAGGACTTTATGTCGCCCTCAGAAGGGGAAACTTGCTGAGTTCTGCCAATTTTCAAAAAGCCTTGCAACTCAATCCCCACATTCCTTACAGTCGGAAAGGGATGCTCGCCCTGTTCCGGTTAGGGCTCCCCATTTCCATTCAGATGTGTCTGGAAGCAGGTTCTTTCAATGTGGTGGCAATATTCATGGGTTGGATCGGTGCCACCGCGTTGGCGGCTCATCAGATTATGGGTACGGTTAGCACATTGGGTTTCATGGTGTATTATGGCATCGGTGCCGCAGCCGCTATCCGGATTGCCTATTTCCGTGGACAAGAGGAATGGGACGAGGTGCGTAAGACGGCACGCACGGCTTTGTGGATGTCTTTCCTTTCAGGCGTTGTTGTGGTGGCTTTCATCTATGTGTTGGCTGTCCCCATTGCCCATGTCTTCACCACCAGTGATGAAGTAGCAGCCCTTTTCTTGTCATTCTTGCCTTGCTTTGCCTGCTATCAGTTGGGCGATTGTTTGCAGACCATTTATGCCAATTCCCTTCGTGCCATCGAGTCGGTCAAGGCGATGATGCTTTTCGCTTTTATCGCCTACTGCGTGGTGAGTGTTCCCCTTGCCTACATCTTTGCTTTTCCATGCCATCTCGGTGCCGTTGGCATCTGGTGGTCTTTCCCCTTTGGGCTCACTACGGCAGGGATTTGCTACTATTGGCAATTCCACAAAAAAACATCCATCTATTTGTCTTTCAGAGATAAATAGTTTCTTTTAAGCGTTAAAAAGAGTTAAATACCCCGAAAGAGCCTCCTGTTATTCCTTTATCTTTTTAAATATGTATATATTTGCAAATTAAACGAAGAAATACGTAAATATAACCAATAGAAGTAAAAGCAATTGATGGCTTTCTACGCAAAAATTTTATGATAGATATGAAAAAACTGGTATTGTTGGCATCTATATGTGCAGCCGTCATGAGTGGCTGTACGGATGAGTATTCTTCCGAGACCCAAAAGTTGAGGGCTTTGGAGAACTCTTACAATGCTTTTGGGGTAACATTTAGCACCAGCCAAGACTGGAGTTCGACCAGTAATGGCACCGTTTCTGTGACTGCCAATGCCGACCTTGATGACATCGTCAAAGTGCAGATTTTGACTCGTTCACCTTTTGGCAATGCTGATGCCAATGGTGCCACAGTCTTGAACGAAGTGGAAGTGGAGAAAGGGCAGACCGTAACACTCGCCTATGATGCTCCGGCTCATTTGACACGCCTTTATGCCGCTTGTGTTTCCAGCGATGGCCACTATCGCATTCAGGTGTTTTCTCCCGAAGAGTCAGAAGTGTCTTTTGTTTCGGAAGAAACGACTCGCGGCACAAGAGCATCAAGTGTTTCTGAACTTCCAGCCAATCCTAAGATTGAAAGAACCGCAACGACCTATAACAGTGACCGCGCCAAGGCTGCTGCAGATGGAAATACCACGTATAGTCTGTGGTACAACAGCGGTTGGGAAAATGACACTTATTATCAGTTGAGCGATGCGGCTGAAACCACTCAAGTTCTTCAGTTGGACGATATGACAGACAAGGAAAAAGAGACCTTGGCTGCTATCGTCGAGGACTATCTTCCTGCCGTGAAGTGGGTGAACAGTTGGACCCGCATCAACAACAATCGTGAGACCATTGTTGGCAGCGACTTGTTCAAGTTTGAAAACAATTATCTCACCACCACGGGAACCGAGCCTATCGTGTTGGCTCCTGTTTATGCCAAGTCTTCAGGCTCATTCTCTTGCCACATTTATTATTATTATTATCGTCCAGAGCAGTTGGCTGGCATGAGTGAAGAAGAGCAGATTCTGTTTCTGAAAAATTTGCCCAAGTACAAGGCCATCCAGACGTGGCGTACTTTTAAGGATGCTTCAAAACAAAAGGTCTTCTTCCGTAAGGATGGTTACACTTTAATCTATTATGGCGACGACACCCCACAGAAGGGCAAGACGACCGGCACCTATGTGTTCCCCGAAGGTTACAAGATTGGCATCATGCAGATGAACACGAAAGAAGGTGGTGGCTGTCTGTATAGCGACGGAAGACTGAACACCGAAATTAACCAGTTTGGCAATTTCGCCAATTCCAATCTTGAGCCCAACGACCCACGCCAAGCCTTCTTGGATGCGAACGGCAAAATCTATGTTTGCTTCGAGGATGGTACTGACCAGGATTTCCGAGACATCATTATTGAAATAAACGGCGGCGTTGCTCCGTTTAATGACACCCCAGACGTTGACCACAATGTTTACACCTTCTGTTTTGAAGACCGTGACGATGGCGATTACGACCTGAACGACGTGGTGATCAAGGCACAGCGTGTTGACCAGACTCACGTCAAGTACAGCATCGAGGCAGTGGGTAGCGATGAAGTTTATTTACGCAACATCAACGGCACTCTGCTGAACGAGGAGGTTGAACTTCACTCTTTGTTTGATGTGCCTGTCGGACATGCTGTCAATGTCAATGAAAACCTTGACCACGTTGCACCGGTGCAGGAAGTGATTGCCGTAAGACCTGATTTCAGTTTCACCGATGCCAACATGCAGGTGTATATCTACAACAAGTCATCAGGCAAAGACATCAAACTGTCCTCTGCTCGTGAAGACCCCCATGCCCTCATGATTCCATGCGACTTCTGCTATCCTCAAGAACTCGTATGTATCAAGGAAGCCTATGGTTTCTTCACCACCTGGGGCAGAACCGCCACGTCATGCACCGACTGGTATCTCTACCCCAACGAAGGCAAAGTCTATACCAAGTCCATCTTCGAATAATCCCCATCGGGATTCCCCCTATACAACCCACCTCGTGTGCCCGACTCGAAATCCTTCAAGTCGGGCACACGAGTTTTTTTATCCCTCCTAATAGGACGCCACGCAAGGAAAAGATTAAGTATGTTTTTCTTGCTGGCGGGGGATGGTAGTAGGCTTGCAGGACTTTTAGGAACGAAGAAGTCCTGCAAGCCGAACGGACATCGGGGGGATAAGTGGTGTGAGTCACACCACCGAGGCGGTCTGAGTCAGACCGCTTTCAACGCTTCCTGCGTGTCATTTTTGTCAATACGAAATTGACATCTCCACCCCAAAGGGACAAAGATGCTCCCCCACATGACGTATGAAAAATCTGCATAACCCGATCGAACATTAATAAATTCATGAAAAATTCATGGTCAATTTATGAAAATTGGCTACGCCGAGCTAAAGGTTCGTGTTTTTATTATAAACATAAATTATCACGAATTAACCATGAATTATCATAAATTTTATATCTAATATTTTAATGCCGATTCGGGTTAAATCATTGAGAAGCAATATGCTTTTAT
>JAFUWG010000001.1 GCA_017483605.1 Bacteroidaceae bacterium | reverse complement strand
TTTGGCAACCTAACTTCTTCACCAATCCTCCCAATTTTGCGTAATCCCGATTTTTGAACTTCCTCGATTTTCCCCTGATTGCCTTTATTTACGGTCGAATTGCGTTAATCTTCCAAAATCCCTCGTTTATTACAAGCTTTTTTCGTAACTTTGTCCTCGGTAAACATTAGCGATATTCTTTAGTTGAATTTGTTTTGTAGCGACTACAAATTTACTAAAAATATCGCTAATTACCTAATAATCATGTAACTATTTTAGAACTAAATTCGTCGAACTCACGTTAGTTTATAGACATGGGCGCGAGAGTCCTTGTGGAAGCCTTCGTACTTCCGCTTAGTGATGGGGAACGTGCCGGAGCGTAGGCTGACGGCCTCCCATGTGTAGAGCCGTTGCGTGTCGTAAAGTTTCAGTATCAGGCCGGGCAGACCACCGAACGACCACGGCCCGAGACGCACGGGTACGTCGGTGGCAAACCAAGCCTCGAAGTCACGGCCCCGCCAGTGCGTGGTGGCTTTCTGGCACTCGTGGCCGAGGATGGTCTGTCGCTTGTCGATTAGCGTCCACCGCTGCTGTGCGACTAGCTCGGTGTAGTAAGCGTTGTATCGCTCCATCGCCCACGGCATCCAGGCGTAGAAGGTCTGTTGACCGCCCTCGGTGAAGATTTCCGTTGACTGATACTCGCTCCAGTACTGCCCCTCACGGCCTATCGTATAGAACGTGCTGGGCACGCCCTCGGCGTTCGGGTTGGCTTTCATGTAGGCATCGTAAAGCGAGTCGCCCCGCTCCAGAAAGCGGCTGTAGTGCTTGCTCAGTTCCTTTCCTGCCCTGAGGACATGCAGGTCGAGATACGTGTTGGGATTGCTGATGTCTGTGGCATTCAGCGCATACTCCACTTCGAGTTGTGCCTGTCCTACCACAGTCGTCTTACCCACGCCCCTCGGCTTGGGGCGCATGACGTGTCCCTGCTTCTGCTGCGCACTTGCCCCACTGCACACGACGAGGAGGACGAAGACGATGGTGATGATTTTCTTACTCATGATGATATATGTTTATTCTAATTCCAATGGGTTATAGGGTGTATAGATAGACACGGCTTCGCCTATTATCATGTTTCCGGCGGCATCCATCGTAGCCTTGTGGAAATCGACTGCCTTAAACCAGTTCTCGTGCCATTGTCGCTGCATCTTCCACACCTTTTCACGGGTGGAACGGTGGTAGTTCTTGAACTGTTTGAAGCGGGTGATAGGATATTTGCGGGTTTCCAGTCCGATGGCCTCGAAGGTGTAGAGTTTGTCCTTGTCATAGACCTTCAGGATGAGACCCGGCAGACCTTGGAACTTCCACGGTCCTCGCTTCACGGGAATGGATGGCGCAAACCATGCCTCGAAATCACGACCACGGAAACGGCAGGTGGCTCGTTGGCATTGATAGCCGATGATGGTCTGCGTCTCCCCGTGAAGCGTCCACTGCTGCTTGGGGGCAGGCTCGGTGTACCAAGAGTCATACTTGTTCAACCACTGCGGCATCTGGCTGTATTCCGTCAGTTGTCCGTTCTCGAAGAAGTAGTCGCTCCACTCGTATTCGCTCCATTGACCTTTGCCACGCCCACCTTCGCCCAGCCAACTTTGCCCTGTCTGCGAGTTCGGGTTAGCCTTGTGCCAATGCATAATCAGCGAGTCGCTCAGATATACGAACTGGCTGTAGTATTTCACAATCCGTCTGCCCACATCGAGCCTCTGTAGGTCTATATATGTCTTTGGGTCGTTTATCTTCTCGGCACAGAAGGCATAACGCACTCGCAACCGTGTCGTGTCCAGCACTTCCATCTTCGAGAAGTCTCTGGAATAAATGGGGCTCGGGCATCGTCCGCCCACTTTGGGTTGCGCATTTGCCTCGCCGCACACAGCGGCGAGGGCGAGGATGATGGTGATGATTTTCTTACTCATGATGATTTCTGTTTATTCTATAATTCATAAATTGTCTGTTTTTAGACTAAATCTCAATTTTATTTCGTACCTTTGCGACGTGAAACCAATAAAACGTTACAAATATGACAGCAATACAGTTACGTGCGGAACTGTTCCGCGAACTTAATCCCATCTTTGACAGCGAAGTAGCCATGCAGAAAACTCTCGCGGCTATCCGTGACATCCGAAGGATGGTATTGACAGAAGTTCCCTCAACAAAGACCGCTGTTCGAAAAGGATGGTCTGCCGCAGCACGCAAGGCACACAAACAGGGTGATGACCAGATGATTGCAGGAGATATATTCGAGGACGATAAGTTGGAGGACTGGCAATGGTAAATCAGTTTGATGTCTATTGGGTTGACCTGAACCCTACAGTTGGCGCAGAGATGCAGAAAGTGCGCCCCTGTGTCGTTGTTAGTCCCAAGGAACTTAATCAATATCTTGCCACTGTCATCATCATCCCCATCACCTCGGCCATCCACGGCTATCCTTATCGAATACCATGCAACGTAGATGGTCGCAACGGTGAGATTGTCACAGACCAAATAAGGACAATTGACAAGAGCCGACTGAAAAAGAAGATTACCACCCTCTCGTCTGATGAACAAACACAATTGCAAGACATTCTTCATCAGATGTTCTGCGAATAACACATTCATCCCGCTCCCCATCAGGGTTGAGCGGGATTTTTGTCCCTGTATGTTTCGTATGCACATGTCTTCTTTTCTTTTTCGGATTCCTATTCCTGTTGAACTTCGTTCTTCTTCCGTCGCGACTAGGCAGAATCCAAACAAGTTTGGTCCTGCTCTCACTGCTCCGGCAGTTCTAATTGGTCGTAGGGGTAGCGTTCGGTGCGAATCTGCATGGTGCCGTTATACATGCGGCCCGACAGTTCGTTGTACTTCACGTTCCAGTCGCGCTGCATCTTCCACACCTTCTTGCGGTCAGTGTCCTTGAAGAAACGTTCCTCTAACTGGTAGATGGGAAACGAACCGTTCTCCACGCTGACAGCCTCCCACGTGTAGAGGTACTTCGTATCGTAGATTTTCATAATAAGTCCCGGAAGTCCGCCGAATTTCCACGGGCCGGACTTCAGGGGAATGGCTGACGTAAACCATGCCTCGTAGTCGCGCCCGCGCCAGTGGCAAGTAGCTTTTTGGCATTGATAGCCGCAGATGGTCTGCTTCTCGTTGGCGAGCGTCCACTGCATCGACGGCCACGGCTCTTTGTAGCGGTATTGTGTATATTCAGCCGCTGGCATCACTGCCCACTCCGTCAGTTCTTTGCCACGAACGAAGATTTGCGAGTACTGATACTCCGACCAAATATCCTTTCGGAAGCCCTTCAACTTGAGTGCATTGGGATAGTACGACTTGCGGGGATTGGCCTTTAGCCACTGCCGCAGAGCCTCGTCGTTTTCAGCAAGGAAGTGGCTTGCATACTGCGTCATGCCCTTGTCCGTAAGCAATTGCCCACAGTCTATCCATGTGTCTTCGTCCTTCAAGTCCTTAGCATTGAAGGCGTAGAGGATGCGGATGTTGCTTGTGCCTATCACTGTGGCTTTCACCACGCCGTAGTCCACCATTCGCGGACGGGTGGCCGTGCTCTGCTTCTGCTGTGCATTCGCCCCACCGCACACGGCGGCGAGAGCAAGGATGATGGTGATGATTTTCTTGGACGAGCCAAGCGACTTTTTTGATAATTTGTTCATGATGCTTGATGTTTATAGAGTTTTACAATAGTTTGAATCTGACGGTGAGGATGGCATTGCGGGGACGCAGTTGCGAAGTCTGGGTGTAGATGTCGAGACCGCTGTAGGAGACGCGTGTGTACTGCCGCTGGTCGAAGAGGTTGTTGAGTTGCAGTTCGAGGTCGATGTGCTTCAATTTCAGTTTGGCAGAGGCATCGCCGAACCAGGCGTGGCGGTTCTCGGCGGTCAGGTTGTTGTAGTTGTCCTCGGCGGCGAGGGACAGCGTGAGGGTCTTGGTGGGATAGACGCTCATGGAGAGGCGCTGCGTGTTGCTGCGGACGGTGGTAGACTGGTCGCGATGCCCGTCTGTATAACTGCGGCTCTGGCTGAAGCCGCTGCTATAAACTACACCCATCCACTCGAAGGGGCTGAACGAGAGGGCACCGCCGTAACTGAGACTCTGGGCATGGAACTGATAGAGGCTCTGACTGATGAGACGCTCGCTCTCGGAGAGGCTGTAACTGCCGAAGACACGGATGGAGGAACGGAGAAAGTCGAAGCCTTTGCTTGCCTCGCCGCTCAGACCGTAACTGCTGGCGATGGTGGGCTGATTGACGGCTTGCACCACGCTGGTGGCTCCTTCGTAGGAGTAGCCGTAGATTTGGTTGTCGTGGGTGCGGCGATAGTTGAAGCCTATGTTGGCAAAGAGGGCGCGGATGGCACTGCGGTAGCGAAGCGAGGCATTGGCACCGTAGTTCTTGGTCTCGGAGAGTTGCTCGACATAGGAACGCTGGAAGGTACGGTAGTTCGACATGACGTAGCCAGAATAGATACCGTCCGGGTCGCCCACGGTCTTGCTGTAGTTGGCACCTGCATTGAACCAGAGGTCGCGGGTGATGGTCCAGTTCACGGAGAGCGAGGGGAAGAAGAGCAGGTGGGTGTAGCCGTGCTTGTCTTTCCTGATTTTATCATCGAGAGTCTGCGTGTAGAGTTCAAGGGGCAGACCGAGGGTGATGTCGAGGTCGGGCGACTCGTACTTGTAGCTCTGGCCGAGGGCGAGACAGTAGGTGTTGTACCAAAGGTCGTTGCTCAGTTGGTTGTGCTCGGCAGGAGGCGTGAAGCCGTCGAGGTCGGTGACGATGCCGTGAAGGTTGGCCGAGGCACTGATGCCGTAGTTGAACCTGAAGTGGTCGGCCACGCGGATGCCGTAACTGGTGTTGAAGCGTCCGGCGATGTGGTGGGAGTTCACGTCCTGCGAGTAGACGGTCTGAGTGCCTTGCAGCAGAGAGTCGATGCCCACGGTGAGGGTGTTGGGACGTTGGGAGTAGCCTGCCGAGAAGTGGAGGTCGAAGATGTTTTTGCCAACGTTTTGGGTGGTGTTGAGGGTGTTGGAGACGGAGAGAGAGGGACGATGGAAGTGTTGGGGAACTCGTTCGTCGCCGTAGTTGAGAGGCATGGTTCCTGTTTGGGCAGAGGAAAGTTGACCATCCACCTTGTCGGTGTTCCAGCCAGCATCCAACTTCAGCACATCGGCAAGGAAACCTGTGGGCGAGTTGTTGCAGTAGCGAGCCTGTGCCGAGAGGTTGTGAAGGGTGGTCTTACTGGTCATGGTCTCTTGGGTGAGCAGTCGGCTGTGATCAGAAAGGAAGCGGTCGCTTTCCGTATAGCCTTCGCGACGGATGCGGTCGTTGTGGTAGCCCACATTGAAGGTCATCTCTTTGTCGGCAGAGAGTTTTTCGAGGTGGTTCACGCTGACCACATGGGAATGGTTGTCGAAGGTGCGTTTCTGCGGCAATCCCGACCCCGAGGGCATCATGGCACCCATGGGACAGAAGGGGTAGAGCGGCACGGCGTTGATGCCATAGTGAGAGGTCAGTTCTTTCGACACGTCATCGCCCGTATTGTTGCCTTTATACAGGCTCATGTTCTGCCGTGTCTTGGCGAAGTACATGCCGACCAATTCGGCTGTCCACAATGGATTGCCACCAATCGTTTGAGCCTCCTGCATTCCGCCACCCAACATGGTGTTCACTGCCACCGTCCCCTTGGCAGAGTCTTTCAGTTTCAGGTTGATGGCTACATCGTCGGTCAGTTCCTTGCCTTGCAGCATCTTTTTTTCTTGATGATTTTCTAACACCTGAACGGTCGCCACATCGGAGGCATTGATGTTGTTGGTGGCAATGCCGTAGCGTCCTTGCAGCAAGTCCATCTCTTCGACGTAGAACTTCTTGATGGCCTTGCCGTTGTAGTTGATGCAACCATTGTCTGCCACCTCTATGCCCGGCATCCGTTTCAGCACATCGCCAATCACGCGGTCGCCCTGCTGCTGGTAGGCTCCGACGAGGTAATTGAGCGTGTCGCCGTTCTGCCGTATCTTATCGGCCTTCACGGTCACTTCCTTCAGTTCCATTCCCTGTTCCTTCACGTGGAAGTCGAGGCGTCCGGAACGGTTCGCCACCACCCGCGCCTGACTGCCGATGGCGAGTCCTGCGGCGGTCACAGTCAGCGAATCGGCTGTGGACGTGAAGGACAGTCGGTAATGTCCCTTCGCATCGGTATCGGCAAAGGAAAGGATGTTGCCCGTTCCCTTTGGCGAAACGGTCACGTAGGCATCCACCGCATTGCCCACACTGTCGAGCACCGCACCCTCAATCGTCGTTTGGGCATCGACAACTGCGGCAAACAAGGCTGCACATAGAAAGGTTAGCCATCTTCTTGTTTCCATTTTCGTGTTTTTGAGAAGTTCTTCTATCTATAAGACACACGAAAAGGCAAATCAAATACCCCTGAGGGTGATTTTTTTGAATTTTAAGTCTCGAAAAAGTGAAAAAAGCCTTATCTTTGCAGGCAAAAAAACGATAGGGGTATGACGAACAATAAGGAATATGTCGTGCTGAGCCGGCAGGACAGCGTGGCTCGCAACAACTCGCCGTTTGTGACGCTGAAGGTGGCGAACAACGAGGAGGTGCTGACCGTCAGCGTGTTTGACGTGGCGAGGTCGGCTGGTCCCAAGGTGGGGCAACTGGTCAGGTTCCTTGCCTTGCGTGACTATCAGGGCAAGAAGTCGGCGACGAACATGGACATGGTGGTGGGGCAGTTCCCTGCCGAGGGACATCCGCTCTACGCGCTGGTGCCTCGCCCCGTGAAGCGGGAGGTGTGGGACGCCACGGTGGGGAGGCTGCTGTCGTTCTGCACGGACGGGACGCTGGCGGCGTTCATCCGGAAGCACGCCGAGGGGCTCTTTCCGCTCTACAGCAAATATCCTGCCGCCACCAGTGTGCACCACGCCTTTCCGGGCGGGCTGCTGAACCACACGTGGCAGATGCTGCACCTGCTGGAGGGGGTCTATCCGGTCTATCCCTACCCCGAGGACATCAAGGTGGAGCGGGTCATCATCGGCATCTTGTTTCACGACTGGGGCAAGGTCTGCGAGTACAGCGTGGAGGGGGAGAAGATGGAGAACGGATTCCTGCTGGGGCACATCTACATGTCGGCCAACTATGTGAACAACCTGCTGCGTGAGGAGGGCATCGACAAACGGGAGGTCAACTTCATCGTCCACTGCATCCTTGCCCACCACGGGCAACTGGAGTTTGGCAGTCCTGTCCTCCCCTGCATTCCCGAGGCACAACTCATCAACTACCTCGACAACATCTCTGCCAAGGCTGACATCTTCAACACGACTGGCAACATGGAGAAGGCTTTCGCGTTGGGGACGACGGTGGTGAAAGGATAGAAGGATTTACGATTTGACGATTTACAATTTACGATTTATTTTTCGATTTGGCGATTTTGTGATTTACCTTGCGGACGGTAAAAAAATGAACAAAATAACTCAATCGAAAAATAAATCGTAAATTGTAAATCGTCAAATCGTAAATTGAATTTACCAAATCTTCACCCTCTTGTCGGCGGGCACGAACATGGGGTCGGCTTCGGTGATGCCGAAGGCGTCGTACCAGGCATCGACGAGGGGCAGGGCTCCGTTGACACGCCATTCGCCGAGCGAGTGGGGGTCCATGGTGGTGAGGCGGCGGATTTCTGCCTCGGTGATGTTCTGTGCCCACACGCCTGCGTAGGCGAGGAAGAAGCGCTGCTCGGGGGTGAAGCCTTCCTTGACGGGCAGGGGATGCTCGCGGGTGGCGTTCTTGAAGGCGGTGTAGGCGAACTTGAGGCCACCGTGGTCGCCGAGGTTCTCGCCGCAGCAGAGGTCGCCGTTACCGTTAAGGTCGGGCAGCACCTTGATGGCTGAGAAGAAATCCTTGATGACTTGGGCACGCTCGTTGTACTTGTCGCCGTCGCCCTCAGCCCACCAGTCGCGGAAGTTGCCGTCCTTGTCGAACTGGCGACCCTGGTCGTCGAATCCGTGCGACATCTCGTGGCCAATGACCACGCCGATGGCTCCGTAGTTGAAGGCGTCGTCGGCTTCCATGTCGAAGAAGGGGTACTGGAGGATGCCGGCAGGGAAGCATATCTCGTTGGTGGTGGGGTTGTAGTAGGCGTTGACGGTCTGTGGCGTCATGTACCATTCGTTGCGGTCAACGGGCTTCTTCCACTTGCGGCCGACCATGTCGGCGTGTGCCCACTTGGCGACTTCCTTCATGTTCTCGTAGAGCGACTTCTGGGGGTCGATGTCCATCTTGGAGTAGTCACGCCACTGGTCGGGATAGCCGATTTTCACGTAGAAGGCGTCGAGTTTCTCGTGGGCAGCCTTCTTGGTGGCGGGGCTCATCCAGTCCTGTGCGTCGATGCGCTGGCCGAGGGCGATTTGCAGGTTCTTCACCAGTTGCTCCATGCGCGCCTTGTTGGCTGCGGGGAAATACTTCTCCACGTAGAGTTGTCCGACTGCCTCGCCCAGCACGCCGTTGACGGCGTTGACGCTGCGTTTCCAGCGGGGCTGCTGCTCCTGTGCACCGGTCATGATGCGGTTGTGGAAGTCGAACTCTTCGGCATACACTTCGTCGCCGAGCATGGAGCCTGCCCCGTCGAGGATGTGCCACTGGAGGAAATCCTTGAGGGTCTCCACGGGGGTGTCCTTCAGCACTTTCAACGCCTCTTTCAGTGCCTCAGGCTGGCCGACGGAGAGATGGTCAATGTCGGTGATGCCCTGTGCGTCGAAGTAGGTCTTCCAGTCGAAGCCGCCATACTCGGCGGTGAACTCGGCGAAGGACATCTTGTGGTAGTTGCTGGCAGGGTCGCGCAGTTCCACGTTGCTCTTGCCGGCATGTGCCATGCGAGACTCCAGTGCCACGATGCGTTCCATCTTCTGACGTGCCACGGCTGGCTTCTCGCCCACCAGTTGGAACATCTTGACGATGTGCTCCTTGTAGGCGTCGAGAATCTTCTTGTTCGCCTCGTCGTCCTTCACGTAGTAGTCACGCTGGATGCTGTAACCGCCCTGCGAGATTTCCAAGAGGTTGTCCTTCGACGACATCATGTCGGCACCGATGTAGGAGCCCCAGAGTTCGCCGAAACGCACACCCTCGGTGTTCATCTGGTTGACGAGGGCGATGAGTTGCTGCGTGTTCTTCACCTTCGCCACTCGCTTGAGGTCGGCGAGCACAGGCTTCACGCCCTCCTTGTTCTGCCGCACGGAGTCCATGCGGAGGGCATAGAGGTCGCCAATCTTCTGTCCCAGCGAGCCTTTCTCCTGCGGCTGTGCGGCGAGCCCCTCGATGATTTCGCGGATGCGTTTGTTGTTCTCCTCCGCCACTGTGTTGAAACTGCCGAAGCGTGCATACTCTGGTGCCAGCGGATTGTTCTTCATCCAGCCGCCACAGGCATACTGGTAGAAGTCGGTGCCTGGCTGCACCGTCTTGTCCATGTTCTCCAACTTGATGCCCATCGTCTGAGCCGAAGCCGAAGCCGAAATTGCCATTGCAATCATGGGAATGATGTGTTTTGCTTTCATTTTGTTCGTATTATATAGATATAATGTGTATTCGGGTTGCAAAGGTACGGTTTTTAAGTGAAAAGTGAAAAGTGAAAAGTGAAAAATCTAAGTTACTTTTGCTAAAGAAGGACTATCCGCATGGCAGGTAACTTAGATTTTTCACTTTTCACTCTTCACTTTTCACTTTTTTTCGTACCTTTGCAGCGTTTTTAACTAAAGGGGTGCTCGCTGCGGCGGGCTGAGATGATACCCATGAACCTGATGCAGGTAATGCTGCCGTAGGAATGATTCTCATTGAAAAAATTGAAAAGTTGAAAAACGGAAAAATTGAAAAGACTTCAATCTTTCAATTTTTCAATCCTTCAATTCTTCCTCCCCTTTTCATTGTTTAATCTTTAGTTAAATTGCTTTTTATGGTAAAAAGAACCCTCGCCTCATGCCTCTTTCTCTCATCGCTGGGCATGATGGCACAGAGTCACAAGGCTGACTCGCTGAAGACCGTTGACCTCGACGAGGTGAACGTCATTTCCACCCGTGCAGGAGAAACCACCCCCGTTGCCCACACCAATGTGAGCAAGGAGCAGATTGCCGAACTGAACACCGGCAAAGACCTTCCGTTCCTCCTCTCCATGACCCCCAGCGTCACACTCTCCAGCGATGCGGGCAACGGCATCGGCTACACCACCCTGCGTGTGCGTGGCGTGGACCCTTCACGCATCAACATCACCGCCAACGGCATCCCGATGAACGATGCCGAGAGTGCACAGGTGTACTGGGTGAACATTCCCGACTTTGCGTCGAGTGCCGAGAACGTGCAGATTCAGCGTGGTGCGGGCACATCGACCAATGGTGCGGGTGCTTTCGGTGCCACGGTGAATATCCAGACCGCCAAACCTGGCATGGTGCCATCCTTCGGCTTCGACGTGTCGGGTGGCTCGTATGGCAGCAACAAAGAGACGTTCCGCTTCTCCACAGGACTGCTGAAAGACCACTGGGCTGTGCAGGGACGACTCTCCCACATCAGCAGCGACGGCTACATTGACCGTGCATCGGTCAAACTCAACAGTTACTTCCTGCAAGGCGGCTACTACGGCGACAACACGGTGGTGAAGTTCATCACGTTCAATGGGCAGGAACGCACCTATCACGCCTGGAACTACACCAGCAAGTATGAGCAGAGCCTCTATGGCCGCACCTACAACTCCTGCGGAGAATACTACACCGAGGACGGAGAACGCCACTACTACAAAGACCAGACGGACAACTACCATCAGCAGCACTATCAACTGCTGTGGAACCAAATCTTCACGCCCGAACTGAGCCTCAACGTAGGACTGCACTACACCAAGGGACAGGGCTACTACGAGCAATACAAGGCTGGGAAGAAACTCTACCAGTTCAATCTCGTTCCCTCCACGGATGGAACCAAGGGCGACCTCATCAACCGCAAGCAGATGGACAACGACTTCTACGGCTTCATCGCTTCGCTCAACTACGACAACAAGCAGGGGCTGACTGCCTCGCTGGGCGGCGGATGGAACAAGTATGACGGCGACCACTTCGGCAACATCCTCTGGACTCGCAACGCCATCGCCGAACCGAACTTCGAGTACTACCGCAACAATGCCAAGAAGACTGATGGCAACATCTACGGCAAGGTGAACTACGAGTTCATCAAGGGGTTGAGTGCCTTCGCCGACCTCCAGTATCGCCACACGGGGCTCCGCATGAACGGTCCTACTGACGACTACGA
Source organism: Bacteroidaceae bacterium (assembly GCA_017483605.1). GTDB lineage: Bacteria > Bacteroidota > Bacteroidia > Bacteroidales > Bacteroidaceae > Minthosoma. Next base: position 78,235 of record JAFUWG010000001.1, on the reverse strand, counting down.
CAAGCAGAAGCAGCAGATTTCCTTCAACCAGCACTACGACTACGATTTCTTCAACCCCAAATTCGGTCTTTTCTATCAGATTGACAAGCACAACCATGTGTACGCCTCTCTCTCCATCGCCCACAAAGAGCCGACCCGCAACGACTATGAGGATAACATCGGTGCCAATCTGAAGGCGGAGAAACTGACCGACTGGGAGGTGGGCTACAAGTATCAGTCCGCCAAGTTCACCGCTGGCGTGAATCTCTATTGTATGCAGTACACCAACCAGTTTGTGCTGACAGGACAACTGAACGAAATCGGCGAGATGATTGCCTCGAACGACAACAGCGGCAAGTCCTATCGTGCTGGTATTGAGTTGGAAGCCGCCTATCAGCCCGTCAAGTGGTTCCGTTGGGACGTGAACGCCACCTTCAGCAAGAACCGCAACAAGGACTGGACGGTATCTGCCGTGGATGGCATTGCCTACGAGAATAGCGATGGCGACGACTGGAACGGTCAGGGCACCCTCAACCTCGGCGACACCCACACATCCTTCTCTCCCGATGTCATCTTCAACAACATCCTCACCTTCTCGTGGAAAGGTTTCAAGGCACAATTGCAGAGCCAGTACATCGGCGAGCAGTACATGACCAACACAGGCTTCCGCTATGCCAAGGTGGGCGACGAGAGCATCAAGATGACCCTCTCCGACTACTTCACCAACAACATCGACCTGTCCTACACGTTCAAGATGAAGCACATCCAGAGTGCCACCGTCGGTGTGACCCTCTACAACCTCACCTCGCTCAAGTACGACAACAACGGATGGGCATACTGCGAAGTGGGCAAAGACGCCAACGGCAAGGCATACGCATGGAGCACCGACCTCTACGAAAGCGGCTTCGCCCCACAGGCACCCTTCCACTTCATGGCACACCTGTCGCTGAACTTTTAATCAGCCCATGCGCTGGGCGATTTCCTCCATTCGGAATGAAAGATTATCTGATAAACAACTGGCTTGAGATTCTTGGCACTATCTGTGGCATCATCTACCTGTACCAAGAACTCAAAGCCTCCATTTGGATGTGGGTGACGGGCATCATCATGCCCGCCATCTCACTTTTTGTTTATTACGAGGCAGGGCTTTATGCTGACTTTGGCATCAATGTTTACTACCTCATTGCCGCTGTGTATGGATTCCTTGTTTGGCAGTTCGGCAGAAAAGAAGACCAAAAGGACTTGGGGCAACGCTCCCAAGAACATTCGTTGAAGAAGGAACTGCCCATCACCCATATACCCAAACAGAAGTATGGTTGGCTCGCCCTCACCTTCGTCCTCGCCTTCATCGCCATCGGCTTCATCCTGCAAACCTACACCGACAGCACCGTGCCTTGGTGGGACAGTTTCACCACCGCCCTCTCCATTGTCGGCATGTGGATGCTGGCTCGCAAGTGGCTGGAGCAATGGTGGACATGGGTCGCCGTCGATGCCGTCTCCGCCGTCCTCTACATCTACAAAGGCATCTACTTCTATGCCGCCCTCTACGCACTTTACACCATCATTGCAATATACGGATACTACAAATGGCGAAAACTGATGTAACAAATGATTCTTGGGAGCGTTGCCCCAAGCCTTATGACAGCGTGATACTTGCCAACGGCGACTATCCCACCCACCCCATTCCACTATCCATCCTCCATAACGCCTCCCACCTCATCTGCTGCGACGGAGCCGCCACGCAACTCCTCTTATACAACATCACCCCCGATGCCATCGTGGGCGACGGAGACTCCCTGCTGCCACCGTTCAAGAAACAATTCTCCCACCTCGTCCACATCATCGACGAGCAGGAATATAACGACCTCACCAAAGCGACACGCTTCGCCATCCAGCAGGGCTTCAAGACCATCGCCTACCTGGGCTGCACCGGCAAACGCGAAGACCACACCCTGGGCAACATCTCCCTCCTGTCTTTCTACCAGAGAGAGTTCCACATCCAACCCGTCATGTACACCGACCACGGCACCTTCATCCCCTGCCAAGGCATCCAGACCCTCCCGTCCTTTCCTCGCCAGCAGGTCAGCATCTTCAACCTCACCGCCACCGCCCTCACCTCCGAGGGACTTCGATGGCAATCCTACCCCTACAGGGAATGGTGGCAAGGCACCCTCAACGAATCCCTTGCCGACACCTTCACCATCCATGCCGATGGCGACTACATCGTTTTTCAGACTTACAAGGGGAAATGAAGAGTGAAGAATGAAAAATTTTTCACTTTTCCTTTTTCACTTTTCACTTTTTTTCTTACCTTTGCCATCGATTAACTCACTAACCGACCTTATCATCCCATGGCAAAAAGAAGAAATACCCTTAAACGGCTTGCTCGACTCGTATCCGACGCCAAAGAAAAGACCTGTCGAGCCAACAGTTTCCTGCTCAACTGGAGAGAGCAGTCTGCCGACACCCCTGTATCTGCCCCTTCAGACGCAAGACCCCATTAGTGTCTCCACACATAAAAAAAATATAAAAGAGCCCCGACTTCACAGCCGAGGCTCTTTTTCAAAACTTTAACCTGATATCTTATGATTTCAAAAATCCTTTTTCAGAGCGGCATATTGCCGTGTTTCTTGGGCGGGTTGCTCTGGTTCTTGTTGCGACTCATCTCCAGAGCCTGAATCAGACGGATGCGGGTGTCGCATGGCGAGATGATTTCGTCGATATAGCCCAACTGTGCCGCAGGCATCGGGTTGGCAAACTTTTCCCGATACTCTTCAATCTTGGCAGCCCTCTCTTCGGGTGATGCCTTGCGGTAAAGGATGTTGCAAGCACCCTCTGCCCCCATCACGGCGATTTCCGCCGTTGGATAGGCAAGGTTCACGTCTGCCCCAATGCACTTTGAGTTCATCACGATGTAAGCCCCACCGTATGCCTTTCGGGTGATGAGCGTGATTTTGGGCACCGTCGCCTCGGCAAAGGCATACACAATCTTTGCCCCGTGGCGAATGATGCCGTTGTGTTCCTGCTGCACACCCGGAAGGAAGCCCGGCACGTCTTCCACCGCAACGAGCGGAATGTTGAAGCAGTCGCAGAAGCGGATGAAACGTGCCGCCTTGTCCGACGCATCAATGTCGAGTGCCCCTGCCAAGAAGTTGGGCTGATTGGCAACAAAACCCACCGTTCGACCTGCCATGCGGCCAAAACCGATGACGATGTTCTTGGCAAACTCGGGCTGAATCTCGAAGAAATATTGCTGGTCGCAGACGGGCTCGATGATGTTGCGAATGTCGTAGGGGACGTTCGGGTCGGTCGGCACCACCTGGTCCAGTTCGTGGCACACGCGACTCACCTCGTCCGTCACGGGATGCACAGGGGCGTCCTCCATGTTGTTCGACGGGATGAAGCCAATGAGTTCGCGGATGGTCATGAGCGTCTCCTCATCGTTCTGACAGATGAAATGGCTGACACCGCTCACCGAGTTGTGCGTCATCGCACCGCCCAGCGTTTCCTTGTCCACATCCTCATTCGTCACGGCTTTCACCACGTTCGGCCCCGTCACGAACATTTGGCTCTGCTCCTTCACCATCAGGATGAAGTCGGTCAAAGCAGGACTGTAGCAAGACCCTCCGGCACAAGGCCCGAGGATGGCGCTAATCTGAGGAATTACACCCGACGCCATCACATTCCGTCTGAAGATGTGGGCAAAGCCCGTCAGCGACTCCACACCCTCCTGAATGCGGGCACCGCCCGAATCGTTCAGCCCGACAATCGGTGCCCCGTTCTTCAGTGCCAAGTCCTGCACCTTCGCTATTTTCTGTGCATTGGCAGCCGACAAAGAGCCGCCCAGCACCGCGAAATCGAACGCATACACAAAGACGATGCGTCCGTCAATCTTTCCATAACCCGAAATCACGCCGTCGCCCTCGATGCGTTTCTGCTCCATGCCGAAGTCGGTGCAACGGTGCACCACGTGCTTGTCCATCTCCACAAACGTGCCACGGTCAAGCAGCGTTTCGATTCTCTCTCTTGCTGATAATTTATGCTGTTCCATTGTTTATACCTCCAATTTGATTAACGGTTGTTCCACGCGGACACTGTCGCCCTCATGTACTAATATTTCCTTCACGGTGCAGTCGGCTGTCACCTTATAGTTCGACTGCATCTTCATTGCCTCCATCGTCAGCACCGTGTCGCCCTCGTGCAACTGGTCGCCCGCTTGCACGTAGAGTTTCACAATCTTGCAGGGCATCGGAGCCGTGATGATGTCTGACTGAGCCGCATCGTTGCTGTTGCCCCGACGCATCTTCATGTACTTCGCCTGCGAGTCCAGCATATCAATCTGGTAGGTCGAATAGTTCAGGTTCACCCGATAGTGCTTCTCGCCCGTGTCGCGAATCAGTTCGGCATTGTACGAGTTTCCGTCGTAGATGAGTGAGCAAGTGCCGTTCTCCAGCATCGCCACATCCACGTCATACACTTTGCCGTCAATGTCAATCTTCACTTGGTTGCCCTCCTTGCTCAGCAGGGTCACTTCCAAGGTCTTATTTCCTACTTGTATTTCCATTTGTCTTTATGCCTTTGCTCGGATGGGTCTTAAAACTAAACTTAGATTTTATAAAATTCAAGTTAGATTTATATAAATTTAAGTTCAATTTTATAAAATTTAAGTTGAATTTTATAAAATCTAACTTTAGTTTTAAGAACGCACCGACGTTTTACACCCTCAACACACCCTTTTGCAAGCCAAATGCCCTCCAGCGGCTGATGGCTGTGTTCTCGGTTGTGGGGGCGGGTTTGTTCTCTTCCAGATTCATCAGATAGTCAATGTATGCCGCAATGACCGCCATCGGTTCCGAATCGTTCTTGAATCCCGGACGTGGACGCAAGCGGTCTTGGTTTCGCTCGATGAAGTAGGTATTGTAGTTACCCTGCTTGAAGTCGGGCACATCGATAATGCGACGCAGGTAGCGGATGTTGGTGGTCAGCCCCGTGATTTTGTACTCGTAGAGCACACGCCGCATTCGCTCGATGGCATACTCGCGAGTGGTTGCCCACACAATGAGTTTGCCAATCATGGGGTCGTAATGCACCGGAATCTCATAGCCTTCATACACGTATGAGTCAATTCGCGTGCCGATGCCATGCGGCTCGGTCAACTGCTGGATGACTCCGGGCGACGGCATAAAGTTGTGCTCCGTGTCCTCGGCACAGATGCGGCACTCGATGGCGTGGCCACGCTGGCGGATGTCCTCCTGACGATAGGGCAACACCTCGCCGTCGGCAATGTGTATCTGCTCCTTCACCAAGTCGAGCCCCACCACTTCCTCCGTGATGGGATGCTCCACCTGCAAACGGGTGTTCATCTCGAGGAAGTAGAACTTGTGGTATTTATCCACCAGAAACTCGATGGTGCCAGCCCCCTCATACCCCACGGCACGGGCAGCAGCCACCGCCTTCGCACCCATCTCCATGCGAAGATTGTAGTCGATGAAAGGACTCGGGCTTTCCTCCACAATCTTCTGATGGCGACGCTGCACCGAACACTCACGGTCGAACAGGTGGATGACGTTGCCATGCTTGTCTCCCAGGATTTGGAACTCGATGTGGTGCGGCTCTTCCACAAACTTCTCGATGTACACCGTGTCGTCGCCAAAGCCCGACATCGCCTCGCTCCGAGCGGCGTTGTACATCTCCACCACATCTTCCTCCCGTTCGATGAGCCTCATGCCCTTTCCGCCACCGCCCATCGAAGCCTTCAGCATGACGGGGAAACCGATTTTCTTCGCCACAGCCACCGCCTCTTCGGCAGACTTCAGCGGTTCTTCCGTACCCGGCACGACGGGCACACCCGCCTCAATCATCTTCTTGCGAGCACTAATCTTGTCGCCCATCTCCTCCATCGTCTCAGGACGAGGACCGATGAAGATGAAGCCCTCCGCCTCGCAACGACGGGCAAACTCCGCATTCTCGCTCAAGAAGCCATAGCCCGGGTGAATGGCATCCACCCTATGCTTATGAGCCGCCTCGATGATGTGGTCGATATTCAAGTAACTGTCGCTGCTGACCGCCCCTCCGATGCACTCCGCCTCGTTGGCAAAGAGCACATGGCGAGACAGACGGTCGGCTGTGCTATAGACTGCCACCGAACGGATGCCCATCTCATAACAACTACGCATCACCCTGATGGCAATCTCTCCACGATTTGCTACAAGTATTTTCCTAATCATAATCTCTTTTGTTTAGATACACTCCATGAATACATTAAAAGTAAAAGTGCCCCGACTTCACAGCCGGGGCACTCGGCATTTACAAACTTTAATATGATATTTTATGATAGAATGGACAAAGGGGAGATGTAACGATATAAGGGTACAGCACATCCATCACTGGATGGCATCAGCCCACACATTACACATCTATGTCTCTTTCCAGTTTCCGTGATGCCCATAATCCCGCAGGCACACGTTTTCCTTTGCAGGAAGCAAATGGCAGGTCTTCTGACTTCATCCTTGGCGTGGTTCGGTCTTCCCAGAGATTCCAAAGTTCCGCCTGTCAGGCATCCCTTTGGCTCCAGTGACACTGTTGACCACCCTGTAAAAAGGACTCACAGCATCGGGTAATGTCGCAGAATTGGACTGTTTAGAAACAGTTCTTGGGAGCGTTGCCCCAAGTCCTCACTGTCTGGAAACAGTTCTTGGGAGCGTTGCCCCAAGTCCTCACTGCGTTCCCATCTTAGCCCCGTCACACTCCCCAAAAAGGAGGGAGGGGAACCAAATGCGGTGCAAAGATAGGCTTTTTTATTGAATAACGCCACACAAAACCAAGAAAAACGACAAAATCTTTCATTTTGTTCGGCAAAAGTGCGTATCTTTGGGCAAAATATCATACAATATGAAAAAAGCCATCACTTTTCTGTGTACCCTCTTAGGTCTGAGCGTACACACCGCTTGCAGCCAGCAAGCCTTCGAGACCATCAACGTGAAGAAGTTCTCCCAACTCATCCAAGACCCTAACGTACAACTCGTTGACGTTCGCACCGCCGAAGAGTTTGCCGAAGGACACATCGAGAACGCCATCAACATCGACGTAAACCAACCCTCCTTCCTCCAGCAAGCAGGACAGCAACTGCAGAAGGACAAGACCGTCGCCGTCTATTGCAAGAGCGGTCGGCGAGCCTCCAAAGCCGGCGAGATGCTGGCAAAGGAAGGCTTCAAGGTCATCAACCTCAAGGGCGGCATCCTCGCATGGAAGTTGAAGAACATGCCCGTCACGGAAGAGACCGCCAAGGCATCGCCCTCCATGCAGAACGGCAAAGAAGTGGACATATTCACCACACCCAACGGCAAGACGGTACAGATCCACGCCCTCATGCACGCCAGCATCCGCATCGTCTTCGACGGCAAGGAAATCGAGATTGACCCCGTTCGCCAACTGGGCAGCCGCACCACCGACTACACCGCCTATCCGCAAGCAGACTACATCTTTGTCACCCACGAGCATGGCGACCACTTCGACCAAGAGGCCATCCAGCAACTTTCTTCCCCCAACACACGCTTCATCACCAACCAACGTTGTGCCGACATGGCAGGTCGTGGCGACATCCTCCACAACGGCGACCGCCTCACCCTCTCCGACCTCATCTCCGTCGAAGCCGTTCCTGCCTACAACATCACCGAAGGGCATCTCCAGTTCCATCCCAAAGGACGCGACAACGGCTACATCCTCACCCTCGACGGCCTCCGCATCTACATTGCCGGCGACACCGAGGACATCCCCGAGATGGCAGACCTCCACGACATCGACATCGCCTTTCTCCCCTGCAACCAACCCTACACCATGACACCCGACCAACTCCTCCGTGCCGCCCGCCTCATCCGTCCCCGCATCCTCTTCCCCTACCACTACGGACAGACCGACGTCACCACCCTGCCCGACCTCCTCAAAGCCGACGGCATCGACGTGCGGATTCGACACTACGAGTGACAAAGTTTATTTGGGGATAGAACAAGATGCGTGTGGCTTCCAACAAAAAGGCTCTGACAAATTTGCCAGAGCCTTTTTTATATAATAATGTATAATTTCATCATCCCTTGGTCTTACCATATCTCTCACGCTTTCATTGCAAGAACATTCGGTACTCCTTATGCCTATATCACTCTTGCATTCTTCAATTCGTTCTGAAGGAAAGAATACACATAACCTGGACTCTGGTAGTAGAGTCCCGTGGCGTCGTCTTGCAGACGATCGAAGGTCTCTGAAGTATAGAGCACGTCAATGGCTTCCTCGGGCGAATACTTATAGTCATCGACAAGGAATCCTGCAATCTCCACACTCAGTTCGTCTTTCAGCAGTTGCTTCTGCTCGGGTGTTAACTTCGTAGTCATAGTCTCTTCAATTGCTGTAATGCACGTTCCGTACCAAAGAAATACTGGAAGGTGATGCCCTTGGCATACTTCAGTTCCTCGACCAAGCGAGACAAGGAGATAACACCACCTTCATAGCGACGCAACTGATAGGTAACGCCGTCATCGGCTATCGGGCCATAGACGATATCGTAGTCATGTGTCGGCTGCGCCCGCTGCTTATCGCGGTTGGCAAGTACAAACAATGCCCACTCCTCACAGTAGTCGGAATAGGACAACACTTTCAGTTCGTCAGAGGCCATCAGCGTTTCATCAAACAAGAACTCCGTCACCTCAGCCTTTCCCTCCTTAGTCTGGTTAACCTTCTGGGAAGCCATATCCCAAGCCTGTTGCTTGTCAGGCGAGAGATAGAAGCCCCGGCCAAAGTCCTTGAAAGGCTTGGAGTGGATGAGGTCTGGCACCTCTATCTTTACGTTCGAGCCATGATAAAGTCGTATCATCGCAGTCCTCCTCCGTTGTTTTGGCACACCTGAGCCAGCACATCAACCGTGTCAGGGAATGACTGAGTGTGCAGGACTCCATAATGATGCTGCAAGTGCTCGATTCCCTTGTAACGCTTCAAATAGGCGTAGGCCTGTCGAGGCCGGATGCTGAAACGGAGGGCGAACTCACTGACAAGAGCCACCATATATCCTATCATATTTCTTTCTTCACGTGCCATGTTCTTTCGATTAGAAAAACTTCGGGTTGTAAAGTTACAAAAAATCTGGCAAACGCAATCCATTTGCCACACGAAAAAATGTAATGGTGCCACTTTTATCTCATTTTCACATCAAAATGTCACCTTCACCTTTCCTACCACTACACTACGGACAGACCGACGTCACCGCCCTGCCCGACCTCCTCAAAGCCGACGGCATCGACGTGCGGATTCGACACTACGAGTGACAAAGCATATTCAGTCACCCTACGTCGTTACCTCGATGCGTATCAATTTATGCACGGGTAACAAATCAATACAATACCTCGACACGAATTAACTCGTGCCGAGGTATTTTCGTCTCACACCCAGAAATGTATTCAAATCACCCTTTGAAAACACCTCTACAGAAGACACGAGCCTGAGAGCGGAGTGATGACGAGCGTGAGGATAAGGTGATGACGAGCCTCAGAACAAAGTGATAACGAGCAAGAGGATTCGGGAGACACGGGCAAGAGGCGGAGTAAGATACGGGCATGAGAACTCGGAAGACACGGAATACAGCCGCCCGAGATGACGAGCATAAGGACGAGGAAGACATTGGCAACAGAGTTAGGAAGACATTGAATAGTGTCGTTTGAGATGAAAGGCAATGGAGCCAACAAGATATTGGGCATCGTTGGCAGAAGACATTGGGAATCATTTCCTCAAGAGACGGGTGAGAGACATGAGTGAACATTGAGGGTCGTATCTGTTCGATATTCGCCAACGTGCCTATTCGATATTGGCTTGTGTGCTCAAACGTCCTTCGCAAGCATTCCACCTTGATATTAGCCCCTGCTCCAAAGGACATTCGTTTGTACTTTCAATAGAGATTTTCTCATCGTTTTTGTGTTGTGTTTGGCACGCAGAAATAGAATAGAAAGATGGTGAGAAGTGGACGAAATCTGATTTTAGATAATTTTTTCCCGAAAATCTTTTGACATTTCTGACAAAACACCTATATTTGCAACATCTTCACGTCGAGGTCGTTCCTTCGGGGCGACGGGAAAGGCTGTTCTGCTGTGGCAGACAAGTGCCGTGAGGATACCATATATGGAAAAAGCGTTTATCATGTCGCTTTGTTCTTGATGTTTCGGAAGCCTAGGAAACTATCGGATACTATCACGGACACTGCAACGATAGATGCTCATGGGTATGTTATATACAGCCCTCATTTTACACATATTTATATTATATAGCACGATTCCTTTCTCAAGGAGAGGCTGTGGTTATATTATAAAATCTGTGTATTTAAGGCATTTAATATAATATATCGGCGTGAGGTCTAGGTTGCTCGTTCAGATAGTATGGGCAATTCCTAGGCGCCTCGAAACATGGGACGAGCAACTGGTGCAGGTCTCACGTTTTTTGTATACCATAGGAAACTAATCATTAATTTTTTCAGCCGAATCTGGAGACTTATAGGTGTAAACATTAATTCTCGAAAAAATGAAAAAGTATGTATGTACAAAAGCTGAAGAAAGCCATTTGCGTCTTGAAAGAGGCTTTGACGAAGCGGCTGTGATTATTCCATGCGAAGTGGAAAATGGTAATTATCGGATTTGGCCTGAGAGGTTAGCCGTTTTGGGCGTTTCTGAGGATGTCATTCCCGAGAAAGCAGCCGATGGGACTCCGATTATTATTGCTTAATTAAAATTCATCCATATTTGTGCCGTCAGCAGCATTTTGCTGAATTGAACGGTACAAATGTGGATGTCTTTAATTCTTTTTATTTATGAAATACAAAAACAATATTTATAGAGTGGTATGTGCTATTGTACTATCACTTCTCTCCCCACTATCTTATGCTTATGACTTTGAAATTGACGGGAACTATTATACATTAATATCAACATCAGAAAGAACCGTGGCTTTTGCAGGAACAACTCTTTCTGGCAAATTGGTAATCCCCGAAAAAATTGTGATTTCAAATAAAGAATTTACCGTTACTTCTATTGAAGGTGGTTGGATGAAGAAAACAGGGGAAAATGTGAAATCCATCGTTGTCCCCAAAACAGTTACGATATTAGAACGTTCATGCTTCTATGGAGGGCAATTCGAAGAAATCTCTTTACCTTCAACCTTGACGGAAATTGGTGAAATGGCATTTCAGAATTGTTCTCAATTGAAAGAAATAGAAATTCCCAATAATGTTACGTCTATTGGTCATTTCGCATTTCATGGATGCTCATCCTTAACACATATTGTACTTCCTAAATCGGAAAGATGTTCCATTGGTGCTGCGGCCTTTTGTTCTGGTCCCCAACCTAAAGGGAAACTCATTATACCTGCAGGAATATATTTTGCCAACGACTATCACAGTAATGGAGATCATTATGTTGCGTTTGATGATTGTAGCGAATTAGACAGTTTGATTTTTGAAGATTCTAATGCACATTTGTATGCATACAATGGAATACTTTTTACATCAAGGAAAACAAGAAGTTCCGAATTTGGTCAATGTAACAACTTAAAATATGTTTATATAGGAAGACCGGCTATTCATTACTGGGGAAGCGATGATTATGGGAATCACACCCCTGTTTTTGCAAAAGTTGTTGAATATGGGGATAAATGTGAAATCCAATATTCGTACAGAAATGTCTACACAGATTTTGCAACTGGTGCGTTAGAGAAAATTACATTTGGGAAGAAATTGTCAAATATTTCCTCTTACACTAACAGTGGAAATCTTGTTGAAGTCTATATGCGAAATGAAACGCCACCGTCTGCATCGGTTTTTTCAAATTACACCTACATACATGGAACGCTATATGTACCCAAAGGAACATTAAAAGTATATCAAGAGGCAGATGTTTGGAAAGAGTTTTGGAACATTGAAGAATATGATGTACCAGAATACCCAACAGGCATCAGACCTGTATCTGTTCAAGAAGAGAAGGTTCTTCTAGGCATATACGACATCAACGGAATCAAGCATGACATCCCTGTCAAAGGACTGAACATCTATCGATATAAAGACGGACATGTCAAGAAAAATGTAAAATAGAAACCACAAAAAGAACCTTCTTGACTTGCTGTTGTTGTGTTCTGCTTCAAAGACGAGACGTTTCGGCTGTTGCTGGCTCCGAGCGAATGGGACTTCATCACCTATCGCCTTCTGGAACAAGCGATGCATGGGGTGGGAATAGACTTTCACTTTGACGAATATCACATTGAGTTGATTGCCACGGACTTGTCGAGCCAATTCATGACACATGTGGCGACCGCAATCTATCTGGGACTGTTGGGAGCATCGCCTTACATTCTTTATGAGTTATTCCGTTTCGTATCTCCTGCGTTGTATGAGAACGAGCGTCGGTACTCGGTACAAGTGGTGTGTACCATCTATGTGCTGTTCATCATCGGTGTACTGATGAGTTATTTTGTTCTGTTCCCGATTTCTTTCCGATTCTTGGGAACCTACAGCGTGGCAGAGAAGGTACATAGCACGATTACATTGGACTCCTATATCACGACTTTCACATCTCTCACCCTCATCATGGGTGTGGTCTTCCAGTTGCCAGTCATTGCTTTCTTCCTTGGCAAAATGGGGATTATTACCTCAGAGATGCTTGCCCGATATCGGAAACATGCCCTCATTGTCATCATGTTGGTGGCTGCCATCATCACACCACCCGATTTGATGACACTTGTATTGGTCACCCTACCATTGTATTTGCTCTATGAAGTAAGCATTCGCGTGGTGAAGTGGACATGACCATATCCACTTTTCGTTTTAGCATCATCTGTTATGTTCCGGCTACAGAGATAATCCATGTGAATGATATCAAAACGCAGGTCGGATACAAAAGATGTTCAAAATGGCTTCCTCAATGCCTCAAAAGTGGTCTGAGTCACACCGCCTCGGCGGTCTGAGTCAGACCACTTGGGCGGTGTGACTCAGACCACTTTTGAGGTGTCGAGGGCACCTTTAGGAGAACACCCGCTTTTTAATATAAATATAATAATGTGTAATGGTTTAAGCGCCAGGGAAGGTTTTGTGCATGGCTTGCTCCAAGTCGGCAATGATATCTTCGGCATTTTCGATGCCGACTGAGAGGCGGACGAGGTCGGGGGCTACGCCTGCTTCGCGGAGTTGCTCGTCGGACATCTGGCGATGGGTATGGCTGGCAGGATGGAGCACACAGGTGCGGGCGTCAGCCACGTGAGTGACAATGCTGATGAAGTCGAGGCTGTCCATGAAGCGGATGGCGTCGTCGCGTGTGCCTTTGAGACCGAAAGCGATGACTCCGCACGAGCCATTGGGCATATACTTCTGACCGAGGGCATAATACTTGTTGGAGGGAAGTCCGCAGTAGTTGACCCAACCCACCTGAGGATGTTTCTCCAGCCACTCGGCCACCTTCTGCGCATTCTCGCAGTGCTGACGCATACGCAGATGGAGGGTTTCGAGTCCGAGGTTGAGCAGGAAGGAATTCTGAGGAGCAGGGATGCTGCCAAGGTCTCGCATGAGTTGAGAAACGAGTTTGGTGCAGTATGCCATCTTGCCAAACGCTTTCGTGTAGGTGAGGCCATGATAGGACTCATCGGGGGTGGTCAATCCGTGATACTTGTCACCGTATGCTTCCCAATCGAAATTGCCGCTATCGACCACGGCTCCACCCACTTGTGTGGCATGTCCATCCATGTATTTGGTGGTGGAATGGGTGACGATGTCGCATCCCCACTCAAAAGGACGGCAGTTGATAGGAGTGGCGAAGGTGTTATCGACAATCAGAGGTACACCGTGGCGATGTGCCATCTTGGCAAATCGCTCGATGTCGAACACGTTGCCGCCAGGGTTGCTGATGGTTTCGCCAAAGAAACATTTGGTGTTGGGGCGGAAAGCGGCTTCGATGCGGGCATCGTCCCACTCGGGGTCGATGAATGTGCATTCGATGCCGAGTTTCTTCATGGTGACACCGAAGAGGTTGAACGTGCCGCCATAGATGGTGTTGGAAGTGATGAAATGGTCGCCAGCCTCGCAGATGTTGAAGATGGCATAGAAATTGGCGGCTTGTCCGCTGGAGGTAAGCACACAACCGACTCCACCTTCAAGGGCGGCAATCTTCTTTGCCACGGCATCGTTGGTGGGGTTGGCAAGGCGAGTGTAGAAGTAGCCTTCGTCTTTCAAGTCGAAGAGGCGTGCCATCTGGTCGCTGGTATCGTACTTGAATGTTGTGCTCTGATAGATGGGCAACTGCTGAGGTTCGCCCTTGGTGGGTTTCCATCCGCCATGAATGCAGATGGTTTCGAGATTTCGTTTCATTGTTCTGTTGGTTGATGAAGTTTTTGTGGGGCAAAGGTAGTGAATTAAAATGAAATTTGCTACCTTTGCAGCCAAATTCGTAACAAAGAACGTATGAACAGACTAAAAACCATCGCAATCTTGTGCCTGATGGGCATTATGCCATGCTGGGCACAGAGAGGAAAGATAGAATACACGAAGAAAGACAGCACCCTGGTGGTGAAATTGCTCAACGATGCCAAAACGGGGAGAGGAACGGAGAACCGCGTCTTCTACTTCGGCAAGAAGTTTCTGGGACTGCCGTATGTGGCACACACGCTGGAACTGGGCGATACGGAACACCTCATCGTGAACCTGCACGAACTGGATTGCACCACGTTCGTGGAGACGGTGGTGGCACTGTCAATGTGTGACCAGCAGGACAAAAGGACATTTGCCGACTATTGCCAAAACTTGGAGAAGGTGAGATTCCGTGGCGGAAAGATGGGTGACTACACCTCGCGTCTGCATTACTTCACGTGGTGGGCTGAAGACAACGAGAAACTGGGAATCGTGAAGGACATCAGCATAGAGGACGCTCCCTTCTTGGGAGTGCAAACCGTCCACATCAACTACATGACTGCCCATCCCTCATCCTACAAGCAACTGAAAAATCATCCCGACTTCGTGCCCATCATCAAGAAATATGAACAAGCCACCGAGGGGAAGCAGTTTCGCTACATCCTCAAGAAAGATTTGTCGTGGAATGCAGGAACTCCCTTGAGTATGGTGAAGGACGGCGACATCGTGGCAATGCTCACCGACAGCGACGGACTCGACACCCGCCACATCGGCATCGCCTTCTGGCAGGGCGGCAAACTGCACCTGCTGCACGCTTCGAGCCTGTACAAGAAGGTCGTGATGAGCAAAGAGACTTTCTATGAGTATGAGATGAAACAACCGAAGCATACGGGCATCAGAGTGTTCAGATTCAACGATTGAAACATGGTATATTGCTTTTCTGGAACAGGCAACAGCCGTTGGGTGGCTGACGAATTGGAAGGATTACTCTTGGGGCAACGCTCCCAAGAACTGTCTAAAGCAGAGGACTCGAAAGAGGTGTTCGGGCTGGTCTTTCCCGTGTATGCGTGGGGCATTCCGAAGGTGGTGGAAGATTATATCGGCGAGCATCTGCAAGAGATAGAGGCTGCGGAGTATGTCTATGCGGTGATGACGTGTGGTGACGACATCGGGTATGCCGACACGGTGCTGAAAAAGCGGCTGAACGGGAGGCTCGATGCGGTCTTCTCAGTCCACATGCCCAACACCTACGTGTGTCTGCCGGGCTTTGATGTGGACAAGGACGAGGTGGCGGAAAGGAAGGTGAGAGAGACATTGGAGCGGCTGCCACAGATTGCGAAAGACATCAACGAACGGAAACGCACAACCGAGGTGTGCAGAGGCGGTGCGGCATGGCTGAAGACATACGTGCTACGTCCACTCTTCAACCGCTTTCTGGTGACGGACAAATATTTCCACACCACCAAAAATTGTTTCCAGTGCAAACGCTGTGTGAGAGGGTGTCCGCTGGACAATATCACGACGGACAAAGACGGACACGTGGTGTGGAAGCATGAAAACTGCACGGGTTGCCTGAGGTGCTATCATCGATGCCCCGCCCAAGCCGTACAGTTCGGATGGTTTACGAAAAATAAAGGACAAAAGATACATGATTTCGATTGATAAACTGGGGGTGGAGTTCTCTGCCACTCCCCTCTTTGTAGATGCCAGTTTCGTGGTGAACCCGAAAGACCGCATCGCCCTGTTGGGCAAGAACGGTGCGGGCAAGAGCACCATGCTGAAAATCATTGCAGGGATGCAGGAACCGACACAGGGAACGGTGTCTCGACAGAAAGACATCACCATCGGCTACTTGCCACAGGTGATGGTGCTGGCTGACAGCCGAACGGTGCGTGAGGAGGCAGAAACGGCGTTTGCCCACATCAGCGAGATGCAGGAACGGCTGAACCAAATGAACGACGAGATTGCCCGACGGACGGACTACGAAAGCGAGGCGTACATGGCACTCATCGAAAAGTTCACCCACGAGAACGACCGCTTCACGATGATGGGCGGAACGAACTATCATGCCGAACTGGAGCGGACACTGCAAGGTCTGGGATTTCAGCAAACAGACTTCGACCGCCCCACGTCGGAGTTCTCAGGCGGATGGCGAATGAGAATCGAGTTGGCAAAACTGCTGTTGCAGAAACCCGACTTGCTGCTGCTCGACGAGCCGACCAACCACTTGGACATTGGCTCCATTCAGTGGCTGGAGCAGTTCCTTGCCCAGCGTGCCAATGCCGTGATTCTGGTGAGCCACGACCGTGCGTTCATCAACAACGTGACCAACCGAACCATCGAAATCACCTGTCATCGCATCAACGACTACAAGGTGAAGTATGACGAATACGTGAAACTGCGTGACGAGCGACGGGAACAGCAGAATCGTGCCTACGAGAATCAGCAGAAGGAGATTGCGGACATCAAGCAGTTTATCGAGACCTTCCGATACAAACCGACAAAGAGTAATCAGGTGCAGTCACGCATCAAGATGCTGGAGAAAATCGTGCCTATCGAGATTGACGAAGTGGACACATCGTCGCTGCACCTCAAGTTTCCACCTTGCCTCCGCAGTGGCGACTACCCCATCATCTGTGATGAGGTGGCAAAAAGTTACGGACAGCACCAAGTGTTCTCGGACGTGACCCTCACCATCAAGCGTGGGGAGAAGGTGGCGTTTGTCGGCAATAATGGCGAAGGAAAATCGACGCTGGTAAAGTGCATCATGGGAGAGATTCCGTTTGATGGGAATCTGAAGATTGGGCATAACGTGCAGATTGGTTATTTTGCCCAGAACCAGGCACAGTTGCTGGACGGTGACATTACGGTGTTCGACACGATTGACCGTGTGGCAAAGGGAGATATGCGTTTGAAGATTCGTGACATATTGGGTGCGTTCATGTTTGGTGGCGAAGCGTCGGACAAGTACGTGAAGGTGCTATCGGGTGGTGAACGCAGCCGACTTGCCATGATACGCCTGTTGCTGGAACCTGTCAACCTGCTCATTCTCGACGAGCCGACCAACCACTTGGACATGCAGTCGAAAGATGTGCTGAAACAAGCCATCCGAGACTTCGACGGCACAGCCATCATCGTTTCTCACGACCGCGACTTCCTTGATGGGCTGGTCAACAAAGTGTATGAATTTGGCGGAGGGAAGGTGCGTGAACACCTTGGCGGCATCTACGACTTCTTGCAAAAAAAGCAAATCGAGAGCCTCAACGAACTGACGGAGCAACGAGGGGCATCAAGCCTTAATGAACAGCCGAGTCGTGACGGAAAAAAGCGAAGCCAACTGGGCAGAAGCATGAGCAGCAACGGAAGTCCATCGGCTACGGCAACTCAGCAAGCATCATCCAATATTCTAACTTCCACCCCAAAAGACTTGGCAAATAAGACGCAAGCCCTCCTCTCCTATGCAGAACAGAAGGAGCACAACAAACTCATCAAGAAAGCGGAGAAAGCGGTGGAAGCAGCAGAGCAGAAAGTGACAAATCTGGAAGAACAAATTACTGCCATCGAGACCCAACTTGCCACCCCCGAGGGAGCAAGCGACACGGCTCTTTTCACAAAATACGGGGAACTGAAAAACCAACTTGCTGAGGCAGAGGACGAATGGACAGAAGCCTCCATGAAATTAGAAGAATTGAAATAGTTGACCATCACTCAACTATTCCACAATCCACAACTCGCATGGAACAACGCCGGCACTGAGCATCCCAATCTCAGCGGCAGCCTTGTTGCTGAGGTCCACCACACGCCCCTTGCCAAAAGGTCCACGGTCTTTCACCACCACAATAACATCCTTGCCATTCTTCTTGTTCACCACACGAATTTTCGTGCCAAAAGGCAGGGTCTTGTGAGCACAGAACAAGCCTTCACGGTCGTACCGTTCGCCCGAAGCCATCATCTTGCCATGTGTCCGTGCTGAATAATAGGAAGCAATGCCAGCCTCGTAGAAAGTGCCCATTGGCAAAGACTCCGACACGCCTCTTGCCTCCGCAGCCGCTTCCGCCTTCTTCTTGGCCTCCAGATTCTCGTATGGAATCATCGGCTCTTTCAAAGCCTGCCCTTCGCTACGCTGGTCATGCAGTTGCGTCATACTCTGCCCTCCAATCCACGTTGTTGGTTCTGTAGAAGAGTGCAAGCCACTCCCTACCCCCCAATGAACAGGATAGGCAGGATTCTGCGACGAACGCAATTCTTGACCTCGACACCACGCCGAAACAGCCATGATACAGAGGAACATTAAAAAGATACGTTTCAGGGAAGCATTCATCAGGACAGGTACGGATTTAGGTGAATTTCGCCACAAAGTAAAGAAAAAATCCCCACACCCACAATTTTTTCATAAAAAATCTACAAAAAGTTTGGCTATCTTCCGAAAAAGCACTACCTTTGCACTCGCAATTGAAAAAACCGACAGAGGTTCTATCTGATTGCAGAAATCATATCGCGGGGTGGAGCAGTTGGTAGCTCGCCAGGCTCATAACCTGGAGGTCGCATGTTCGAGTCCTGCCCCCGCAACTAAGCAGAAAAAGAAGTTCCCAAGAGACGAAGAAGTTCCCCACAGAACTTCTTTTTTTGAACAACCCTACCGTGCCGGAATGGTGGAATGGTAGACACGAGGGACTTAAAATCCCTTGGGCATTGCGCCCGTGCGGGTTCGAGCCCCGCTTCCGGTACCAAAAAAGCAAGAGGTCCCCGAATCCTGAACTTGGATTCGGGGACCTCTCACTTTAAATCTAAGAATGTTCATACAATTTAGAGTCAGATTCCGAATCCGCATAGAGCGATGAAAGAAGAAAGATTCTCTTGTCGTAATGAAAAAGATGCCCAACCTGTAAAAAAACGAGCCGAGTCTTTGTTTTATGTTTGAAAAATTGTATCTTTGCCGCAAATTAAATGTTTTGTAATTTACAAATTTGTAAAAATGAAGTTTTACGATAGAGAGGAAGAGATTTCAGAGTTACAAAGGCTCGACGATTTATCCTTTTCAACGGCTCAATTCACAGTTCTCATGGGGCGGCGTCGCACAGGAAAGACCACGCTGATGACCCATGCACTACAAGGCCGAAAATACCTCTATTTCTTCATCGGAAAGAAAGCGGAGCAGATTCAGTGTACGGAGTTCCAAAAGCAGACAATGGAAGTGCTCGGCTTAAAAATCCATGGCCAAGTTTCCTCTTTCCCCGCATTGCTGGAAGAGATTTTGGCATATAGCAAGCAAGAGAAGGTCACCGTGATCATTGACGAATTCCAACGTCTGGAAGAGATAGGCGATGGCATTATCAGCGACATTCAGGAAGTGTGGGACAGACATCAGGCGGAAGCCCACATCCACCTCATCGCTTGCGGCAGCATCTACAACATGATGAAGAAAATCTTCGAGGACAGGAAAGAGCCTCTATTCGGGCGAAAGACAGCCCGCATTGACCTCAAGCCCTTCTCCACTTCTGTCTTGAAACAGATTCTACACGATTATCATGCCGAATACACACCCGAAGACCTCTTGATGCTATATGCCGTCACTGGCGGAGTGGCAAAATATGTTGCCCAGTTGATGGACGACGGCTGCAAAACATGGCACGACATTCTTCATCATGTCTGCCGCCCTTCCAGCATTTTCATTGAGGAAGGCACAGAACTGCTTGTCGGAGAGTTTGGACGCAAGTTTCAGATTTATTACAGCATCCTTCAACTCATTGCCTCTGGCATGACGAGTCAAGCAGAGATCGACAGCATCATTGAAAAGAATTGCGGTCGTTATCTGGACACGCTGGAATCAGAATACTCGCTCATCAAGAAACGTCGTCCCATGTGGGCAAAACCCAACAGCCAAGGGGTCAGGTTTTACATTGACGATTGCTTCCTGATGTTCTGGTTCCGCTTCTTTGAGAAAAATCGAACGCTTGTGGAACTGGGCAAATTCGACTTGCTGGAAGAAAGCATTCTCAGCGAATACACCCAATTCAGCGGTTTTGTTCTGGAGAAATACTTCCGCCAACTATATGGGGAGAGAGACCGTGTCACCGAAGTCTCTCATTGGTGGGACAATCAGGGAGAGAACGAAATTGACCTGATTGCCCTGGAACGACTTGACCATCAGGCAACCATTGCCGAGGTAAAGCGTAATCCCAACAAAATTAACATTCAAGCACTTGAAGCCAAATATGAGCACATCAAGAAAAATCTCCGTGGCTATAAAGTGAATCTTATCGGGCTATCCATGCAAGACATGTAGAATCTGGATGTACTCCTTTATGAGAGTTTTCATGCTGAGACCGAAGGAGCCAACCCTTTTTTAGGGCTGGCTCCTTTATCTTTTTAATATAATGTCAAGAAACTATCTTGGCACTACTTCTTTCACTTATTCCACAATCGCCAAAAGAAATGCCATGTTCGGAACCACGGCTCACACAATGCCTCCGCTGGATATTCACGCACAAACCGCATATTACGCCGTATCTTCAGAAAATACTTCACACCTGTGCTATGCTGTGTCAATCCTGAATGCTTTCCAAAGTTTCCACCCTTCAATATCTCATCCATCAACGTCTTTCCCCGCCTCTCATCAACAGGCACAATCATCATCTTCTCTTCCAGCCCAAACACCTCCCGCATCACATACATCACGGCACCTGCAAACTGATAAAGGTTCAGATACTTTAAGGTCATTCTCAATGGTCCATTATCCATTATCAATTCATCGTTTGCTTTTCGCAAAAGATAATAGTAATCCATCATCTGCCTCAGTCCGATGCCCTCATCAAAGAAATGGTGCATCATGTGTGACATCTGATAAACGAGGTTGAATTCATCCGTTGGTACAGAAATACGCCCCATGCCATCTGGCAATTCAACGACGTTGGCACATTGTCGAGGCATCTGTTTCTCCACCCATTGCTGAATGCGATAATTGTAAACGGGATTATTCTTTGCTGTCGGGATAAAGTGCATTTCCACTTCGACATCCTTAAAGACGGGAAAATCGATGTGCTGGTAACGCACCCTTGTCTGCGGAAAACGTTTTCTCACGTATCGCAGAACTGCTTTTCGACGCTCTTTGATGCCCATCCCCTCATCGCTCATGACAAAGATGTCTATATCGCCAGATGACCGCACATAAGGGGCTGGGTAGAAAAGCGTATTGCCCTGCCCTTTCAGGACACAACTCTTGAAACCATCTTTGGCTAAAAGCCCTACAAGTTCTACACAGCACTTGTCCATGTATATGTTGCGGGCTTTGATTTTCTCGCTCAGGGCATACCACTTTAGCAAAAGAGTCCTTGGCACATCCACATGGTTTTCTTTCAGCCGCTCTATGCCTTGAAAGCCAACACCCGTCAACGCCTGCTGCTTCATGAACAGGAACAATTTTTCCCAATCCATCTTCTCTATGGATTCAGGAACTGGCTGTTGAGCATCTATGCAGAAGCGTATGAATTCCCAATAAGGCTTCACCTCCATTCTTGATACCATCTATTGCAGATACAATTTCCTATTATCCTCAAACCAGTCCTCAATCGCTTCCTCAAAAGTCCACTTGAACCGATAGCCACTCTCCTTCATCTTCTTGCCACAGATATTGGTGGAGATTTGCAACTTCTTCACACGTGCAGGACAGATGCCCATAGGACTGCCCATTATCTGTGCCCCTACAGCAGCGGGCATGATGACCGCATTCGGCACGTATGGCACCGCCTGATGCAGCCCCGTCACCTTCTTCATCGTCTGCACAATCTGCTCGATGGTGTATGCAGGCTCGAACGTGCAGTTATACACCTCGAACGGTGAAGTCCTTTCTTCAACGTTCCAGAGGATGAACCGTGCCAATTCTTTCACATACACGCAAGCCTTAATCGTGTCCTTCCGGCCAGGATAGGCGAACGTATGCTTGCGGATGCCCCAGTACAGACGCGTGAAGTTGCCGTTCTCTCCCTTTCCGAACACCACGCCAGGACGAACAATCGTCAGTTTTCGATTCTCTCCACTCTTCTGCCATATCTGGTGAATCTTCTCCGCCACCAGTTTCGAGATGCCGTAGGGAGTGTTTGGCGTGGGCAAGGTCGTCTCCTCCTTCAGTTCCTCCGCCGCACCGTATGGAGCGATGGAAGAAGTGAACACGATGTTCTTGATGCCATACTTTTCCGCAAAGGCACACACGTTCTCCGCCCCACGAATGTTCGTCTCAAAATACGCATGGTCGGGATGTCCCGGGGTACGATGCACCGCCGCAAAGTTGAAGATGACATCCTCTGACGTCGGAGTAAACGGAAGTTCACCGATTGGCTGTCGGACATCGCAATGCACAAAGGTCGAACTTAACGCTTCTCCCTCCTTCACTGCTGGTTTATAATTCTTCACAGCGGGGTTCGGTGTCCCCGGCGTGACAATATCCAGATTCCACACCTTGGCATCTGGATGCACTTCCTTTATAAGATTTGTCAGATGCGTCCCGATGAAGCCTGTCCCGCCAGTAATGATGTAATTCATATATTCTTTTGATAGCCTAATTCTTCCAACAACTGCTTGTTCCACTCTTTACGTTCCTTATCGAATATCCATCCCCATTTGTTGAAATATTTAATCATGTTCACCATATGGATTTTCAACATTTTTTTATTTTTGTAGGAAGCGGCACGATGAGCATGGACGATAGAAACCTCTGGCCAGTATAACGTCTTGTAATACTTATGCATCCGCCTTGTGATATCAATGTCCTCTGGGTACATGAAGAAACGCTCGTCAAAAAGACCCACCTTTTTGAATGCCTCTATCCTGAAAAACATAAATGAACCTTGATGATAAGCAACATTGGCAGGTGTCTTATGGTCCCAAAACTTCAAGGTATAGCGTTCATCCATTTTTTTGCCTACTTTGCGGGGAAGGAATCTTCTAAAAATGAGATTAGCAGGGGAAGGAAGTAGCCTCACTGTATACTGCAAATCCCCATTCGGATAAACAATATAAGGCTGTATTTGTGCTGTATCCTCATGCCCGTCCATATAAGCAATCAATTGGTCCAAAATCACAGGTTCGAAATACACATCGCTATTTAGGACCAAATGGTATTTACTCTTTTTACTTTGTATTGCTTTTCGGATTGCGACATTATGTGCCGCTCCATAGCCGACATTTTCACTCGGAATATATTCTACATTTTCAAACTCTTGGCAGAAATCAGCAAGATACTCCTTCCGTGAGTTGTCTATAACATATACCCACCCCACTTTTTTCGCATGAAGTGACAGAAGGCAAGTCCTCAGTTCTGCTGTATCTGTATTGTATGTGACGATAGAAACACTCAGTCGATTTTCTGACATAATAAAGATTTAATTGAGTTGCACAATTCTCATTATGCTTGAACAATCTTCACATTGTGTTGATTTCTCTTGTCTACTGGAGGCGGGGTCATATAGTTCGGACCATAGAATTTGACGAGGAAGTTTTCTGTACCAGCCATTCCATTAACCTTAATATCCTCGAACAACAACTCACGCCCTTCTCCGAACCATGATTTGGGTTGTGTTTCCTCCATCTTCTGCGGGCCTCCTAACGTAGCACCATATTCGCATTTATCCAAATCGTACCTGCGACAAATCCAATCAAAAAAACACCCGGCTTTATGTTGGCTGACAATTCTTTCTACATGAGTGAATTTCGCAAACTTAATGAAAAGGGATTCTATTCCAGAACGCTCTTTTTCCAAATCCACCTCATTACTGAAATTTGAGAACTTGTATAATAATCGTGCCGTCAAATATATTACACCAAACAGTCTGAATTTGAGCGTTTTAGGATTAGGAGCTCCATCTATAATCAAAATATCAACCCAAACAAACATTTCGGCGTGTTTCTGTCCTTTGCCAACTTCCAATTTCAATCTTTTGTCGACCACATGTGCCGCAGTCCATTGATGTCCTTCCCTTTGTATCGTATCCAAGAACATATAGTCAGGAAATTCCTCTTGATATTGCTTTAGCCTCTCAAAGTCTTTACGTGGCATGGCAATATCCACGTCATCATCCCAAGGTATAAATCCCTTATGGCGTATCGCTCCTAAAAGTGTACCACCATAAATATAATACTTAAGATTATGCCTGTCACAAATCTTTATGATTTCCTTCAATATATTTAGACCTGCACGTTGCAACTCGTTCAGATGCTCATATTTCTCTTTCATCTTTCTTGCAAAATACTAATCGTTCTCTTTATTCCTTCTTCTATATTGTACACCGCTTTCCATCCCAAAGACTGCAACTTTTCACTTTTCAACCTCGCTTTTGTCGCCTTGCTATATCCCGCAGACTCCACACTGTCTGGGATTTCAAACACGACCTCTTTACCTACTGATGTCGCAATAATATGTGCCAAATCCTTCAGCATGATGTCCGATGCATCATCCGCAATGTTATACGCTTCCCCCTTCTTTCCCATCAAGAGGACATACAATAAACCAGATACCGCATCTGCCACGTATGTATAGGAATAGTATTGAGTCCCGTCACTCTTTAGCACGATATTCTCCCCATTGATTGCCTTACGGATAAACTGCGATATCGCCTTCGTATCACTTGTCAGCATGGTCGGCCCATACGAGCGAGTCAAGCGAGGAATGACAATATCCATCTCCTTTTGCTTGATGTAGGCTTGGCATAAAGCCTCCCCACACCGTTTGCTTTCCGGGTATCCCGCCCGCATTGTGTTACAATCAATATAACCACAATATGTTTCATCAAATTTCTCCACATCTCCTCTGTTCTCCCCATATATTTCATTGGACGAGGCAAAAGCACAGCGTATCGTATGATGTTTATGAGCGAACTCCAACATGTTTTGTGTACCGATGATATTGGTCGTTATTGTCCCGATAGGATCCGTAGCGTATGCCACCGGATGAGTGTTACTCGCCAAATGCAGCACATAATCCACACGCCCAATGTCTTCTCTTTCAAATGGAAGATTAATATCGTATGGGATAAACTGAAACAAAGGCGAATCATAACAATACCCAAATCGAGCCTTAGCCTTATCCTTATTACGGCCAAGAGCATACACTTTACAATTCAGGCCGTTCTCTTGATTTTGGTACATAATGACATCCACGAGGAAACTCCCCATAAATCCTGTGGCTCCAGAAACCAACAAAGAACCGTTTCTCAACTTCTCCCAGGGGAGAGGCAGCCCTGCAACATTCCGAATGTCCTCCTGATATAAATCGTTTTCTATTATTTTCATTATTTCAGCCAATTGTCTTTATCCTTTTTCAAATACCCCTTGAACATCTCCAAATCATCCTTTGTAGTTAACTTGATGTTCTTGTCAGAACCGGCCGCAAAATGCAGCGTCTCACCCAGTTCCACCATCATCGTATTCGTATAGGCAGAGCCATAGATGCCGATTTCTTTCTCATAGGCTTCATGGTACGCCCAATCCAATCTCCCGAATTTATACGCCTGTGGTGTCGAGACTCTACGGAGCGTCTCACGAGGAATATATTGCTTGGTCGTGCTTTCATCTTCCGTATTGACCACAAAAATCTGTTCATTATAAGGAAGTGACGTGACGGCATTTCCATATTTCTGTGCTTTCAATATCACGTCAGTCAACACCGACTCATCCACCAGCGGACGTATGCCATCATGGATAATAACCACGTCATCATCCGCAACCTTTCCTTCCAAATTAAACACACCGTTGCGGATACTTTCCTGTCCTGTATTGCCTCCGCTGACAACCCACTTCAGTTTTGTAATATTGAACTGGTGAGCGTATGCCCACAAAACGTCATGCCATCCGTCAATGCACACCACCTCTATGGCGTCCACTTGAGGATGACGCTGAAAACCCTCCAATGTGTAAATAATGACAGGCTTGTCATACACATTGATAAACTGCTTGGGAATATCTTGTCCCATGCGGTGGCCAGAACCACCCGCGATGACTACTGCTATATTCATAAGTTATTTTATGCGACCTATAACGTTTCTAATTAAAACTGAGCCATATTTTTTAAGAACGGTCTTAACCGTAGAAATTAAAGGATGCTTTAGCATCCCAAATTTTTTATTTATCTCATAGCGTTCTTTTGAATATGTTAGAATATTGCTGAGCGATTGAGATGTGCCCCCTACTTGAAAATTTGCGACCACAACATGTACAATCTTCATTCCTTTATCCCGATTCAAAATCCTCACAATCAAATCGTAATCAGCAATTATTTTATATTTCATATCAAAACCGCCCATCTCTTCCATTATACATCTTTGCATAATCATGCCCTGATGACAGCCCAGATTAGGCATTCCAGATAGCAGAATTCGAACGCTTCCATCTGTCCGAATCAAATTTGTGTCACCACTAATAATAGCAAATTTCCTCTCTGCCTCATTTGCTAATCCCTGCAATCCTTTTGGCTCAAGCCAATCATCACTTCCAAGATAATAAATCCATTCACCTCTTGCATTTTTCCATCCTTTATTAAAGGCATCATAGATCCCTTTATCTGGTTCTGATATATATCTGAAGCGAGCATCTTGAGCAGCGAATTCTTTCACAATATCAATAGTGTCATCTTTTGATGCACCATCAACAATCAAACACTCCCAATCTTGCAAAGTCTGAGTCTCCACACTATCCAGTGCTCTTCGTATTGTCTTCCCTGAATTATATGATGCTATGATTATTGTTACTAATGGATTACCCATAATACATCGTTTTTAATATATAACTTCTATGCTGCTTTCCAAATAATTGGAATATATTTATTGTTTATTAACTTATCTATTTTTGGATATTTTTAATATCAAACAGCCAAGACTCATACATGCTTTCATAAGATTTTCCATCACTATCCCATATATATAGATAATGATCTGGAACGCTCTTGATGGGAGCGGCAATATATCGTCGTCCCATATTAAGAAAAATCAACAAGGACAAGGTCAAGAATACAGGTTTAACAACAAGAGTCTTTTTCTGGTAAATATAATATATAATACCTGCTAATACGATGCCACGGAAAAAATAAAAGGGTTGAGCAAATCTTCCGACCAATTCTATCTGCCTTGCTATAGGGTGTAGTAATAAACCAATAATAAACAGATTATAAGCATATAGATATTTTTTCCCTGCAACAGAGATTGTTCTATACCCCCAAATGACCATGCAACCTAAGATCAATAACTCTTGTATATCTGGCAAAACAGAAAAACCACCTTCTCCTGCGAATCCTCCTGTAAGCCAAAATTCAGCATCATTTCCATAATTCTCAAATCGCTCGGAAACAAGTGATAGCACATTCGCAAATTCAACGAATTTCAGCATGAACTTTGATTGGAACGAGAAAGATATTGCAAAAAAAAGAAGGATTGTGATAAACGGAGAAAAAAAGGGAGTTTTTTTCAACGTTACTAAATATAAGATAATAGGCACAGGGGCTAATGCGACATGAAAAGTACAAGCAAAAATGCTATATAGAAGAAAGTATATCAGTCCTTTCTTTTTCCCGTCTATCATAAATGAAAGTCCGATTAAAACAAAAGAAAATCCCATGTACCATCTCACCATATTTTCGACCTCATGTATTGAAAACATTACGAAAAGCGGTAAAGCCCAAGGGCAAAGTTCTTGATAGTTTCGCAACAAACAAAGGGTTGCAAAAATAAACATAAAACTCATTAATAAAACATAACCCTGCCATGGAATATCAAAATTTATCAAAAATTTGGCAATATATAAAAAACTCATATCCCATCTGGATTCTTTTCCTGCAGCCAAATCTTCATAATTCATCGCATACAAATTGTAATCCATTCCTCTTCCATATCTCAGTCCTTCATTCAGAGTATACACAAAAATTGCTGTAATACCTGCTGGCGATAAGATTTTATATTTATATCTGAGTTTACGCCCCGATAAATATAAAATAAAAAGCATTGCCAAAAACAATACGATGTATTGAAAAACAATCATACAGAAAGAATTATTCTATTCTAATAGTGAAAACTATTTTCATATAGCAAGATTGTCTTGTTTCATATATCTAATTATAGCCATGAAACTTTTTCCAAAATCCTTCATAGAAGTAGAATAATCGCAAGGTTTAACAATTGGTGAGACATGGAGTAGTTTTTCCACCAAATCAGATTCATTATGCGGGTCAAAAAAACAGACATTCTGACTCATTTGTTCTTTATGCACATTTATATTGGACAAAAATACAAATTTATTCAAGGCTTTACATTCTTCCACAGTTGTATTCCATCCTTCGAACAATGAAGGCTGCACTATAGCATAAGAATTACTCATTAAACATAATAACTCCGTTTTTTCTATCAATCCGAGAAACTTTATTTTGTTTTCTAAATGGAAAGTCTTGATATAGTCTTTAATATCCTTTATGTATTGAGTGTTTCGATAATCAGAAAATGCGCCTGTACATATAAGTTGCATTTTCAATCCTGCATCGAGTGCTTTTTTAAAGGCACGAAATAGGAACAGATGATTTTTGTGTTTCCAAAACTGATTTGCACACAACAAATATGGAGAAGAAATTTCATAGCGTTTATATAGTTCTTCGATTCTCACATTTGAAAAATCTGGAATATTGACACCAAAGTGTAAGACAAATATTTTATTATTGAAATGAGGATAAAACTTCTTATAGTCATTTAGACTATCAAAACTGCTAAAAACAATTGGAACATTATGTTTGCTTGAATATATGATGGAAAAATCTCGATATTTCACTTCCTTTTTCGAGAAATATTCAGGAAGATATTTTTCTTGGAAGTCAGGTTTCCAGCTTACACATGGAATATTTGTTGACATTTCATAAGGATAAACAAATAAGTCATCCTTTCTGAATTTTATGGTTGGAATCCGATATGCCAAATCTTCATTGATATAACGAATAAACTTTTTAATACCTCTGTATAAAAAAGATTCTTTAACCTCATTGTAAATTAAATACGGATATGACGAAAATTTTGACATCTTTTCAAAAATATCAAATTCCCGACAATAAAAATCTATCATTGGTTTTTCTTCATCATTTAGGAAATTAAGAGACACCAACAAATTTTGAATGTAATAAAATCCTCCCATCCATGATTTGTCCCACTTATAATAGATTCCAATGCGTACTCGCCCTTCCATATACATGAGTTTTTACAATTTGTTTATCCAATTAATATAGTTTTTAACACCTTCGTCTAAATCTACGGTTTTTACATATCCCCATTTTTTTATTGTTTCTATATCCGCCTCCCAATTTATCGGATCGCCCTCACGTGTCTCACCGTTAAAACGAATGATTTTATCAGTTCCGTAGGTTTGACGAACAGTTTCTGCAACCTCTGCAATCGTTATCTGTTTTCCATTAGCTACATTTACAACCTCACCATCAAACATTGAATGATTTATAGCCAAATCTACAATCTTTATGATATCGCTGATATAAATAAAATCTCGGCTTTCACGACCAGTACCCCAAAGAGTTGGTTCTTCTTGTTCCTTTATTTTATGACATAAATCCCAAAAGAGTTGCTTCTTCAGCCGAGGGCCGTATGCCGAGAATATTCGTAAACAACATGTTTTCATCCCCCAAAATCTGCTATATTCCTCGCATATCATCTCAGCCATCACTTTGTGGAATCCATAAGGCGAGACGGGCTTACATTTCTGTCCCTCAGTGATAGGAAGATATTCAGGATTACCATACACAGCAGCACTAGACATGGTAATGAATTTACATGTCGGTGCATATAGCCGAATGGCTTCCAACAACTTAAACACATTAAGTGTATTAAGTTTAAAGTCATTAAACGGCTTCTGTAAGGAAAATGGAACATTTGCTGCTCCCGAGCAATTGATGCACACATCAAATGAACTTTGTTGGAAAATTTCCAGAAAATCGCTATCAACAGAGTCGATTGCTACATATTTAGGAGTGTTGTAATCTAATACCACATCACACCCCCATACTTCATTGTCTTTAGAGAAGTATTCCACACAATGACTCCCAATGAACCCTTTGGAGCCAACAACTAATATTTTCATATTTTTGAAGAGTTTATTTTTAGTGTTTTCACTACTCTTGCAGGATTACCAGCCACGACCGTCCATGCTGGAACATCTTTCGTAACCACACTTCCTGCCCCCACAATCGCACCTTCACCAACTGTCACGCCTTTCAAAATGAAAACATTCATACCAATCCAAGCATCATCACATATCTTAATCGGTTTACTATTAACACAACTCCAATCCTTATTAGCAATGAAGTTGCGACCACTTCGAATGTCATTCAGTTCGTCATCTATATCTTGTCTGCGTTTCATGTAGTCCAAAGAATGCGAGTCATGGTCATAAATTGTTCCGCCCCATGCAATGGTAACATTATTGCCTATATTAATTGAAGATCGACAGATAAAAATCCCCCCCCCGATATATGAATGATTACCAATGGTAACATATCCTTGGGGTGATTCAAAAATGAATGTGCCAGAAACTATACAATTTGTTCCTATTTTCAAATAAGTTCTTTTTTCTTGGGGATTATCTAATCGTATCTTTATATCACGATTCATAGTCCCTTTTCCAATAATAGCATGTTGGGCAATCAATTTACGATTTCTCCACCCCTCAATATACCGAACAAATTTCTGTACCATAAAAATCACCTCACATCTCCCTTTTAAAATACTCCGCCAAATAAGTTTATTTTATTCTAATCCTATTATTAACTAATACAATCTTTCGTCACTTAATTCTAGTCACTTAATTCTAATTACTTGCAAAAAGAGTCTTTATCTTTTTCACCTTTCTATATATGCTAAATAAAATTGGGGAACAAACTGCTATACCATATTCCATTCTTTTTGTTCTTTCCAAATAGATATTGGCTTCATGATACAATCCTCTTGCTTTTTCAAAATCATTGTGTTGTACATATAAACTGATTTTATATTGAATTCCGTTTTTCTTTATTTGTTTCAACAGGTTTGCCCTTTCTTGATCATTCTTTATATACTTATTGAGAAAAAATATTCTTATATCATCTGCACTATCATAAAATCTAATTAACTTATTCATATCCTTACTATGCGAAGCACTACTGTCTAATACTCTATATACACCTGTAACTTCATTAATCATATGAATTTTAGATTCAAGAGAATAAAAAAGAAGAGCAGGGAAATCTCCCATAAGCCAATTGTGCGTTTGTGGTTTTATTTCCGCAATGTATCTATCATAAACAGAACGTCTCTCTACTCTTGACAAAGTTGGTATTATCTTATAATTCAACAACCCATAAAAAGAACAATCCTCGTCCCCCCATACACCTGTAATCTTATTGTTATACAACTTATATGTCTTCGTATAACACATCCCATAATCAGGATGTTCCTCTAGAAAATCCACCTGTTTCTGCAATTTCAACGGGTCAGTCCAATAGTCATCGCCTTCACATATCGCAATATATTTCCCTCTCGCTTTTGGATAGACAAAGGTTGCCATAATACTTCTATTCCCGTTCTGGTATTGATTTACAGATTGAAATATCGGCACAATCAAATCTGGATACTTTTCAGCGTATTCACGAATGATTTCCGTTGTACCATCCGTAGAACAATCATCATGAATTATCACCTCGTACTTAAAATTTGTCTTTTGCATCAAGATGCCATCTATGCACTGGCGAATATAAGGTGCCTGATTGTATGTGATTGAACAGACACTAACAAGAATATCATTTTTACTTTCCATATTAGTTTCGTATCAATTCTTTAATGTAATAAAGTTCTTTCATCCTAAATATCAATGCCATAGAAACAAAGAAGATGATTCCTGTAGGAATTCCAACCAATAGTTTTACAACATTCTCCTTCAGAATAGAACTTATGCCAAATACTATCACAAACATCATTAGAGAAAGCAGAAGTGATGTCAGAATATCTTTCATCTGTACAAGCAACCCCGCGTTTATCAGTTTTCCCGTATAGTAGGTATTAATTGCCAAACTCATCAAAGAACTTAGAATCCCTGCGTAACACATCGCCAATAAGCCAAAAGGCAAACTAACAAAAAGAATTGAAACGCCTATTACTTTCTTTATTATTTCAAGCCGCAAGAATAAATCTGAACGTCCCTTCACTTGAAGAAGATTCAGATTAATTGAATGGATTGGATACCACATCATTTGAAAACAAAGAGGTACCAACAACACTGCCGCATAATGCCATTTCTCACCTAACACCGTATCTATTAGAGGGTGAGCCAATGCCGACAAGCCACACATCAATGGGAATATAACAAAAGCCGACAAACGAAGAAACTTCCTGTAAGTCTGTGCTAAACGCTCATCCTCATTCTGCATTGTACACAAAACTGGATATGTAACACGTTGTAAAACCGTCGTCAAATTTGATGACGGAAAGTCTGAAAACTTATGGGAGTTTGTGTAATATCCCAAACTTTCAGCAGAAAAGGCTTTGCCTATAATCAATTGATATACATTCCTATATAGTGTGTCAAGCAATCCGCTAATCATTAATTTCGATCCAAAGCCAAAAAGTCCCTTGAACGAATGCCAGGAATACATAAGTTTGGGATACCAACCAGAATAGACCCACAAGAAAATTACAGTTACGCATGAACTTACAAGTTGCTGATATACCAACGCCCATACCCCATAACCTGTGTAAGCGAAATAAATGCCTACAGCCCCTGAAGCAATGGCTGCAATGAGCGTTGTTTTTGTCTGTGTTTTGAAATCTATTTTAATCGTATATAATGCACGCTGTACTACAGCAAAGGAATCGATAACAACAACAAGACAGACAACTTTCATCACTGCCGTCAATTGTGGCTCATTGTAAAAATTTGCCACCAATGGAGAAATTGAATAAAACAGAAGGTACAGGATGAAACTAACGACAATATTGAAATAAAAAACAGTGTTCTTATCCTCCTCCGTCCTATCCAACTTCCTAATAAGAGCCTGAGAGAAACCGCTGTCAATTAGCGACTGGGCCACTGCCATAAAAATAGCAAGCATGCCTATAAGTCCAAATTCTTTGGGTGACAATATTCGAGCAATGATAATCATCACCAAAAAATGGATTCCTTGTGCAGTAAAACGCTCCGCAAAACTCCAAAAGGCTCCCTTTACGGTTTTATGTTTTAATGAATCGGCCACTTATTTTAATCGAAGTTCTGCAAATCTCTTGATTTCCATTTCTTTCTTGTAATCTTCAAAGAGAGCACGACAATCGTACTGCGGTTCATATCCAAAATCCTTTTTAGCATTTGAAATATCCATTAGGAAACCGCCACCACAGGTTTTGTCTTTACGATAGATAATTTCAGACGGTTTGTTTTTAGGAGAAAACACCTCAACAATCGTATGAATCTGTTCCTCTATTGTTACGGGAACACCTGTCCCGATATTATATATACCACCATTAACCTTGGCTTCTACAGCTTTACATAATTCCTGACTAAAATCATAAACATGAACCATATCCTTTGCATAAGTCCCGTCACCATAAATTTCAAGAGGTTCACTATTCATTGCCTTTTCTATCATTGTGTATACAGGCCGCTTGGTCTTAATTCCTTTGGGGAAATAATATGGATATGGACTATAACTGTATATAGTAGGCAATCTAAATACAAATTTCTTCAGACCATACTCCTGCCAATAATGCTCCATCATTTCAAGCATTGTATTTTTGGCTATCACATACATAGCATGATCTCCTGTATAACTAAAGTTTGGCTTTAAATCAGGAGAGAGCAACTCATGGGGATAAAGTGAAATGTCAAAAACGGTTTGTGTATACAATAACCTGTCAACATGATTCTTTCTACAGTATTCCAGCACATTATATCCTCCAATAACGATAGAGTCCAGATATTTCTTTGCATCGTAATCTGCCATATATGATGGAATTTCTGAAGCTAACAGCATCACTGCATACACATTTTCGGAAGGTAACTGGGCTAATTCTTCTTGTTTTGTTAAATCTACAGAATAATATTCGTATCCCCTCTTTGAGAAGAAATCTGTTTTTCTCCGCCCTGATGCGATGATTTCATATTCGCTTTTATCAAAATATTCTGTCGCATATTTAAATAGGTATGAGCCAACATTGCCTGTCGCACCAAAAATCAAAATTCTCTTCTTCATACAAATTCCTTTATTTTATTTATTATACATTCCATTTCCACTTCTCCATATCGCTGGTCAACGGGTAGAGGTATCAATTGTTTCGCCAACGTTGTCTCTTCCGCTTGTCCTCCAGCCCATTCATCAACATTGGGCCAATATCTTGCCACAAATATCTTATTTCGAATCAAAGACTCCCGAAGACCTTCTTTGTCCATCAGATATGGATATACCATAGGAACGGCTTCCTCATCATATTGCAGATGAAGCAGATTCCCATCTTTCAATAATCCATGCAATTGCATAAAATTATCTTTTCTACGCCTTGCAACAAATCCGTAATCAATTGCCTGCATCATCCGTTCTGTCAGTCTTGACATACGCAGCATCGGCTGATTGTCCAGAGCATCGTCCGCTTTTCTGAAATCCATGAAACCGGCTTCAGCACCAAGATCTATCCGCTTGAGAAGATGCGTCACCCGTTCATACGAGACATCTTGCTCTATTTCAAGGCCCAACTTGGCATCCGTATAGAGATATGCCCCATCTGGAACACCAAAGAACTTACGACAAGTATAAAATGTGTCTATCCCTTCTATTGGTTTTGCATAAAATGCCTGAGTGTTGTCTATAATCAGTTGTCGTCCATATCGCTCCGAATATTTAATGACATTGTGCTGATTAAGTCCCCAGTAGTTTGTGTACAGGATTGCTTCATGGGAGTTAAGACATGTATCCTCGACTATTTCAAAATCGATGTTGATATGATAGAAAGAGTACTCTATGCCCAACTTTTTGAAAGGTTCAAGGATAACCTCGCAAGTATAATATGGGATATAGACCTTCTTGTACTTTCGGCATCGCAAGATGTACTCTAGACAAATTCTCCCAGTATTTAGTTTAATTGCATTCTTGTGAAACTCTTCATGCATAGGGAGTTCCAGAGAAAAGTATCCACCGATTGCATCCATCAATTCACAACGATTTTCAGCCATTCTGTTTGATTGGTGATTGCCCGCTCAAGTTCCGCCGGCGTTTCAAATCGGAGGACTAATGTACCAATAGCATTATTAGCGCCCTCAAATGAATCCACATGGTCGCCCTTCTTGACCCACAGGTCTTCCTCAACAATCTCGGCAGGAAGTGCTTTGCTGATTTCAAGATGGTCAAAAAAGCCATCCCTGTCCGCATGGAGAATAATCTCTGCCCAATGACCATTATACGGCTTTTGTTCGATTCCATCAATAGAATCGCCCACCATTGCACGGGTAATGGCTGTTATCATATCAACTCCAGTCGCGTAACGGAGCATCTCGCAAAGTCGGTTTCCCCCACCCCGTGGGGTTAATTCCATAATGTAGGGTTTGCCATTTGTGCCGACACGCACCTCAATGTTGTAAACGACTGTTTTCAATCCCAACAATGTGATGAGGCGTTGTATCTCTGATGCCAGGTATTCTTCCTGCTCTTTAGTGAAAGTCGATGGCCATGAATAGGCAGATGGTGTATATGGGTTGGCTGCATTCGCATCGAAACGCTGGGCATTGAAACTGATGAATGCCAATTGACCATCAATAGACATGCTGTCAGTATCCGAAGAACACCCCGCCTTTTCTATGAACTCCTCTACAATAATGTGCCCAGAAATAGAATGTTCCATCGCATATTCCAATGCGGGGCGAAGATTTTCCACTGAATCTACGCGGGTGACACCTTTGCTGCCTGCGGAATCCGTTGGCTTTACAATGACAGGCCAAGGATACCAGTAACGTTCTGCCATGGCTGCCTCAATGCTGCCAAAACCTTTTGCCAAAGGAACGTTGAAACCATGCTCTGCAAGGAACTGACGGAATTTGTCCTTGTTCTGCAGAATCTCCACGGATTCAAAAGGACCAAAGGACGGCAGTCCCATCTGATTCTGAACATAGGAAGCAGCAACCACTCCGGGATCAACGCCGAATGACATGATGCCATCTATTTCTTTTTCTCGTGCAACCTTCAGGACCGCCTCTTTGTCCACGATGCTGACATTCACATATTCATCGCTATATTTGTGGGCAATATTGTCAGGGACATAGTCCGCAGTAATGACGTAATAACCCTGTTCATGAGCCGCCATGATGACAGGAAGCAGATATCTTATGCCTCCAAGAAGCATCAGTCTCTTCTGTTTCATTTTCTGATGATGCAGTTTATGATTCGTGTAACATCTTCTTCTGACAATGCATGATGCATCGGCAGGCAAATCACTTCTTCCGCCATCTTCGTCGCCACCGGCAGGTTCTCTCTTGTCGCACTCGACAAGCCTCTATAGGTAGTGAAGTCGCTAATGAGCGGATAGAAGTAGCGACGCCCGAGGACTTCCTGTTCACGCATCTTGAAGTAGAGTTCATCACGAGTCATGCCGTACTGCTCTGCATGTACGAAAATAGGGAAATAACTATAATTGTGCTTCACTCCGGGGAGGTCATCCCAAAACTCGATGCCTTCAACATCTCTCAGGGCTTCACGATACTTGATGGCAACCTGATGGCGTGCTTCGATCGCGGCATCCACCTGCTTCAAATTCAGCAAGCCGTATGCTGAACGCATCTCGTCCATCTTGGAGTTAATGCCAGGAGCGACCACTTCCGTCTCTCCTGCGAAACCAAAGTTTTTCAGATAGTCAATGCGTTTCTTCGTCTTCTCGTCGTGCATCACCATCGCACCGCCCTCTATCGTATTGTACACCTTGGTGGCATGGAATGACAGCGTGGACATGTCTCCCGCATTCAGGATGCTCTTGCCATTCACCTCCACACCAAAGGCATGGGCGGCATCATAGATAACCTTCAGCCCATATTTGTCTGCTATCGTCTGTATGGCATCCACATCGCAGGGCTTCCCATAGACATGCACAGGCATGATGGCTGTAGACTTCGGGGTGATGGCTGCCTCGATCTTATTTGGGTCAATACATCCGGTCTTCCAGTCTATATCTACGAAGACCGGTTTGATGCCGTTCCACCACAGGGCATGGGTGGTCGCAACAAACGAATAAGGAGTGGTAATCACTTCACCCGAAATACGCAGTGCCTGCAGTGCCGTAATCAGCGGAAGGGTTCCGTTGGTGAAAAGACTGACGTATGGAACTTTCAGATATTCAGCCAAGGCGGCCTCCAACTGCTGGTGAAAACATCCGTTGTTGGTAATCCACTTGCTGTCCCATATCTTACGGAGATATTCGTTGAAATCTTCCAGACTGGGCAGCAGCGGCGATGTTACAGTTATGATATCTCTGTTCATCCTGCTATAATTCTCTATTTGATAAATAAAATAAAAAAGCCGCAGACTTGCACCTTAGGGAAAAATAGTTGCATAAGAAAAGATGCAGTATCGTTGGCCCTATTTAAAGGCCCCTCCAACTCCCCTG
This sequence comes from Bacteroidaceae bacterium, assembly GCA_017483605.1. GTDB lineage: Bacteria > Bacteroidota > Bacteroidia > Bacteroidales > Bacteroidaceae > Minthosoma. The sequence continues at coordinate 40,207 of JAFUWG010000001.1, read as the reverse complement.
TTTAGGGGAGAGGGGATAAAACGCTATGAATAGACGAAGAAATATCTATTGTTGGATAATAAAAAAACATTGCTTTATGAAGGAGCGGGATTGGTGGTCACACTATTGAACCGAAGATGAGAGATGTGACCACCGCACCCGATGTAAAGACCCCTCCAACTCCCCTGTTTAGGGGAGAGTATGAAAGGGATGTGACAATTGCAATACTTCTAACAACTGAGGCTATTTGCCTCAACAACAAGACGCCCATCATCTTTGACTTCTTTAGCATTTTAACAAAGAATGTTTTAGCCTTTATATAAAAAAGAATTTGGCTTTGATATAAATCCCAATTTAGCGTTATTACATATTTTTGTCCCAACGCTAAATTGCTTTTTGTCCCAATGCTAAATTGAATTGTGTCCCAACGCTAAATTGAATTGTGTCCCAACGCTAAATAAATTGATGCTGTAGGGCAAGAAAACATGGTGGTGAAGGGGAGCGAGAAGATGTGGTGGTGAGCGGTGGATGAGGGGGGCGAGGAAAGGAAGCGAGGGAGGAGGGGTTAGGCACCAATGCGGGTCATCTGGGAAAGATGGAGGGGGAGCATGGTGGGTGGGAGTTCCTGCATGTAGGAGAGGTCGGTGGTGGCAAGGGAGCGTTGGAGGTTCGCCATCTCGATGTCGGAGAGGGTGGCAAAGGGATGGTTGGAGGTGCCAACGCGACTGCGGGATTGCGACTTGTTGGTGAGGAAACGGTGGATGAAGGGGAAGTTGACGATGAATCGACGTTCCTCCTCGGTGGCATGGATGAAGAGGACTGCGGGAATGACCACAGTCTCTACATCTTTGCTTTTGCCGCATTTCCAATCGTGCAATTCTGTCCGCGATGCCACGTATGACTCGTAGCCGAGTTTTTGCAGTTTCTCACGACAGGCTTTTTCTGTGTTGCGATTGACAACAGCGATGTACCAACTCTTATTCAAATCAAGACCCTTTCTGTCCTTGCGGACATCTCTCCTACTAAGGGAGAGAAGCCATGCGGAATGTTCGTTATGCGATTTTTTCTAAGTCCTCTGTGGCGATATTGACCATGGCTGAGCCAAGGATGTCAAGCGTGACGACCAGATAGGTGGCATTGCCATGACGTGTCACACTGCCTTCAAGACCCGCCAGTTGCCCTCGTGCCACACGGATACGGTCGCCCAGATGCAGGGGCTCGGCTGTGAAGTTGACAGGGGCTTCGGCATGGTAGAGCATGAACTGAAGTCGCTCCATCTGGTGGTCTGGTATCACGGCAAAGGGATGTCTGCCGAAGATGTTGGGCTGACTCGCCTTGTTGGTGAGAAAATACTGGATGGTTGGATTTTCTTTCAGCACTTGCAGCCGTTCCGTCTCATTGAGGCGGATGAACACAACGCCAGCAATGACGAGGTGTGTCACTTCACGACGATGGCGATTGGGATAGACATGAGTCGTCTTCTGACTCGCCACGTATGCATCATAACCTTTTTCCTGTAATCGTTTCCGGCAGATTTCCTCATAATTCCTCTTGACAATTGCCACCAACCACTTGCGGTCTGGTACGGCTCCGCCGAGCGATTGGCGCAAAGGGGTGCCAGTCGTCTCGTGGAAAGCACTATTTTCAGGAATATCTGCCATGCTATTTCACGCTGCTTTCATCACATTTTTGCCATGAAAGCATCCACTTCTACGGAAGAGGTGGACAGTTTCTTTCAAACCGTTCAAATCTGCCATTTGCAGATGTTAGATTCTTCTCAAGAGCACAACTAAGGAAACAATTTTTAAGAGAAAGCATTTCATTTTCCTTTTTTTCTTTTGCCATTATAAAAGAAATATCTACCTTTGCAACGTCAAACTGTCCACCTCTTCCGTAGAAGTGGACAGTTTTTGTTTCTTCTATATATAATAATGTGTAACGTGTCTTTCGACACGTGTCAGGAATCTCTTGTTTCATCCTTATAGAATGTCCTCTGATGTCGAACGCTAACATAGGGCAAAATGACGCCCTCGCATACAGCAAAGTGAATACCTCTCAGACGACAAAACAAAGACCTCGCGGACCACAAAACAAAGAACCCGCAGACCACAAAGGTAATGAGCCCGAAGCCACCAACCTGACATACGGCTATTGGCATTACCCCTACGCCCATAGAGGCAAAGCAGGCATACGGCTATAGACAAATTCATGAGAATACTGACTTCAGAAGTGCATGGTTGGCGTTGTCGATGGTGCTGTTTTCGAGTGACTTCAGGTAGATGCGGGTGGTCAGTTCGGAATCGTGTCCCATCGCTTGGCTGATGACGGAGAGAGGCACCTGTTGCTGATAGGCGGTAGTTGCCCACGAGTGGCGACAAACATAAGAAGTGAGTTGGATATTGCCTCCCAGCATGGAGGAGAGAACTTTCAGGTTGCGGTTGTAGCATCGAAGGGCTGAGCGATACTGACGATAGGCTGTCAGGGCATCGGTGGCATGGAGAATGGGGAAGAGAAAAGGAGAGTTTGAGGCGTATCGATTGAGAATCTCCCACATCATCGGCTCTATCTTCACCTCCATGTGCTGCCCTGTCTTATGCCGCGTGTAGCGAAGAAGATTGCCTGCCAAATTTTGCCTTTTCAGATATGCCGCATCGACAAAGGTCAATCCTCGTGCACAGAAGCAGAAGATGAAGAGGTCGCGTGTCAACTGGATGTCGGCAGCCACATGAGCGAAGGTCTTCCGGTGGGCATCTCGTCCCATGCGAACCAATTCTCCCTGAATGTCCAAGTGGTAGATGCGACGGATGACCTCTCTGCTCACTGCCCTTTTCTTCGTTCGTGCCACACCTGTATAGACTTCTGCAAAAGGATTGCCCATTGCCAAGCCTTGACGTACAGCCTTGTTATAGATGGAATGGAGCGAACGCATGTAGCACGAAGAGGTGTTGCGACAAACACCATGCGACAGAAGCCATGCCTCGTAATTTGCCATCAAGCAAGGGGTCATGTGGGAGAATGGCACATCGGCACAGCCCTGCAAGGACAAAAACCGACCAAAACTGCGGGTGGCACAAGTATAGTTTGCAGCAATGCCAAAATGTCGTTGGGACTTCATCAATGCTGATTCGACAGAAGCAAAAGCCAGAAAGGTTGAAGGGAATGAGGGGCGTATCATGTTCACGCCACGGGGTTCTTTCTTTTTCATCGTTTTTACGTTCGTTTGATTAGACTCATATACAATAACGTAAAAACGCCATCAAAAAACAAGAATGAGGATGTGTCAAATAGCCACATCCTCAGCACCTCAAAATCGACCACGTCGTGGTCGGCGAACCGATGACGACGTGGTCGGCAGGTCGACCACGACGTGGTCGATTCAGAGGTTGTTAAAGTACGCTTTTTGACACACCCTCATTCTCTCTTCACACCTATTGAGATGCCTCTGATTATCGAATCAGCACTTTGGCGGTCCGTCCTGTTGGGTATTGGATGATGTTCAGACCCTTTTGCGGGGCGGTAAGACGGACACCTGTTGGTGAATAGAATGTTGGATTTTTGCTCTGAGCAGATTCCACATCTGAAAGGAGAGGCGTCTGGATGCTCAATGCGACATCAGCAGGTTGGTTGGAGAACTGCCAAGAGAGGACTTGGGCATCGGTGTTCTTTGTCCAGACAAAATAGAGGTACTGCTGGAATGCATCCTGTGGTGTTGTGAGTGGCACAGCGATGGTTTGTTCATCGGTGGTGCTGAAATCGGCTGTCGCAATCGGCTCATCCTCAAGGGAGGAGAGAGATACCTGAAGTGTGCCTGTGCCCTTCACTTTCAGAATAAGGCTTTGGGCAGCGTTGTCATCAGCAGCGAAATTCACGCCTCGAACGAGCCACCAATCTGGAGTCGTAATGGCAGACATGGCACCCGGCTGCTCTTCGTATGGATTGATGCGTGCTGCCGTCAACTGGTTGACCCCTGTGAGGGTGGCATTGGTGGCGGTCAAGCCTGCAATTCGAGGTGAGCCTTCAGCCACCGTGACACGGTTCATGTGGAGGTTGCGATAACCACCGCTGAATCCGAGTTGGCGTTCAAGCCACTGCGAATGGTAGAAGAGATAGTAGTTATTGCCAAACTTCTGGAGGTGGCTATGGTTATTGCCGTAGGGGAAGTTGAGGCGTCCCGGGTTGGGAAGCACTTCGCCTTTATAAGACCAGTTGTCTTCGAGCGGGTCGGTGGCAGTCATGTAAACCATCGAGCAGGCGGTAGGAGCACTCAACGTTTTGCTGAAGGAAGACCAATTGCTGGCAATGCTCCAACGAGTGCAGTAGGTGTAAACCCACTTGCTGCCAATATAATTCAGTTCATTCGCCTCGAAGTGGCAAGGTGCGGAGATGGTCTTGATGTCGCAGGCAAGAGAAATCATGTCATCGCCAAGTTTGACAATACGTGCATTGCCTGGTTGAAGGTCGGTGCCCACCACGTCGCCACCACCAAAGGTGAGATAGGCTTCGGTGCCCTCTGCGTTGATTGCCACGCCCGGGTCGATGATTTGTGAGATTGTACCAAGACCTGCTGTTTTGCTATCAATCAGTGCCTTACCTAACGGGTCACTCCAAGGACCAGTTGGCGAGGTGGCAGTAAGCACGCCTATGCCTGTGGCACTATTGGTGAAGTAGAGATAGAAGTGCGTCTTCCCGTCGGCTTCCTCTCGACTGACTACAGAAGGTGCCCAAGAGGTGTATATCCACGGAGCAATGGACTTCACATCAATGATGCCATGATTTGTCCAGTTGACCATGTCGGCTGTGGAGAGACATACGAGTTGGGTGATTTTCCCATAGGTGTTGCCCATGATTCCTCCAGAATAGTCAAACTCCTGCTGGTCGTTGGTGGCATACACATACAGGCGGCCATTGTATTCGATGGCAGTCGGGTCAGCCATGAAGTGGTCGGCAGAGAGCGGATTGCCATACGTCGGCAATTTAGGTGATGTGGCGAGTTCGGCTGGAGTGTCGTCGGCCTCGGCGTTCTTGACAAACTGAAACGTATAAAAAACGCCTGGCAGGAGTTGCACTTTAGGACGTTGGGTACCCGTATAGTATTTGTCCGTCACATCGGTAACGATGCGGTTGACGGATTCGCCGGTCGCAATCTGAGTAATTTTGTTCGGCACGAAAGGAAGGCCAAGTGTAAGGTTGTATGTGTCAGTGGCTGAAGTGTTCAGAACAAAGACGGTGACAGTATCGGCCGTTGCGTTAATGTAGGATGAACCGCCAATGAGTTTGCCCGTGCTGTCGGAGAGCGTTGACTTCACACGAGTCTTGCCCGTTGCATATTTGGCATAATGTCCGAACACGTATGCACGTTTCCACAGTTCGGTATCGCTTCCGCCATGATTGCAGGCAAAGAAGTCGTTAAGCATATTGTAATAGACATAGCCACTGTAACCGGCAGCCATCGCGTCTTCAATGCTCTTAATCATATCATACTCTGCCGTGAAACTACCTGAATAGCCATCCTCGTAGTCAATCAGGAACTCGGTCATCCACATGTGCTTGCCTGTCTTGTCAGTCACGTTCTTCACAAATGACCAATTGTTGGTGCCATAAAGATGGTTTCCCCACACATCAATATTATCTACGGCATCCTGCATGGTGACAAGGCGGTTATTATAGTCGTGCTCTCCCCAACCAAAACATTCGGGACCCATAATCTTGCATGAAGGGTCAACTGCCGCACGAGCCGCTTTGACCATCGCCGCCATTTCTTTGGGTGAGTAGATACAACTCTCGTAACTGGCGTGCTCTACCCCATTGTCAGTGGCAGTAGGAGTATAGTCGCTTTCGTTCTGGATGGAAATCATGTCGATGGGGCATCCTTTCTTCGCCATCGTCTGGCGGTAGCGTTCGAGGAAGTCGGCATACTCGTCGTAATAGTCAGGATTGATAGCACCACCATTTGAACCCTGTCCACCCCACGTATGTTCGACTAAAGGCCAGACCCATGTGCCGTAGTCGTTCTGATATTTATTCGTATTTTGAGTTTTGAACTTCTTCGGAGGTGTCCAAGGAGTGGCAAAGACCTGCACGACAGGATTGATGGCACGTGCCCATTTGATGGGATTGCCATACTCACCCCAATTGTTCTCGTTGGGGTTGATACGGACACGCATGATGTTCAGACCGATCTGAGCATCGCCTTGTCCCCACAGTTTATTCACCTTTGTCTGGGTGTACACATCTGCCCACTGACCATTCATGCCTGTACCACCGAAGCCATCAATGTACTGATACTTGGTGTTTGCCGACAGCACGAGTGTGGCAGATTTGGTTTGTGCCTGCATGGGGGTGAACATCGCACCACAGAATGCTGCTATCAAAAATAAAGTTTTTTTCATATTTGAGTTTTTAAGTTCGTTAGTCTATAAGTTTGTAAGTTTTTAAGTTTTTGAGTTCGTGAGTTTTTGAGTTTTCGGTTACAAATGTACGCATTATTAGCCCTTGCGGCATTCCCCTCCGATACTTTTGTTTTCACTTATGAAACATTTAGGACTAAAACACGCACCTGTTCCATGAACACAAACAAATGAAACATAAATGAAAAAGGGATAGGAAAAAAGTCCGTAACTTTGCATCAGAAAACCAAAAGGTATTGGTTAGAGAGAATCCAGCGAGATTCTTTGACAAAGCAAGTTCATAAAAGTTAGTTTGATATGTTGTAATAGCATCTCAGTTAGTAAAGTTAATAAATAGGTTAATAATTAGTTAGTTAGTTAATTAGTCAAGAAAGGCTTCCTTCGTGAGAAGGGAGCCCTTTTTGTTTGAAATACAGAAGTTGCCCTTCCGAGAGAGAAAAGGGCAACCTGCCGTTTCCACCTTATTCCTCTTTTTCTTGCTCTTGCTCCATCTTCTTGACCCACTCGGTGGGTGACAAGCCATAGAGAGACTTGAAATTGGTAGAGAATGCGGACAAGGACTTGAAACCTGTCGCAATGCTGACACCTGTGATGTCGAGTTTCTTTTCCGACAAGAGACGGGCAGCCTCTTTGAGACGCACATACTTGACGAAATCGCGTGGTGCCTGTCCGGTCAGGTCTTTCATCTTCCGATAGAAATGCACACGGCTGATGCCCACCTTGTCGGCAATGACTTCTACCGACAGTTCTGAATTGTCCATGTTTTCGTTGATGACTTTCATCACACGCTTCATCAGGTGTTCGTCTGGCGACTCCAGTTCCACCTTGTCAATCTTTTCTTCCTGCTGCTTGTCGCCATGGAACTTGCCTTGCAAAAGTTGGCGTGACTTCATCAACTGTACCACTGTGGTACGCAGCACATCAATATTGAAAGGCTTCGACACGTAAGCATCTGCCCCATTGGTGATACCCACAATGCGGTCGGCATCGCTGCCCAGTGCCGTCATCAGGATAATCGGGACATGATTGGTGTTGAAGTTCGATTTCAGTTTTTGACACAGCGTCAAACCATCCATCACGGGCATCATGATGTCGCTGATGACGACATCGACCTTGCCAGGATGGGAAATGATGTAATCCCATGCCTCTTGACCATTCGAGCAAGAATGGATGACCAAGTCAGAAGACAATTCACTGTGGACATATTGACGGATAGACTCATCATCTTCCACCAAAACGGCGTTCTTGCGATGTGTGTCGGTCGGTTTCTGAATGGTCAGCAAGGGTGCTGTTTCTGCATCAACCTCTTCTTGCTTGGATTCCGCTGTCTGTTCCGTCACCTGCTCCTTGGTTTGTTCTTCGGGCTGTTTCTCAGACTTTTCATCCGCCACTTTCGCCTCCTCTGCCCGAGCGGCTTTTTCCTTCTTTGCATAAGGACGGAACGCACAGAGAGACTTGTCGCCCTTTGGCATATTGACTGTAAAGACAGTGCCTTGTCCCTCTGGGTTATCAGCCACTTCAATCGTTCCTTGATGCAGTTTCACCAACATGGAAGCCAAATTCAAGCCAATGCCTGTTCCAATGTTGCCTTTCTGGTGTGGCGTTGAATAGAATCGGTCGAAAATGATTGGCTTTTCCTCGTCAGAGATGCCGACACCCGAATCCATCACCTTCAACGTGAAACGTCGCTGCAAACCTTCCAGAACCAAAGTGATTTTACCACCATCCGGCGTGAACTTGAAGGCATTAGAAAGCAGATTCATCACCACCTTGTCCATGTTTTCGCCGTCAACGTAAACTGGATAACTGTCTATACCTTCATGGATGAACTGATAGTCAATATTGCGGCTTTCTGCATTGGACGTAAACACGTCAAAAATGCCCTGCAAGAAACTAACCAGTTCCACGCTATGGTAGTCAAGCGAGAATTTGCCTTGCTCAATCTTCCGCACATCCATCGTCTGGTTAATCAGACGAAGGATTCGATTGGAATTTTGTTTAATTAACTTATAGTTACGTTGACGTTCCTCATCCTTATCGGTACTGAGCAACTTCTCCAACGGAGCCATAATCAATGTCATAGGGGTACGAATCTCATGGCTGATGTTCATGAAGAACTGAATCTTTGCCTCATTGAGTTCCTCCATGTGGCGATGACGTTCCTCTGCCCTTCTGGCAAGCATCTGGCGACGAACAATCGCCAATACCAACCAGCACAACAGGACGAAAAGTGCGGCGTAGATGGCTTTTGCCCACCACGATTCATACCATGCAGGATGGATGACCGCTATGAACTCACGCTCTTCGCTGATTAGTCCAAATGTCAAGGCACGTAAGCGGATATGATAAGTTCCAGGTTCCAAGTTTTCAAAGACAATCAGGCTGTTGTTCGTTGCCTGACTCATCCAAGGACCATCATTGACACTATACTCATATTCGATATGCTGATTGCTGATGCCCTCCACACAAAGTTCCAGCGTGAAGTGGTTGTCTGTATGGCACAAATCGATACGTCCACAATCTTCGAGCAGGCCTTGCAATATCATGTAACTGCCAGAGAAATCGCCATAATGCACTGCCTTGCCACCCACATACACCTCATTCAGTTTGAGATGTGAACGGTGTTCCGAACCTTCTTGCCATTGTTCCAACACTTTCGTGTCAAAATAAGTCATACCGCCGATGCCACCAAAATAGAAACGTCCTTTACGTACCAACACAGCACCACGGCTAAACTCGTTGTCCTGCAAGCCATCGTCGGAATAGAAACAGTTGAAATGCCCTGTATCCTTGTCCATGTATGCCAAGCCCAAGTCAGTTGAAAGCCACAGCGTCCCGTCCTCGATGGCTACCGCCACCACATTGTTGTTAGGAATGCCATCTACGGTTGTGTAGATTTGAGTTTCCAAAGACTTTCTATCCAATTCCACCAAACCTGCATTGGTACCAATCCAAAGTGTGGAGCCATCCTCTGAAAGTGCCATGTGGCGAATGGTCATGCCACTCAGAATCTTCTGGCTGGCATTTTTGATGACGCCTCCACTCTCCACATCGCAAATAACCAAACCATCGGCTGTACCAGCATAAAGGCGGCGATCTATCTGCATCAGTGTCGTCACGTAAGGATTGCCTATAATCTTCGTACCTTCCTCTCCACGACTCCAATCCGCCGTGTACTGAATGAAATGCCCTGTTGACAGATTGTAATGATAGAAGCCATTGCCCAATGTAGCAATCCAGTAACAGCCCGGATCTCTTGCTGGCTGCACCTCAAAAATATGCGGGATGTCACGAGTCACGAGCGAGATATTGCCATTCTTCATCTGCCACAATCCGTCAGAATAGGTACCCAACAGCAAGTTCATCGGCGAGATGCAATGAATGGACGAAAAGGCGTGAGGCATTCCTGCATTTGTCTTCCAATCCCAATGTTTCGACGAAGAGCCATCTGCAGCCATCAGGTAAAGTCCATCATTGTCTGTGCCGACCCACACCTGTCCATCACCATTCGGAGCCAGAGCAAACACGGCATTGGTACCGATGGCGTTTTTCGTGATGGAGTTGCGACCGATGTATTCAAAAGGCGATTGATTGACCGGTTTGACCACAAGACCTTTCCAGTAAACACCAATCCAGACATTACCGAACGAATCGCCAATCGCGTCCTTCACATTGCTTGAGGCAAGGTCGAAGTCACTCACAATCAGCGTACTCTGCGTTACTTGTCCTGTATTCTCATTAAACACACGCACACCTTTTCCATCCGTACTGATGAACATTCTGCCCAATGTCCAAGGATTAAAGCCGCACACAACGCCTCCGACCTCGGCACCTGTTGCCACCTGGTCAAAGCGGTCGGCTTCACTATTATACACATAAATGCCATCCGTCACCGTCGCCACATACAATTTCTTGCTGACGCTCATGCTCAACTTCAGTGCATTCGGAACTTCCGGATATTTCTTGAATCCCTTTGCCGTCTTTCTATAGACAACATGGCGGTCGTTAATGAGCCAAAGTTTCTGTTCCTTATCTTCAAACAATTGCACAGGAGTTGAGTGCCCTTCTTCCGTCTGGAAATCGGCCGTCGGCGTCAATGTCCACAAACCATCTTCATCCCTGTCCAAATAGCAATGGCCATACCCTGCCATACATGCCACATATCGTTTGCCATCCTCTATCCTTGCAATGCTGACTACACGAGGACGAATCGTGTCTCCACCCTCATTGATGAAAGGAAGCGACGTGAAACTATCTGTCATCAGGTCGAACACTTGCAGACCAGCAGCCGTACCTATCAGCATGGTATTGCTGTCACACTCCAGCACGAATGTACTTTCGTCATGCAGCAACGAATTGGGGTCGCCCACCTCGTGCCGATACACATTCACTTTCACGCCGTCGAAACGGTTCAAGCCGCTCTGCGTCGTCACCCAAATATTGTGACGACTATCCTCATAGATATTGCGGATACATGAATTTGACAAACCTTGTTTTGAACTTAGAAGCATTACACTCTGAGCACTTGCCCCCAAAACGGCAAGAACAAAAAGAGATATAAAGCACAAAAAATAGCGTCTCATAGTCAGTAAACAATTGTTATTTGTGTGCAAAGGTACAAAAAGTGAAAGAAAAACAAAAGAAAATAGTAAAAAAAAAGCAGGGTGGCCGCTATCGACCACCCCGCCATACAGAGCATTTTATGTCTTACTCAATGAGAACTTCTTACTTTACAAGAACTTTCTTCACCTGTCCATTGTCAAGTTTCACGATGTTGACACCCTTCTGGAGAGTGGCAACTCTTGCACCGCTCACGCTGTAGATACCTGCAACCTTCGCATTGCTTGCACCTGTTGCAAGCGTATCGATAGCGTCTGCCAAATCCTGAGCAGCCTTTGCATAATCGTAACCTGCAAGTGGAGCAACGAGGAAGATACGAACATCGTCACACATGGTGGTTCCTGTCCAGAAATCCTGTGGAGTGTTATCCTCATGCTTCTCGGCCTTGCCAGAAACGTAGTGCTCACGTGCACCAATCAAGAGAGTGCCTTCTGCACCAACCTGTACATTCTCGATGTAAGTGTTGTTGTCATCGTTACCGTAGCCCCAAGTGCCACCCTTGTATGGAGTCACCTCTGAGCCTGCGTAGATGTACTTATCCCACTCACCTGCCTCGTTCTGTGCATTGTAGTAGAAAATCTTGCCGAATTCTTCTGTTCTGTCAACCACAGGAGTACGAGTAGAGAACTTGATGGTGTAGATACCTGCTGGCAGGTTCTCCAGTGTCTGTGAGAGGTTGTAATCTGCGTTACCATAGATATTGATGAACTGGTCAGTTACAGGCTTCTCGGCTGATGGAGCATCGCCACCGTAACCAATGTTCAGATTTGTTGAGTCAGAACCTGCTTCGAGATCCCATCCTGGAATGCCGTCAACATCCAACTGACGATAGAACTTAGGATTCTGTACACAACCGGTCAATTCGATACCAGCGAAGTCGTAAATGGTGTTGCCTGTTGGCTCATCATATTCGTCAACCTCTTCCTGCTCGTTCACCTTGGTGAGATAAGCGTCTGGAATCTGGCCATCAACCAGTTCGTTAGCGAGAATCTGGAGAACACGGAGTCTATTGGCAGCATTAAGATTGTTAGCCACAGTGCGGTCGTCATCAGCAGCGGCAAGAGCAGCGTTGAGAGCAGCATCGTCCTTTGTGCCAATGGTGTTGTAAGTCTGAACAGCCTTTGTGATACCCCATGTGAGCAGACTTGCATTTGCCTCCAAGTTAGCGAGTTTGTTAGCAGTCTCCTTCAGCAGAGGAGTCACCTCGTTGAGTTGATCGTCAGAAAGTGTAGAAGGATTGGTGTCTGCATACTGGTCGATGACCTTCTTAGCGTCGATAGCCACCTGTGAAGTCAGATACTTCTCAGAAAGTGACTCGTAGGAAGCAGATGCCTCGATGAGTGCGATGTTGAAGTCGTCGATGTTGTTGACACGTGCAGTCATCTTCTCGCCCAATGTGCCAAGTTCGGCAATCAGAGCATTCACCTCAGATGGAGAAGTGAAGTGACCTGTCTTTGCGTTGTTGATAGCAGCAGAGAAAGCCGTCTTCGTATCACCGTCATACTCCTCACCCTTAGCAGTCTCAAGAACAGCCTCTGCGGCTTCGGTAGCAACTTTCAGCAAGTTCTTGTAGTAAGCAGCCTTCGAAGGCATGGTGATCAGTTTCACGTTAGCAAGGAGATATTCCATCCACTCTGCTTCAGCAGCCGTGAAGCGGAGAACATAGTAACCTTCCTTGTCAACTGTGAAGTCCGTGACACACTTCACCGAACCAGAAACAGGACCTGTTGTACCATTTACATTTGGAGCAGCAAGAATGTCTTCAAACTTGGCATACACATTACCATCAAGGTCTTCAAGTGTGAATGTGAAAGTAGGTTCACCCTTCCATGCAGCCATCAAGAAACTAATCTGATACTTGCGAGGAGCCAGTTTCAGAGCAACGCCTTCTGGCATCTCTGGGTCAATGGTTCCGTCTTCCAGAATCCAGTCTTTCACCTGTGAACCAAACTCAGCATAACCTTCATTTGTGCCACGAGTTCCCCAATACATAGCCTTTACGAAATCGCCACTGAAGCCGTCATAGAGACGAGTACCGCCACCACCAGGAGTACCACCCCAGTTGTAGTTGTACTGAGAGGTACGAGCCTCATCATTAAAGCCATAGAGGTGGAAACCTGCCTCATTGTAAGTCACCCAACCTTCAGGAACACCGCCTGTCATTTCGTTATCAAAGTCGGAAACATAAATATCCTCAGATACAGAGTCATCGTTGTCCGCACCAAGAGAGAATGTAACCTCCTGGTCTTCAATACACTCAACACCGAAACTATTGGCAACGCCAGAGAGGATGAGTGTGTATTCACCGTCCTTCAAGTCTGACACAGCCACATTGACCGTCAGTTTGTCTTCTGACAGTGACATTGCACTGGTCAGGTCAATGTTATGATTGCCGAAATTGTCTGAATAAGAAAGCGTAGCACTTGCATATTCAATGCTCAATTCCTTATTATAAGTCACTGCAACATTCTTCAATGTAGCAGGGTCGAGTTCAAAACTCTCGTTTTCAGGAACAGAACTTACCATCTGAGCAGGTGCCCATGCAGATGGAAGAACGTCGATTGTCTCGTCAAAGTAAGCAGTTTCATTGGTGAAACCAAGAACCTTCATCTCGCTCTCAACATCGGCACTTGGGCGTCTGTCTGAAGTGTAGATAATTGGGCAATCAGCAGCAGGAGTGAAACTAACAACAACATTCTGACCTTCCTTAGCAGAAATGCCATCAAGGAATACATAAAGGAAGCCATCAGACTGACCTTCAACATACTGTACTGGGGCAGCCGTACCATCAATGGTAACCGTCACACATGATGGGTCAAGAGAGAAAACACCAGCATTGGCTTTTGCCAAATCTGCGATGTTGGTAGGATATCCGAAGTCGAGTTTGATAGCATCGTCAAGGAATGTTGCAGCATTGAATGTCACGCCTTCCTCCACAACGATATCGTCCAACAGGTACTCGCCTGGATTGTACATATTTATAATAAGGAAATACTCATTGGGGAATGGGTCACCCTGTGGAATCACGATGTTACCATTTGCATCTTCTTTACCTGTGTAATTCATAGAAAGAGCATCCTGGTCAGCCTTGTTCGTGAAATAGGTAACATAAGAAATACGTTTCCAATCACCTGTCATCACACCAGAAGTGTAGTTATAATAATACTGCACACCGCTGGCGGTAGAAATTGGCATGTCACAATACTCGTGACCGATTGAAATGGAAGACTTGAGCGAAGTGTTCAACTCTTTACCCTCGGCACCTAAATAGGTAGGTTCTGCCTTTACCCAGAAACTTACACGATAAGCCGTGTTTTCCTTCAAGTTCAGGTTACCAACCATGAAACCACGTTCCCATGTGTTACCTGTGTACGCCTCGGTGTTTTCCATACGGAAGCAATACTCGCCAGAGTGCTGGTCACCGTCGTATGGCTCTGTCCAGACATCACCTTCCAGTCGGTTCACCCAGTTACCGTATGTACCACCAGGAGTGTAAGCAGTCTCTGTGGTGTACTTCTGGTCGCCTGATTCAAAACCTACAGATGCGATAGTGGTTTGTGCCTGCATCGAAGCGGATGCCAACAAACCGGCTGCAATCATTAAGTTAATCTTCTTCATAAGCGAAAAATTAGTTTTGGTTAAGTTAAAATAATATTTTTTGATAATCACTTTCAGGTTTAGTTTTCACGGTCGTTGCTCACTTGCCGAGTTTCGACGTTGCAAAGTTACAACTTTTCTTCACAATAACAATTTTTAAGATGTTACATTGATTTTTTTACATGTTACAAGATGCCCAAAAGCCCTATTTAAGGGACAGAAGAACGCAATCACAAACCTTTTGTAACCTATTCCCCCTCTCTTCTCCAAAGCCGCTCAAAAGGCAGGATTGCCGCAGGGGGTCTTAAAACTAAAGTTAGATTTTATAAAATTCAAGTTAGATTTATATAAATTTAAGTTCAATTTTATAAAATTTAAGTTGAATTTTATAAAATCTAACTTTAGTTTTAAGAACACTACGGGGAAAGGCACAAAAAAAGCCCCTTGCGGGGCTATATGAAGATGCTCTATCGGCATGTTCGTCAGGTCGGGATTGCAACCTTCGGAGATTACTTCACGCTGATGTAGTCGATGTCGGGCATGTAAGAACGGTTGTTGCGGAGGGTGATGGCGTTGTTGCCCTTTTGTAGCGGGATGCTGATTGTGGCAGTGCCCACCTTGTCGTAGCCGCCAGAGTTGCAGGTCAGTTTCTCGATGCGTTTGCCGTTCACCTCGACAGTCACCTTGCGGTCATCGCCCGAAAGGTAGGCAATGGTGAGTTGCTTGGTGCCGCCGTCGCTGCTGTAAACATGGCGGAACTGGAGGTTGTTGTCCTCGTTGCCACCCAGCCATGTGGCTTTCATGCCCGAACGACAGTTGTCATCGTGTGCATAAATGCCTGTGCCAGCAAACTGGTTGTTCTCCAGTTCCTGATAGGAGGGATTGTAGGCAGATTCGGCTTCGTAGATGACGCGGTCGAGACGGGTTTCAGCCTCAACGGTATAGATGGCGGTGCCATGAGCAGGGATGGTCTTCACCACCAGGTTGCCTTTCGCTACGGCTTTCTTCACCTCCTCGCCTGTATAGAGGTCGATGACGGTCGCCTTGCCCGCCAAGTCAATGTCGGAAAGTGCCAGTTGCACGTTCTGCACATCCTCGTCGGCAGGGTTGTAAATCGCCACGGCACGTTTCTTGCCGTAAAGTGTCTCGATGTCCTTCACCAGCACGAAACAGCCTTGAATCTTCTGTGCGGGATAGGCTTGCAGGTAAAGTTTATCCTGATTGAGGGCGATGAGCCGCTTGTTTGCCATCAGCGCGAGTGCCTCGGGAGCCACTTTCTTCATGTCGCATCCCACGAGCAGAGGGCTGTTCATGATGCACCACAGGGCGAAATGCGTCTTGTCTTCCTCCACGGAAAGCCCACGCCCCACTTCGAGCATGTCCATGTCGTTGTAGTGTCCCTTGCTGGCGTATGCCGAAAGGTAGAGGTTCTGCTGAATGATGTCTGCCACATTCTTCCAGTTGCAAGCGATGTCGTGGGTGGTACGCCACGAGCCAGCCACCTTGTCCACCCATGTGCCAGGATAGTCCCAACGGCAGATGTTGATGAACACGCCAGGTTTGCCAGCAGCCTTGATGGCATTGTAGATGTCTGTGTAGCGAATGCGTTCAGAGAGTTTACGCTTGTCCTTGTTGTGATAAGGCGAGCCGCCACAGAAGTCAATCTTGATGAAGTCGAAGTCGAGGTCGTGGAAGAAGAGGCGACAGTCGGCCATGTCGTGTCCCATCAATCCGACACCCACCCCGATGGTGTCGCCACCGAAATAACTGGCACAGGTGTTTTGACCGCCATCGCTGTAGATGCCAGCCTTCAAGCCTTTCGAATGGATATAATCCACCACGGGACGCATACCGTTGGGGAAGCGAGTCGGGTGGATGAGCAGGTTGCCATCCTCGTCACGACCTCCGAAGTAGCCGTCATCTATATTAATATATGTGTAACCAGCGTCCTTCAGGCCTGAAGTGAGCATGGCATCCGCCTGTTCGCGGATAATCTGGTCGCTAATCTGGAACCCGAATGTGTTCCATGAACTCCACCCCATCAGGGGCGACTCTTGGGCAGCAAGCATCAGCGAAAACCCAAGAAGTGAGAGAGAAATGAAGATTTTTTTCATATAGGTTTTACTTTTGGTGGTACAAAGGTACGATTTAGTGAGCACAATACAAAACGAAAAAACATTTTTTCGGTTTTTTATTGTCGAGCGTGAGTACCTTGCACGAAGTGAACGGTACGAAAAAAACAATGATTGGCACAAAGTTTTGCCAATCATTGCTTTTTTCACGGATTATTTGAAGAGCAGCGGAGCCATTTCCTTGAGGCTGCGTCGCCAAGTGAGGAACTCATGGGCGGTGCCTTCAGACACGTAGGATACTGCGTTGAAGCCTGCTGCTTTCAGCGACTCGATAGACTTCTTCACACCGTCGGGGTTCTCCTTCGAGCCACAAGAGGTGAAGATGAGTCGGGGTGTCTGCTTGCCTTCGAGGTCTGCAGGAGCGTAAGTGCCACCGCTGAACAAGCCCCAATAGCCAAACACCTGTGGACGTGCCAGCGTTGCCATGCGAGTTTCCATGCCACCCATCGAAAGTCCTGCCATCGCACGGTTGTCACGATTGGCGAGGGTGCGGAAGTGGCTGTCCACGTAAGGCACCAGTTCGTCCATCAGCACCTTCTGGAACTGTGTCCAGTCGAACTCGTTCATGTGGCCCCACTTCAGTTCGTTGGTCATGCCGTAGGTCATCACGATGATGAAAGGCTTGCACTTGCCCTCGGCGATGAGGTTGTCCATGATGAGGTTGGCGTGACCCTGGTTGCTCCAAGCCGTCTCGTCCTCACCCCATCCGTGCTGAAGATAGAGCACAGGATACTTCTTGTTTGGATTCTTGCTGTATTCGGCAGGAGTATATACGAAGGCACGACGCTCGGCACTGGTGCTGGGCGAATGGAAAAGAATCTGCTGCACATTGCCGTGAGGCACGTTCTTCAAGGCATAGAAGTCACGGTCGTGGGCAGGAATCTCGATGCCACTCTCCCAACGTACAGAACCATAGTAGTTCTTGGCACCTGGGTCGTTCACCACGCCACCATCGATGGTCAAGTGATAGTAGTGGAAACCTTCGTCCATTGGGCCATCGGTCGTACCCATCCACACGCCGTCCTTGTCCTTACGCAACACTGTGCCGCCACGACCTCCAAGACCGAGACTGACAATCACCGACTTGGCATCGGGAGCCACGACACGGAAACGAGCATAACCCTCAGAGTTCACCTGTGGATACTCCTGACCTGGCTGATTCAGTTCGTTGGGACGGAAATCCTCTTTGGGCACGGCGTTGTCAAGGGCTGCATTGAAATCTTTAATCACGCTATAAGACTTCTTGGGCTTGTAGTTCTCGTCGAAAGGCAGCGGATGGTTGTTCACACCCAGCCAAGAGTCGCGGTCGGAAAGGTTCCAGAAGGTCACGTTGTCAATCACGTCCTTGTGCTTGCGGAAGATGCGGAAGATGCGTGCATACTGGTCTTCCTGCAAGGTGCTCATGTAAGGAGCCATCGGAGCAGCAGAACCACGAGAGAACTGCAACTGACCACCCTGCTCCGTGTTGGTGCGGAGGTCAAGTTCGGTGATGTGGATGTGCTTCACCAGTTCCGAATACTTCGTGATGGCAGCGTCGATGTCCTCTTCTGAAGGCCCATAGATGTTGTAGTGTCCCTGCATACCGATACCCGTGATAGGCACACCAGCCTCCTGCATCTTCTTCACCATGTTGTAGATGCGGTCACGCTTGCCCGGGTCGGCAGCGTTGTAGTCATTATAGAAAAGCACCGCATTGGGGTCTGCCTCATGAGCAAACTCGAAAGCCTTGGCAATGAACTCGTCGCCGCACAGTTTGTAAAGGGTGCTCTCACGATAAGGGTTGGGCTGATGACCCGGCCATGCACGGCCACCGTCAGACATGGCTTCGTTCACTACATCCCACGCATACACGATGTCCTTGTAGCGATTCACCACAGCATGGATATGTTCACGCAGACGCTGATAGAAGACTTCCTTCTTCACCATCTTGCCTTTCTTGTCGTAGAACATCCAGTCGCAGAACTGAGAGTGCCAGCACAGGCAGTGGCCACGCAGTTTAATGCCATTCTGACGGCAGAAGTTTGCCACACTGTCGGCACCTTCCCAATGCCACACGCCCTCCTTCGGATGCACCGAAATAGGCTTCATGTCGTTTTCAGCCGTGATGCTGTTGAACTCCTTCTTGATGAGTGCCACTTGCTCAGCCTCAGCGATGTTACGCTTGTTCACGGCCACACCAATGGTAAAATAGTCGTTGTAAGCATCCTTCAGGCTCGAAGCCGTGTTTTGTGCCACAGCCGCACCTGCCATCGATGCCAACACTAAAGATAGAATAGTTTTCTTCATAATAGGTTGAATATAATTGGTTTATAGATTGATAACTATTTGTCCTCCCGTCTGCTTGGTTGGATAGAAGAAAGCAGCGTAGCGAGTGCCCATGAAGAAACGCATGAAGTCAAATCGCATCTTGTACTCTCCACCCATCTGCATGTAGTTCTTTCCGTCAAGGCTGTAGTAGAACGTGGCGATGTCACGTCCAGGGTTGAAGTCGCCGTCGATACGCAGGTAAATCTTGCCCACCTTCGACTTCGACAACTTCACACGCTCCACCTCCTTCGCCTCCACGCCCGTGATGGCTTTCGTGTTGTTGGACAGTTGCACACTTTCCTCGCTCAGCACCAGTGCAAACCCGTTGCCTTCACGCTTCACGGTCAGCACGCCCGAGTCGCCATTGAATGCCGCAAAGCCAGCACAATCGCCGTCCTTCATCTTGCGGGCATCGATGCAGATGGTGTCGGAGCAGAAAGGTCCCCATGTTCTCCATGTCAAGGTGTTGCGGGCATCGAAAATGTTCTTGGCAAGCACCGAAGTCTTCAGCGAAATCGTCTTGCCAGGCTTGGCAAGGTTACCCGTCTCTGTGACTATGTCCTCCTTGATATAATTGTGATTCCACTGGTAATCTTTCTCAATCACGGCATACAGAGGAGTCTTGTGACACTCGCAATCACCGTCCAACGTCACCGTCTCCGGAATCTTGATGTCACCTCTCGTGCCCAACATCGGCCAGCCGTCTATCCACGAGCAAGGTTCGATGGTCAGCACACGCCCCACACCACCACGGTCTTGGAACATGACGCCATACCACTCGCCGTGCTTACCGTCCACGATGGTGCCCTGCCCTGCCAAGGGGAAGCCTCCAAAGTCACTCTTTAGAATTACCTTCGAGTCATACGGTCCCTCGATGTTCTTGCTTCGGTAGGCAATCTCCTGTCTGCCTGTCGATGGCCATGAGATGCACAGCAGATAGTACATGCCATCGTGCTTGATGACACGGCTGCCCTCATGCAATCCCTGTGGCTTGCCCCTCAATTCAAGGGTCTTGCGGATGCCACCCTCCTTCTCGGCGGTGAGGTCGGCGTTCAACTCCACCAACTTGATGTCGCCGCTGCCAGAGAAGACATACACGCGGTCGTCATCGTCGAAGAAGAGCGACGAGTCGTGGTAGGCGGGCAGACGGCTGTGCAGTTTCCAACCCTTCGCGGGGTCGTCCGTCTTGAAGACCATCGACTTGTGTGGGTCGTCGTTCGCCACGAAGAGTGCCCAGAACGTGCCCTTGTGATAGCGGAGCGAGGTTGCCCACTGTCCACGGCCATACACGGTGCCTTCCTGCAAGTCATAGCGAGGCGTGTCCTTGATCTCATCGAAGAGATACGACACCGTTTCCCAATGCACCAAGTCGGTACTCCTCATGATGGGGCCACCCGGGAAGAGGTGCATCGTCGTGGTGACGAGGTAATAGTAATCGCCCACACGGATGATGTCGGGGTCAGGCGTGTCAGTCCACATGAAAGGGTTCTTTACCTGCACCTTCGGGGCAGAATCAACCGTCTGTGCCGATGCCATCATGGCACACAGCATGAAGCCTATCAAAAACAGTTTTTTCATTAGTTGATCAGATATGTTTTGGTTTTACCTTGGTATGTACATTTGACCGTAGCACGACCATCCGCAATCTTGCCAATCTGGAACGTGACAGCAGGGTTGTCAGCTGTTGCCCGAATCACAGAGTTGTCCTTGAGCAGAGCATAAGCCTGATAATTTGAAACTTCCATGTAGCCGTTGTCGTTGGTCGAGAACATAGGGTCTGCAGGCAATTTGATTTCCTTGCCATCCACCGTAATGGTCACCGTTGGCACAACAGGAGCCTTGATGCTCGCAGCCCCCTTGCTGAAACAGAGTCCATGAAAGTCGAAAAGGCCCTGAGGACGCTGTGGCTGTTGCGGACGCTGTCCCCACCCGCCACGTTGCGGCTGTTCGGGCTGCTGCACCTCGTCGCCTTCCACCACCAGATAGATGGCGTGTTTGCCCGTAAGTCCTTCCACGGCTGGCACATCCACACCATACGTTCTCTTGTTATTTGCGGTAGCAGGAACGCTGATGATGCCTATCTCCTGTCCCGTCCATGGATTATCCAACATGATGTGAATCTTGAAGTTACCCTTACCGCTTGGGGTCATGGTCAACTCCAACGTGGTATTGTCACCTTTCTTCGTTCCGTCAAAGGCTTTCACACCCTTCGTATCCGTTGCCAAACCGGCAAAGCCAAAATACTTGAAGCCGATGATGCCACCGTTCTGAATGCCAGCGAGATCCATCGAGTTGTTCCACACGTCGTGGTTATCCTGCATCCAGTTGTTGCTGTTCGGGCCGTACATGAAGCAGGCAATACCTGCAGAGTAGTAGGCGTAAGGAGGCAGACCAAAAATCTGGAAACCTTCGCTGGTCACCTCGGCACCTGTATAGGCATCGCCGTTGCTTGCCTTGGCTGTCCATTCGTTGTTCTTCGTGTAAGGGTCGTAACCCGTGATTTTCACAACTCCACCTTGAGCCACAGGCTTTTTGTCCCATGTAATCTTCACTGGAGCCACCATTGCCTGACGGGCATTGCCGAAGCCACGTGGTGGACGGTGATAGAACACATACCACTGACCGTTGATTTCCTGCAAGGAACCGTGCGTGTTGTGACCTGCGTTGGTGGTAATCAGTTTGGAGCCATCCTCGTTCAGCACGACGCCACGCGAATCTACCAATACACCGCCACTTCTCCATGGGCCCAGCGGCGTGTCGCCAAAGGCATAGCGCAAGGCTGAGTTCGTGGCACCAACGCCATATTCCTGACCGCTATAGCCAGAGAACACCATCACGTACTTATTGCCCACCTGGCGGATGCTTGAAGCCTCGAAGAAATTGAAATCCAACGGGTTCTGTCCCTTGTAGAGCGCCTTATATTCGCTGCCCTCTTTGTCGAGCAGTTTACCGTCGCGGCTGCTGGCAGGAATGAAGGGGTCGATGAGTTCCGTGCCTGGACGTTTCGAATACATTGTGTTCTGGTCAAGTTCACAAGCCGTAGAGTGCTGGAAGCCATAGAACACGTATGCACGATAGCCTTTGTCGAAGTCTGGGTCTTTCTTGTCTGTGATATTCTCGATGAACACCGAGGGGTCAAAGTCAATCAGCGAGCTATCCACACAGGCACGGTCATCAGGCGTGAGGTTCACCGGTGTGAAGGGACCATCGGGGCGGTCACCCTTCGCCACCATCGCCACACGTCGCCAGCCACGAGAGTGCGGATAGAGCCAGTAGGTCTTCTTGCCCGTCACCTTATCCTTCACCTCCACCAAGTCGGGTGCAAACATCGTGTCCCACTTTCCATCCACATAATAAGAAAAGATAGGGCCCTCGTCCCTCCACTGGCTGAGGTCTTCCACAGGAGCCGACCACATGCGGATGTCGTTGCCGCAATAAGCCGTGTACGTCACGTCGTGCGAACCAATGATGTAGGCACGAAACTTGCCCGGATGGTCGGGGTCTTCAAACACACGAGGTTCGCCGTCGGGCAGATGCTCCCACAGCGGAAGATACGGATTCTGAGCCTTCACCGTCACAGCGGCACATAGCAGCAACAATTGCAAAAATAGTTTTTTCGTCATAGGTCTTAAGTTTTTTTTGAGTTTTTGGGGTCATTTTTCTTGTGCAAAGTTACACAATTCTTCCCCACCCCCTTTTTTGTAGG
Organism: Bacteroidaceae bacterium; assembly: GCA_017483605.1. Taxonomy (GTDB): domain Bacteria; phylum Bacteroidota; class Bacteroidia; order Bacteroidales; family Bacteroidaceae; genus Minthosoma. The sequence continues at coordinate 17,459 of JAFUWG010000001.1, read as the reverse complement.
GTATCTTTTGTTTTGGTTTTTGTAACTTAGCACACAAAAAGTAAGAAATTTTTGCCTTATAAAGTTCCGCCACCCTGTCATACAACTTGCGTTACCTCGATGCGTATCAATTCGTGTCGAGGTATTGTAATCATACAACACCCGTGCATGAATTGATACGCATCGAGGGAACGATTAGTGGGACTTCTGATTTTTCAGCGTAATTGTTTGTCCCTTGCCGACAGACACCTGATATTCGTACACGCCATCGTGGGCTGGCAGTTCGGTGAGCCCTTTGGCTGTGAGGGGTGTCCGACTGCGGAGGGTGAGGGTGCCAGCGGCGGAGGCGGTGATGGTGGCGGTGGAAAGGTGACCATCCGTCCAGGTGATGCTGACGGTGTAGCCGCCTCGTGCCCGCAAACCACTCACGCTGCCATCCGTCCATGCGTCGGGCAGGGCGGGAAGAAGATGAAGGGCATGGTCGTGGCTCTGCAGGAGCATCTCGGCGATGCCGGCTGTGACACCGAAGTTGCCGTCTATCTGGAAAGGCGGATGGGCATCGAAAAGATTGGGGAAGGTGCGGCCATCAGGATATTCGCGTTCACGGCCTTCGTTGGGAAGGAGCCTCAACATGTTGCTGATGATGCGGAAAGCGTGGTTGCCGTCGAGCATACGTGCCCAGAAGTTGGTCTTCCATCCGAGACTCCACCCTGTCGCCTGGTCGCCTCGCTGCTGAAGGGTCACCCCTGCGGCTCGCCAAAGGGAAGGTGTGGTGTAGGGAGAGATTTGGCTGGAGGGATAAAGTCCATAGAGATGGGAGATGTGGCGATGCTCGTCACGCGGGTCGTCGAGGTCTTCTCGCCACTCCTGCAACTGCCCGTATTGCCCCACCTGCATGGGTGGAATCTTGGCGATGGCAGCAGCGAGGGTCTGCTGATAGGCGGCATCGGTGTCGAGCACACGGGCTGCCTCAAGCGTCTGTGTGAGCACGTCACGCACAATCTGGTTGTCCATGGTACACCCGGCGGTGACGGGAGAGTGCTTGCCCCGTCCGCCATGTTCGGGCGAGACACTGGGCACGACAAGAAGTTGACCGTCATGCTCCACCATGTAGTCGAGGTAGAACTGGGCGGCACCCTTCATGATGGGATAGTAACGACGAAGGAAGCCACGGTCGAGCGTGAACAGGTAGTGCTCCCACAGATGGGTGGTGAGCCATCCGCCGCCGTTGGGGAACATGCCCCAGAAGGCACCATCGACGGGACCGGCAATTCGCCACAAGTCGGTGTTGTGGTGGGCAACCCAGCCGCCGCATCCATACATGGTGCGGGCGGTCTCGGCCCCCGTCCGACTGAGGTCCTTCATCATGGCAAAGAGCGGTTCGGCACACTCGCTGAGGTTGCACACCTCGGCCGGCCAATAGTTCATCTCGGCATTGATGTTGATGGTGTACTTGCTGTCCCACGGGGCGTTACGCTTGTCGTTCCACACGCCCTGCAAGTTGGCTGGCTGCCCGCCTGGCTGAGAGGAAGAAATGAGGAGATAGCGTCCGTAGTTGAAAAGGAGAGCCACCATGCCAAGGTCGTTGCTGCCATAGAAGCGGTCAAGCCGCTGGTCGGTAGGCAACTGAGCGTTTTCAGTTTTTAAGTTTTTGAGTTTTTGAGTTTTTGAGTTGGGAGCAGCGTTAAGGTTTAACTTCACACGGTTGTACTGCTCCTGATACTTCGCCAGATGTCGCTGAAGGAGTTGGGGGAACTTCATCGTTTCGGCAAAATTGAGGTAGATTCTGCATTGCAAGGTAGGGGAACCGCTCACATCGTGGTAGTTGACGAAGTTGGTGGCGGCTCCGATGTAGATGGTCGCTTCGGTGGCTCCTGCCACGTGGATGGTCTCTGTGCCCTTCGACACGTCGCCATCGGCCACGACCTCGCTGAAACACTGTGCCGTGAGGGCGGCTGGCACTCTTTCCTGCTCCACACCATGAACGGTGGCTTTCAGTGAGGCTCCTTTCATGTTTCTCCCTACGGTGGGCGGACATTGCCAACGGTGTTCGCATTCCACCTCCGCCTGCAACTGAGACTTATACCCCATCTGGAAGTTCAACGCACCCTTTCGACTCGCCTTGATGTGCATCATGATGACACCGTCCGTCAACGAGGCGAACACCCGACGGGTGTACTTCACGCCATCGCACACGTAGGAGGTGGTGGCAACGCTCGTCTGGAGGTCGAGTTCACGCTGATAGTCCTGCACGTTGGCATGTCCAAACTGGAGGGTGAGGCTGCCAAGAGGGAGGTATCTCATGCCATGAGGCCCTTTGACGAACTCACGGTTGATGAGGTCCTCGGCTTCTTTCTCCTTGCCATCGAAGATGAGTTGCCGCACTTGGGGCAGATACTGCAAAGAGGTGGTGCTATTGTTGTTGTGAGGCCCTCCACTCCAGAAGGTCTCTTCGTTCAACTGGATTTCTTCCGTCTCGGTACCTCCATAGACCATCGCCCCCATGCGGGAATTGCCTACAGGAAGGGCTTCGAGCCAACAGGAGGCAGGACGAGCGTACCAGAGTCGCTGGTCATTGTCGGGGGTGGCGGCAGATGCCCACACCACGACGAAAAGCAGCACCGCCAAAAGGGAATATTTCTTCATATCTTTCAATGTTTGTATAACGTTAACCATAACTCAAAAACTTAAGAACTCAAGAACTACTTCACCACCCACACCTTCAGAGCAATGCCCTCACCCTGCTGAGAGAAAACAGGCTGGCACACGTAGATGGCATTGTTGAGCCATGCGTAAGGGCTGTCGGCAGGGGCTTCAAACTGTGGAGCCGCCTTGAAGTAGAACTGAGGTGCCCCGTTGGCGTCGGTGCCTGTGCAGATGATGCCGCGGTTGCGGATATGGATGTAGATGCCATCGTCTGTCTTGATGGAATAGATGGCTTCGAGGGAGGTGCGTTTGCCGTCAAGGCTCGCCAACTGATAGTCGGCACCACCGTCGATGATGGTACCCTTCAAACGGGGTCCCTCGAAGGTGCCTCCCGTGATGGGGATGACGGTACGTCTGCCCTGCGGCGTCTCACCCACACTATAGGGGGCACCAAGGGTCACATTGAGTTGCATGACGAAATCCAATTTGGGGGTATCGTCGATGGCTGGCTGTGCGGCTGCCACAAGGGTATGGAGGGCAAGCATCGCCATGAGGAAGAACTTTTTCATGTTGAGTGTTTGTTTTTATGGTTTGCCAAAATAACTGTAGTGATGATTGTCGGGGTTGACGACCAACTGCTCCACCACCACTTCGGGGTCAATCATGACGAGGCGAAGGGTGTGCTTCTTAGGGGCATTCTTCTCAGATATGGGGAAGGTGACATCGAGCCATCGGAGATTGTCAAACACCTCGTCGCGACGTGGCAACGGACGTCCGTCCACCCATCCGCTCAAGGCAAGGCGACTGCGTGGCGGCAGGGGCTTGAGCACTTTCGACACTTGCAGATTCTGCGGAGTGTATTCGCCAAAAGTGTCCACCAAGCCACGGCGAGCATCAAGCACCTGCATGGGGAGGTCGTCAAATTGAACGCCGAGACGAAGGCCACGAGCAGGATAGATGTCTTGAGTGGGGAGAATGCCGATGGCGATGGACAATTGTCCATTGAGCATCGACCATTGAGGAGTCGTTATCTCATACTCGAGAGCGGCACCCTGCCCTGTGGTGTCGCTGGGTGCCAAGACATTGTTGCTTCCCATACAGCCTTCGCCACGTCCGAGGTCGGACAAGAAGACCCACAGGGCTGTCGCACCTGCGGTCTTTCGAGTGAAGTGATGGGCAGGGATGGAATATTCGGCAGAAGGCTTATCGTCGGCAAGTGCATGAGCCACAGGGAAATGGAGCGTGGCAGGATTGATGTTGGCATCGGGCATGAACCATTGGGTGTAGCCGATGTGCTTGTCCTGCATCATGCCTCGCCACTTGCCATGAGAGAGTTGCTCGTTATAGTAGTCGGTCAGTTGCTGGTCTTGCTGCATCAACTGCTCGATGCGAAGGGAGTCGCCAAGGGTGGCACAATGATAGATTTCAGTCACAAGGGCACTCCCCACGGTGGGGTAATACACCAGTTGGAAGAAAGCATCCTGTGCCTCGGCAGGTATCTTCGCCTTGAGAGCCTCGGCACGCTGTGCAAGACGTTGCCACAAGGCTTGCGTGCGTGCCATCTCCTCACGATTGAATATGCCTGGCACTTGAGCCTCGGGCTTTCGCCACAAGTTGTACTTGCTGTATTTGGCAATGATGTCCGCCACTTCGGCAGCATAGGGCTTTCCGAAGATGCTGGCGGCGAAGTCTTCGAGGTAAGCCTGTTCGTCACCAGGCTGCACCGAGGCAGGATTCCAGGCATAGTGCATGATGAAGTCGATAGGCACTTCCTTGGGTTTTAGGTCGCCGACATTGATAATCCAGATACGGTCAAGCCCTGTCTCGTAAGCAAGGTGAAGTTGCTCACGAAGTTTGGGGATGGTGGTGGTGTTCACCCAGCGGTCGTTCCAAGGACCACCGTTCATGTCGATGTGGTAGTAAAGCCCCAAGCCGCCCTTCCGCTGACGTTCGAAGTCACGACCAATGCGGCGGATGTATCCCCAGTTGTTGTCGCAAAGCAGGAGGGTCACATCGTCTGGAACGGTGAAGCCCGCATCGTAGTATCGCTGCACCTCCGTGAAAATCGCCCACAACTGTGGCACCTCCTCGGCTGGTTTGCCGTACACGTCGGAGATGATGCGGCGTTGGCTCTCGATGACTTTTTCCAGCGTCTTCATGTTTTCGGCATCATTGCCAGTGCCCATCGCCACGTCGCCATCGCCACGCATCCCGATGGTGATGAGGTTGTCATAGCCCTTGTTGCGTTCGATGCCCTCACGGAAGAAACGGTCGATGCGGCCAGGATTGCTGGCATAGTCCCAAGGGCCCACCTCTTCGCGACGGGTGACGTATTCCTTGTGGGCACGCATCATGGGTTCGTGGTGAGAGGTACCCATCACGATGCCCATCTCGTCTGCAATCTTCGGACAAAGCGGGTCTTCCTCGTTGAAACGGCTGTCCCACATGGCAGGCCAGAGGTAGTTGGCTTTCAGACGAAGAAGCAACTCAAACATGCGGGCATACATCTTGGAGTTGATGCCACCAAACAGGTTGTTTGCCCATCCGCCGAACGAAGGCCACTCGTCGTTGATGAAGATGCCACGATACTTCACGGCAGGTTCGCCATCGGTATATTCGCCACGTGTCACATAGAGGTGTTCGTGGCGAGCAATCGGAGCATCAGCCCACCAATACCAGGGGCTGACACCTATCTGTCGGGAAAATTCGTAGATGCCATAGATGGTGCCCCGCTTATCGCTGCCGAGGATGACCAACTTGTCTCCATCAGTGGTGATGATGTACTGTTCCCATTTCCTCTGCAACTGGTTTGCAAGGTGCTTGTACCTCCTCGCCACCTTGCTCTTGCCCACCGTGCCCACCACGATGGGGGCACACTCGCTGCCTGTCACCGCCTTGAGGTCTTGCCGCAGATTGCACACGGTAATTTTCACGCCCTCCCAGTCGTTGGCATCATACTGAATCGTATCTTTCCCACCCGTGAGACACAACTGGGTGGCATCTGTTCTTGAGAAGGTAACAAAAGGCTCTGCCGCACCCATGCAGATAGCGGTCAACACGCACATCAGGAGGAAAAAGGGCTTCTTCATTTTGAAGTTTCGGTTTAGGTCAAATGGATATACAAAAACGTGCTGCAAAGTTACCTTTTTTCTCGAAAAAGCACTTTACAACACGATTCATTTTCTTGCAGTATTGTATCAGTCGCCTGTTCTTCTACACACAAAGTCGCTTGCTCTTAAATCGCCAACCATAAAGTGGAAGAACGAAAAAGAGGGTATGTCCCAAAACATCTCCTCGACACGTCAAAAGTGGTCTGAGTCACACCGCCTCGGCGGTCTGAGTCACACCACTCGGGCGGTGTGACTCAGACCACTTTTGAGGTATCGAGGAAGCCATTTTTGACACAGCCTCATCACTTGCAATCACAACGTGAGTTCGGAGAAACCATAAATATCAAAATTTATGATCATTCGTGGACATTTATGGCAATTATATGTAAAAAGGAAACACGGATGGCCATGAATGCCCACGATTTTTTTCAGTTGTTACGTTTTACTTGATACGGCAATTTCTTGTAGAATGTATAAGTATCACCATCCAAGTACTTGTACTGAATCAATCCTTGGGATTTGCTCCAGATGAAGTATTCACAGTTATCAGCAGATTTCAAAGAGCATTCCGAATTACTCTCATTTGCTATTATCACATCGTTGTATTCATATCCTGCAAATGAGACTTTTTGCATCTGGGGGCTTGTAGAGTATGTCGTCCTCCATTTTCTGTGATTGAGCGAGAGGTTTACAAGTACCAAGTCTTTATCTTCTTTTCCCACATACAGAGAACTACTAAAATGTCCACCCTGATGAAAAAATATATTTTCTATTTTGCCGTTGGCATAATAGATGGAAGTTCCTTCATTGGGAACGATTGAGGGGGGCGAGTTATGTAGAATAAACTCGTCAACAATCATCGTATCCACCTTATCGGAGGACACAAACAAAACCGTATCTCCTTTTTTGTATGGGGACATCCAACTTAGGTCTTCATTATTCAATGTGTATACAGCAGAATATTGGCATGATAACACCAAGAACATACTTAATACCAATGAAAATGCTTTTGTTCTCATACTTTTCCTCCTTTTTAGATTGGGCAAAGTTATATAAAAATCTTTACACTTCACCCCAATCTTCCTAAAAAACACATCTTTCCAGGAAACAAATTGTGCCTTATTGACAAGATTTTGGTTAAGAATGGAGAATTTTGACAAAAAGATAAAAGAGGATATGCCCCAAAACATATCCTCTTTCTGGCGTCGTTAACGCTGGGGAAAAAGGGAGAAGGGGTGTCCGCTATTTGTTGCTGTTGATGAGTTTCCTTTCTGACTCGGTGAAGTCGGAAGTGTCTTGCTGCCAAGAGGGGTCGGGCATGTACCACCAAAGTTTGGTGAAGTATGCTTTCAATTGGGCATCCTTGAAGACGTAGCCACGGCTGGCATAGGGCAGGTTGCGAAGGATGCGTTTGTTGGCGATGCCGTCTGTGGAGCCCTTTGACTGATTTTCCGGGTCTCCAGGACAGAGCCATATAGTGCCGCGGTCGTAGAATCTGCCAATCTTAAAATCATTCCGATAGAAGAGCGGATTTTCTGCTGACAAGATGTTAAAGTTCGAGGTGGGGCGGAAGTTGGCGGAATGCCATTCGACGGTGCCATTACGCAACGAGAACTCGAAGAATTCGCTCCCCTCGTCAGACTTGAGGATGTGTACTTTCCCTGCCCCTTCTGTCACACGCCACTGACTTGCCTTCCACATTTCGTCGCCATCAATACAAAACTGCTTGGCCGTTTTCTCCACCTTGATGCGGAGGGTGAAGTCGTCAATCTGGTGATTTGCCCACCGCATGGCAGGCATCAGCCAATAGGGCACGTTAAAAGTCTGATAGACACCGTTCGACATGCGGTAGCGATAGGTGTGGTGAACCGTGTTCTTCCCCTCCTTGAAGGCAGCCTTGAAACAATAGGCATAGGAGAAAAGGACGGTTTCATCGGTGTTCTTGTTGGTCAGCGAAGTCCACTCGTCGTTGGCTGTAGGTCCTTGCCACACGTTGAGGTCGAGCGGTGTGAAGTCAGCAGGCTTCTCTTCTTCACTCTCCCGCATGACATAGTTGCGGATGGGCAGTTTCGTGCCGTTCATTTCGACCGTGAAGTCGAAAATGTCAGGGTGCTGGCCAGCCTTGCTAAAGTTGCTCTCACTCCCAGGCTCGTAGGGAGCCGTTGCCTCAAAGCCCACATCGATGGTCTTTGCCTTGCCACGGTTGGTGAACTCATACTGCACGTCCACACGAGCAAATTCGTCGTCGCCAATGGTGATGGTCAGCACCTCCTTGGTGACGGCAATGTCAGCCTCCTGCAAGGGCACAATCTGGTTGCCACTCACGTAGTACACACCATCGTTGGCACGAGCCAACAGGCTAACCGCCAACAACATCACAAGCATCCATGCTTTCTGTTTCCAAGTTCTCATAAGCAATTATTAGTTTTTAAGTTCGTAGGTTTTTGAGTTTTCTCTTTTGTAGTTAAGGAGTTAAGTAGTTATCGCTACGCTCAGTAGTCAAGCCAAATCTCAAGCCTTTTTTGGCAAGGTATCGGCTTAACTACTTAACTTCTGACTACTTAACTACTCGGAATTCTCTTTCTTCATTTTTTATCTGCAAAGATAGCACAAAATACCTATATGACAAAATAAAACGTGCTTTTTCACTCCACCCACATGAGGTCGGACATGACATCGTTGGACACAAAGAGCCCTTGACGAGAGAGTTTGAGCACATCGCCGTCGAGCAAAAGCCTGCCTGCGTCGAGATGCCGCCGTGCATTCTGGAGGCAATATCGCTTGTGGACCGTCCCAAATTTCTGTTCCAACTCGGAGAGGTGGATGCCATCGGAGGTTCGCAAGCCTGTGAAGACAAACTCGTCGTAGCGTTCGTTGAAGGTCAAGTGTTCCGTAACGGGTTCCGTTCCTGCCAGATAATCGGACAGGGATTCGACATTGAAGGAGCGTTGAAGCCCATCAAAAGAGTGAGCACCCGCCCCCACCCCCAGATAGGGAACGCCATGCCAATAACTGGAGTTGTGGCGTGAACGATGGTGCGGAAGGGCAAAGTTGCTGAGTTCATAATGCTCATAGCCAGCGGCGGCAAGGGCATCTATCAGATAGTGATACATGGAGAGTGAAACCTCATCGTCCACTTCGGTCACGTCGCCTCGGTCGAGCATTCTGCCCAGCGGAGTGCCCTCTTCGTACATCAGGGAATAAGCCGAGATGTGCTGCACCTGAAGAGAAAGGGCTTGCTGCACGTCGTCCTGCCATGCCGCCAAGGTCTGATGCGGGAAGCCAAACATGAGGTCAACACTGATGTTATCAAAACCTGCCGACTGAGCATCCTTGACGGCTCGAAGGGCTTGTGCGGCAGTATGCCGACGGCGTAGGAAACGAAGCCGCTCGTCGTCGAAAGTCTGGATGCCCATGCTGAGACGATTGATGCCCAAACACCTCAAAGATTGCAGATAAGGGGAGGTCAAATCATCGGGATTGCCTTCGAGAGTCACCTCGGCGTCCTCGCGTACATTATATATATTATGGAGATGGCAGAGAATGCGTTCAATCTCGTCGAGAGGCAACTGAGAGGGTGTTCCTCCACCGAAATAGATGGTCTCAACGGGTGTTGAAGCCAGAAAATCCTGCCGCAGCGTCAGTTCACGAAGCAATGCATCCACGTAGCGGCGACGCTGTTCGAGGGATGTGGTGGAAAAGAAGCCACAATAGATGCAACGTGACTTACAAAAGGGTATATGGATGTAAATTCCTGCCATAATGGGGGCGAATTTAGCCAATAAAAACTAAAAATGCTAAAAAAAACAGGATTTATGCTTTTTGTTCGGAGAAAAAGCCGTAAATTTAACCCGATTTTGGATTTTTACCAACCTGAAAGATAAAAACTAATCTCATAAAACTAACCTAACAATGAAAGTTTACCAAACCAATGAAATCAAGAACATTGCCTTGCTTGGCAATGACGGTGCTGGTAAGACTACTCTTACTGAAGCACTTCTTTATGAGGCTGGCATCATCAGCCGTCGTGGTCGCATCACTGCCAAAAACACGGTGAGCGACTATTTCCCAGTTGAACAAGAGTACGGATACAGTGTATTCTCTACAGTATTCCATGTGGAATGGAACAACAAGAAGTTGAACATCATCGACTGTCCTGGAGCAGACGACTTCGTAGGTGCTGCCATGACAGCCCTGAACGTGACGGACACCGCCCTCCTCCTCATCAATGGCCAGTATGGTCCCGAGGTGGGCACACAGAACCACTTCCGCTATACGGAAAAACTGGGCAAGCCTGTCATCTTCTTGGTGAACCAACTCGACTCTGACAAGTGCGATTTCCATCAAGTGCTTGACAACCTCATCGGCATTTATGGTCCGAAGGTAGTGCCTATCCAATATCCTCTCAACGAAGGTCCTAACTTCAACTCACTGATTGACGTGCTGTTGATGAAGAAATATTCTTGGAAGCCAGAAGGTGGTGCCCCCATCATCGAAGACATCCCTGCAGAGGAGATGGACAAGGCGATGGAGATGCACCGTGCCCTCGTAGAAGCCGCAGCCGAGAATGACGAGGAACTGATGGAGAAGTTCTTCGAGACCGAGGCACTGACAGAAGACGAACTCCGTTTGGGCATTCGTCGAGGCTTGGCCACTCGCTCCATGTTCCCCGTGTTCTGCGTTTGTGCAGTCAAGGACATGGGTGTTCGCCGTCTGATGGAATTCCTGGGCAACGTTGTGCCATTTGTTGACGAAATGCCACAGGTTCACAATACTCGCGGCGAGGAAGTGAAGCCCGATCCAAATGCACCAACCTCTCTCTACTTCTTCAAGACTGCCAACGAACCACACATCGGTGGTGTGCAGTACTTCAAGGTGATGTCGGGTAAGGTACACGAAGGTGACGACCTGACCAATACCGACCGTGGTTCGAAGGAGCGTATCGCACAAATCTTCGCTTGTGCAGGTGCCAACCGCATCAAGGTGGAAGAACTGGTAGCCGGCGATATCGGCTGCACCGTGAAGTTGAAGGATGTACGTACCGGCAACACACTGGCTGGCAAGGATTGCGAAAACCGCTTCAACTTCGTCAAGTATCCCGACCCGAAGTATATCCGTGCCGTGAAGGCAGAGAACGAGGCTGATACAGAAAAGATGGTGGCTGCCATCCAGAAGATGTCGCAGGAAGACCCAACTTGGATTCTGGAGCAGTCGAAGGAACTGAAGCAGACACTGGTGAAGGGTCAAGGCGAGTTCCACCTCCGCACCCTGAAGTGGCGTATGGAGAACAACGAAAAGATTGGCATCCGCTTCGAAGAGCCTAAGATTCCATATCGTGAGACCATCACAAAGGCTGCACGTGCCGACTATCGCCACAAGAAGCAGTCAGGTGGTGCCGGTCAGTTCGGTGAGGTTCACCTGATTGTGGAGCCATATTACGACGGTATGCCAGACCCAACCAGTTACAAGTTTGGCAATCAGGAGTTCAAGATTACACCAAAGGGCAAGGAGGAAGTTGACCTCGAATGGGGCGGCAAACTCGTGTTCATCAACTCTGTTGTGGGTGGTGCGATTGACGCCCGCTTCATGCCAGCCATCTTGAAGGGTATCATGAGCCGCATGGAGCAAGGTCCACTGACCGGTTCATACGCTCGCGACGTTCGCGTGATTGTTTACGATGGAAAGATGCACCCTGTTGACTCTAACGAACTTTCCTTCATGTTGGCAGGTCGCCACGCTTTCTCTGACGCATTCAAGGAGGCAGGTCCAAAGTTGCTGGAGCCAATCTATGACGTAGAGGTGTTCGTTCCTGGCGACAAGATGGGTGACGTGATGTCTGACCTGCAGGGTCGTCGAGGCATGATTATCGGCAGCGAAAGCGAAAGCGGCTATGAGAAACTGATTGCAAAGGTTCCATTGAAGAGCCTCTCCAGTTACTCAACAACGCTCAGTTCCATCACAGGCGGTCGTGCCAGTTTCATCATGAAGTTCGCTTCTTACGAACTCGTTCCAACCGACCTCCAGCAGAAGTTGATGAAGGAGTTCGAGGAGCAGAGCAAGGACGAAGATTAAATCATCAACAACTCACATCTACGTCCCAACAGCCGACAAAAGTTGGTGGGACGATTCAACACAAGGCGTGGAAACTTGATTTCAGGTTTCTACGCCTTGCTTAGTTGCTGTTTTGTCAATCATCACGACGCTTATTGGTTAACAAATATAAATAATTTAACTTTATGGCAAACTTTTTTGTTAAGGATTTCTTCAATTTTAAGATTTGTCGTACATTTGCAATACAAAACAACCAATAACGATGAAAAAATCAACCATCATATTTCTCGGCGTGATTATGGGTCTCTCCTTTGCCAGCCTCCTCCTTTTGCAGATGAGGTACATCGAGGAGATTATCTCCACCCGTCGAGAGCATTTCGAGGAGTCGGTCAGCCGCAGCCTTTATGAGACGGCTCATCAACTGGAACTGTCGGAAGCCAAGCGGTATCTGGAACAAGGTTCGGAAGCCCTCAACGGCATCGCAACCGCCACGGATTCGGTCTTTGTCAGCACCGACTCTTCCGTGATTCAGCGCACCCATCAGGTGACGGCAAAGGACGGCAGCGTGTTCACCTCTCGCGAAACCACAGCCAGCACCAATCTGTCAGACAAGTATTTCACCAAGAAGATGGCTGGCAACAGCGACCGACAGCGTTCGCTGCAAGAGATTATGGCCATGAGATATGCCACGGAGAAGAATTTGGTGGAAGAGGTCATTTACAGCATTCTCTACACAGCCAGCGACCGTCCACTTGCCGAGCGTATCGACTTCAGCGAACTGGATCAAGAACTCAAGGTGCAATTGAGCAACAACGGCATCGACATCCCCTACCACTTCAGTGTCAGCACCAGCAACGGACAAAACATCTACCAATGTGCCGACTATGAAAGCACAGGCAGCGAAAACACTTTCACCGAGACGCTCTTCAAGAACGACCCCGTGCAAAGGAGCGGCATCCTGAAAGTTCACTTCCCCGCCTTCAGCAAGTACGTGTGGCGTTCGCTGTGGTTCATGATACCGTCACTCATCTTCACGCTCATCCTGCTCATCACCTTCATCGTCACCCTCGTGCTGGTGTTCCGTCAGAAGAAACTCACAGAGTTGAAGAATGACTTCATCAACAACATGACGCACGAATTCAAGACACCGATTTCGTCCATCTCTCTGGCAGCACAAATGCTGGGAGACGATTCAATCAAGAAAACACCGGCACTGATGGAGCGGCTGACCACGACCATCATCGACGAGACGAAACGCCTGAGGTTCCAAGTGGAGAAAGTGTTGCAACTGTCCATGTATGCCAATCAGCAAGCCAACCTCCACATGAAGGAGGTGGACATGAACGAACTGATTGCAGGAGTCAGCCACACCTTCGCCCTCAAGGTCGAGAAGAACGGCGGCAAGATCATCACGAACCTCAATGCTGAAGACCCCGTCGTTTGTGTGGACGATATGCACTTCACCAACGTGATTTTCAACCTGATGGACAACGCCGTGAAGTACAGGAGAAAAGATGCCGACCTCGAACTGAACGTGGAGACATGGAACGAGCCCGGATTGCTCTGCATCTCCATCAAGGACAACGGCATCGGCATCAAGAAAGAAGACCTGAAACGCATCTTCGAGAAGTTCTACCGCGTCCACACAGGCAATCTGCACGACGTGAAGGGTTTTGGACTCGGACTTGCCTATGTCCACAAGATTGTGAAAGACCACAAAGGCACCATCGTTGCCGAAAGCGAGCCAGGCATTGGCACCAAGTTTATCATCAAGTTGAAAATGAACGAATAAGCGACAATAACAAGCATATTAACAACTAAAAAACGATACATTATGATTACAGAAGACAAATTTGAAGACGTGAACATTCTTCTTTGCGAAGATGACGAAAGCCTGGGTATGCTCCTGCGTGAATATCTCGAGGCTAAGGGTTACAACACCACGCTGTGCCAAGACGGCGAAGAAGGCTTCTCCACATTCCTGCAAGGCACATTCGACCTCTGCATCCTGGACGTCATGATGCCACGCATGGACGGCTTCACGCTTGCCGGCAAAATCCGCGAACTGAACTACGACATGCCGTTCATGTTCCTCACCGCCAAGAACCTGAAGGACGACGTGCGTGAAGGTTTTGAACTGGGTGCAGACGACTACATCACCAAACCATTCTCGATGGAGGAAGTCGTGTTCCGCATCGAAGCCATCCTGCGCCGAGTGCGTGGCAAGAAGAACAGAGACCAGACCGTTCGTCAGATCGGAAAGTTCACTTTCGACACTCAGAAGCAGATTCTCTCCATCGACGACAAACAGGAGAAACTGACCACGAAAGAGGCAGAGTTGCTCACCCTGCTCAGCAACCGACAGAACGAACTCTTGCAGCGTGATTATGCCCTCAAGACCATCTGGATTGACGACAACTACTTCAACGCACGCTCCATGGACGTGTACATCACCAAGTTGAGAAAGCACCTCAAGGCAGACCCCGAAGTGGAGATCATCAACGTTCACGGCAAGGGCTACAAACTCGTCATCTCTTCCGAAGGAGGAGAGGCAACGGACGAGGAATAACCTCCCCATAAACGACATAAGGTGGGCAACCCGTATGGATTGCCCACCTTATTTTTTCATCGGCGAGAAGGAGAATGAGAAAGAACCCTTCCACTCCTCCGTCCGTGTGGCACTACGCCGTAGTGTCCACTTTCTTATTCACCACAATGTGAGTGATAAGACCTGCAATGATGAGGATGAAACTGCCCCATGTGTACCAGTTCTGATCTGCCAAATCGCCGGCAGCAGGAATGAGGGCACAAATGATGAGAAGCAATGCACCCACAATAATAAGGATAAGACCGAGATTTTTCATTGTATATGTTTATTTTTAATTATTTCAATTCAAATCAGGTACAAAATAACGACTTTTTCTTCAAACTACGAAACTTTTAGGCAAGAAAATCACGTTTAAGCGGCAAAAAAGTGCTTTTTATCTTCATTTATTCAATATTTATCCGTACCTTTGCACCGCTTTTTGAAAAATCAAGAGCACAAGTAAACATTATTATTAACAAACAAAACTTACATTATTGACTCTTATGAATCAATACGAGACCGTTTTCATTTTAACTCCCGTTTTGTCTGATGTTCAGATGAAGGAAGCGGCAGATAAGTTTGTCAACTACCTCAAGGAGAAAGGTGCAGAAATCATCAGCACAGAGAATTGGGGTCTGAAGGCACTGGCTTATCCTATCCAGAAGAAGGGCTCTGGCTTCTACCAGATGATTGAGTTCAAGGCAGACCCCGCAGTGATTGCTAAATTTGAGTTGCAGATGCGTCGCGACGAGCGCGTACTCCGCTACCTCACAGTCAAGAACGAAAAGTACGCAGCAGCATACGCTGAGAAGCGTCGTAACAAGAAGGAGGCATAATCATGGCAGCACCATCAGAAATCAGATACTTAACTCCTACCACTGTTGACGTTAAGAAGAAGAAGTATTGCCGTTTCAAGAAGAGCGGTATCAAGTACATCGACTACAAAGACCCAGAGTTCCTCAAGAAGTTCCTCAACGAGCAGGGCAAGATTCTGCCACGCCGCATCACAGGCACTTCTCTGAAGTATCAGCGTCGCGTAGCACAGGCTGTGAAGCGTGCTCGTCACCTTGCACTCCTGCCATTCGTAACAGACTTGTTGAAATAAAAAATAGGAGGTAAGACAGTATGAAAATCATTTTGAAGAAAGATGTCCTCGGCTTAGGCTACAAGGACGAAGTCCTCACAGTGAAGGACGGTTATGGTCGCAACTATCTTCTTCCTCAGGGTCTCGCTGTACTCGCTACAGAGAAGGCTGTCAAGCAACTCAACGAGGAACTGAAGCAGCGTGCTCACAAGATTGCCAAGATGAAGGCAGACGCTGAAGCACAGGCTAAGAAGTTCGAGGGTGTATCTCTCAGCATCAAGGCTAAGGTTTCAGAAGGCAAAAACATCTATGGTTCAGTTGGTCCTAAGGAAATCGCCGCTGCACTCGCAGAGAAGGGTCTTGAAATCGACAGCAAACTCATCACCCTCAAGGGCGTGAAGGCACTCGGCAACTACGAGGCTGTCGCTCACTTCCACCGCGAGGTTTCTGTAACCATCCCATTCGAGGTGGTGAACGAAGAAGGCGAGAAGGCTCCTGCCAAGAAGGAAGCCCCCAAGGCTGCTCCTGCTCCTGAAGCACCTGCTGCTGAAGAAGAGGCTCCTGCTGCTGAACCAGCAGAAGAGGCTGCAGAGTAATTCCATTCGCACAGAACAACATTCCTATAAAGAAAGGCTAACATCGTCATCGATGTTAGCCTTTTTTGTTGTCCTTAACCGACCTTTCCCGCAGAGGTTCTTAAAACTAAACTTAGATTTTATAAAATTCAAGTTAGATTTATATAAATTTAAGTTCAATTTTATAAAATTTAAGTTGAATTTTATAAAATCTAAGTTTAGTTTTAAGAACGTCTGCCGAAATCGGCCATTGAAAGGGGCTTTTAACAAGTCATTTTCCATCTAATAGCCATACACCAACCCATACTTCTCGTGGAGTTGGCGCAGCGAGCCGTCGGCCTTCATCTGGGCGATGACGCTGTTGACGAGGGCAAGGAGGTCGTCCTGCCCCATACGCATCAGCACGCCAATTTCGCCGTGGGTGAAGGGAGCGTTCAGCAGCGGGGCGGCGAGGCGTGTGTCATTCTGCACGTACCACGGAGCCTCGGTGATTTCCGTTATCATCACGTCGGCGTTGCCCTCAGCCACCTGCGAGGGGATCTCCTCGTTCTTCTCGTGGACAATAATCTGTGCGTGAGTCAGGTTCGCCAAAGCAAACTTCTCGTTCAGTCCGCCGGGATTCACCATCACACGCACCTCGGGTTGGTCGATGTCGGCCAGCGACTGGAAGCGGTCGGCCTCGTCGGTGCGGCAGAGGATGGTCTTGCCGTTGCACAGATAGCCATCGCTCATCAGCATCGTCTCCTTGCGGGCATCGGTGATGGTGATGCCGCCGATGGCGAGGTCGAAAGTTTGCGGCTCGGCCAGCACATCGGCAGTCAGCGTAGGCCATGAGGTCTGCACGAACGCGATGTCCACGTTCAGCCTTTCGGCAATCTTTTCTGCCATCTCGATGCCGAAGCCCCAGTAATTGCCGTCCGCCTCCTTGTAGGACAAAGGCCGATAGTCGCCCGTAGTTCCCACAATCAATGTGCCACGTTCAGTAATTCGCTCGATGGTGGGCTGCACCGCCGAGGGATTATCGTCGTTCGACGAACATGAGGCAAACGATACCGTGCCGCAGAGTATCAGGATGGCGGCGAGCATCCATAGTTTCAATGTTTTCATATACTTATCTTATTCAAGTTTCGCATTTGCTCAACTTCTTTGTAGTTAAGAAGTTAAGTAGTTATCGCTTCGCTCGTCCTTTCGGACAGTAGTTAAGCCATTACTTCTTTCGCATGAGTCTGCCACCAGACATTTGGCTTAACTTCTTAACTACTGTCTACTTAACTACTTCAGAAAGTTGAATTATCTTATTTCTTATAGATTCGTTTAGTTATGCCGATGGCACCCGTGGGGCAGACCAGTCGGCAGAGATGACAGCCGACGCACTTGGTGCCGACGATGCGGGGCTGGCGGGTCTCGAGGTCGAAAGCAATGGCATG
>JAFUWG010000030.1 GCA_017483605.1 Bacteroidaceae bacterium | reverse complement strand
TTATATTAAATTGCCGCATTTTTAGGGCGTTTGCTGGCTGTCGGGTAACAAACTGGTAACAAAAACGTCCCAATTTTTATAGGCAATTTGGTACATTTTGCCCCTCAAAACACCCCGATTTGTTACCCCAAAATTCGGGTAACAAACTGCTATATTCAAAAACCCCATTTTCCGCATGTCCCAATGTCCCCAAGTTTCGTCCCACCAGTCGCCAAATTCATTCCAGTGGCAACAATAACACCAAAAAATACAACAAAAGAAACAAACGCCCGAATTTTGTTCCGATTTAGGATCTGAAACCCCGAAAATGGGTAACGAAATAGCAACAAAACATCCAAAATCCAATTTTGACCAATTCCCCCAAATCCACCCCCTTTCTCCCCAAGATAATTTTTCCGCAAAACACCCCCAATCCCCACAAAATTTTCCCCAAAACCAACTCTTGACAAAATCCCCTCCCCAAAGAAACCCACCCAATCCGTTTATAACTTGTAGAAGTTCAATCAAGAGAATATGGTGTGCCCCCTTTGGAGTATGAGGCATAACTCCAAAAGGGGCACGATTACAGACGTTTATTAACTTAACTATACTAACTCAAACGTCAACGTCTTTTAGAAGTGGGAATGGATGAATTCTTTGCTTCTGCAAGAACTTTTCCTTTTTTTTCGCTGCCGAGTCCTTTTTCGCCCAATGCTATCATGTTTTCGCAGTGGCGGCGGTTGCGAAGGTCGAGGTCTTCGTCCCAGACGAGAAGGTCGGGCAGGGAGACGGCGAAGTAGTCCATGGTGACGTGGTCGAAGTAGTGCTGCTTGCCGTAGCCTGTGAGTTTGTAGAACAGTCCGCGGGCTTTGTCTTCCTGTCCAAGTGCACGGTAGCAGAGGGCGGCGAAGTAGATTTTCTCGGGTTTGGCGTCGTTGTAGTAGAGGGCAGCGGCGGGTTCGGTGGGACCAACGGTGCCGAGTTGCCACATGGCTCGTGCCTTGTCGGGGTTGCCTTGCTGCTGATGGGCAATGCCAAGGTAGTAGTAGATGTCGTTGTCCTGTGCTCCGTAGAGTTTGCCTTCGCCGAGGGTGTGGGGGAAGGTGAGGCACTCTTCGAGGAGGGTGATGGCACGGGGGCTGGCGAGGTCTTTCTTTGCCAGTTCGATGCGGCTCAGTTGGTATTGTCCGCTCACCTTGCCTTCGCCGCCTTCCCACGGATGGAAGATGTGCTGGTCGAGCAGGGTCTTGGCTTCTTCGTGGCGACCGAGTTGGTTGAGCAGGGTGATGTGTTCGAGGATGAGGTCGTCACGCTGTGCCACGAGGTCAGGAAGGGCAACATAGTTCTGGAGGCGTTCTTCGGCGGGACGGTCAAGTTTCTTGTAGAGTTGGTCGAGTTCCATGAAGATGCGGGCATCCGTCTGGTCGAGGGTGAAGGCGAGTTCCATCTCTTGCAGGGCACGTTCAGCATCATGCTCCTTGTTGTAGTAAAGCAAGGCAAGGTTGCGATGCACGGTGGGGAAGGTGGGGTCGAGTTGTTCACTCAGTTCCCAGCATTCCTTCGCCTTGTCGTACTGCCGCTTGTCGTAGTAGAGGCATCCGAGATAGTAAGGTGCCTTGGCTCCCTGGGGATGGAGGGTGATGGCAGTGCTGAGCACGAGGATGTCGTCGAGGCGGTTGGGGAAGCAGCAACGGGAATCGACTTGCTCTGCCTCGGCGAAGCAGGCTTTGGCTTCGTCGGGTT
The DNA here is from genome assembly GCA_017483605.1 of Bacteroidaceae bacterium. Taxonomy (GTDB): domain Bacteria; phylum Bacteroidota; class Bacteroidia; order Bacteroidales; family Bacteroidaceae; genus Minthosoma. The sequence goes on along the minus strand of JAFUWG010000030.1, from coordinate 13,334 downwards.
TGCCCTGATGACTCTTGAAGTATCCGATGTAATAGAGCGTGAGGGGCGAGGGAGTTGCGGTGAGTGCGGGGAGGGTGAGCACATCGATTGCCTCTTGCCAGAGTCCTGCCTGTGCGTAGTCGAGGGCGAGGGCGTGGTAGTTGTAGATGTTGCCGTGCATGGTCTCCACCATGTGGTTGAGTACGGTTTCTTCTTGAGTTAGCAGGTGCTTCTCGAAGAGGATGCCGTAATTGAAGGGGTCGAGGGGAAGGGACTCTTCGCACAGGGCGAGTGCTTCTTCCTTCTTGCCTGTCAATCGGAGCACGGTGGCTTTCAACGCACGTGCCTTGTGGTTGCACTGATTGAAGATGAGGCAGCGGTTGAGTTCATCGAGGGCATCGTCGTAGCGACCTTCTGCCGTGCTGATGCAGGCTGCCTCGAAGTAACCCGCATCTGCCCACGCTTTGTTCCAGGTGGACTTCCAGAAGAGTTCGTAGGCTTCGAGCTGACGGAACTGGTGCTTCAGTGTGAGTGCCAGATTGAAGATGGCTTCGCCGTCGTAGGGGTTGGGGTTGCGTTTCTGCCAGATTTTCACGGCTTTACGCAGGTAGGTCTCTGCCTTGTCGAAACGTCCGCGACGCAGATACCACAGGCCTGTCTGGTTGAGGCATCGCACGTCGTTGGGGTCGCGGCGCAGGGCTTCCTCATAGTAGTCGAGGGCACTCCACGTGGCGTGGCGGTACTGCTCCAGATGCAGTCCTGTGAGGTAGAGTTGGTCGTTGGTCTTGGTGTCTTCTGGCGAAAGGGCAGCCTCGGCGGCATCGGGGATGGGTCGGATTTCGTCGGGCTCTGCCTTCCAGGTCAGTTTGCCGACGCTCAGGATGAGGTCTTCCCATTGACAGCCTTTCACATCCACCGTCTCGTCGAAGATGGTTTCAGGCGACAAGGTCACCGTCTTGCGGTAGAACTCCTGTCCTTTCTTGTTCATCAGTACGACATCCGTCGTTTGCTTCGAGGTGCCCAACACCTTCACCCGTACACCGCCTTCTGCTTCTTCGATGTTCATCACCACATCTTTCGATGCCTGCTTCACGATGCCCAGTTCGCGGTAGGGCATGAAGTACTGCACGAACTGCTTCTCTTCGTAGGGCATGAGCCATGTGAAGTCGGGCTGATTCTCGGTATAGACACCTGCCATCAGTTCGATGTAGGGGCGGAAGCCCTCGCGGGTGATACCGAGTGCTGAACGTTCGGCCGCAGTCGTTTCGTCGGTCAGGTTGCGATCCCACGCACGTCCGAAGTCGCCATTGCCCCATGTCCATTGCTTCTTGCCGGGGGAAAAGTGGTGAGACGCCACGTGGAGCATACCGCCGTGGGTGTCGTTCTCGTAGCCGCCTTCGAAGTCGTACTTGGAGTTGACCGCCATGTAGGAGGTGGGCACCTTGATGTTCTTGTAGTTGGAGATGTCAACGCCTGCCGAATAGTCCATCTTGTAGTACGTGCCAGTGGCGATGGGGAAGGAGGAGACGGCACGCTTACCGTGGTCGAACACTGCGTTTACGTCGGGTGGGAAGACGCTCTGGTAGTCGTCGTTCACCTCGACGGCAGGGTTTGCCCACCAGAGGAAGGTCTGGGGCAGCGGCGTGCGGTTGCTGACACGACCCTGAATCTCCAGATAAGCACAGCCGGGACGGAGCGTGAAGCCAGCCATGCCTTTCTGATGGAACATCCGCTCCATCTCGTTCACCCACACCGTCACACTGCCATCGGCGTTCTCCACGATGGTGCTGTCCACAGGCATGTAGGTGGAGGGGCGGTGATGCTGCGGCCAGTTGAACTCGATGCCGCCCGAAATCCACGGGCCTGCCAAGCCGACCAGTGCGGGCTTGATGACGTGGTTGTAATAGACGAAATGGCGTTGCTTGATTTTGTCGTATGCCATCTGGATGCGTCCACCCAGTTCGGGCAGTACCATCACCTTGATGTACTCATTCTCCAGATAGACAGCATTGTAGGTGTGGTCGGTCTTCTCGTCGCTGATGCTTTCCACCACGGGGTAGGGGTACACCACGCCGCTGCTGCCTTGATAAACTCGTTTCTCCAGAAAAATGGGGTTCTTCTCTGGTTTTCCAACTTCGTAGGTGGGGATGACCACCTGCTCTTTCCATGCTTTGACTGACATATTTTGATGCTTTTTTGATATTTTTGATGTTTAGGGGTCTCGTTGTTCATCGTCGATGAATAATTATTCGCTGTCGATGAACATTTATTCAACGACGATGAACAATTATTCAACGACGATGAACGACTTCCTTATGCGGTGAGTTCCTTCTCCAGTTCCGAGAGAGACTTCCCTTTGGTTTCGGGGCAAGCCCTGAAGAGATACACGAAGGCGGCGATGCAGATGCCGCTGTAAATCCAGAACGTGCCGCTGCTGCCGAGGGCGGCGTTCATCGAGGGGAACGAGAACGTGAGCGTGCAGCAGCCCACCCACAGGGCAAAGGTGCAGGTAGCCATGGCGATGCCTCGCACACGGTCGGGGAAGATTTCGGAGAGGAGCACCCACGTCACAGGGCCAAGGGTCATGGCGTAGCAGGAGATGGCTGCCACGACAAGCACGACCATGAACACGCCTGTCACCTCGAAATGGTAGCACGTGCCGAGAATGAGGTAAATGAGCCCCAATCCGCTGGCGCCGATGAGCATGAGCGTGCGACGTCCCCACCGCTCGACGGTGTAGAGGGCGACGAAGGTGAAGACCACATTGGCAATGCCTGTGATGACGATGTTGATGAACATTCCATCAACGTTATACCCCGCACTGACGAAGATTTCCTGAGCATAGTTGAAAATCACATTGGTGCCGCACCACTGCTGGAAGACGGCAATGACGAGACCCAGAAGGAGCACTTTCCCATACTTCCGCTGAAAGAGTTCGCCCAATTCTGCCTGCTCCTGAGTGTGCTGCGATTCTGTCGCAGCAGTCTTCATTGCCAGATACACGGGGCTTTCTGGGATGAAAAACGCCATGAACAAAAACGCCGCCGCTGGCACCGTCTCTGCCCAAAACATCCACCGCCAACCCCATTCGAGGTTCCAAGCCATGCCCTCCGCATCGCCCGTATCTTTTGCCAACAGCAGGTTGACTACCTGTGCCCCCAAGATGCCCAGCACGATGGTCATCTGGTTGAGGCTGACCAGCCGACCGCGGATATTGGCAGGGGACACTTCGGCGATGTACATGGGCGACAAGGCTGATGCCACGCCGATGCCGATGCCGCCAATGAAACGTGCCACATTGAACAGCGTGAAGTCGTTGAATAATCCTGTGGCAATGGCACTGACGGTGAAGAGCACCGCGGCAGTGATGAGCAGCGGCTTGCGACCGTACTTGTCGGCCAACGCTCCTGCCACCATGGCTCCGATGAGACAGCCGACCAGGGCGGTGCTCATGGCGACTCCCTGCATGATGGGGTCGGCATCGATGCCGAAGAATAACTCGTAGAAGGGTTTGGCTCCTCCGATGACCACCCAGTCGTAGCCGAAGAGCAAGCCGCCCATTGCTGATACGCAGCAGATGAAGTAAAGGAAACTCTTTTTCATAATGAGGTTAGTTTGATGGTGCAAAGGTACGGCTTTGCGAAAAGAAATCGTCCATCCTTTTGCGGGTAAAAGGATGGACGATTTTATTTTATTGGTTTCCCCCCGATGTCCGTTCGTTTTTTGCTTCGTCTTCGTGTTCAACGTTTTTCGGTCTGACCGCCCATGATGTCAATCAATTCGTTGGTGATGGCTTGCTGTCGGGTCTTGTTGTACAGCAGGGTGAGTTCCTTCAGCAGTTCGTTGGCATTGTCATCCGCCGTCTGCATGGCCATCATTCGGGCAGCGTGTTCGCTGGCAAGGGAGTCGAGCAGGATGCCATAGGTCTGTGCGTTGAGCAGGCGTGGGAAGAGGGAGGCAAGGAGTTCTGCAGGAGATGGCTCGGTGAGGAATGTGTCATCTTCTTTCTCTTGAATGGTCGGAGCCTCCAAGGGAATGGGGGTTATCGTGATGATTTGGCTGCCCATGGACTTGAAGTGGTGGTAGATGAACTCGATGCCGTCGATTTCGCCGCTTTGGTAGAGTTGCAAGGCAAACTCCATCAGGAAATCCACTTCAATCAGGTCGCCGCCTTTCTCTATCTTCTCGAGCAGGTTGAAATAGCCGAGATTGCAGTCGATGCCCGCCTTCTTCAGTTCGTGGGTTATTTTCTTGCCGATGGGCAGTGGCTTCACTTGGATGCCTTGCGACTGCAATTCGGTCATTCGCTTGAAGGTGGCTTTGGCAATGTTGCTGTTGAATGCACCGCACAGACCGCTGTTGGAAGAAATGGGAACAAGCACAATAGACCCAGACCGTCCTCTGCCCTTCCCTGTAGGGAAAGGCGAACTTTGCTCGGGAATGGGTGATGGGAGGGTCTGCCCTCCCAGGCTTTCCACAATGGATTGCAGACTATCCCGATAACGCAGAAACTTCTCCGTCATGCCTTGTGCACGGTGGAGTTTAGCACTTGCCACCATCCGCATGGCACTGGTGATTTTCTGTGTGTTCTGGATGGACGCAATCCGTCCTTTTATTTCTTTGAGTGAGGCCATTTCATGTACAATTTGCGGTGTACAATTACAATTGGATGCTTGCGGCAACCTGTTCGATGGCGGCAGTTACGTTGTCGTCAATCTTGCCAGCCTTGAGAGGGGCGAGCACATCGTCTTTGTGTGCCGTGCGGAGCAGGTCGAGGAATGCCACTTCAAACTCGGAGGTCTTCTCCACAGGGATGTCACGCAGAAGTCCGTGGGTGCCGCAGTAGAGAATGGCGATTTGCTCTTCGACGGGCATCGGGCTATATTGCTTCTGAATGAGCAGTTGCGAGTTCTTTCGGCCTTTGTCGATGGTGAACGCTGTGACAGGGTCCATGTCGCCACCAAACTTGGAGAAGGATTCCAACTCTCGGTACTGGGCTTGGTCAATCTTCAGGGTGCCTGCCACTTTTTTCATCGATTTCAACTGTGCGTTACCGCCCACACGGGACACGGAGATGCCGACATTGATGGCTGGTCGCACACCTTGGTTGAAGAGGTTGGTCTCGAGGAAAATCTGTCCGTCGGTGATGGAGATGACATTGGTGGGGATGTAAGCCGACACGTCGCCTGCCTGTGTCTCGATGATGGGCAGTGCCGTGAGGGAACCACCTCCACGTACTTTGCCCTTCAAACTGTCGGGCAAGTCATTCATCTGCTCTGCCACTTCCTGCTGGGAGATAATCTTGGCGGCTCTCTCCAGCAGACGGGAGTGGAGGTAGAAGATGTCGCCAGGATAGGCTTCACGGCCTGACGGACGTTTCAGAATCAGCGACACCTCACGATAGGCGACTGCCTGTTTGGAGAGGTCGTCGTACACGACCAGGGCATGGCGGCCTGTGTCACGGAAGTATTCGCCGATGGCAGCACCCGCAAACGGTGCGAAATACTGCATGGCGGCAGGGTCGCTGGCGGTGGCTGAGACAACGACGGTGTAATCCATCGCCCCCTTCTGCTGGAGGGTGTTCACGATGGTGGCGACGGTGGAGCCTTTCTGTCCCACAGCCACATAGATACAATAGACGGGGTTTCCTGCCTCGTAGTTGGCACGTTGGTTGATGATGGTATCGATGGCAATGGCGGTCTTGCCCGTCTGACGGTCGCCGATGATGAGTTCTCGCTGACCACGCCCGATGGGAATCATGGCGTCCACTGCCTTGAGGCCTGTCTGGAGTGGCTCGTTCACTGGCTGACGGAAGATGACGCCAGGAGCCTTGCGTTCCAGTGGCATCTCGAAGGTCTCACCCTCGATGGTGCCTTTGCCGTCGATGGGGTGTCCCAAGGTGTCCACCACTCTGCCTATCATGTTTTCGCTGACGGCGATGGAGGCAATGCGTCCGGTGCGTTTCACGATGTCGCCTTCTTCAATGCTGTCGGTAGGACCCAGCAGCACGGCACCCACATTGTCTTCTTCCAAGTTCATCACGATGGCTTCCATGCCGTTGTCGAACGAAAGAAGTTCTCCCGCCTCAGCATTGCGAAGACCGTAGGCACGCACCACGCCGTCGCTGACGGTCAGCACGGTGCCCACCTCCGTCTCGTTGCCGATGGTGTTTTCTTCGTTATCGATGTCGGCGAGTTGTTGGCGGAGCATTGCCGTCACTTCGCTCACTTTTATCTGGTCGGACATAGTTTCTTCAATTTAGTTTTTGGGAGCGTTGCCCCAATCTTGGGTCAAGTTCTTGGGAGCGTTGCCCCAATCTTGGTCAAGTTCTTGGGAGCAGCCCCAAATTTTGGTCAAGTTCTTGGGAGCGTTGCCCCAAGGCATTCCCTTATTTTCTCTAATTTATACTGATAACTGTAGTCATAACGGTGATCGCCGATGCGTAGGCGGAACCCTCCGATGAGGCTGGGCTTCACCTTGGTCTCGCATTCCACTTCTCTGCCTGTGTGCCGCTTGATGCTCTGGATGAGTTTCTCCACCATCGCTCTCTCCACAGGCACCGCAGTCTCAAACACCACACGGTCTATCTGGTGATACTCCCTGTAGAGGTCTCGATAGACAAAGATGATGAGGCGGAGTTTGTTCTCGCGGTGGTTCTTCAGCAGAAGTTGGAGGAACCTTGTGTAGAGTGTGGTTGCCTCAGGGTCAAGTCCCGATGCCAACAGCAGCAGCGAGTATTTCTTCTCAGGGGAAACACGAGGATTGATGAGTGCCATTTGCAGGTCGGGCGTAGCCTTCATGTTGCTGTGCAGCGTTCCCAGATGGGCATAGACCTGTCCATCCACAAACTGCTCTTTCGCCTCCTCAAACAAGGCTTTGGCATACCGTTTTGCTACACTTCCGTTCATAGTTTCTCTATCATTTGCTCGATGGCTCGTTTCTGTGCCGCTTCGTCCTTCATCCGCTCGCCAATCACCTTTTCGGCAATGTCGAGGGCAAGGCTGGCAACTTCCTTACGCACCTCATTGAGTGCCTTTTCCTTTTCTGCCCGGATGCTTTGTCGGGCATCGTCCACCATCTGTTGGGCAGAGGTGCGAGCCTCTTCTTGAGCCGCATTGAGAATCTGCTGTTTTTCCTGCATGGCACCAGCAATGATTTCTTTCTGTTGAGCCTTGGCATCAGCCAGCAGTTGCTCTCCCTCAGCCTGGATGGATGCCAACTTTTCGTTGGCTTGCTTGGCAGAGAGGAGCGACATCTCGATGAATTCCTTGCGTTCGTTGATGGCCTTCACGATGACTGGGAAGCCGAACTTCGCCAGCAGGAAGAACACCACGCCAAACGAGAGAACCATCCAGAAAAGAAGTCCTGGTTCTGGTGTAAGTAGATTCATGTTGTTGGGTCTTTTTCTGGATTTTCCAGAAGTTCTATATATGCTATTTACTCCAGATTTACAGTACAATAGCCAAGAGACACACCACGATGGCGAAAAGTGCCACACCTTCCACAAAGGCTGCTGTCAGAATCATGGAGGTGCGGATGTCGCCTGCTGCCGATGGCTGGCGAGCAATAGACTCTACAGATGACTTACCGATGTTGCCGATGCCAAAAGCGGCACCAATCACTGCGATGGCAGCGCCAAGGGCTGCTCCAAACTTTGCGAGGCCTGCGCCTGCTACTGCTTCAAGAATCATAATTGTATGTTTTTTAGTTGTTTATTCTTCATTTTTCACTCATTATGTGCCAAGCCGATGAAGTTGGCAGTCAATATCGTGAACACGTATGCTTGGATGAATGCCACGAGCAGTTCGAGGCAGTTCATGAAGATGCAGAAAAGGACACTGACAATCGTCATGGGGGCACAGATGGCGGCTCCCATTTGGGCGGTCACAAAGATGATGCTCGTGAGTGCCAAGATGATGATGTGTCCTGCCATGATGTTGGCAAAGAGACGGATGGTCAGCGAGAAGGGTTTCGTGAAGACCCCGATGAACTCGATGGCTGGCATGATGGGCAGGGGGGCTTTCAGGAAGATGGGCACATTCGGCCAGAAGATGCTCTTGTAGTATTCCTTGGGGGCGAAGAAGTTGATGGCGATGAATGCGGTGACGGCACAAGTCAGCGTCACGGCAATGTTGCCCGTCAGGTTGGCTCCACCGGGGAAGATGGGCAATAAGCCCAACAGGTTGCTGGTCAAGATGAAGAGGAAGACCGTCAGCAAATAGGGTGAGAACTTCTCATATCCGTGCCCGATGCTCGCTTTCGCCACTTCCTTGTCGATGAAGTTGACCACCGCTTCCATCATGCCCACAAAACCGCCCGGGGCTTTCTTGTAGCCATTTTTTCTGTACCACGAAGCCACGCCCAGCACCACCGAGCAAAGCAGGATGCACACGATGAACAACTCCAGCACATTCTTCGTGATGCTGATGTCGAAGGGTCGCACCCCATCAGCCGTCACAATCTTCCCTGCATAGTCGCCGTCTTGGGCGATGTGGTAGCCCTTGTATTCCTTGCCTTCTTCCAGTTTGTCAGACATGAACACATCCACGCCTCCCTTGCCGACCACGATACATGGCAGGTGGAGCACCGCGTCTCCCGCAATGTGCCATTCGTAACTGTCGCCCAAGTGACCGAAGATGATTTCTGGAATGTCAACCTTCCCGCTCTCTTCTTCAGCCATGCTGGGCAAAGCCATGCCGAATACACATATTATAATATATAGGAAACGTTTCATCTCTTTCGTTGAGTTACTACGTATGTTTCGATGCCTAAGTTGATGAGGTAGAACGCCACGGCACTGCCTGCAAACTCCAGTTGGTGTCCGTTGGGGTCGTCTTTCTTGTATGCCAGATAGCCAGCGATGAGTGCCAGTGTGACCAGCAGTTTCACCGTTTTCGCGGTCATGTAGGTCTTCATGAACTTCTTGCCCTCCAGGGTCGCTTCACCCATCTTGCTTTCATACCTTTCGAGGATGAACGACATCACCATTTCCATCAGCCAGAACACGGTCAAGATGACGAGGTAGCCATCGAACCAGTGTTGTGGGAACCACATCTTGCAAGCCATGCCTATCAGGATGCCGACGACGAAGACGATGGTCGCCAATGCTTGAAGTTTCACTCGCATACCACTGTGATTAGGTCGTTTTCAATCTTCACCACGCCATTGCCGCAGTCAATCTCGTCGGTATCCGTTGTGATGATTCCCTCCTTGATTTCCGCTATCATGGGTGCATGGCCCGGCAGAAACTCCATCAGACCATGGGCAGACGTGAATTGAAACCGCTCCACATCGCCGTCAAACTTCGTGCCTGTTGGTGTGATGACTTCTAACTGCATGTTCTTTTTTATCCTTTAGCCTGTTCTGCCAGTTTCTTTGCCTTCTCGAAAGCCTCTTCAATCGTGCCCACATTCAGGAATGCTTGTTCGGGCAGGTCGTCGCACTCGCCGTCCAGAATCATCTTGAACCCCTTGATAGTGTCTTCGATGCTCACCATCACACCCGGCACGCCCGTAAACTGCTGTGCTACGGCAAATGGCTGCGAGAGGAAACGCTGCACACGGCGAGCACGGCTCACGGTCAACTTGTCCTCGTCGCTCAATTCCTCCATGCCGAGAATCGAGATGATATCTTGCAGTTCCTTGTTGCGTTGCAGAATCTGCTTCACCCGCTGTGCCGTGTTGTAGTGCTCTTCGCCCACCACGTTCGGGTCGAGAATGCGAGACGTCGAATCCAACGGGTCAACGGCAGGATAGATGCCCAACTCCGCAATCTTGCGGTTCAGCACCGTTGTGGCGTCGAGGTGAGAGAACGTCGTGGCAGGAGCAGGGTCGGTCAAGTCGTCAGCAGGCACATACACCGCCTGTACCGATGTGATGGAGCCATTCTTTGTCGAGGTGATACGTTCCTGCATCTGACCCATCTCGCTTGCCAAGGTCGGCTGATAACCCACCGCCGATGGCATACGTCCCAACAGGGCTGACACCTCAGAACCTGCCTGCGTGAAACGGAAGATATTGTCGATGAACAGCAGGATGTCGCCACCTCTGCCGCTGCCATTTCCGTCGCGGAACGACTCGGCGATGGTCAACCCCGACAGTGCCACACTGGCACGGGCACCTGGCGGCTCGTTCATCTGACCGAACACCAGGCTCACCTGACTCTTCTTCAGTTCCTCCTTGTCGATGAGGCTCAAGTCCCACTTGCCTTCCTCCATCGCCTCCTTGAACTTCTCCCCGTAGCGAATGACACCGCTCTCAATCATCTCCCTCAGCAAGTCGTTGCCCTCACGGGTACGTTCACCCACACCCGTAAAGACCGAGAAACCGTTGTTTTTCTTTGCCACATTGTTGATGAGTTCCTGAATCAGCACCGTCTTTCCCACACCAGCACCGCCGAAGAGGCCAATCTTGCCGCCCTTGGCGTAAGGCTCAATCAGGTCAATCACCTTGATGCCCGTGTAGAGCACCTCCTGAGCAGGCGACAACTCATCAAACTTCGGAGCCTCCCGATGGATAGGCAACGCCCCCTCGCGGTCCATGTCCTCCATGCCGTCAATCGGGTCGCCGCTCACATTCATCAATCGGCCCTTCACCTGCTCGCCCGTAGGCATCGTGATGGGGCGACCCAGTGCCGCCACCTCCATGCCACGACGCAAGCCGTCGGTGCTTTCCATCGCCACACAGCGCACCGTGTTCTCACCCAAATGCTGCTGCACTTCCACCACCAGTCTTCTGCCTGAGGCCCGCTCGATGGTCAGGGCATCGTGAATGCGAGGCAACTTCTCCGCCCCGAACTGCACGTCCACCACAGGACCAATAATTTGTGAAATCTTACCTTTCAGTTGTTCCATGTCATTCTTCATTCTACACTCTTCATTCTTCATTTGTTTCACCTGCAAAATTGCAAAAAATAATCGAAACAACCTTCTTTCGTCCCATTTTTTTTTCAAAACGACGAAACTTTCGCAAAATCTTCCTACCTTTACAGCACAAAAAGAAATAAATCGTAAATTGCAAATGATAAAACAGTAACTCAAAATGGCTCTAATCAAAACAGTGTGCGGTTTGACACCCAAGTGGGGAAAGGACTGCTATTTCAGCGAAAACGCAACCATCGTAGGCGACGTGCAGATGGGTGACCAGTGTACCGTGTGGTTCAACGCAGTCGTGCGTGGCGATGTCAACTATATCAAGATTGGCAACCGTGTCAACATCCAAGACGGCTCCTGCCTGCATACCTTATATAAAAAGGCAGCCATCGAGATAGGCGACGACGTGACCATCGGCCACAATGTCACCCTGCATGGCTGCACCGTCAAGAGTGGAGCCCTCATCGGCATGGGTGCCACCGTGCTCGACGACGCCGTGATAGGCGAAGGCGCCATCATAGCCGCAGGTGCCCTCGTGCTGAAAGGCACACAGGTAGGCGACGGAGAGATGTGGGGTGGTGTGCCCGCCAAGTTCATCAAGAAAGTGGACCCCGAGCAAGCCAAAGAACTCAACATCGGCATCGCCCAACACTACATCATGTACGCCGACTGGTACTGCTAACACGCGACACCCTCCTCTCATTCCCCCTCCTCTTGTGTCCAGCGGTTTCCCCACTGAGTCCTCTTGGTTTCTCTCTCCCTCCTTCGTCGTTCCCTCGTCTCGTATCAATTCATGTCGAGGATTTATAATCATACAACACCCGTACACAAATTAACTCGTGTACGGGTGCTATTCTGGCTCATCTTCTTATTCTTGCAATGGCCATTACAAAAATATGCTTCTTTTCTTCATCTCCTCCAAATTTTGCAGAGGGAATTATTGCCACAAAGGCTCCGCTTCCCATCCACGGGGGAACCCCATCATGGAGGGTTGCACACTGGGATATTTCGTCAGAAGAGATTTGAAATCCTCAACAAAAGTGTTATGGGGATTGATGCTGTTGAGCCAGTAGGCGATGCAGCAAAGTTGCGGATAGAGACGGTCGATGGGGAAATTGAAGTTGGTTATCCACCGTTGGCGCATCCGAGAAGTTATTTTGGGACGAACGGCAAAGTGTGCATTCCAAAGTCGGGCATGGTGGGCACAGTAGTTGCGGACGATGGTGAGACTTTCCAGCCAACTGCGTAGGTATTCGTGTTGAGGCATATCGAAATCACGAGCCACACGCTTCATCAGATTGAAGTCGTTCATGTTGTTGTAGAGTTTGGAGAGTGTGCCGAATGAGGCAACTTCAAGCGTCTTCCATGAGGGTGGAAACTCGGGCGATTCGTATTTTTTGAAATGCTCCAGAATGAACTCATCGCGGCAACGTCCTAACTCTGTGCGTAGAGATTCCAGATTTTTGTTATAGCGGTACCCGTTAGCAGCAAGCGTGGAATCCATAAACCAGAAAGAGCCGTAGGTCGTGGCAAAGTGCTGGTTGATTTTAGTCCTTGAAGCAATCTCAATATGTTGCAGGGCGTTGAATACCAAAGAGCGCAGTTCGCTGTCGAAGTTGTAAAGTGTCAAGACGGAAGAGAATCTGCTTCCGCTCCGAAAACGATGTATGCGGCTGTTTTCTTCCATGATTCGCCAATAACTGGCCAGCCGGAAGTAACTAATGTGGTTGAGAACGCTCAATGCTTCATCCTCGTCCTCAAAAATAAGCCCTCGCTGCTTCAGTATGTTTATCTGCTCGGCGAGAGTAATCGGCTGCTTAGTATATTCCATTTTATTTAAAAAGAAACGTCCCACCCTGGTCCGCTGGTCTTGCGACGAGAAGCGTGGTGGGATTTGTTGTTGCAAAGGTACAACCTTTTTCCGAACAGACAAAATATTTCAAGGGAAAATTGAAAAAAGAGAGTTTTTCTTTGATTTTAAAAGACTTCTTGTGGAGAGGTGCTGTTCTGACTCATCTTCTCATTCTTGCAATACCATGCCCCTTGCAAAAAATGCTTCTTTTCTTCATCTCCTCCAAGTTTGAGGAGAAGTAGAGGGGAACAACGGGATACCCGACGTGGCGGATCAATACAGAGAGACGAGCCTCGTGTATGTTGACCAGTGTCGCGAATATAAGCGAGGCACTTTGGCGGGGCAAGACCAGACAGTGTAGCCCGTCTAAACGTGAATATTGATTAGGGGCTACAACGCACGAACTTGCGTGTAGCCGTTTTCCCATTGCCTTTTTAGTGCCATTCCTGTCATTCGATGGATTTTTTCTTAAAAAAGTACGAAAATTTTGGCTGAAAAACTTTGCAGAGAAGAGAAAAGGGCGTACCTTTGCATACAGATAATGCAAGAATATGGTAGCAAACAACAGCAACAAGATGTCGGGGTCACACCGCGAGGCAACCACCAAAGAGCATACAAGGCGTGAACAACTCG
>JAFUWG010000025.1 GCA_017483605.1 Bacteroidaceae bacterium | reverse complement strand
TAATTGGGGAATTAGACAACAATCACCAAGAACTGAAGTAGATTGTTCACGCCGTTCGGCGTGGGCATTTACTCGTTTAAGGTGATAGGCTTTCCCCAATGCCTCGAACAACGTAAGCGAAGTAGATTGCTCACGTTTTTCATTCCAAAGATAATCAGATAGCCTTGACATATAATCAATTGAGATGGAAAAAAAGCAAAACGATAACACAGACGTTAACATAACGGATTTGAATAGCCACATTCTGCAGTTCTGCAGTAGAATATTAACTCAATTCCAAGATGTTTTAGACGATAGAGAGAAAGACATTTGTAAATATCTGCTTGAGGGTCGCTCTAGGACATGGGTATGTGAAAACTACTCTATTTCAAGAGAGCGTGTCAGACAGATATTCTACAAAAGTATTAAGAAAATTTCTGACGCTTACGAAGAGGTCTTACAGAAAATAGAAGAGATTACAAAGGAAAACGAGAAACTAAAACATAAAAACTTTGTACTTGAAAATGAATTGATATCTTTTCAAGCTAAAAAGAGTGTTGATAGTTTATTGGGGCAAGAACAATCTCTCTGTATGAATGCAGTAAAATTGTTGAATGTTCCTGTTCGATATCTTCCAATGTCTGCACGAGCTATCAATGTCCTTGAGGCAGTGAATGCACAAACATTTAAAGAGATTCCTTTGCTTACACCAGAGCAGTTATATCGTATAAATAAATGTGGGAACAAAACAATTTACGATATAAAGAACTATCTGTCCAAATTTGATTTGGAACTTGGTATGCTTTATGATGACGTGGTTAAGAAGTTAGCAAAATTATCAAATGAAGACATTTCATCTGAAAACTTTGGCGCGTACAGAGTGAAGAAAAGTCCTATAGAAATTATCCAAGAGGTTCATACTATGGGGCAGTTGGAACAAATGACGTTGAGCCAATTCTGCGCAGAGATGGGGCATGGGAAAAAGGCAAGGAAAAAGTGGGGTGGTCAAGTGAAACGAATACTATTAGCCAATCAAATAGACACCTTGGAGAAATTCCTTGCAATGAAGCCAAGTGAGTTTGAAGCGCTAAAGGGCGTGGGGCCAACTACGGTTAAATATGCAAGAATTGCTTTCGATCGTTTTGGTCTTGTGTGGACTGATGTTTCTTGTGAAAGCGACAAAGGATTGGAGATTTCGAACCATGAATAATTCTTTTTATCTTTTTACGAGCCTTTGGTAAAATATTTGAAAGAGTACCATGCTATAGAACTGATAATTGAATAAGAAAGAGTAAACATAAATAAAAAGTTATGGATAATACAAACTCTATAAAACAACTGAAGCGTTCACTTAGTGAGATGTCTGCTATTATGTATAGAATCTACGTTGATTGGTTTATCTCAGCAAGACCAATGACGGAAAGTGAACACATAGCATGCAATATGTATCGGATGATGCTATTTAAGGCTAAGTCTATATGGCTTATGAGCAAAGGCATTGTTATTGTACGAACACAAAAGGGTATTATTCCTGACCCTTCAACCATGTACCCTGTACTTAGAAGTATGTATGAATTGCTATTCCTCTTTAGGTGCATGTTCGCTTCTTCAAAAAATGACAAAGAGCGAGATCTTTTGCTTAACCTATGGAAGATCAAAGGGAATAACAATCTGACTCAAATACCAGATGAAATGCTGGATGAAGAATCTGCAAATAAAAGAGAATCAGCAAGCGAAGAAAACGAAGTAGCAAGAAGGGAAATAAGGGAACTTATAGCGGAACTAACTATGCCGCAATCTGCAAAAGACAAGATAGAAAATATAATTGACCCAAACAAGAATTTTCCCACATTGAAGGGTTTTATGCTTGAGCATTGTGAGCAGAGTGATAACATTTCCGACTTTTGTGCATTAGCTTTCAGTAATAAAACAAAGGGGGAAGAACTCTCTGGTAACCCATTTATATATTCGCGTTACTCGGCTCATTCGCATCCAAGTTACTTAGGCGTGAAGCACTTTGAGGAAATGTATCCTAATAAAGAGGAAGACAAGTACATGAAGGAGATTTTAGAGCACTCATGTAAATATCTTATTTGTTTCATGGAAGAATTCTGTGAATATAAAGATTCATACCTCCCCTTCTATATGGAAAAAGAGAAGCGCATCAATAATATTATGAGCCGAATATCACAAGATTAAAAGAAATCTCTCCCACGTTGCAGTAAAAGTAACGTGGGAGATTTCTTTGCGTTGATTTTGTTATACTTCAACGGGGGAGTGCATACCAAAGAATTGGTTGACACAAATTCTGGAAGCACCCATGTGTTCTATAAGCCAGTGCTGCAACTCGTGGACGTAATGGAACTCTTCTGCTTGCATTTTCTCCCATAGTGGAGTGTTTCCTAATCTTTCTGCCATCGTTATCATAAATGGTTGGCGAGAATAGACATCCTCATGCTGATACACTTTGCCTGGCTCGTATGGCCGTGCATGATTTGTGTCATAGTAGATTTGCTTGGCTAACTCACTATCTATAGATACTCCCTCAATGTATTTAGCAGGAATGTCATCGAATACACCAGCGAGAGTGATTGTACCATCCGCGTTAACTATCCTTACAGAATAAACGTGGACTTGCGGCTGTGCAAAGTCAAGATTCGCAGAATCTTTGTAGTCCTTTGCGATAGTTACAATGTCACCGACATTGAACTTGGAAATCTTTTTTTCTTCCATAATCTTTTGTGTTTAATTGTTATTGAAGCATATGCTTCGTGCACAATATAATATGAAGGAAAATGGAAATCAAGGACTGTTTGCAGAATACAAATTAGGAACTCCTTGTTTCCTGATTCTTGCTACTGTTTCTGCACCTATTTTTGTATGTACATACACTTAACGGCGTGGTGCCCTTCATGCTCGGCGACTGTTTCTGTACCTATTTTTGTATGTACATACAGGTTGCGCCTGTATGTCATCTGGGCGAATGAACTGTTTCTGTACCTATTTTTGTATGTACATACAGGCATTGTCGTAGTGGCACGGGAGGTAAGGCTACTGTTTCTGCACCTATTTTTGTATGTACATACAGGGGTGGAATTGGATTGAAGATGAAACAGCAACTGTTTCTGCACCTATTTTTGTATGTACATACAGGCCCCGTGTGGGTGGCATGTCCCATCTATTAACTGTTTCTGCACCTATTTTTGTATGTACATACAGGCAGCATCCCATATCCTGTTGAAGTTACCAAACTGTTTCTGCACCTATTTTTGTATGTACATACAGGTCCCGTTCGCTTCCAGATTGCAAACACCAGACTGTTTCTGCACCTATTTTTGTATGTACATACAGGTGCGGGAGTAATCACCAACATCTACAACTACTGTTTCTGCACCTATTTTTGTATGTACATACAGGTTGGTGTTTGCGTTTGTGTTTTTACAATGACTGTTTCTGCACCTATTTTTGTATGTACATACAGGGTATATCACATAACTCTTAAATAGAATGCTTTCATGCGTCATGTCTTCTTGCGAAAAACACTACCGCATAGGCGATACGGATGTGGTCATCCGTTGAACAGATTCCGTAAAGTCATTAGGCTATACGGAGGAACGCCTCTATATCTGCTGCCCATTGCTGGGATTACAGACTTCATTTCTCATTTGTGGATGTTTAATCCTAACTGGCGAATTCATCGGCCAGCCCTTTGTCTTTTCTTTGTACTCCTTGTCGCCAATGTTCTTTCTCAGAATATTCAGCGCACCGTTTTGGTCGGCATTGATATATCGTCCTGTACTACTTTGGAACAATCCACGCTTTTTACGCACGCCTGCGTACTGCTCATGGTGTCCTATCTCTTCCATTGCCAAGGCATCGCATTTTGATGTATGGCTCTCTTCTTGCTCCACATACTCTATGCCTGCCATCTCGCATTTGTATTTCAGTTTCGATTGCAGCATATAGAAGGGTATCTGCACAAACTTTTGATTGTTTGTCTTTCCTATGTTCACTTCCTGTTTCCAGCCTTTATTCCGTCCTACCACCAACTTCCCGATATGCTGTTCCACGAGCACGTCAACGATGGCTTTGCTGGTGGTGTGCATAAAGGTGTCAACATAACGGTTCCGCTTATCGTACATCGCCGTCATTCGCTTGGTACCTTTTTCTATGCCTTGCTTTGATTTGATGCTTGAATAGTGAGCCAGTCTCTTGTTGAAGTTCTGATTGTAACTTTTCAGGACTTTACCACTGAAGATGTAGCATCCATTTGGTGTAACAACTGTTGCCAGATTGTCAATGCCAAAGTCAATAGCAGCAACACCGTCTTTCTTAACATCTTCTGTTTGGACTTCTATTTCGTAAACTACCTCTATAGTCATATAGCCCTTATTAGGCAGAATACGTATCTGCTTGCATCCTTCCAGTATCTGTTTTCGATAAAGACCCCACTGAGGTATTGGAATCTTTATATTGGGTACACCATGCAAGGTGATATAGCCTTGTTCGTCTATTTTGCAGTCATGCTTATAGCGGATTTGGAGTAGGTTCATGCTATTCCTTCCAAAAAAATGTGGAAACTCCGGCTTGGCCTTGAACTCCTCTGGGTGTTTCTTCCACTTCTTGATGGCTGCAAAGAAAGATTTTTTATCCTTATCAACCTGTTTTACAACGCAATCAGCAATAGCATCTCGCAATAGCCTATAATTGATATTACCTTCAAGGTTCGTAACCGTCTTCATGTGTTCTCGCAAATCATAATGGCGCATCCACACCCCTTCCTCTTCCCCCTTCTTTTTCAGTTCATAGAGGGACTGATTGTAGAGGTCTTTGCTTATTCTACAAAGAGTCTCTACTTCAGGGATAGGCTTTATTCTAAATCTTTTTGCGAGTTGAATCATATGACGCAAGAATTTGATTGCAAAAATAAGCAAAAATCTTTAGACGATAATATACAAAGCCAACAAATATCACTAAAAAGCGAGCGATTTAATGATTTTTAGCCATAAAAGATGTACAACGTCTGTGTTTTTACTGTATATTTGCAAAGGAATCGTTGAAAAATCGGTCAGCACCAATGTCAAGGTTGGTGCGTACCAAATTAGAAACGGTCAGCACCAATTGGCGAATTGGTCAGTACCAAATAGAAACCTATTTATTAACCCTCTAAAAATGACGTTATGGCAAAGCTAAAACTGAAAGTCGCAAAGTCGGGACGCGTGAACCCGCAGACAAAGGCAAAGGGCTTCGCAGCCCGAGTTATCACTAATGGCACGGCTGGCTACGAAGACATTGTGGCTGAGGCCTGCCACAACACCACGCTGCACAAGGCCGAGGCCAAGGTGGCTCTGGAGTTGTGCATGGAGAGTGTAGCCGAAATGTTGAAGCAGGGCTACATCGTGGACCTCGGTCCTGTAGGCAAACTCTATCCCTCCTGTACCAGCGGATGGGTCGAAAAGGCTGAGGACTTGCAACTCGCAAGCGTTACGCCGTCGCTCTACTATCGTCCAGCCGATGAGGTGTCAGCAGCCATCAAGGGTGCCACCCTGCAATGGGCAAAGGAAACTGATGAAGACGAGGAGGGAGGAACTGCTGGTGGTGGCACGACGACTGGAGGCAGTGGTGGAAATGATGGAGACGATACAGGTGGCGGTCTGCCAAGCGGTGGCGGTGACGAGGTGTTGACGCCGTAGGCGGCGAATGTACCATCAGGGCTGAATTAAAGGGCTACCCGAATGTCGAAGTTCGGGTAGCCCTTTAATATATGTTAGAGACAAAAAACGCACTAAAAAAATGCATTTTGGGGATAGAGTTGCATTTTTTCAGTGCGTTTTCTTGTATAAAAAGGATGCCGAACCAGAATGGAACGGCATCCTTGGGGATGATGATATGTAAGTCTATTACTCGGCCGAGTAGTCAATCTTGCTCATGCGCACGTAGGTTGCGTAGCGGTGCTGGGCAGCCTTCTTGGCGGCGTCGAAGAGTTCCTGTGCCTCGTTTGGACAAACCTTCTTGAGGGAGAGGTAGCGGACTTCGCCGTCGAGGAATGCCTGGAAGTTGTCCCAGTTTGGTGCCTTGCTGTCGAGTTGGAATGGGTTCTTGCCTTCCTCGGCGAGACGTGGGTCGAAACGCCAGAGGTGCCAGTAACCGCACTCAACTGCCTTTGCCTCTTCTGCCTGGCTCTTGCCCATGCCGCCCTTTGCCTTGAGGCCGTGGTTGATACATGGAGCGTAGGCGATGACGAGGGATGGGCCAGGATAAGCCTCTGCTTCGCGGAGTGCCTTGAGACACTGTGCATTGTCGGCACCCATTGCCACCTGAGCCACGTAAACATAGCCGTAGGTTGACTGCATGAGACCGAGGTCCTTCTTGGTGATGCGCTTGCCGCCGGCAGCGAACTGAGCGATGGCGCCGATTGGAGTTGCCTTTGATGACTGACCGCCGGTGTTGGAGTAAACCTCGGTGTCGATGACGAAGATGTTGATGTCTTCGCCTGAAGCAAGTGCGTGGTCGAGACCGCCGTAACCGATGTCGTAAGATGCTCCGTCACCACCGATAATCCACTGGCTGCGCTTCACGAGGTAGTGAGAGAGTTCGCTGAGTTGCTTGCAGATGGGGCAACCGGCGTTGCGACCTGCCTCGATGGCTGGAGCCAACTTGGCTGCTGCTGCCTTGGAGGCGTCGGCGTTGTCCTTGCCTGCAATCCACTCTTCGGCTGCTGCCTTGAACTCGGCTGGAGTGTCGTCCTTGGCGAGGAGTTCGTTGAGCATTGCCACGATGCGAGCACGCATCTTCTTGTTGGCGATTGCCATACCGAGACCGTATTCGCAGAAGTCCTCGAACAGAGAGTTGGACCATGCAGGACCCTGACCTTTGGCGTTCTTGGTGTATGGAGTGGATGGGATGGAACCTGAGTAGATGGAAGAGCAACCAGTAGCGTTTGCCACCATCTGACGGTCGCCGAAGAGTTGAGAAATCAACTTCACGTAAGGAGTCTCACCGCAGCCAGAGCATGCACCCGAGAACTCGAAGAGTGGGGTGGCGAACTGGCTGACACGTGGGTTTGCCTTGTAGTCGATGAGGTCTTGCTTGCTGGCGACGTTCTTCACGCAGTAGTCCCAGTTCTTTGCCTCTGGAAGTTCGCCCTGCAGCGGAACCATCTTGAGTGCCTTGTTGCCCTTCTTGCCAGGACAAACGTCCACGCAGTTGCCGCAACTGAGACAGTCCATGACGCTCACCTGCATGCGGAACTTCATGCCCTTGAGTTGTGCTGGAGCCAGCATGTCGAGTTTAGCAGCGTCGATGCCAGCGGCTTCCTTCTCGTCCATGACGAATGGGCGGATGGCAGCGTGAGGACAAACGAAGGCACACTTGTTACACTGGATACAGTTCTCGCTGTCCCAAGTTGGAACGAAGGCAGACACACCACGCTTCTCGTAAGCGGCTGTGCCCTGCTCCCACATACCGTCCTCGTAGCCCTTGTAGGCAGAAACTGGCAGGAGGTCGCCGTTCTGTGCGTTGATAGGACGCACGAGTTTGTTGATGAATTCTGGGTCTTCGTTAGCCTCCACGGGGTCGGCGGGAAGGTTCTTCCATGCGGGGTCAACGTCGAGTTTCTTGTACTCGCCACCACGGTCGACGGCAGCGTAGTTCATGTTCACCACGTCCTCGCCCTTCTTGCCGTAAGACTTCACGATTGCCTTCTTCATCTGCTCAACTGCGAGTTCAACAGGGATGACCTCTGTGATGCGGAAGAATGCTGACTGGAGGATTGTGTTCGTGCGGTTGCCAAGACCAATCTCCTGTGCAATCTTGGTAGCGTTGATATAGTAAACGGTGATGTTCTTCTCAGCGAAGTACTTCTTCACGTTGTTTGGCAGGAAGTTCACGAGTTCCTCACCCTCGAAGATGGTGTTGAGGAGGAACTGACCGTTCTGACGGAGACCACGGAGCACGTCGTACATGCGGAGGTAAGCCTGTACGTGGCATGCCACGAAGTTAGGAGTCTTAATCTGATAGGTAGAACGGATAGGCGTGTCGCCGAAACGGAGGTGTGAGCAAGTGAAACCGCCTGACTTCTTCGAGTCGTAAGAGAAGTAAGCCTGGCAGTACTTGTTGGTGTTGTCACCGATAATCTTCACGGAGTTCTTGTTGGCACCTACAGTACCGTCGGCACCCAGACCGAAGAACTTGGCCTCGAAGATGCCCTCGCCACCGAGTGCCATTTCCTCTTCGATGGGGAGTGAACGGAACGTAACGTCGTCCACCACGCCCACGGTGAAGTGGTTCTTTGGCTCTGGAAGTTCGAGGTTCTTGTAAACGGTGAGAATCATGGTTGGAGTCACGTCGGCAGAACCGAGACCGTAACGACCACCTACGATGAGAGGCGCATTCTCCTGACCGTAGAAGGCATCCTTCACGTCAAGATAAAGTGGTTCGCCGTTAGCACCTGGCTCCTTTGTGCGGTCGAGCACAGCGATACGCTTCACAGTCTTTGGTACAGCAGCGAGCAGACGCTCTACAGAGAATGGACGATAGAGGTGAACAGACACCATACCGTACTTCTTGCCGTTGGCGTTGGCGTAGTCGATGGCCTCGCGAGCAGCCTCAGTGGCAGAACCCATCAGGATGATGACGTCGGTAGCGTCCTCGGCACCGTAGTATGTGAAGGGCTTGTACTCACGACCTGTAATCTTAGAGATTGCCTCCATGTACTTCTCTACAGCGGCTGGAACCTCATCGTAGAATGGGTTGCAAGACTCGCGGTGTGCGAAGAATGTCTCGGGGTTCTCTGCCATACCCTTAGCCTCGGGATGTTCTGGAGAGAGGGCACGAGCGCGGAACTCTGCCACCTTGTCCATAGGCACGAGTGGACGGATGTCTTCCATGTCCATCTCCTCAATCTTGTGGTACTCGTGAGAAGTGCGGAAACCGTCGAAGAAGTTGATGAATGGAACGCGAGTCTCAAGTGCTGCCAAGTGAGCAACAGCAGAGAGGTCCATCACTTCCTGCACAGAGCCTTCGCAAAGCATGGCGAAACCTGTCTGGCGGCAAGCCATCACGTCGCCGTGGTCACCGAAGATACAGAGTGAGTGGCTGGCAACGGTACGAGCAGAAACGTGGAATACGGAAGGAAGCAACTCACCGGCAATCTTGTACATGTTAGGAATCATCAGAAGAAGACCCTGCGATGCTGTAAATGTAGTGGTGAGGGCACCAGCCTGAAGAGAACCGTGAACAGCACCCGCTGCACCAGCCTCAGACTGCATTTCCTGAACGAGAACAGTGTCGCCAAAGAGATTCTTGCGACCAGCAACAGCCCACTCATCCACGTGCTCAGCCATTGGAGACGATGGAGTGATAGGGTAGATGGCAGCCACCTCGGAGAACATGTAGGCTACATGAGCAGCAGCGGTGTTACCATCACACGTGATAAATTTCTTTTCTTTACCCATAATAATAATTTATAATAATAAAAATGTATAATCTTTTAATAGAGGAATCCGAAAATCCAGAGAGGAATTTGGTTGCCTTCGCCGATGTCGCACTGGTTGACGGCATAGAGCGATTTGGCCTTGCTCTTCAGTTTGGTGCTGTGCTCGGCAATCTTGAACTCCAGTTGCTCGTCGATGAGGAAGGAGCAGAGGTTGCCGTGCTTGTTCACCTTGTGGTCTTTCCAGAGCGTGTTGCAGAAGAAGGTCTCCAGCACGTCATGCTCGTCGAAGCAGCGAGGGTAGAAACTGTACATGAGGTTGGAGTTGTGCAGCAGCACACGGGCTGGCTTCTTGGGGAATTCGTCGCCTTTTCCGTAAATCATGTTGACCAGTCGAGCCTCCTCCAGATACTTGATGTAGTGCATCACCGTGGCACGGCTCATGCCCAGTTCCTGTGCCAACTGGCTGACATTGGGCACACTGCTGCCGCTCGTGGTGAGCATATAGAAAAGTTGCTTGATTTTTGCCAGATATTTCAGTTCAATCTGCTTGATAATCAGGATGTCCACCTCAATCATCATATTCATGTTCTTCAGCAAGTTCTCGCTGTAGTTCGCTTTGTCGAGGAAGAACGGGTAGAAACCGTGGTGGAGATATGCCTGGAAGTATTCGCGAGGATTGACTTTCGAGAAGATTTCCGTTGCAATCTGTCGGTGGTTGTTGATGATTTCGTCGAGTGTGTAAGGACGCAACTGCAGGCCGGTCGAGAGGTTCAGGAACTCGCGGAACGAGAAGCCACGCAGGTTGTACGACTTCACGATGCCGTTCAGTTCGGGATTCTCTTCCTTCAGACGCATCACGGGTGACCCCGTGAAGACAATCTTCAGGCCTGGGTAGCGGTCGTAACACTCACGCAACTGGGTGCTCCAGTCGGGCTGCTTGTACACCTGGTCGATGAGCAGCACCTTGCCGCCAGAGTGGTAGAACTCGCCTGCAAACTCGGCGATGCCTACGTTTTGCACGTAAAAGTTGTTGGTGTTGATATACAGACACGAATGGTCGTAGGGGGAGAAATGTTCCTTTGCATACTGCAAGAGGAAAGTGGTTTTGCCCACACCGCGAGCACCCTTGATGCCAATCATTCGGTCTTTCCAGTTAATCTCGTCCATCAGGTCACGACGCACGGGAGCCTTTAAGTGCTCGACTAAGTAAGCATGTGTACGGAAAAAAGATTCCATAGTTCGATTGTTTATTAAAATGTCATTCGCGAATGTCACTCCTTAGCACAAAAAAATGCTAATGCGACGAAAATTTGTGCAAAAGTACAACTTTTATTTGGAAAATGCAAACTTGACTTTGCAAAATTTGCCTTTTTATGAAAAATAATTTTGTAGAGCCGAGTTTTGTTCTTCAAAAGAACAGTCGATGAGACAAATAGAACATCTCTGAGGATGCGATGCCGTGTATCCCAAGTTCCTCTTTCAGCGTGCCTCTGTGTGGTTTTGCCGCTACCTCTCTTAAAACTAAACTTAGATTTTATAAAATCAAACTTAAATTTTATAAAATTGAACTTAAATTTATATAAATCTAACTTGAATTTTATAAAATCTAAGTTTAGTTTTAAGAACCCTTGCGGGAAAAGAGCAAAGAAAACCCCGAAGCATTGGGGGCAACGCTTCGGGGGACGAGTTGTTTTTTGCCGAACGATATTGCTGTCGGCGGAAATAAAGATATAGTGATATTTGGTTGAGGTTTTTTACTTTTTGGCTGCGGCTTCTTTCAGGAAGAAGTCGGTCATTTTCTTAAAGGTCTGTTCGTTGAAGGTGACGGGACCGTGCTCGCCGTTGGGCACGCTGATGAACTCTTCGAGTCTGCCCGCCTTTTTCAGAGCCTCGGAGAAGTTGACACCTTGGCAATGAGGCACCACGCTGTCGGCATCGCCGTGCAGCACGAGGAAACGTGGGCACTTTTTCGACACGTAGGTGATAGGGCTGATGAGTGCCACCAGGTCGGGATTGTCGGCAGGAGCACCGCCGATGAGGGCTGCCTCGGGAGAGTTGCCGTCTTTCACGGTCTCGCAGTTCTCCATGTGTGCCATGTCAACAGGACCGAACCAATCCACCACGGCATCGACAGCACTGCTGAACGATTCGTTGCCGCCCACGTTGCCTTCGAGGTCAATGGTCGTTTTGCCCACCTTGCGGGTCTTCATGCCGCTGGTCACACCTGCCAGCGAAGACAGATGGCCACCCGACGAGAAGCCTGTGATGCCGACAAATGAGGTGTCGAGTTTGTACTTCTCGGCATTGGCACGGATGAAGCGGATGGCAGCCTTCACGTCCTGAATCTGTGCAGGGAACTTCGCGTCGCCGCTGGAACGGTGATTGATGCAAACCACGGCGAAACCGGCGTCAACCAGCGGCTTGCCGAGCGACATGAATGTCATGCCCTTCATGTTGTTGGAGAACCAGGCACTGCCATAGATGGCAATGACCACTTTATACTTGTCTTGGTTCGTCTGTGGCAGATAGATGTCCAGACGGTGTGCCTCCATGTCGTCGCCGGCATAGTTCAGGTCTTTCCACTGCGGTTCAACGCCAGGTTGACCGAATCCGCCGAAACCTTGTGGCTGTGCTGCCGCAAAGAGTGTGCTGCACATCAGCACGAGAGAGAGAATCATTTTTTTCATTGTTATCGTTGGGTTTTGATTAGTGAATGCAAAGTTAGCCCACTTTTGGCAGATGGGTTGCAGCGTTTGAAACATTTGTTTTCATTTCTGTTTCAAAAACCGAAAAAACGCTTGAAAAAGGGCTTGGGAAGGGGTGGCTAAACCTGCGGAAACTGCATGGTGGAGCAATGAAGTGATCCATGTTGAAGAATGAGGACGCGGCAGTCGATGGGCACGATGTGGCGTCCGGGGAAAGCGATTTGCAGCATCGTCATGGCTTGTGTGTCCTTGTCGGGTTGATGGTAGGTGGGCATGAGGACGGCACCGTTCACGATGAGGAAATTGGCGTAGGTGGCAGGGAGGCGGTTGCCGTCTTCGTCGTGGCAAGGGTCGGGGAGGGGAAGCGGGAAAAGAGTGTAGGGGGTGCCGTCGGCTGTGCGGAGGGCAAGCAGTTCTTCCTCCAGGGCTTGCAACTCTGCGTAGTGTTCGTCGGCAGGGTCTTCGCATTTCACGTAGGCGATGGAAGTGGGCGAACAGAAGCGGGCGATGGTGTCGATGTGACCGTCGGTGTCGTCGCCAGCCAGCCACGAATGATGGAGCCAAAGGACTCTTTCCGCATTGAAGTATTCCTTGAGCCTTTGTTCTATACCTTGCTGAGAAAGAGTGTTGTTACGGTTTTCTGCCATGAGGCAAGTGGAAGTGACCATCAGTGTGCCTTCTCCGTCGCTCTCGATGCTTCCGCCTTCAAACACAAAGTCAAGACGGTTCCGATATTCCACCGCCACGTCAGGATAGAACTTGGCAACAGCGGAGAGGATGTTTCGGTTGATTTGGTTGTCGTGGTTGGCGGCAAATTTGAGTCCCCAACCATTGAACTGAAAGTCGTTGAGGATGACTTTCTGCTGCGGGTCGATACAGGTGATGAATGCGTGGTCGCGTGCCCAAGTGTCGTTGGTGAGGCACTCCACCACGTGGATGTTCTCCATGCGGATGTTCCGTCTCGTCAGTTCGGCTGTGACCTCGTCGGGATGCTGTGCCACGATGAGGAGGGGTTCACGCAATGCCACTTCGCGGGCAATCTCGCAGAAACAGTCAATGGCATCAGCCAGCACAGGTGCCCAGTCCGTGTCCTTGTGGGGCCACGTCAGTTGCACAAATGCTTGCTGATGCCATTCTGCTGGAAAAATCATGAATTATCGAGTGAAATTCAGTGAGGGTTTTACGGGCACGATATTGCCTTTCTTGTCAAACGTCATCTTGTCGATGCAAACCTCGCGGTGGGTGCCTGGCACACCGCCGCCATACTTGCGGTCGGCAAAGTTCTTGTTGATGCGGTGGTAAACGATGTACCACTCGTCTTTGCCGGGCAGTTGGAGGATGGAGTTGTGGGCGGTGCCGTAGATTTTGTCTTCGGGCACTTGCTCGATGACGCGGTAGTTCTGCTCGTCAATCTGGATGTCGCCCAGCGGAGAGGTGCTGGTGCCATAGCAGACGTGGTAGTTGGGAGAACCAGTGTCATCCACCGACCAGAGGAAGTAATATTTGCCCTTGCGGAAGAATACGTAAGGAGCCTCGCGGTATGCCCAGGTCTGCAGGTTGCCACCCTTCGGCGTGAGGTTCTTGGTTGTTTCCTTCTTGATGGAAAGCATGTCGTCGTTCAGTTCGGCGCCTGCCATGAATCCGTTGCCCCAGTAGAGGTAGTATTTGCCCGACTTCGGGTCTTGGAACACATCCACGTCGATGGCTTGTCCGCCACGCACTCCGACAGGACGGTCGGCATCGGTCACGATGGGTGCATCCGTTGCCACGAATGGTCCTGTGGGGTTGTCGCTCACAGCCACACCGATTTCCTTGCGGTTCGACTGTGGATTGTGTGCGGAGAAGTAGAAGTAATATTTGAAGGAGCCGTCCTTCTGCTTGCGTTCGATGATGCAGGGCGCCCATGCGTTGCCCGTCGCCCATTTCACTTGGTCGCCCTTCACGTCGAGCATCTTGCCTTCGTCGGTCCAGTTGACGAGGTCGTCAGAGGAGAACACGCTGAAGTCGTGACCGCCCCAACCGGGGGTGCCGTCGGTGGTGCTGTAGATGTAGAACTTCTTGGTCTTGTTGGAGTAGAGCACTTCGGGGTCGGCATGGAAACCAGACAGGATGGGCTGGTTGTGGTTGCCAAACTCCTTCAGCAGACGGTCTTTCTCTGCCTGAGTGATGGGGATGATGGTGCCGTGGCGAGGGGTGAACTTGCCCTTCGTCTCGGTGTTCTGCACAAACTGGAAGGTCTTCAGGTCTTCAGATTTGCAGAACTGGTAGTGTCCGTTGCCATAGCAGTCGTACATGATGATCCAAGACTTGCCATCGATGGTCTTGCACACGCCGACACCTTCCACGGCTTCTTTGGTCTGCTCCACATTGCCCTCCAGCATCTGCCACTTGTCGGTCAGGTTCTTAGCGGCAGCCTGATAGATGCCTCGGCCAGATTCCTGCTTGTAGAAGAGGTGGTAGAGTTGGTCGGCTTCGTTATAGACGATGTCGCCGTCGATGGTTGCATTGCCAGCGTCGAAGAGCCACTTGGGTTCGCCTTCGAGGTCGGTAAAGTCGGCGTTGGCATACTGATAGTAAATCTTGTCGTAGGAGCCGGGGTCGCTGGTGCGGAGAGAATAGAAGACCATGTACTTGCCAGCCTTGCGGTCGTAGATGGTTTCGGGTGCCCACACACGGATGACATTCTTCCACTCCTTGGTGTAGCGGGTGGGGAAGTTGATGGTGGAGTGCTGCCAGTTGATGAGGTCGGTCGATTTGAGCAGCACCATGCCTCGGTTGCTCGACCATCCGTAGGCGGAACGCATGTCGGTCACCACCATGTAGAAAGTCTTGCCATCCTCGCAGCGGAGGATGTGTGGGTCACGTACACACTGGGTCAGTGCGATGGTGTCAGAAGAGATGACTGGATTGCCGTGGTTGAGCGGCGTGAAATTGTAGCCGTCGTCGCTGATGGCGTAGCAAATCTGTTCGTCCTTGGGGTCGTTGCTGTTGAAGTAGGTGAACAGATAGGCGACCATGGCGTTAGGGTCTTTCGGCTCTTCCTGAACGGTCTTCTTGTTGCCAGCCATCGCTGATAGGGAAAGGAGCGTGCAGAGAGTCGTTGTGAGTAAGAATTTGTTGTTCATGTTGGTTAGGTTTTAGGTAATATTGTTAGTTTTTATGTCGTAGCCAAAAATGCTTCCGCCTTCTCGATGTCGCTTGCGTGGTCCACATCGAGGATTTTGCTGAAGGGATAGGCTTTCAGGCGAAGTCCGTCCTTCACCAATTGCCGCTGGAAGTTCCTCATGCGTGACTGCCCCTCGCTGATGCACTTGTCGATGACGGGGAAACTTCGTTCGTCCAGTCCGTAGATGCCACCTGAGATGTAGCGTTGAGGCTCGGAGTCGAGAAAAGCGGTGATGCGGAGGTCGGAGTCAGTGGCGATGTAGAGCGGCTTCTCGTCGTCGATATAGTCGGTCACCGCCATCATGCCGTCGTCGGTGGAGGCAGCCCACGCCGCGATGTACCGACGGAAGTCGTCCTCGCGGAAGATGGTGTCCACCGTGGTGAGACAGAACTTGCCGTCGCCCATGATTTGCCGCAGTTCGTAGAAACTGTGCATGGACGACAGTGTCGTTTTTATAATAATGTGTATCTTGGGGTCTGCCTCCTGCAATTCTCGCAGGTGGTTCTGGGTGAGCGGCGTGAGGTTGTTGGTGATGATGTAGATGTCTTCAGCACCACTGTCATTGAAGATACGGATGAGGCGGTCTATCATCGCTTCACCCTGTATCTTGACCAATGGCTTAGGCAGTTCCACGCCCTCTTGTGCCAGTCGAGAACCTTCTCCTGCTGCAAGGATGGCAAACTTCATGGGGCATTAAAAATTGAATTCTTCGCTGACGCTCTTTTGCTCAGACACAGCGCGGATGGCACGGGCGAACATGTCGGCGATGGAGAGTTGCACCACTTTCGGGCACTTCTGTGCGTAGGGGATGGAGTCGGTGAAGACCATCTCGATGAGGGCAGAGTTTTGTACACGGTCGCTGGCAGGGTCGCTCATCACACAGTGGCTTGCTACGGCACGCACACTATGGGCACCAGCCTTCATCATCTCGTCGGCTGCACGGGTGATGGTTCCAGCAGTATCTACCATATCGTCCACGAGCACCACATCCTTGCCTTCCACATCACCAATGATTTGGATGGACTCGACCACATTGGCGGCGGCACGGGTCTTGTTGCAGAGAACGAGAGGAGCATTCAACTTCTTGGCGAACAGACGAGCACGTTTGGCACCGCCGGCATCAGGAGTGGCAATGACGAGGTTCTCAAGGTGGAGATTCTCTACGTATGGCACTTCGACCAGCGAACCATAGAGGTGGTCAACGGGCACATCGAAGAAGCCCTGAATCTGGTCGGCATGGAGGTCCATCGTGATGAGACGGTCGATGCCCGCAACGCTCAGCAAGTCTGCCACGAGTTTGGCACCGATGCTGACACGGGGCTTGTCCTTGCGGTCTTGGCGAGCCCATCCGAAGTAAGGGATGACTGCCACGATGCTGTGTGCACTGGCACGCTTGGCTGCGTCAATCATTAGTAGCAACTCCATCAGGTTGTCGCTGTTGGGGAAGGTCGATTGCACGAGGAACACATCGTCGCCTCGGATGGACTCTTCGAACGATACGGCAAACTCGCCGTCGGCGAAGTGTGTGATAATCATGTTGCCCAGCGGACAGCCTAAACTCTGGCAGATGCGTTCTGCCAAATATCTTGTCTTTGTACCAGAGAATACCTTAAAAGGTCTTACGTCACTCATGATGCTTTTTGAAGTTAATAGGTTAAATTTAGTGCAAAGGTAATGAAAATAATTGATAATAGGTCATTGACCGTTGACAAATTTTCCTTTCAGGCAACTAATTATCATTTGTCAATTGGCAAATGTCAATTATACTGGCTTTCCATGAAGAAATAGTAGCGCAGAGGGTCGCCGCAAGCATCCTCCACTTCGCTGGCAAACAAGTTGAACTCCACCCGCGCCCGTTCCTTGTCGGGAAAGGGGACGGCGATGATGGCTTCGGCACGCTCGGTGGGTTCTTCCAGCACTTGCAGGTCGTAACTTTCCGAGAGATGCTGAAGGAAACGCACCAGCAGTTCGCGGGCATTCTCGTTCAGACGGTCGTCCACGCGGAGGTGCAGCGGGAAAAAGCCTCGCCTCAGTGTTCTTTGTTCTGTTTTCTCTCCCATAAATGGATGGTTTTACCGTACATTCATTGTTTTTTTACTAAATAAGGTTAAAAAACGACGTGTTCCTATCGTAGCGTCCTTTTTAACTCTTATCTTTGCAAAGAATTTTGACTGCAAAGATAAGAAAAAATGTTGAAACTATTCATCTTTAGCCTCATTTTCGTTGCCATCGCGGTGCTGTCTCTCTCAGTCCGTGTATTGCTGAAAAAGAACGGACGCTTTGTGAAGACACACGTCAGCCAGTCGAAAGCCATGCGTGACCGAGGCATCACCTGCATCCAGAGCCAGGACTTTGCCATGCGGCACAAGTCTCCTTACGCAGTGAAAGAGTAAAGATTTAATTATACCTTTATACATGAAAAAAATTACTACACTTGTCCTTTCGGGACTTATGGTGGCTGCAACGGTAGCCATCACCTCTTGCAACAAATCTGGCGAAACGGCTCCGGCTCAGGAAGCCCCGAAGGCTGCCAGCGAAAAATCACAGAATTACAAGATTGCTTACGTGCAGATTGACACACTGACTTCTCAGTATAAGAAGTGCCAGGACCTCGAAGAAGAGTTCACCAAGAAGCGTGCCAATGCCGAGGCAACCATCAACGCCAAGGGAAAGAACTTCACGACTCAGATGCAGGAGTTCAACCGCAAGTATCAGAGCAACCAGTTCACACAGCAGCAGTTTGAGGCTGAACAGGCACGTCTTGCCAAGTTGCAGCAGGACTTGCAGGACTTGCAGGCTCGTCTGAGCAATTCGCTGCAAGAGGAATATCAGAAGGAGTTTCAGGCTCTGACTGACACCATCCAGAACTTCACCAAGTCATACGCCAAGGAGAAGGGTTACGATTTCATCCTCTGCAAGTCGTCAGGCATTGACAACGTGCTCTATGCCAACGAGGCTTATGATGTGACGGACGAGGTGGTGAAGGCACTCAACAAGCGTTACACAAAGACTGCTCCTAAGAAGGAGGAGAAAAAATAAAAACAACCAACAAATTTTTTCATCGTGCAAGGGCAGAATCCCGTCGGGTTCTGCCCTTGATGTTGTCTGTAGGATACCTTTGTGTGTCGGAGGTTCTGTCTTTGTTGTGTCGGAGGTCTTTCCTTGATGTGTCAGGGGGATAGCCGCTAACCCCTGTGAGCCTATGCGGCTAACCCTCGCGAGCCTATGCGGGGAAGGCTCATGAGCCTATGCGGCTATGGCTGATAGGGAAACAGGACGAAAGGGTGGAGGGGTGTGCCCGAACGGAAAAAAGGGAAGTGGAAGGGTTGGGGCAGGGACATAAAAAAGGGCTACCCCGTTGCTCACGCAAAAGAATAGCCACAACACAAACACAAAATAAAACACGACAAACGAATCTGGTTCACGACCAGAACGTTTCTTATTATCAAAATGTCCTTGTGGACAGAACCTGCACTTTTTCGCTCCGACGCTTCGGAAAAGTACAATCTTTCAGTCAGTTCTGCCCCTTGGACATTGATAGTTTCTTCTTACTGTACACCGTCGGCACGCAGTTTCTCCTGCCATTTCCAAGCCGAAGCAAGGATTTCGTCGAGTGGTGTGTCGGCGCTCCAACCGAGCACCTTGTTGGCTTTGTCCACATTGCCCCAGATGGCTTCGATGTCGCCTTCGCGACGAGGTGCGTACTCCCAAGGAAGTTTCACGCCTGTAGCCTTCTCGAATCCTTCCACGATTTCGAGGGTGGAGTAGCCATGACCAGTACCGATGTTGAAGACTTCCACAGGGTCGGTCTCCTTTTCGAGTACACGCTGCATTGCCTTGACGTGTGCTTTGGCAAGGTCAACCACATAGATGTAGTCGCGGATGCAGGTGTGGTCGGGGGTGTTGTAGTCGTTGCCGAATATCTTCAACTGCTTGCGGATGCCGATTGCAGTCTGAGTGACGAATGGGATGAGGTTCATCGGAACGCCGTTGGGCAGTTCGCCGATGAGTGCTGATGGATGGGCACCGATAGGGTTGAAGTAGCGGAGGATGATGGACTTGATAGGTGCACCCGAGTGGATGTAGTCCTGAATGATTTCCTCGTTGATTTGCTTCGTGTTGCCATAGGGCGAAAGTGCCTTCTGGATAGGTGCCTCCTCTGTGACTGGCAGGTTCTCTTCGGTGGGCTGTCCATAGACCGTGCAGGAAGAAGAGAAGATAATGCCCTTGCCACCGTACTTCACCATCAGTTCGAGTACGTTCATGAGGGAGTTGAGGTTGTTGCGGTAGTAGAGAAGTGGCTTCTCGACTGATTCGCCCACTGCCTTGGATGCGGCGAAGTGGATACAACCCTTGATTTGATATTTCTTGAATACAGCCTCAGTTGCTGCATAGTCGTTCAGGTCAACTTTTTCGAAGGCGGGGCGTATGCCAGTGATTTTCTCGATGCCGTCCACTACGTTAGCATTGGAGTTGGAGAGGTTGTCGATGATGACAACGTCATAACCTGCCTGCTGGAGTTCTACTGTTGTGTGTGAGCCGATGAAACCGGTTCCGCCGGTCACGAGGATTGTTTCTTTCATGTGTTCTGTTGTTTTGATAAAAAGAAGGATGGAGAACGAAGCCTCCTTGCATGTTTTTGCATGTTCCTTTCGGAAAGTGTTGCAAATATAACAAGTTTTTCTTCATTCTCCATCCTTTCTGTGGAGATTTTTTTAAATTATTTGTTAAAATTGTTGTTTTTGGCTATTAAATCTTACTTTACGATGAATTTGATGTGGCATTCATCGCCTTCAGCAGTGACAGCCTTCACAATGTAGATGCCACGAGGAAGTGTGGCGACATGGATGGATGCAAACTGGTCGCCCTGACGCATCATCGGCTCGACTGGCATCTTCATGCCGGAAGTGCTGAAGACAGCGATGGAACGGATGGCTGCATCTTCACTCTTCACGTTCACCGCGCCCTCTACGTAAGCAATGGTGATGCCACCTTCCTTGGTGTAACTGCGGATGGCGTCTGGGTCAGGATCGTTGATAGGTGCCACGAAGAGTGTGTCATAACTACTGAGCAGGTTGCTCTTGTCGATGGTCGGTGCGTTCATCACGTAGGTGTCGTTAGCACCGTCGGGATAACGACCGAAGGTCTGTGTGCCCAGGTGTGTGGCATAGCGAAGCGTGTCGGCGTATGTGTTGGTAGAGATGACTACGTCACCACCTTCGGATGCCAACTTGAACGATGTGTGGATGGCAGAGCCGATGTTTTCACGCTTGTCGCACCAGATGACTTTGTAGCCGTGGGCTGGAATAATCGTGTTGATGAGTGCGTTGTCGGTAGGAATCTGGTACTTCTGTGGCTTCTCGGCATTGTCGGAGATGTACATGCCGGAGATGTCGATGTCCTTGTCGGTCGTATTGTAAAGTTCCACCCAATCGTCCTTCTTGAAGTGGTCGTTCACATACATTGAGTTAGCAGCGCTGACCTCGTTGACACGCACAGGGGTGATGCCTTTGGCAATCATCTCGTCTGCTGGAATCTCCTCAAAGACGGCTGTGAGCCTCAGCGCACCAGAGGTTGGGATGCTGTAATCCTCTTCGGTCGTTACATAGTCGCTCGATGTGACTCCGTTCTTCCATCCGGCAAATCGATAGCCGGCAGGAGCGACAGCGGTGAGTGTGACAGGAGGGAAGAGGTAGCCATCGAAGTCGCTGTAGGGCAATTCGATGCCGTCGATGAGAATCTTTGCTTCAGGCACGTTCGTTGCAATGGTGGCAGGACGGCGAGTCACGGACTTGAGTTGCATGTGGGTGCAGTTCTTCAACTGATTGACCAGATTGCTGTTGTAAGTCGAAGTGAAACTGCTCATGAGTGTGTTCGCCGTGTTTTGTGGCGAAACGTAGTTTCCTTGTGCAAGGTAGTCACGCATCTCGGTGATGATGGACTTCACGTGTGCCGCTTTGAACACAGAACCACCCACGATGCAGTACGTGTCAATGAACTGCTTGCGGAAAGTCTCGTTCTTCAGCAGGTTCTTGAAGAGCGTGACGAACTGGATTTTGGCTCTGACGTGCTGTCCTTCCACATTCTCATTCTTCGAATAGTCGAAGCCATGCAGGGTGTCGAAGGTGTAAGTTTCCTTGCCAAAGAAAGTGTCGAAAGGCGTGTTGGTGGAGAGTGCTCCGTCAAGGTCGAACAGAACGAAGTGGAATTTGCCGTCGTTCTGGTCGCGGAAACCTTTCACGTTGTTCTGTGGCCAGTCCCAGTTGCCTGTGTAGAGTTCCACTGCCATGTAGTTGATGTATTCGTCAATATCCAGCAGTTTGCCAATTTCCTCATAGGTGTTTTCGTCTTCAGCATTTTCGCTGAGTTCCACCAGGCGGAGGAAACTTTCGTCCGTACCTTTCATCTGCACATAGCCAGAGTCGGGCGACATCTCAAACTGATCCATCTCGTCCGTGTCGATGCCGTAGTTGGCGTAGCCGTAGTCTTTGTTGTTGGGTTCACGCATATTGAGCACGGCATAGTGCCAGCCGTTGATGAACACGTGTACAGGCTGCCATGACTGATAATCTACATACATGCCGCTGCGTGCCACAACCTCCTGGATGGCTCCATCCTTGATGCGGTTGGATGTGTCGTTACCGCCATTGCGGATTTGCAGGGTCTTGCTCTTCAGATAAGGTTTCTCGTCGAAGAATTGTGTGTCAAAGGTGTTCTTGAAATCATACACCTTCTTCGCCTTCAACTTGAAGGAGCGGGGTGACCATGCACGGCTCCATCCGCCGCAAATCGAGAGGTCACACTCTTGCGATACCACACACTCACCTTTCTCGTTGAGGTACTCGAACGAAACGGGGCGATCCCAATCCATGTTCCAGTTGCACTTGCTGGTTTGTCCATTGCCAGGGCGTCCGTAAGGACCCTGCTCGAACACGCCTCGGTCTTCGCTGTAGAAATTGTTGTCGTCGGTCACAACGGAGATAATCGGGAATGGGTAGTTCCCCTCATTATATATATATGTACGCGTAACGACTGTTGAAGGGAGGTAGCCATCCTTGAAGAGACGGAAACGGAAGCATGTGGTGTAGTTGATGTTGAAGATTCCTGTGGTTGAGGTCTCGCCACGGTCGAGAGTTGGCGAAGTTCCATCGGTGGTGTATCGAAGCGTGGCTCCCTCAGGAATGTTTACGCAGATTTGCAATGAACCCGCAAAAAGTTGTGCGTCCTTGTCCACGATTGGTGCATCAAGTCTTGTCGTCGCAAATCCGCCATTGGCTTGATTGGAAAGTCCTGGTGATGGATTTCCTGTGGTGCCCCATTCCTCACCGCCATCGGTGGTGCGGGCATAAGAGGTACGCGAGATGGCTTCGGGATAGTCTTGCTGTGCAATAATCTTGGAGCCATCGGAGATGATGATGGTTCCACCGTCGCAGTCCAGTTTATCGTCGATTTGGCGGTAAGCGTATGGAGTCCACACTTCGAAATGGTCGAAGTTGAGCAGGGCATAACCATGTGCAGCCACCACTCCGTAGGTTTCAATCAGTTTGTGCTTCTTCAGATTTTTGGGGTCGTCAGAAACATAGAGTCCACCCAGTGAAACACTCTTGCTTGTTGGGTTATAGAGTTCCACCCAACTGCCATAGTTTTGTGATGGGTCAAGGTAAACGTCCACGTTGGCTGCCATGATTTCGTTGATGATGATGTTCTCTGCAGTGGCAGGATTGTTAGACACTGTCACCTTGCATTCAGCCTTCACATCAGAACCATCAACAGAGGTAGCAATGATGCGGCAAGTGCCAAGCCCTACGGCTGTAACTTGTCCCTTGTTGTTCACGATTGCAACCTTCTCATTAGAAGATGACCATGTCACATTGCGGTAGGTGGCATTTGCTGGTTGTACTGTGGCTTTCAGATCAAACACTTGTGCCTTCACCATTTCGATGTCGGTCTCCGAAAGGGTGATACCTGTGGCTTTTGTCAGAGTGCCCCAGTATTCCAGTTTCCAGTTGTCGAGACACACCCAGTCAGACCATTCAAGGTTGTATTTGTAAATACCGATGGTGACGGTACCGTCTGCACCTACTTCAAATTCAACGCTGTTGTCATAATAACCCGCTTCAAACCAATAGTAAGCGGCTTCCATGTTGTTGGGCACGTAGAGCCTGCTGTTTCCTACGCGGCTTGTTCCACCACCCAGTGATTCCTCCAACGCAGCGGAAGACAGAGGCACGATTGGGGTTTCGACTCTTCCGCTTGACAGGTTGGCATAGAGTGTGGCATACTGATGGTCCACATACTCTCCCGAGGTGTAGAGTTGATAGTCGTTTGAAGCACTTCCGATGCGGTAGAAGGCATCAAGAGTCAGGCGGTACTTGCCAGGGGTAAGCCCTGTAAGGGTCTGATAGTTGTCGAAGTACCATGTCTCGTAGTGCTCCGCATTTTCTCTTGGATTGGCGGCTCCAAAATCGGGCCATCCTTCCCATCCTGTTGTGCGGTCGTTGTTGTCGAATCGAGGATTGACAATGTACATATCGGTCACATCAATCCAGTCTTGGGCATAGCCTGAGAGCGATGCCAAAGCCAATAAGAGTAATGAGGTTAGTTTTTTCATTATTGTTTTGTTTTTTTGTTGTCGGTTGTTATGATGAAGATGTGATAGTTATCGATTGTTTTGTTTCATATAAGGTGTCTAATATTTAGACTGCGGTTTCTTCCAAAAGTTAAATCCGAGGACGTATTTGATGGTGCCGTAGGTGTTGGTCAGACCGAACTTGTTCTTGCGGTAGGAGTAGGTGTGTGCCTCGAAGATGAGTCCGCTGAAAAGTCTCGTGTTGTTCCAGAAGAGGGACATGCGGAGGTTCACGTCAGTGGAGAGGTTGTTCAGGATGGAGTGTTTCTCTTCTTGTGCCTCGGTGATGTTCGACCGTCGGTAGCCGATGCTTGGCATGAGCGAGGCGGCAAACAGCACATTTCTGCCCAACACACAGTTGTAACTATATCCCACGTTGACGCTGTAGTCGCTGTAGTCCACATGGGTGAAGAGCAGCGTGGAGTCAATCACCGCCCCCAGATAGTCGGGCAGTTCGTCCTTGTCGAAACTGATGCGCTGGTGGTTGTACTGGAAGCCGACGCTCCAACTGCCACAACTTTTCCGCTGCACGGCGTTTTCGCCAAAGGCTGCGGGCCAGGAGAAGTGGCGGTTGTTGAACAGATAGACGGCACTCAGTCCGTTGCAGCGGCTGTCCAGTCCGTGGAATGTCCTGTCCAGTCCCTTCAGGTCGATGCCTGTGACACTTCTGATTTCGGCACCCTTGCCGGAGTTGAAGGTATAGTATTCGGCAAAAATCTTCGCCGTGTGAATCATGAAGGTCTGTCTCAGCGAGGTGCCGTTGGTCTTTCCGGCAGGGATGCCCAGGTCGTTGAGGTTCCACACCGCACCGTAACCCAGGATGCTGTAATAGACATATCCACCGAGGATGGCGGAGGGGTCCGACTGGATGACCATCGTGTTGTTGGTCTCCGACGAACTGAGGAAGTAGTAGTCGTGCCAGTAGGACAGTTCCATCTGTGCCGTCAACTGATACTTCTGCGGGGTGACGTAGTTGGTGTCACAATCCATGAAGAACTTGTTCACACCATTCGCCACGCGAGTCAGCAGCGAAGGACGCCGTTGGGCTTCGATGGACACTCCGTTGAGAACGAGGGAACGCTCTGCACTTGCCGTGTCGGTCGCCACCGAGTCGGTCTGTGCCCAGCACACACTCCACGTTGTTGCCCACAGCAACATCATCATACATAGTGCCTCTCTTGTCCGCATCGCTCTGTTTTTTTGATAATGAAGACCTACTCAGAATTTTCCTAACACTCTGTCCATCACCCAGTTGGTTGCCGTGGCACTCACCGAGTCGCAGTCGCACACACGCTTGCCCTGCAAGTGCTGCACCACCTGCTCAATCAGTCCCATCTGCACGTGGGGAGGGTTGGGCACAACGATTTTCTCGTGTCCGTTCTCGTTGTCCAGGATGATAGGCTCGTAGTCGAACACCGAGAAGAGAATCTTGCCTCGGGTGCCCACGATGGAGATGCGGTCGCGGCGTGCCGACTCGTGTGCCACGAAACACCACGAACCACTGCCCGTCAGTCCGCCGTCGAAGCGGAAACAGGCGTTGAACGTGTCCTCCACCTTGTAGAGTCCCATCATGTTCTGACAGTAGCCTTCAGCCTCGATGATGGGGCCGAACCAATACTGTAGCAGGTCAATCTGGTGGGCAGCCAAGTCGTAAAAGTAGCCACCGCCACCTGCCACTTCAGGTTGCAGTCGCCAGGGCAGTTCCTTGCCGCTCTTGTAGTCCAGTTCGCGAGGTGGCACGGCGAAACGAATCTGCACCGTCAGCACCTTGCCAATCTGTCCTTCCTCCAGCACGAGTTGACGCACTCGTTCGAAATAGGGCAGATACCTGCGGTAGAACGCCACAAAGCAGGGCACTCCCGTCAGTTCGCTGGTGCGGTTCACACGGAGGCACTCATTGTAGTTTGCCGC
The DNA here is from genome assembly GCA_017483605.1 of Bacteroidaceae bacterium. Lineage (GTDB taxonomy): Bacteria > Bacteroidota > Bacteroidia > Bacteroidales > Bacteroidaceae > Minthosoma. The sequence goes on along the minus strand of JAFUWG010000025.1, from coordinate 47,037 downwards.
CAGTGGCTTCTCCACGTATGCAGGCTTGCCCGCCTTCATCGCCATGATGGCGAAGGTGGCGTGAGAGGATGGGGGAGTGGCGATGTAAACCGCATTCACGTCGGGGTCGCTCACCAGAGCCTGAGGGTCGGTGTACCACTTCCCGATGCCGTGTCGCTCGGCATACGAACGGGCTTTCTCGGCGTCACGGCTCATCACGGCGACCACTTCGCTGCCTTCAATCTTCCCGAAGGCAGGGCCGCTCTTCTTTTCCGTCACTTCACCGCAGCCGATGAATCCCCACTTGACTGTTTTCAGGTTCTCCATTTTTGTTCACGTCAGATGTAAAACACGCACATTTAAGTTGCAAAGTTACAGAATAATTCTCAATTCTTCATTCTTAATGCCTAAATTTTCCTACCTTTGCAACGAATTTAACAAAATCTGTATCATTTATGGCTCGTAATAAGAAGAAGCAGTTGCCTCTGCTGGAGAATGTCACCATTGCCGCCTGTGCTGCCGAAGGCAAGGCACTGGCTCGTGTGGACGACAAGGTGGTGTTTGTGCCCTTTGTGGTGCCAGGCGATGTGGTTGACCTGCAAGTGAAGAAGAAAAAGAGTTCCTACATGGAGGCGGTAGCGGTGAAGTTTCACGAATTTTCGCCCCTTCGCACAGACCCTCGTTGCCGCCACTACGGCGTGTGCGGCGGATGCAAGTGGCAGTGCCTCCAGTATGAGGAACAACTTAAGGCAAAGCAGCAGCAGGTCTTCGACAACTTGACCCGCATCGGCAAGGTGGAACTGCCTGAGTTCCAGCCCATTCTTGGCAGTCGACAGGTGTATGGCTACCGCAACAAGTTGGAGTTCGGCTTCAGCAACAAGCGTTGGCTCACCGAGGAGGAAGTCAGGCAGGATGTGAAGTATGACGTGATGGATGCCGTCGGTTTCCACATCACGGGGGCGTTCGACAAGATTCTCGACATCACCGAGTGCCACCTGATGGACGACATCAACAACCAGATCCGCAACGACATTCGTGAGTATGCCCTTCAGCACGGACTGGAATTTTATGACCTCCGGCAGAACCGTGGACTCTTGCGTTCGCTCATGATTCGCACCTCCAACACGGGCGAGTTGATGTTCCTCGTGCAGTTCCGCATCGACACCCCCGAGGAGCAGGCACAGGCAGATGCTCTCATGCAACATCTGAGTGAAACCTTTCCTCAAATCACTTCGCTCTTGTATGTTGATAATCATAAGGCTAACGATACGTTTGGCGACCAAGAAATACATGTTGTCAAGGGCAAAGACCACATCTTCGAGCAGATGGAAAATCTTCGCTTCAAGGTGGGGTCCAAGTCGTTCTATCAGACCAACACGGAGCAGGCATACGAACTCTACAAAGTGGCACGCAACTTTGCCTTAGATGGGTTGGAGAAGACTGCCGAAAAACCTCTCATCTACGACCTCTACACCGGCACTGGCACCATTGCCAATTTTGTTGCCCAGCACGCCCGTCAGGTCATTGGCATCGAATATGTGCCCGAAGCCATCGAGGATGCCAAGGTGAATTCCGACATCAATGGCATTGACAACACACTCTTCTTCGCGGGCGATATGAAGGACATTCTCAACCGTGAGTTCATCGCCGAGCATGGTCGCCCCGATGTCATCATCACCGACCCGCCGCGTGCCGGAATGCACCAGGATGTCATCGACACCATCCTCTTCGCAGCCCCACGGCGCATTGTCTATGTGAGTTGCAACCCTGCCACACAGGCACGCGACCTGCAACTCCTTGACGCTGAATATAAAGTAGTTAAAGTGCAGCCCGTCGATATGTTCCCCCACACACAGCACGTGGAGAACGTCGTCATGCTGGAAAAGAAACATTGATAGCCATGTCCAACTATTTTGACCAAAAAGCAGCCAACCACTACACCACCTATGTCGTGAAGGAACCAGCCGAACTGCTGCCGTTCCTCTTGACCACCATCTCGGGCATCTCACGCACCAAGGCGAAAGAGTATCTCAGCCAACGGATGGTCTATGTGAACAACCAGATTGTCACCCAGTTCAACCACCCCTTGCAGAAGGGGCAGATTGTGCAGGTGGCAAGCAACCGCCATAAGCGTACCGTCGCCAGCAAGATGGTGAAGATTGTCTATGAAGATGCCTTCCTCATCGTGGTCGAGAAGAAAGAGGGCATCCTCACCAACTCCGTGCCGGGCGACCGTCGCGAGAGCGTCAAGACCATCCTTGACGAGTATGTGAAGCGGCAGAGCAAGGCCTTTGCGGTACACACCATCCATCGTCTGGACAAAGGCACCTCAGGACTGCTGCTCTTTGCCAAGCGGCGTGACATCCAGAAGATTTTTGTGGACAACTGGCGTGACATCGTTGCCGACCGCCGCTACGTTGCCGTCGTGCAGGGCGATATGGAGCAGAACAGCGGCACCATCACCTCGTGGCTGCAAGACAACAAGATGTTCGTCACCTATTCTTCACCTACCGACAACGGCGGCAAACTCGCCATCACGCACTATCGCACCCTGAAACGCAAGAATGGTTTCTCGCTGGTCGAACTGAAACTGGAGACAGGGCGGAAGAATCAGATTCGTGTCCACATGCAGGACATCGGGCACCCCATCGTCGGTGACTACAAATACGGCTATCAAGCCTCCGAAGAACCCATCGTCACCACCAAGGAGCGTCCTCGCATCCATCTCCACGCCTTCCGTCTCGCCTTCCGACACCCCATTACAGGCGAATCCCTCAAATTCGAGACTCCCTATCCGGAGAGTTTCACGGCGTTGGTGAAATAAGTGCTTCAAGTCTCAGCCGCATTCCCCTGTGAGCCTCAGCCGCAGAGGCTCGCGAGGGTATGCGGGGAAGGCTCGTGAGCCTTCGCGGGGAATGGAAATAGGGACATCGAGGGAGTGGCCGCAGGGGTGCGTGGGTGCTTTGAAGAATGGAACAGGAGAAAGAAGAATGGTAGAAAACGATGAAAAACGATAGAAAAAGGGAGTTTAAGGGAGGAAAAAGGGAGGAAAAAGGGAGGTTTGACCTCAAAACTCCCTTAGTCAACCAGTTGTTTTACAGTGACTTACATAAAAATAAGGGAGAAAAGGGAGGTTTGACCTCAAAACTCCCTTAGTCAACCAGTTGTTTTACAGTGACTTACATAAAAATAAGGGAGAAAAGGGAGGTTTTGGCCTAAAAAGTCTATAGAAAAATTTTTTCTTAGAAGTTTTTACCCTAAAACCTCCCTTTTCTCCCTTATTTTTAGATAACGAATTGAAATATAGTAAATTATCTAAGGGAGTTTTGAGGTCAAACCTCCCTTTTTCCTCCCTTAAACCTCCCTGATTCTCCCTGAAATCAGACAATAAGAATACAAAATGCGTAAAAATGAGTTTATTTTTGAGGCTGCGTGTTTTTCGCGACTCGTCTGCTTTGCAAAGTGGGCACTTCCGCGGAAGAAAGCCGCTCTTTTCATCCTTTTTGTCATAAAAAGTGTGAAACATTTGATTTTCTTTCAGAAAAGTAGTATCTTTGCATGATTTTTGTGCACATAATATATGAGACAACTTAAAATTACGAAATCAATCACGAACCGTGAGAGTGCTTCGTTGGACAAGTACTTGCAGGAAATCGGTCGTGAGGAGTTAATCACTGTTGAAGAAGAAGTGGAATTGGCTGCGAAGATTCGCAAAGGCGGTCCCGAGGGCAGACGTGCTCTGGAGAAACTGACAAGGGCGAACCTTCGTTTCGTCGTTTCTGTGGCAAAGCAGTACCAGAACCAGGGCTTGAGCCTGCCTGACCTCATCAACGAGGGCAACCTGGGACTTATCAAGGCTGCCGAGAAGTTTGATGAGACCCGTGGCTTCAAGTTTATCAGTTATGCCGTGTGGTGGATTCGTCAGTCGATTCTGCAGGCACTGGCTGAGCAGAGCCGCATTGTGCGTCTGCCGCTGAACCAGGTGGGCTCGCTCAACAAGATTGGTAAGGCTTTCTCGAAGTTCGAGCAGGAGCACGAGCGTCGTCCGTCGCCCGAGGAATTGGCTGCCCAACTGGATTTGCCAGTGGACAAGGTGGCTGACACGATGAAGGTGAGCGGCAGGCATATCAGTGTGGATGCACCCTTCGTGGAAGGTGAGGACAACAGCCTGTTGGACATTCTCAGCAACCCCGATTCTCCTTCAGCCGACCGCACACTGGTGACTGAATCGCTGCAAAGGGAGATAGAACGGGCACTGGATACGTTGACGACGCGTGAGAAGGAAATCATCAAGATGTTCTTCGGTCTGGGCGAGCCAGAGAAGACGCTTGAGGAGATTGGCGACCGTTTTAACCTGACTCGTGAACGTGTGCGTCAAATCAAGGAGAAGGCCATCCGCCGTTTGCGTTCTCAGTCGAAGAGCAAGTTGCTGAAGACCTATCTGGGATAATCGGAACGGGATATGAAGAAACTACTCTTGATTGCAATCGCCTTGACCGTGGCTGGGGCTGCCCTCGGCAAGAAGAAGCCGACGGAGACTCTCAGCGTCAGTGGCGGAAAAGGCACAGGCAAGGTTTATGTGTTTGGCGTGAGCCAGCAGTTGACGGATTCGGTGATTTTTGTGACGAGCATCTGCGAGGTGGACAGCATCGATGTGGAGAAGAAAACAAAGTTTCTGCCCTATCGTTCGGAGTTCAGCCTGCAGTTGAAACTCTATCTGGAGGGCAAACTCCACTTGCAGAAGCAGACGGCGTGTGTGTTCTTTTCGACCGAGCGTAAGAAACTCTCGAAGAGGTATTACAAAGTGAAGAAACGCTATCTGGACAATCCCGAAACGAAACTGAAGGTGATTGACGACCAACAATTTACGTTCAAACATCCGCTGGACGCTTTTGCCACTTCGAGCGGAGATGAAGCGAACGAAGTGAAATAACCCCCTTCTCTTTTATGGATTTTAGCGTTATGATGAAGCATTTGATGATGTCTTCCGTCTTTTATAGAAAGGTTGTGGCTGTGCTGATGTGTACGGTCGCAACCTGTCTGTTTTCGGCGTGTAAGGACAGCGACAGCAAGGACGAGCCTGCTGGCGATGCTGCCTACGCACAGAGCCGCACGGTGCTGGTTTATGTTGTGGCAGAGAACAGCCTGAACGGGCAACTCTATTCCGACGTGAGTGAGATGCTGGCAGGAATGAAGACAGAGGGCCTGTGGCAGAACGACCGCCTGGTGCTGTATGTGGATGATACGCAGTTGCCTCGATTCTATGTGATTGACCGCAACACGAAGGAAACCACGCTGTCGGCAATGACTCCGGTGAAGACTTACGACGAAGATCAGAACTCGTCTTCGCCCGACCAGTTGGCTGCCGCCCTCGATTTTGTGCAGTCGAAATACCCAGCAACGAGTTACGGACTGGTGCTGTGGTCTCACGCGTCGGGTTGGATTCCTTCCACCTATGCGGGAGACGCAGCCTCTAAAGCCCGTCGCTCCTTTGGCATCGACAATGGTCAAAACACCTCCTCCGCCAGTCTCAACGGCCATCAGATGAACATTGCCGATATGGCTCGCGTGGTGGAGCAGAAGGGTGGAGTGGACTTTGTGTTTTTCGACGCCTGCTTCATGCAGAGTGTGGAGGTGGCATACGAACTGCGGAAGGCAACCCAATACGTCATCGGTTCTCCTGCGGAGATTCCAGGCCCCGGGGCGTACTATCAGACGATGGTGCCAGCCATGTTCAAGGCTTCGGGCTATGCCGATGCGATGTTGCAGGCATATTATGACTATTACACCACGGTACGCACCGACTACGGCATCATTGTGTCGTCTGTGCAGACAAGTGGTTTGGATAACTTTGCCGCCTATATGAAGACGGTGGTGGCAAACCGTCAGGAGGATTTACTTGGTGCTTCCTATGGCTCGTTGCTCGACTATTTCCGCTATGGCATTTGGAACAGTGAAATTCCTGATATGTACGATATGCAGGGAATCATGCGTCAAGTGCTTGACGAAGATGGCTTTGCGGCGTGGCAGAAAGAGGTTGCCAAAGTGGCAACATGCTATCACGCCGATGGATGGTACAGTGCCTTCAACCGGCAAATCAATCCGATTGATGACGACCAGTGCTGTGGCGTGACCATGTTTGTGCCGCTCAGCAAATACGATGGCAGCAACTATCGGTTCAACGAATCCTATCTTGACACAGCGTGGGGAAAGTATGTGTGGCAGCAGTGAAAACGTCTATTATCGGGTAGGGCAGCACACCTATTGTGTGCAGTTCACGGGCGACGGCAACACGCCAGACCTGTTGGCTTCGAGTGCCCCTTTCCGGCAGACGAACGAATCGGTTCCCGATGCTCAAGAGCCGCTGCTGTTTCGGCTGGTGGTCGATGACTGTTGGGAGCCTCAGCAGAAAGGTGTGGAGATTGGCAAATTCCCTTGTGGCGATGAGGTGAATGAGGTCTATCGCTTAGCGGATGGAACCTACCAGTTTCTCACCATCGATGCCTTGAGGCGTCGGTGCAGTCTCTTGCAGGCGACTCCTGATTTCTCCTCAGCCAAGGTGTGTTTGAATGGGGATGCAGAGATGCGGAGTTTCGGCTTGAATACGGCGTTGATGATGATGTATGCCTTTGCAGGCGCGACGAAACAGACGGTGCTGATGCACGCGTCGGTGGTGCGGAAAGACGGCAGAGGCTATCTGTGTCTTGGCGAGAGCGGGACGGGCAAGAGTACCCACACCGCCAATTGGCTCAGATACATTGAGGGTACAGACCTGATGAACGACGATAACCCCGTGGTGAGGGTGTGTGAAGATGGGGTAGTGCGGGTGTTTGGTTCTCCCTGGAGCGGCAAGACTCCCTGCTACCGCGATGTGGAAGCCCCCATCGGCGGATTTCTGCAACTGAAGCAGGCTCCTCACAACCGGATTCGTCGCATGGAGACCTTCGAGGCATACGCAAGTCTGCTTTCTTCGTGCTCGGTGATGAAATGGGACAGAACGAATTATGTGGCTGTGAATGACACGATAGGAGTGTTGCTGGAGCAGGTGCCTGTCTATTTCTTGGAAAACCTGCCTGATGAAGCGGCATGTCGGTTGAGTTACGAAACGATGAGTCAGGGGCTTAAAAGTTGAATTTGTCTATGCAAAAGATATCGAAAGAAAATAATGTGCTGCTGCCGCAGGTTGTGCAGTTGGTGAATGAAGGGCATTTGGTGACGATTACTGCTCGTGGCAACAGTATGCGTCCTTTTGTTGAGGATAGCCGCGACGCATTGGTGTTCGGCAAGGTGACCGACCTTTCTGTGGGCGATGCAATATTGGCAGAGGTCACAAAAGGCACGTTTGTTTGCCATCGGATAGAGAAGATTGAAAATGGCATTGTGACCATGCGAGGCGACGGCAACATTGTGGGCACGGAGGTCTTTCCGCTGTCGAATGTGCGGGCAAAGTTGGTGAAAGTGGTGCGAAAGGGCAAGACATACGACCTTGCGACTTCCCGCACGTGGAAACTCTATTCGGCACTTTGGCCCCGGCTTCTGCCTGTTCGCCGCTATCTGCTGGCGTTTTACCGCTTGGTGTGGATGCACCAGTTGCCAGAGAGATGGAAAAGGAAGTGAGAGAAAGTGTGGAAGCACTTCAAAAGTAAACAGAAACAAAGAACAGCAATCAATATGAGAATCAAAAGTGGATTTGAAATACGCAATATTTGTGGTGAAAACATCATTATTGCTCACGGTGTGGAGAACATTGACTTCACCAAAGTCATCACGCTGAATGAAACGGCGGCTTTCCTGTGGAACAAAATGCAGGACAAGGATTTTACGGAAGATGAACTGGTGAATGTCTTGCTTGAGGAGTACGAAGTGAATGAGGAGGTTGCACAAAAGGATGTGAAGGAGTTGGTGCAGTCGTGGAAAGAAGTGGGGCTCATCAATCCTTGAAAGGACGCAGGGGTGAATCTTTTTATTCATTGATTCAAGAAGAGATATGGCAAAAGTACAGATAGAAGCATCTTGGCAGGAAAAACTGCAACCGGAGTTTGACAAGCCTTACTTCGAGCAGTTGATTCAGTTCGTCAAGAAGGAATACGCACAGGGCATGTGCTATCCTCCTGGAGCACTGATTTTCAATGCATTCAACCTCTGTCCGCTTCCTGCTGTGAAGGTGGTGCTCATCGGGCAAGATCCCTATCACGAACCAGGACAGGCACATGGGTTGTGCTTCTCCGTCAACGATGGCGTGCCCTTTCCTCCGTCGCTCCGCAACATCTTCACCGAGATACAGACCGACCTTGGCACTCCCATTCCGCCATCAGGCAACCTGACCCGCTGGGCACAACAGGGCGTGCTTCTGCTCAACGCTACGCTGACCGTCCGTGCCCATGCCGCCGCCAGTCATCAGCGGCAAGGTTGGGAAGAATTTACCGATGCCGTCATCCGCTTGGTGAGTCGCGAAAAGGAGCATGTGGTCTTCATCCTGTGGGGCAGTTATGCACAGAGCAAGGCACCACTCATCGATGCCTCCAAGCACTGCATCCTCCGCTCCGCACACCCCTCGCCGCTGTCTGCCTACCGGGGCTTTTTCGGCAATCATCACTTCAGCATCTGTAATCAATATCTGCAGCAACATCATCAACAACCTATAAATTGGTAATCGTATGAGAAAGTTATACTTAGCATTATTACTCTCTATTTTAACTTTCAGTGTTTCGTGGGCACAGAAAGGACATCAGATTTCCGTCGCCATCTTGGGTGACAGTTACTCCACCTTCGAGGGGTACATCACGCCCGACACTAACGAGCCGTGGTACTTTTCCACCCGCCGCCAGAAGGACAACGACGTGACCCGTGTGGAGCAGACCTGGTGGCATCAACTCATCAAACGCAACGGTTGGAAACTCTGCATCAACAACTCCTACAGCGGTTCCACCATCTCCTCTTCGGGCTATCGCGGCGAGGATTACACGCCTCGTTCGTTCGTCACCCGTGCCCCCAATCTGGGCAATCCCGACATCATCTTCATCTTCGGTGCCACCAACGATTCGTGGGTGCCATCGCCTATCGGAGAGTACAAATACAGCGACTGGACCACCGAAGACCTCAAGTCCTTCCGTCCGTCGCTTGCCAAATTGCTCGACTACATGACCCATCGCTACCTGAACGTGCAGATGTACTTCATTCTGAACAGCGATTTGCGGGATGAAATCGATGCTTCGGTCTTCAAAATCTGCGACCGCTATGAGGTGCCGGTCATTGTGCTTCACGACATCGAGAAGAAGGCGGGACATCCCTCCATTGCTGGTATGCAAGAGATTGCCAATCAGGTAGATGCCTACGTGAAAAAAAGTCATAAGAAAAAGAAATGAGAAGGTTACTTTTAGTCATCCTGACCTTTTGTTCGCTTACGCTTCATGCCCAGTTGACCGTTCAGCAGACCACCTCCGACAGCATCATGGCGGCTCACCTGCGGCAGCGTGGCGTCCACATTGTCGATGGCAATTCTGTTGACCTGCTGAAGACGGGGCACGATAAGTTTGAGGACCTCTTTGCAGCGGTGCGTGGTGCCAAGTCGTTCATTCACCTCGAATACTTCAACTTCCGCAACGACTCCATTGCCGGGCTTCTCTTCCATCTGCTGGCAGAGAAAGCCGCTCAGGGTGTCGAAGTGCGTGCCCTCTACGACGCCTTTGGCAATTCTTCCAACAACAAGCCCATCAAGTCCCAGATGCACGACTCCATCTGCTCGCTTGGCATCCAGTTGGTCAAGTTCGACCCCATCCGTTTCCCGTGGGTCAACCACATCATTCCCCGCGACCACCGCAAGATTGTGGTCATCGACGGGAAGATTGCCTACACGGGCGGTATGAACGTGGCAGACTACTACATCGAGGGCATTCCTGAAATTGGCGACTGGCACGACATGCACATGCACCTGGAAGGCCCTGTGGTGAACGAACTGCACGAGATTTTCTGTCGTATGTGGTACAAGGCGACTGGCGAGTTCTTGTCGGGTGCCAAATACTTCCCTGAGCACATTCCGAGCCATGACAATCAGCGACTTGCTATCATCGACCGCCATCCGCTCCGCAGTGCAGATGCCATCCGCGACCTCTTTGCCGAGATGCTCAACACGGCACAGCATAAGGTGCTACTCATCAATCCCTATTTCGTGCCTACCCACAAGGTGCGTAAGGCGCTGAAAGATGCCATTGACCGTGGGGTGGATGTGCAGATTCTCCTCTCTGCCAAGAGCGACATTCCACTCACGCCCGAGGCATCCCACTATGTGGGCAACAACCTCGCCAAGCGTGGGGCAAAAGTGTACCTCTATTACGGCGGCTTCCATCACACGAAAATCATGATGGTGGACGACCTCTATTGCACGGTGGGTTCCAGCAATATGGATGCCCGTTCCCTGCGGTGCGACTACGAAGTCAACACCGTGATTTTCAGCAAGAAGACGACCAAAGAACTGACCGACTTGTTCAACGAACAATTGAAGTCTTCAAAGCCGATGGAGAAAGGGTATTGGGGCACACGAACGGCAAGCAAGAAGTTTCAGGGATGGTTCGGAAACCTGTTGACTCCTTTCTTGTGAGGAATAGAAAATAGATAACAGAAATTGATAATTGATAAATCGTTGAATATGAAACGCTTGACGCTTTTCTTGTTTTTCTTTATGAGTTTGTCATGGATGACCCTCCATGCCGCCAATCCCAAGCGAGAGTTCCGTGGTGCCTGGATTCAGTGTGTCAACGGACAGTATCTCGGCAAGTCGCCCGAGCAGATACGCCAGATGCTCTCCTCGCAACTCGATGTCTTGCAGAAGTGCGGCATCAATGCCATCCTCTTTCAGGTACGTGCCGAGGGCGATGCACTCTATCGTTCCAACTACGAGCCTTGGTCACGCTATCTGACTGGCAAACAGGGTACTGCACCCTCCGATGGATGGGACCCTCTGGCGTGGATGGTGGACGAGTGCCACAAGCGAAACATGGAGTGTCATGCATGGATTAACCCTTATCGTGCCAAGACGAAAGGTACGACGGAACTTGCTGTGAATCATGCCGTCGTGAAGCATCCCGAGCGTGTGTTCGAGTATGACGGACTTTACATCTTCAATCCCGCTTTGCCCGAGAACCGCACCTACACCTGCATGGTGGTGGAAGACATCTTGGAGCACTACGATGTGGACGGCATCCACATGGACGACTACTTCTATCCCTATCCCGTGAAGGGTATCGCACTGCCCGACGAGTCCTACTTTCAGGCAGACCCTCGTGGATTTGCCACCATCGAGGACTGGCGACGTGACAACGTGAGCCTGCTCATCCGCGACCTCCACTATCTCGTGCGTTCCGTCAAGCCGTGGGTCAAGTTTGGCGTGTCGCCTTTCGGCATCTATCGCAACAGTCCCACGGGTGAGAATTGTCGAGAGGGCAGTGCCACCAGCGGCACTCAGAACTACGATGACCTCTATGCCGACATCGTGCTGTGGACCAAGCAGGGTTGGGTCGATTATAACATTCCGCAGATTTACTGGAACATTGGCACCAAGGCTGCCGATTATGAGAAACTGCTCTATTGGTGGAATGACTACTGCAATCAGCGTCCACTTTTCATCGGTCAGGATGTGGAACGTACTGTCAAGGGTGCTGACCCCAGCAACCCCGCTTCTCACCAGATGCGTGTGAAGTACGACCTTCAGCGTGCCCTTGCCCATGTGCAGGGCTCTTGCCAGTGGTATGCCGCTGCTGTGGTGAACAATCCCGGCAACTACCGTACCGTTTTGGAACAGGTTTACCATGCTACACCCGCTTTGCAACCCTTGATGACTTTCATCGACGGCAAAGCCCCAGGTAAACCCAAGAGCCTTTCTGCCAAGACTTACGCCATGACCGGCACCATCCTTTCGTGGGAGGCTCCGAAGGGCAAGCAGGAAATGGACAAGGCTCGTCAGTATGTCATCTACCGCTTCAAGCAGGGCGAGAAAATCAACCTCAATTCGGCGGAGAACATCGTTGCCATCACCCAAGACACACGCTACACCGTGCCATCGCCCAAACGTGGCACAACCTTTGTGGTGACGGCGCTTGACCGTCTTCACAACGAATCAAAACCAGCAAAAGTAAAACTCTGAAACGTTAGCGGCTATCCCCCAGAAACAGTAGCCGCTATCCCCTGTGAGCCTTAGCCGCTATTGCTCACGAGCCTCTGCGGCTAACCCTCGTGAGCCTATGCGGCTATCCCCCGTGCACCTTGCTTGCTAAGGCACACGGGGGATAGTCGTTAATCAATAAATCGCCGTGTCAATCCACCAAACTCTTCGATGCGGCGGTCTCGGAGGAAGGGCCACCAGCGACGCACGTTTTCGCTGCGTTTCATGTCGATGTCGATGACTTCTACCACCTCCTCGTCCTTGGGGGCACGATAGAGCAGTTCGCCCTGTGGACCTGCCACGAAACTGCTTCCCCAGAACTGGATGCCATGCGTCTGTCCTGACGGGTCGGGCTCGTGTCCTGTGCGGTTCACGGCAATCACGGGCAATCCGTTTGCCACCGCATGACCTCTCTGCACTGTTGTCCATGCTTCACGCTGACGCTCCTGCTCCTCGGGAGTGTCGCTCGATTCGTAACCGATGGCGGTCGGATAGATGAGCAGTTCTGCCCCTTGCAGTGCCATCAGCCGTGCTCCTTCGGGATACCACTGATCCCAGCACACCTGCACACCCAGCCGTCCCACACTCGTCTGGATGGGATGGAAACCGAGGTCGCCGGGAGTGAAATAGAACTTCTCGTAGTAGGCTGGGTCGTCGGGAATGTGCATCTTGCGATACTTCCCGGCAATGCTTCCGTCACGTTCCAGCACCACCGCCGTGTTGTGGTACAGCCCTGCCGCCCGTTTCTCGAAGAGCGATGTGACGATGACCACACCCAACTTGCGTGCCAACTGCCCGAAAAATTCCGTAGAGGGTCCAGGAATAGGTTCAGCCAAATCGAAATGGTCGGTACACTCGGTTTGGCAGAAATACAACGAGTTATGCAGTTCCTGCATGACCACCAGTTCGGCACCCTCCTTGGCAGCCTTTCGAATGCCTTCAGCCAAGTACTCCTTGTTCTTTTGTGCGTCGGCTGAACAGGCTATTTGAATGATTCCAATTTTCATAAATGTGAGATTTAGGCTACAAAATTAGGAAAAGTTTTTCATATTGCCACTTTTTTTGAAGTAAAATTCAAAAAAGAGTGGAGGCTTTCAGATATTTTCACTAACTTTGTCCAACTAATTTAGAATATGCTTATGAGGTGCTATTGTATTATATTGATGTTGATGATGTCCTCTTTCATGAGGGCAGACGAGCCTTTTGTGTTCACCACCGCATGGACGGCACAGGCGGAATTTGCCGGCTACTATGTGGCAAAAGAGAAAGGCTTTTATCATCAGGAGGGACTGGACGTGAAAATTCAGCATCCCTCGCTGACCAGTTCTGTCTATCACCGCTTGGCGACCGACGAGTGCGACGCCGGCATGTTTGCCATGATGGCAGCGATGGACTTGATTGATGCCGGCACTCCGCTGGTGAACATCTTCCAGACCTCGATGAACAGCAGTTACCTCATCGTGTCGCGTTGGGGCAAGAATCCCATAGCCGAGAAAGGTATGCGTGTGGCGGTTTACAACTCCGAACCCAACTATCTGGCACAACTGATGGACAAGCGTGAGATGATGAAATATGAGTGGATTCACTTTGTGGGCAATATCAATGTGTTCCTTTCTGGTGCTGTCGATGCGATGGTCGTGGTCAGTTACAACGAATTCAACCAACTCTTGCAGGCGGGCTTCAAGATGCCCGAAGAGGGACTTTTCCGTTTCTCTGATCATGGCTACAACATTCAGGAGAACGGTGTCTATGTGAAGCGTGACTACTTCAACACCCATCACAAGCAGGTGGAGGCGTTTGCCAAGGCCAGTCGCCGCGGATGGGAATGGGCTGCAGAACACCCCGAAGAGACTTTGGACATCGTGATGAAGTATGTGAAGATGGACAATGTGCCCACTAATCGGGTGATGCAGAGACTCATGCTGAAGGAGATTCTTCGTCTGCAGAAAGACCCCAATTCGGGCAAGCGAGAGTTCCGTGTGCGTCCCGACATGGTGAAGAAAGCCAGTCAACTGATGTTGGAAGGCGGTATGCTGAAGCACGAAGTGACCTACGACCAACTGATGGGAAAATAGCCCTGCACACACAACCCTTCAAGAAACTCACCCCCTCAAGAACTCAAAAACTTAAGACCTCAAGATATGAATATCATCACCTACATACGCCGTTCGTTGGCAGCCCGGCTCAGCATCTGGGTTATTGCCAGCGTGGTTGTCCTCTTCATCACCGCCCTCGGCATTCTGTTCCACTATTCCCGCATTGCGGTGAAGGAAGAGGCTGAAGCCAAGGCAAGCCAAACTCTGGAGGGCAGCCTTCTGCATGTGGAGAACACCCTGCACGAAGTGGAAGTGGCAGCCAACAACATGACTTGGCTGGTGGAGCAGCACCTCAACACGCCCGACTCCATGTTCACCCTCAGCCGTTCCATCTTGGAGAATTATCCCTACCTGTACGGCTGCTCCATCGCTTTCGAGCCTTACTACTATCCCGAGAAAGGACGCTATTTCTCCGCCTATTCCTACAATGGCGGCGACTCCATCGAGACAGAGCAGGAAGGCAACGACCTCTACGAATACTACTGCATGGACTGGTACCTCATTCCGAAACTTTTGGACAAACCCTATTGGGTGGAGCCCTTCCGTGAGTTTGACACTGGTGGCATTCAGGTGGCAGATGTCATCACCTCCTTCTGCCAGCCCATCCACGACAAGGATAATCGGGTGGTGGGCATCCTGTCTGTTGATATTTCCCTCGACTGGTTCTCGCAGACCATTCTCGATGCCAAGCCTTTCCCCAACTCCTACAGCATTCTGCTCGGCAGGGGTGGAACCTTCCTTGTGCATCCCGACTCGACCAAACTCTTCTACGAGACCATCTTCACCTCTTCTCTCGAAAATCCTGCCGACTCGGCACTGGCTTCGTTGGGTGAGTCGATGATTGCAGGCGAGAGTGGCTACAAGGTGTTCCATGCCGACGGTGAAGACAAGTACGTTTTCTACAAACCCTTCATCCACACCGACTGGAGCGTCGCCATCGTTTGTCCCGAAAGCGACATCTTCGAGCCTTACAACGGTTTGCAACGCTACCTGATGACCATTACCATCATCGGACTCATCCTGCTGCTCTTCTTCTGCATTTTCATCATCCGTCGCAACCTTCGTCCGCTCAAGCAGTTGGCGCTCTCCGCTCAGCAGATTTCGGAGGGTGAATATGAGAAGCCCGTTGCCGACAGCCAACGCCGCGACGAGATTGGACACTTGCAGCACAGTTTCTCCATGATGCAGAAGTCGCTGGCTGAATATATCGGAAAGATGCGTCAATCCAACGCCACCCTCACCGAACGTAACCGCGAACTGCTCCACGCCAACGAAATGGCGAAGGAAGCAGACCGTGTGAAGACAGCGTTCATCAACAACATGACTGACCAGATGGCAGAGCCTGTCAGCATCATCGCTGCAGAAAGTGACCTTCTCCGCGAAGGACATAAACACTTCACGGCAGAGGAGATGACTGCCCATGTGGATAAAATGGTGGAAAATACCGAACTCATCACACGTCTGCTGAATCAGTTGCTTGATGCTTCCCAGCAGGGAGCACCCTCTACATTGTCGAACGAAGAACAACCTGCCTCATGAAAAATTTTATCACAAAAATACGCCATTCGCTTTCTCTCCGCATCTCCTTGTGGATTCTCTTCATTGCGGTACTCATCTTTGTAGTGTCGTTGGGATTCCTTTATATCCGCACCCGCAACTACATTCGCCAGGATGCTTTCGAGCGGGCAGAGAAAGTGCTGAACAACACAACGCTGGGTGTCACCCAGATTCTCAACGAAGTGGAGATTGCCACCACCAACACCGACTGGTTGGTGCGTTCCCACCTGCAACCCGACTCCGTGACGGTCTATTCGCAACGCATCTTGCAGCAGAATCCTAACTTCTTCGGCTGCTCCATCGCCTTCGAGCCTTACTACTTCGAGCAGCAAGGCAAGTTCTTCTCCATCTATTCAGGGCGTGAGAACGGCATGATTGAGACAGAACAAGAGGGTAGTGAAAGTTACAACTATTTCATGAAGGACTGGTATCAGATTCCGCTGAAGAACATGAAGGAGTGCTGGATTGAGCCTTACTACGACTTCTATCTGGACACCGTCGAGGTGAAGGAAATGATTACCTCCTACAGCAAACCCATCATCGACAAGTCGGGGCGTGCCATCGGAGTGGTCTCCACCGACCTCTCGCTGCACTGGCTCTCCGAGACAGTCACCGCTAAGAAACCCTCTCCCCGTTCCTATTGCGTCATGCTGGGCAAGGGAGGCAACTACCTCGTCTATCCTGACACCGCACAGTTGGTCACGCACAGCATCTTCACTGGTGCCGACCCCGTGGAGGATGCCGACCGCATCAGGTTGGGACGTGACATGGTGGCTGGCAAGGAGGGTATGAGGCACATTCCCATCAATGGCGAGGAGTGCTACGTCTTCTTCCGCCCCGTGCCCCGCACAGGATGGAGCCTTGCCATCGTCTGCCCCGAGAGTGAGATTTTCCGTGGCTACAATCGTCTTTTCTACATCGTGCTGGGCATCATCGTCATCGGGCTTCTGCTCCTGCTCGTGGTGTGTAGGCAGATTGTCAACAGTGCCATTGTGCCGGTCAATCAGTTGGCACGTCAGGCACGCCACCTTGCCGCAGGAAATTTCGACGAGCGAATGCCGCATAGCGACCGCATCGATGCCGTGGGACAATTGCAGAATAGTTTTGCCACCATGCAGCAATCCATCTCCGACCACATCAATGGCATCCAACGCATGAACGTGGAGATTGAACAACGCAACGAAGAACTGGTGAAGGCGAACGAGTTGGCTCGCGAGGCAGACTTGAAGCGTACCGCTTTCATGCAGGATATCACCCATCAGGTGCGTACACCGCTCAACATCATCACCGGCTTCTCGCAGGTGCTTCGCGAGGGCAGCGAGTTTGTCAGCGAAGAGGAGATGGAGACGATTATTGATGCCATGCAGGAAAACTCGAAGAACATCACCTACATCATCAATATGCTCATCACGGCTTCAAATCTGGAGACACAAACGGGTTTTGAACAGACGGACGAGATTCTTTGCAACGACTTCTGCCGTGAGGTGTTAGGGCTTGTCAAACCGAAGCATCCCGACACTGTGGAGATGAAGGTCGATACAGCCGTTCCTGACACATGCAGCATTGTCTCCAACAAGGACATTCTGCAAAAGGTGCTGAAAGAAATGCTCGAAAATGCTAACAAATTCACTCAGCAAGGCTACATTTCCATCGGTTGCAAACAGCCAGATACGGGCATCCTTCAATTTGTCGTCACAGACACCGGCATCGGCATCCCGGAATCGGAGAAGGACCGAATTTTTGCCCAGTTCACCAAACTCGACGATTTCACAGAGGGTATCGGTCTTGGCCTGACACTTTGCAAACGCATCTCCTTGATGCTTGGCGGCGACCTCGAATTGGACACGTCTTACACGACGGGTTCTCGCTTCGTGCTCACATTGCCTGTCCGTAAATAAATATAGAGGAGTTAAAGGGGAGTTAAATTCCTTTTTAACTCCTTTTTAACATCCCTTTTTACTTTTTATCGGGCGAAATCACAAAAAGTCTTCGAGATAAGCGGCTTATGCAGTCGGAAATTCGTAACTTTGCATGAATTTTTGCAAACTGAAACAACTTTATCTGATATATTAGATATGCCAAAGATATCCATTCGAGGAACAGAGATGCCCAGTTCGCCTATCCGCAAGTTGGCACCTCTGGCAGAAGATGCCAAGAGAAGAGGCATCAAAGTTTATCATCTGAACATCGGACAGCCAGACCTCCCCACACCGCAGGTCGCTATTGATGCCATCAAGAACATCGACCGCAAGATTCTGGAGTACAGCCCATCGCAGGGCTATCGAAGTTATCGGGAGAAACTGGTCAACTACTATGCAAAGTATGACATCAACCTCACTGCCGACGACATCATCATCACCAGTGGTGGCTCTGAGGCGGTGCTCTTCTCGTTCCTTGCGTGTTTGAATCCTGGCGACGAAATTATCGTGCCAGAGCCAGCCTATGCCAACTATATGGCATTTGCCATTTCGGCAGGTGCGGTGATTCGTACCATCGCCACCACGATAGAGGAGGGATTCTCCTTGCCAAAAGTGGAGAAGTTTGAGGAACTCATCAACGAACGCACCCGTGCCATCCTCATCTGCAACCCCAACAACCCGACGGGTTACCTCTACACGCGTCGTGAGATGAACCAGATTCGCGACCTCGTGAAGAAGTACGACCTCTATCTCTTCTCTGACGAGGTGTATCGTGAGTTCATCTACACGGGTTCGCCCTACATCTCAGCCTGCCACCTCGAAGGCATTGAGCAGAATGTGGTGCTGATTGACTCTGTGTCAAAGCGTTACAGCGAGTGTGGCATCCGCATCGGTGCTCTCATCACCAAGAACGAAGAAATCCGCAAGGCGGTGATGAAATTCTGTCAGGCACGCCTCTCTCCGCCACTCATCGGTCAGATTGCAGCCGAGGCAAGTCTCGATGCTCCCGAAGAGTACAGCCGTGAGATTTACGACGAATATGTGGAACGCCGTAAGTGTCTGATTGACGGACTCAATCGCATCCCCGGGGTTTATTCACCCATCCCGATGGGAGCCTTCTATACGGTGGCAAAACTTCCTGTCGATGATTGCGAAAAGTTCTGTGCATGGTGTCTTTCCGACTTCGACTACGAAGGCGAAACCGTGATGATGGCACCCGCATCAGGCTTCTACACCACACCCGGTTCGGGCAAGAACGAAGTCCGTATCGCCTACGTCTTGAAGAAAGAAGACCTGCTTCGTGCCTTGTTTGTGTTGCGTAAGGCATTGGAAGCCTATCCTGGAAGAGTGAGAGAGTAGGCATGTCTTACGAACTTTTCATAGCCAAACGAATTTATGCCGATAAAGCAGAGGACGGGAGTCGATTCTCCCGTCCTGCTATTCGTATCGCTATGTTAGGCGTAGCCATCGGATTGGCTGTGATGATTGTTAGTTTGGCAGTTGTGCTCGGCTTCAAGCACGAAGTCAGTTCCAAAGTGATAGGTTTCGGCAGCCACATTCAGGTGCTGAGCCTCACGCAGAATCAGGACTACGAGATGCTGCCCGTGCTGACCAACGACACGCTCATCCGTAAGGTCAGGAAAGTACAAAGGGTTGACCATATTCAGCGGTTTGCCACCAAACTTGGCATTCTGAAGACAGAAGAAAACTTCCGTGGTTTGACCTTCAAAGGAGTGGGGGAGGACTACGACCTTTCTTTCTTTCGTAACTCGCTGGTCGATGGACAAATGCCTAAGTTTTCCTCCCAAGAAGCCACCAACGAAATCCTGCTCTCGCAAAAAGTGGCATCCGACCTCGGTGTGAAGACTGGCGACAAGATTTTTGCCTACTTCATGGGTGAGGAAAGCATGAGGGCGCGTCGCTTCAAGGTGGCAGGCATCTTCGCTACCAATATGAATGACTATGATAAGAACTATGTCATCACGGACATCTACACGGTTCGCAAACTCAACGGATGGGACGACGAAATGTCTTCAGGTCTGGAAGTGACCGTCAAGGATTTTGATAAGGTAGATGCGTTGACCCAACAACTCCAGTTCATCCATCAAGGCACCGACCGCAACGGAGTCACCTATGGCGTGTTCAGCATCAAAGACATCGCCGCCCACACCTTTGCGTGGCTGGCTGTGCTCGACATGAACGTGGTGATGATACTCGTGCTCATGATACTCGTGAGCGTCTTCACCGTTGTGAGCGGCTTGCTCATCATCATGCTCGAACGCATCAACATGATTGGCACCCTCAAAGTGCTCGGAGCCACCAACGTTTCCGTCCGTCGTATCTTCATCCATTTCAGCGTCATGCTTGTCGGCAAAGGACTCCTTTGGGGCAACCTCGTCGGGCTGCTCCTCTGCTTCCTCCAGCAGCAGTTCCACCTCATCTCCCTCGATGCCTCGGTCTATTACATCGACTCCGTGCCCATCCAGTTCAACTGGCTTTTCATCCTCGCCCTCAATCTCCTCACCCTCCTCATCTCCACCCTCGTCATCTGGGGCAGTTCCCACCTCATCAGCATCGGGAAGCCCTCAGAGACCATTCGGTACGAATAACCTTTCCATTCTTACATTCAGACCTTAGCGGTTTTTGCTTCTTTGGGAGGTGTGCCAAAAATCATAGACCAAACTCCTCAAAATCGACCACGTCGTGGTCGGCGAACCGATGACGACGTAGTCGATCAATCGACCACGACGTGGTCGGTTCAGTGGTGTAGAAGTGTACATGAACCTCTTTTAGAGATTTGTTTGTTATTGCAAAATTCCGTACTGTTGACTCCGTCGATTAGTGTATAAAATTCTTATGTTCAGTAAAGAAAACGAGTTCTCTTTACGTTCACTTACTTGATTTTTTCATGCCGTTGGCCTCGCCGAAGGTACTCACATTCGGAAAAACTCAAATAAATTTGGTTTTTCTCTCATTTAATCGTACCTTTGCAAGTCAAAATTTTGTAAACCAATGGAATTAGCAAAAAATTATAGCCCCTCCGAAGTGGAGGGCAAGTGGTATCAGTACTGGCTGGAACATAAGTTGTTCGCAAGTAAGCCAGATGGTCGTGAACCCTACACGATTGTGATTCCACCACCCAATGTGACAGGTGTGCTGCACATGGGACACATGTTGAACAACACCATCCAGGACATCTTGATTCGTAAGGCTCGCATCGACGGAAAGAATGCTTGCTGGGTGCCCGGTACAGACCATGCTTCGATTGCCACAGAGGCTAAAGTGGTAAACCGTCTGGCTGAGCAGGGCATCAAGAAGCGTGACCTGAGTCGAGAGGAGTTCTTGAAACATGCGTGGGCATGGACAGACGAACACGGTGGCATCATCTTGAAGCAGTTGCGTCGTCTGGGGGCTTCGTGCGACTGGGACAGAACGGCTTTCACGATGGATGAGAAGCGTAGCGAGAGTGTGCTGAAGGTGTTTGTTGACCTCTACAAGAAAGGGCTGATTTATCGCGGTCTCCGCATGGTGAACTGGGACCCCAAGGCACAGACGGTGCTTTCGACCGAGGAGGTGATTTACCGCGATGAGAAGAGCCACCTTTTCCATCTGAAGTATTATGTGGCTGACCCCGAGAACTTGACTTCGATCGGCGGAAAGGTTTCCATCGACGAATTGGAGAAAGAGGGCAACATCATCCATAAGGATTCTAAAGGTTATTATGCTGTGGTGGCTACGACTCGTCCCGAGACCATCATGGGTGATACGGCGATGTGTATCAATCCGAAAGACCCGAAGAACCAGTGGTTGCGTGGTCACAAGGTGATTGTTCCGCTGGTCAACCGCGTGATTCCGGTGATTGAAGACCGCTATGTGGACATTGAGTTCGGCACGGGCTGTCTGAAGGTGACACCTGCTCACGATGTGAATGACTATGCACTGGGCAAGACACATGACCTCGACATCATCGACATCTTCAATCCTGATGGTACCCTGTCTGAAGAGGCTGGACTGTATGTGGGCATGGACCGAATGGAGGTGCGCAAGCAGATTGCCATCGACTTGCAGAAGGCTGGTTTGATGGAGAAGATTGAGGACTATGACAACAAGGTGGGTTATTCTGAGCGTAATCAGGACACGGCTGTGGAGCCTCGTCTGTGCAAGCAGTGGTTCCTCTCGATGAAACACTTTGCCGACATCGCTCTGCCACCCGTGTTGGAAGGTAAGATCAAGTTCTATCCGACGAAATACGTGAACACCTACCGCAACTGGATGGAGAACATTCAGGACTGGTGCATCAGTCGCCAGTTGTGGTGGGGACACCGCATCCCTGCTTATTTCCTGCCAACGGCTGAAGATGAAGAAGAGAAGTATGTGGTGGCTCTCACGCTGGAAGAGGCTTTGGACGAAGCCAAGAAGATTCCTGGTTACGAGAACATCACCGCCGACCAACTGCGTCACGATGAGGATGCGCTCGACACTTGGTTCTCCTCATGGCTTTGGCCGATTTCTCTCTTCGACGGTATCAACCATCCCGGCAACGAAGAAATCAACTACTATTATCCGACCAACGACCTCGTGACGGCTCCCGACATCATCTTCTTCTGGGTCGCTCGCATGATCATGGCAGGTGAGGAATATCTGAAAGACGTACCCTTCCGCAATGTGTATTTCACAGGTGTGGTGCGTGACAAGTTGGGCAGGAAGATGTCGAAATCGCTCGGCAATTCCCCCGATCCTCTGGGCTTGATAGACAAGTATGGTGCAGACGGTGTGCGCATGGGTATGCTGCTGTCCGCTCCTGCTGGCAACGACATTCTTTTCGACGAGCAACTCTGTCAGCAGGGTGCTGCGTTCTGCAACAAGATTTGGAATGCGTTCCGTCTGGTGCAGGGTTGGGAGGTGAAGGAAAACCTCGAACAGCCACAGGAGAACAAGAAGACGATTGCCTGGATGGAAGCAGTCATCAAGACTGCACTGGCAGAGGTCAACGATTTGTACACGAAGTATCGTCTGAACGAGGCTTTGATGGCTGTGTTCAAACTCTTCACCGACGAGTTCTCCGGTTGGTATCTGGAGATGATTAAACCGGCTTATCAGGCTCCCATCGATGCTGAGACCTACAAGGCGACGCTTGGTTTCTTTGAACAACTGATGAAGATGATTCACCCCTTCATGCCTTTCATTACGGAAGAGTTGTATCAGCACATCGCAGAGCGGAAAGACGGCGAAAGCATCATGGTTGACACGCTGATTCTCGATGCTCCAAGCGAGGCAGACAAGCAGTTGATTGCTCAGTATGAGGAGGCAAAGCAGGTCATTTCGGGTGTCCGTGCTGTGCGTCAGAGCAAGAATATATC
Organism: Bacteroidaceae bacterium; assembly: GCA_017483605.1. Lineage (GTDB taxonomy): Bacteria > Bacteroidota > Bacteroidia > Bacteroidales > Bacteroidaceae > Minthosoma. The sequence continues at coordinate 23,969 of JAFUWG010000025.1, read as the reverse complement.
ACCACGCGAACCACTCACGTTGGAGGTTGTCGTCAGCGGAACTGACGACCGCAATGTGACCAAGTGTCCAGCCCTTGGTGCTGTCATCAAGAAGATGGCTTCGCTGGCTGACATCCAATATGTTCAAGCGAAGAGTGATGGCACTTCCGCTTTCCTGATTGGTACTACCGAATATGCGGTGCAGTTGGGCAACCTCATTGATGCCGAGGCTGAAATCGCCAAGATGGAAGCAGAGTTGAAGCACCTGCAAGGGTTCCTCATGGGTGTGCAGAAGAAACTCGGCAACGAACGCTTCGTAGCCAATGCTCCTGCACAGGTGGTGGAACTGGAACGCAAGAAGCAGAGCGATGCGGAAACCAAGATTGCTGCTCTGACAGAAAGCATTGCAAAGTTGAAGAAGTGATGAGGCGGTGAATCCTCTGCAGGATTCTCCCCCTCTTCTCATTCATCAAAAAAGGTCAAGTCTCAATTCGAGGCTTGACCTTTTTTTGTTGTCGTTTCCTTTCGGCTCTTAGTGTCTGTCAATGTAGTGCAGCAAGGCGTATGTGCCGAGCACTTGCAGGAGGAGTCCTGGCCATCCGAGCGTGAAGTCTGCGAGAGTGGCAGCGATGCCGCCTGTCAAGAGAAGTTCGCCAAGTCCACCAAGCAGTTCGCTGACGAGCACAACACCTGTGAGCATCAGGAGGTTAGCCTTGCGGAAATACTGTGCGGCAAATCCTGCAACAAGGGCGAGAATGGCGAGTTTCACCACCATCACTTGCAATACCCCCCATGCGGGCATTCCGAAAACGAAATGGTTGACGATGGGGGAGGCAATGGCTGCCAAAAGTCCCACTTTCCAGCCGAACTTATAGGCTCCGGCAAGGATGACGAGGGAGAGTGGGGCGAAGATGATGCCACCCTGTGGGATGAGGTGGAAGAGTTGAGGCAGAGCCATGTTGCAAACAACGAAGAGGGCTGCCCACAGATAAGTTTTCAACTCTGTGTAGTTGAGTGTGTAGAGTTTTAATGTGGAAGTCATAGATTTTGATATTTGATAATTGATGTTTGACATTTAGAATTTAGATTTCCGCCTCAGGATTGCCTTTTTCGATGAGATCCACCAAACGGCTCAGTTGGTTGGGGATGCGGATTCGCTGGGGACACTTGGATAGACATTGGCGGCATCCCGTGCAGGCAGATGCCAGTTCTGAGAGTTTGAGGGTCTTGTTAAATCCAGCCACGAATGCAGCCTGCTTTTCCTTGAAGTCGGGAGCCGTTTCTTCCGTGGGTGGCAGGGTGCCGTTGTTGACACAACTGTTGTAGTAGGCAAAGTTGCCAGGAATGTTGACTCCATAGGGGCAAGGCATACAGTATTTGCAATCTGTACACGGAATGGTCGGATAGGCAGCCACGTTCTTTGCAATGTCTTCGAGGAGTGCCAGTTCATCCGTGGTGCAAGGGTCAAGCGGCGAGTAAGTCTTCACGTTATCCACCAAATGTTCCATGTAGGTCATGCCGCTGAGGGCTGTGAGCACATTGGGATAGGTGCCACAGAAACGGAATGCCCACGAGGCGATGCTGTCGTCAGGACGACGTTCCTTCAGTTGCTGAGTGTACACATCGGGCAGTTTCGCCAATCGACCACCCAACAAAGGCTCCATCATGACACACTGGATGCCCCGTTTCTCACACTCGGCATAGAGATACTCGGCATTGGTGTTGCGGGTGTTCACCTCCTTGGCATGTCGCCAATCGACATAGTTCATCTCAATCTGGGCGAAATTCCAGTGATACTTGTCGTGGTTTGCCAGCAGGTAGTCGAACACGGCGATGTCGGCATGGTAGGAGAAGCCGAGGTTGCGGATACGACCTTCCTCACGCTCTTTGAGCAGGAAGTCAAGCAAGCCGTTGTCGATGAAGCGTTTCTGGAAAGTTTCCATGCCGCTGCCCATGCCAATGCCGTGCAGGAGGTAGTAGTCGATGTAATCCACTTGCAGATATTCGAACGACTTGTGGTACATCTCGATAGACTTCTCCAACGGCCATTCGGGTTCGCCAAAGTTGGACATTTTGGTGGCAACGAAGAAACTCTTGCGAGGGAAGCCGCTGGCCTTCAGTGCTGTGCCGAGCGAACTTTCCGAGCGTCCGCCCACATAGTGCGGGGAGGTGTCGAAGTAGTTCACCCCATGTTCCAGTGCATACTTCACTTCTTCATTGACCAGTTCTTGGTCAATCTGCCGCTCCTTGAAAGGCAGTCGCATCATGCCATAGCCGAGGAGGGAGATTTTGTCGCCCGTGTTGCGATTCACACGATAGGTCATCATGTTGTTGCCTGTCGGTTCAACTGGTTCCACAGGCTTTTTCGTAATGGCAGACAGCGGGCTTAGTTCCACCATCGCTACAGCCGAGGTGAGTCCCAGACGTTTCAGAAATTCTCGTCTGCTCAGGTCGTGTTTATCTTTACTCATCATCCGTTTTGATTGAAAAAGATGGGTTTAGGTCTTTTAGAAGTTCACTTTCACGCCAGCCATGAACGTAGCCTTGGGCATCGGATAGCCGAGGTTGATTTCATATCGTTGTGCCAGCAGGTTTTCACCTCTGAGCCAAAGCCCCACGTTCTTGTGGAGCGAGTAGCCGATGGCGGCGTTGAGGAGCACGAAACTCTCCGTCTGCTCGTTGTCGCCCACGGCGGTGTAGAGGTGATTGATGTATTGAAGTCCAGCGTTCACAAGCCACTTGCCCTGTCGCCAGTCAGCACCAAGGAATCCCTTGTAGGTAGGGGCGGCGATGACCTTGTTCTCCATGTGGAGGAAGGAGTGGTTGGTGTTGACCGCCCAATGCTGGTTGATGCGGTATTCACCCTCCAGTTCCAATCCGTAGTTTTCAATCTCGCCCGTGTTCACGTTGCGAGGCTTGCCGTCCACCATCTGTGTCTGAATCATATTGTCGCCCTTGATGTAGAAGAGGTTGGCTCCATACTTGACACGACCGATGCGATGCCGCCACGACAGTTCGTAGTTCCATAGGCGTTCGGGCTTCAGGTCGGTATTGGATGGTGGATAGAGGTACAACTCACGCATGGTGGGGTTGCGGAAACCCTTGCTCACCATCGCTTTCAGGTCGCCGCCCTCCATCGGACGAACCACGACACCCACCTGTGGCACCACTTCCGTGCCACTCACGTTATGATGGTCAACACGCACACCTGCATCAGCCGTCAGCCACGAGAGGATGTCCTGTCGGAAATCCACATAGCCAGCCACCTCGTTGCGGTAGGACTTGCCGCTTTGTTTATTAGGCGTGTCCATCACCTCGCCCGTCGCCTTCGACGTATAGTATGCGTTGCCGTAGATATGCTGATAGTCAACACCCACCGTCACACGGTTGCCTTCGAAGAGTTGGGCACTCTGATACCACGACACCCCCGTCATCGAGTCCTTCGAACGGAAGTATCGCTGCGTGGGATTCGTCGGGTCAGCCGTGCCGTCATCAATCTTGTGACGACCAAAGTTTGAATAGACACTCAAGGCACCGCTCGTCTTCTCATAGTGATTCTCCACCGCCGCCGACACCACGCCACGGGTAATCCACTGGTCGGCGTCGTAGAGTGGGGAAGTGGTGCTGCCCGGATAGGACGCATCGAAGTGCGTGATGTCGGCATCCACGTATGCGTTCCAATGCTCACTCAGGTCATACCCCAGTTTCAGATATCCGCCACATTGCTCAAATCCCATGCGTGGGCGATGGTTGTCTGTGCGGTTGTACTGGATGGCAACCGTCGAAGCGAACCTCCCCAGCCGCAGTTGGTTGCTCGCCTCCGTCTGCACAGTGCCGTAACTACCTGCTCCCAGAGTAATGTCCGTTCTCACGCCGTCGCCCTTCATTCCGCGAGTCACGATGTTCATCACGCCCCCCATCGCATTGCTGCCATACAGCACCGACGCAGGGCCTCGCAGCACCTCCACCCGCTCAGCCATCAGCGTTTGATAACTGTCGCTGATGGGGTGGCCGTACACACCGTTGTACTGCGGATGTCCGTCAATCAGCACCAGCAGTTGACCCGCACCGCCGCTGATGCCTCGCAGGTTGATGCCACCCGCCGCACCGCCGCTTACGCCGTATCCCATCATGCCGCGACTCGTCACGAAGAGTCCAGGCACCTGCTGCATCACGGTCGGCAGCACCGAAGGTTGGTTCTGTTCTGTCAGTTTCTCTCTGCCGACCACCGTCACCGTCATCGGCAGATGCCGCACGTCCACCGCGTTGCGTGAGCCCGTCACCACCACGTCATGCAGGGCAATCGAATCCGTCTGTGCGTGCAGGTTGGCACCTGTCAGCATCGCCGCCAGCACCAATCCCATTGTCTTTGTGTCGTAAAAAATCTTCATTTTCTTTCGTTAGTTGTAGTTAATCATTGTTTGTGTGTGCAAAGATAACAAGAATATTTCTATTATGAGGATAAAAACTGCGGTTTTTTTTGCCTTTTTTACGTTTCATGGCTTTCCTGCCCCACATGACACTTAAGAAGTGATGAACCACTTGAGGATGAAGAGGCTATTTCTTCCCCTCGTACCACTCCTTCAGCACGTGGAAGGCACGTTTCTTCTCGCCCTTGTCGGAGTAGATGCCTTTCATGTTGTAGTAGTCCTGAATGCCGCTGAGGACACGGCGAGGCGAGCGGAAATCCTTGAGAATCCAAGGGGTGGTACCAGCCAAACCATCGATTTTGTCGAGCATTCGGAGGTTCTCACGATAGAGGTTTTCTTGAAATTCTTCCGTCCACCGCTGGTTCTTTTCGCCATGCAGGCCGTACTTGGCTCCACCGCCAAACTCGCTGATGATGACGGGTTTGTCGTAGGGGATTTCCCACGTCATCTTGGCGGCATCGTTCACGTCGCGATACCAGCCAACGTATTGGTTGAAACTGACCACATCGACGTATTGGTGCATGTTGTCTTGCAGACGGTTGTGGTAGTTTGAGGATGAGTTTACTTCCATCGCCATGCTGATGAGGCGGGTGTTGTCCATCGAACGGGCGTGTTCTGCCAGCCGGCGGAGAAAATCTTCTCGTTCCTTGCCTCGTGGTGTTTCGTTGGCGATGGACCAGATGATGACGTTAGCACGGTTTTGGTCGCGACGCACCATCTCGGTCAGTTGTTGGTGGGCATTGACAAAGGTGTTATCGTTTGTCCACGAGATGGTCCAATAGACAGGTATCTCGCTCCACACCATGATGCCCATCCGCTCAGCCTCTCGAACCATATATTCGTTGTGGGGATAGTGTGCCAGCCGCACGAAGTTGCATCCCAGTTCCTTTGCCCATGAGAGCAGCGTGCGGGCATCCTCGACACTGTTGGCACGTCCGCCGCCGTTGGGCTTCTCCTCGTGGATGCAGATGCCTCGCAGGAAGATGGGTTTGCCGTTCAGCAGGATTTGCTTGCCTTGCGTCTCGATGGTGCGGAAACCGATTTCATCGCTCAAGGTCTGACCATCCATCGTGAGGTTCACCTGATAGCGTTTCGGGTTCTCAGGCGACCAGCGTTCTGGCTTGGCTTTCATCGTGGTGCTGATGCTGCCCGTGCTGTCGGTGGTGAAGGTGCGTCTCACTTTCAGTTCGGGAATGGTGACCAGCACCTGCTTTCCTGCTGCTTTCTGATTGAGTTGGAGGGAGAAATCCAGTTGCTGCGGGTTCTTCCGATTGAGTTGCAACGAATAGTTCTCGATGTAGGTCTGTGCCACATCCACCAGCAGCACATCGCGGGTGATGCCGCCGTAGTTCCACCAGTCGAAAATCAGGGTGGGCACACTCTCGGCGTGCCGTTTGTTGTCCACCTTCACGATGACCACATTCTCGCCCTCCTTTAGCCGTTCCGTCACGTCCATGTTGAAGGGTGTGAAACCGCCGATGTGGTGTCCCACCTTCTTGCCGTTCACATACACGTGGGCATCGTAGTTGACGGCTCCGAAATAGAGCAGGGTGCGATGTCCCTCAGTGGGGTGGTAGGCGAAAGAGCGTTTGAACCATACGGTGCCCTCATAAAAGAACAGGCGTTCGTCGCGAGTGTTCCAGTCGGACGGGATGGGCATGGTGGGTGCCGCATCGAAGTCGTATTCAATCAGATCCTCCGGCTTCTGTGGTTTGGCATTGACGAAGAAACCGTTGCGTGAAGGGTTCATGCGGTAGTCATAATATCCCTCTTCCTGCACATCCACGATGTAGTTCCACTCGCCGTTGAGCGACGTGACTTGACGGTTCAGCACATTGCCAATCAGTGGCACTTCTTGAGCAAATAATGGGGGCATGGCACACGCCATCAGCCCAGCCAACAAAAGAGAACGAAAGTGATGCATAACTTCTTTCAACGTATAAATGTTAGACTTCAAAGATTTCCGTTTGCAAATATATGAATTATTTTTGTAATTGAAAGTAAATTCGTCGAACTCATGTTAAAATAAACACAGAAATATTTAAGAAGAGCCCCGAAGTTCATGCTCGAACTTCGGGGCTCATCCTATTTTCGTAGCAAGTACGCTTGCTGATTCGGCAGGTTAATCCACCCGATGCGGGGGAAAGACTACGAGTGAAACTTTGTCCTATCGAAAATCCTACGCTTTTCGCCTCTCAAGTGGTCTGAGTCACACCGCCTCGGTGGTCTGAGTCACACCACCCCTACCGGTGTGAGTCACACCACCCGAGAGGTTACGGGCGTATCATTTTGTCCTATTCCTGCTGTCTTCTCGATGTCTGACCCCGTGGAGGTGGTCATGCCTTTCAGGCGAGGGCAATCCGTTCGTCGAAGAATCTTACACAAGACTGGCGATGGTTTGTGCCTCGCGGTCGGCTCGGGCTGCTTCTGCTCCGTGGATGGGTGTGCCGTCGGCTACATCGGCACTGGGGCAGAGTTTCTTGATGAAGCGGACGCTGGAGCCCATGCCGCTGCCTTCGTTGGTGCAGAAGGGGACGATGCGTTTGCCGGTGAAGTCGTAGGACTCGAGGAATGTATAGACGACCATCGGCATGGTGCCCCACCAGTTGGGATAGCCGAGGATGATGGTGTCGTACTGGTCGATGCTCGCCAACGGGTTCTTCACTTCGGGGCGTGCCTGCTCTCGCAGTTCCTGCTTGGCTTCTTCGATGCAGGTCATGTAGTCTTTCGAGTACTCGTAGGTGGTGTCGATTTGGAACACGTCGGCATCGGGCAGGAGGGCTTTGATTTTCCCTGCCACCACTTCGGTGTTGCCCAGCGGCAGGTTCTTGATGCTGCCGTTCACGTAGTTCTCTCCGCGACGGGAGTAGTAGGCGATTAAAACTTTTTTTGCCATAGTTGTCTCTTTGATGTGGTTGGTGGGGGGATTATCCGTAGGTCTCGATGAGATACTTCACGAACTGCGGGTCGCTGAAGTTGATGGTGCCCGTGTCGTGCTGATTGAGTGTGGCGATTTGTGCCATCTCGTCGGCGGTCAGCGTGAAGTCGAAGATGTTGAAGTTCTGTGCCATACGCTCCTTGTGGCTCGACTTGGGAATGGCGACGATGCCTCGCTGTGTGAGCCAACGGAGGGCGACCTGTGCGGCACTCTTGCCATACTTCGAGCCAATGGCGGTGAGGGTCTCGCTCTTCACGATGCCGTCCACGCCTTGTCCGCCGAGGGGTCCCCACGCCATCATTTTGGTGTCGGTCTCTGCCAGAATCGGCTCGATGCCTGTCTGCTGTATCATGGCGTTGCACTGCAACTGGTTCACCATAGGCTTCACGTCCACATAGTGGGCGAAGTCGAAGAAGCGGGCTGCCTGGAAGTTCGACACGCCGATGGCTCGCACCTTCCCGTCTTTGTATGCCTGCTCCATTGCCCGCCACGTGCCGAACACGTCGCCGTATGCCTGATGGATGAGCAGCAGGTCGATGTAGTCGGTCTGCAACTTCTTCAGACTCTCGTCGATGCTCTTGGCAGCACGTTCCTCACCATTGTTCGATACCCACACCTTCGTCACCAGGAAGATGTCCTCACGCTTGATGCCGCTCTTGGCGATGGCGGCACCCACGCCTTCCTCGTTCTGATATGCCTGAGCCGTGTCGATGAGTCGGTAACCTGCTGAGAGTGCATCGCTCACGCAACGCTCTGCCTCCTGTGGTGGCACCAGAAATACACCGTATCCCAGTGCTGGCATCTCAATGCCGTTGGATAGTTTGATGTATTCCATATTATAAACTTGCTATTAAAATGTCCTTGATGTCTTGCTCCGTCAGTGGTACGTAAGCCTGTTCCAGACCTTCGTTCACGGCGATGTGGTGTGCCATCTCGTCGATGCGGCTGTCGTCGATGCCCACCTCACGCAGGTGCATCGGGATGTGGATGCTCTCGAAGAAACGGTAGGTCTCGTCGATGGCTTTCTCTGCAATCTCCTGCTTGGGCAGGGATGCGTCGATGCCGAACACGTTGACGCCATACTTCACAAAGCGGTCGATGGTCTTCTCGCTGAGGATGTGCTTCATCCAGCGTGGAGTGATAATCGCCAAGCCCTCGCCATGTGTGATGTCGTAGTAGGCACTCAGGGCGTGTTCAATGGCGTGGCAAGGCCAACCAGAGTAACTGTTGCCTAATGCAAGGATGCCGTTGCAGCCATAAGTGCAGCAGAGCATCATCTCGGCACGTGCGGTGTAGTCCTCGGGGTTCTCCAGACACTTGCGGGCATTTGCCATCAGACTCCGCAGCATCGACTCGCAGAAGCCGTCGTTGAGCAGCGTAGAGTCAGCCACGAAATACTGTTCCATCGTGTGGTTCATCGCATCCGCACAACCTGCCGCCGTCTGCTTCTTCGACACGGAGAACGTATAAACAGGGTCGAGGATGGAGCACACAGGGAAGAGCAACGGATCCATGTAACCCACCTTGTCGTTCGTCTCGGTGCGAGAAATCACGCCTCCGCAGTCGTACTCACTGCCTGTTGCCGCCAGCGTCAGAATGTCCACGATGGGGAGTGCTGCCTGTGCCTTCACCTTGTAAGTAATCAAGTCCCAAGGGTCGCCGTCGTACTTGGCACCTACGGAAATCGCCTTCGAGCAGTCGAGCACCGAGCCGCCACCCACAGCCAGAATCACATCCACCTGCTGCTCTTTGCAGATGCGCACACCGTCGAGCACACTTGGGTCATACTTGGGATTGGGCTGAATGCCTGACAGTTCGAAAATCTCGAAGTCCTTCAGCAACTCCTTCACACGGTCATAAAGACCCAGTTTCTTGATGCTGCCGCCACCGTAGGTCAGCAACACACGCTTGCCCAGCGGTGCCATCACCTCTGGCAACTTCTCAATCGACTCCTTGCCAAAAATGAGCCGAGTCGGGGTCATGTAATCAAAGTTCTGCATCGTTCCTTTTGTCTTTTTGTTATGAACTTCTTTCCTTACTTATGCCATCGGAGGAAATGCCGACCACTCGAAATACTGCTCACGCTCAGCAATCCACCAACGACCATCAATCTTCACATACTTGTCGAAGTAGCGAACGGCGTGAACGGTCAGTTTGTCCTTGCCGTCCTCCTCGGTCACGAGTGTGGCCAGGGCATAGCACGTTCCTGTGGCATGAGTCTCGTCCACAAAGTTCACATTCTGCTGTCCGTTCATGTGGAACGATACCTTGGCAGCACCGAATGCCTTGTACTGGCGAATCATGTCCTGCACGTCGGTAGCCGTCATGCCCAGTTTGCCGCCAAAATAGACGTTCAGTTTGATGTCGGGACGGAAAATCTCCACGTAGCAGTCCTGGTTGTTCTTGTCACTCTCTGTTGCGTAGAAGTCTACTAATGCCTTCAACTCCATACGGTCTTGCATTCTGAAATCCATAGTTCTTTCTATTTTTAGGTTAATAATCTGATTTCGAGTGCAAAGTTACGGCAATCCCCCGAAATGGCTGTTACACAAATTGCGGGGGATTTTACCAAAAACGAATATTGTTCAGTATGTCGAAGCCCTTGATTCGGTGAATAGCCATTGCCCATTCCGCTTGATGAGTTGGAATCGCAATTGCAGTCGCCACGTGTGCCGTCCTCCACCGAAGACTGCGGCATTGACTCGGCTGCGACCCGTGAGTGTGGCATGCTCACCATCAACGTGGATGTCCATCTCCTCATGCTCTGCCGAATAATAATTCAGCGTGCCGTTCATGATGGATTGGATATACACCTGCTTCGACTGCCGCATTCCTGTCATGTGGACAAGCACAAACTCGTCGGCATGCACCGCCTGAAGCGTCGTGCTGTCCTTCTCCACCATTGCCAGGTACATGCGGCGGTACAAGGCTTCTATCTGCTTTCTGTCATCCATCTTCTTAACGGATAAAGTTTGTGGCAATACGCTGGGGCTCTGTCTCTGGCAATCCATTCCGTTCACGTTCTGCACGAATGGCACGGATAAGGAAAGCCATGTTGCGACCCAGCACACGCATCGTCTGTAGTCCTTCTTCATCTTTCAAAACGTCTTCAGCCGACATGCCATGCACCACGTTCCAGTAGCGGCTGGAGGCAATAGGCATCTCGCCATGCAGGAAATACTTGTTCAGTTGGTCGAATGTGGCGGAGGTGCCAGCACGACGTGCCGACACAACGGCGGCTCCCACCTTGAAGCGTTTCACCTCGGCAGGCAAGGAATAGAACAGACGATTGAGGAAACTCGTCAACGTGCCGCTCATAGCACCGAAATACACAGGCGAACCAATCACGATTCCGTCTGCTTCCTCAAACTTCTTCGCCACCTCATTCACCATGTCGTTGTCGAACACACACCGTCCCAACTCACGGCACTTATAGCACCCAATGCATCCACGAATGTCCTTATGTCCCACATGGACGATTTCAGTCTCAATGCCACTCCGCTCCAACTCTCCAGCCACGACATCCAGAGCCGTGCGAGTGCAGCCATGAGCGTGAGGGCTTCCGTTGATTAGTAGTACTTTCATTGCTTAGGGCAGTTTGTCATATTCTTCATCCACGACAGGTTCCAGCCATGTGGTTGATGAACCTTCTTCCACCTTAGCCATGTAGGTCAGGTGCTGAAACCAGGAGTCCTTGGCGGCTCCGTGCCAGTGCTTTGCCTCGGAAGGGATGGCGATGACTGTGCCGGGACGCATCTCGACGGGTTCCTTGCCTTCCTCCACATACCAGCCACGACCCGCCACGCAGATGAGCACCTGCACCGACTTGTGGTGGATGTGCCAGTTGTTGCGACAGCGTGGCTCGAAGGTCACGTTCACGGGACCGCCGTGCCCGGTGTCGAGCGGAGCCAGATAACTGTTGCCAATGAAATACTGGGCGTAGGCGGTGTTCAGTTCGCCCTTTGGCCAAACGTTGAAATCAATGTTCTCCATATTTATTATAAATTAGAGTCGGATGTTCTTTTCGCCTTCGGCGGACGAAGAAAAAACAAATAAAAACAAGTAAAAACAGAAAAAAACATGTTCTTCGTTTTTCTAACAGAAACGAAACAAGAAAGACCTGTTTTTATTTGTTTTTACTTGTTTTTTTCTGTTTTTCTTTCGTCACGCGAAGCGTAAAAACACATTCACAAGTTTAATGTGTTGCCTTCAAGTATTGCAAATCACCGTACCAGTAGGAGGCTGTGCAGCCGCCGTCGATGAGCAGGTCGGCTCCGCTGATGAAACGTCCACGTGAGGACATGAGGAACTCTGCCAAGTCGCCCACTTCGTCAGGTGTGCCGGCACGTCGGGCGGGCATCCCTTCAATCATTTTCAGATAACCCTCCTTGCGAGGCCCATGCAGTTCGTCGTTGGCGAGTGGGGTGATGATGATGCCGGGCGAGATGCTGTTGATGGTGGCACCACGCTTGCCCCAACGGGTTGCTTCGTACATAACGCGGAGCACATTGCAACGCTTGGAGTACTGATAGGCTTTCAGCGTGTCGTCAATCGCCTTCAGGAATGGAAGTTCCAGCAGTTCGTCGCATGGAGTCATTGCCAGTGCGTCGTTCTCTTCTTGTGGCAACGCTGGCAGACGGTGACCGCTCTGCGACGAGATGATGATGCCGCTGCCACCCTCGGCGATGACTTTGCCAAACTCCTCCATCAGCACACTCGTGCCATAGAGATCCACTTGCAGAATGTGCTTCACGGGAGCCTGCGAAGGTGACACACCTGCCGCATTCACCATGTATTTCACCTCGCCCTTCTCCGTGGCGAAAGCCACAAGGCGAAGGATGTCCTCTTTCGAGCCGAGGTCGCACTTGATGACGGAGCACTCGAACCCCGCATCCTCCAAGGTCTTGGCTGCCCGTTCAGCATTCTCCACGCTGTAGTCAGCCAGCACCACATGTTTCCCTGCCGACACGCGGCGGATGATTGCCTGACCGATGCTTCCTGCACCAATCAGAACCGAAACTTCTTTCTTTGCCATCTTAGAATCCGATTTTGTTCAACCATTTTTCCACCTCTTTCTTGCCGCTACGCACATCGTGGCCATACATGGAGAACTCGCCTGTGACGGTGGCGTTAGGATAAGCCTTCTTCACGTCCTTCACGCAGTTGCCCAGCCCGCTGCCTTCGTGTGTGGTGAAGGGGATGATGGTTTTGTCGTTGAGGTCATACTGGGAGAAGAAGGTGAACATCACCTGCGGATAGGTTCCCCACCAGACGGGACCTCCGATGAAGACCGTGTCGTACTGGTCGAGATTCTCCAGCGAGCCTTCGAATGGAGGCAGTTCCCCCTTCTGCTGTTCCTCTTTGGCGAGGTCGCACAGCGGGCGGTAAGCCATGCCGTCGTACTTTGAGGTCTTGATTTCAAACTGGTCGGCACCGGTCAGTTCGCTGATGTAGTCGGCCACAATCTTTGTGTTGCCCACCTTGATGTCGCCCACGCTGTAGTTGTCGCCGGCGTGGGAGAAGAACACGACGAGTGTCTTGCCGTCTTTCTTGACAGCCTCTGCCGTTGCCTCCTGAGCCTCTGGTTCATTCACGTTCGATTCACTCTTTTTGCTTCCGCTACATGCGGTGGACACCAGCATACACAAAGCTGATGCCAAGATGTACTTCATCGTTTTCATATTTTCCTTTTTTGTTAGTAACCTGTTTCCGACTGCAAAGGTACGAAAAAATCTGCCATCTGCTTGTACACAAATTGCGGAAAGAATTACCAATTTTACTTAAACGTGCGTTCTCACTCCCTGAAGTGACTATCGTCTTCTTCGCTCATGACTCGGCATAGTCGATGCAAGCATCACTCTGCACTCGCTATTCTCTCAGTTCGCTCGGTTTCGCCCCTAAGTTGTTCTGCACGTAGCGGGTGAAGTGGGAGAGGGACGAGAAGCCAAACATATCGCTGATGTCGGTGAAAGAGAGGCGACGGTCACGCAGCAGGCGGCTGATGTCGAGGGCGGCATAGCGGGTGATCCAGTAGTTGGCAGGCAGCCCGCTCACTTTTTTCGACACCTCGCTGAGATACTTTGCCGTGACGCAGAGTTTGTCGGCATAGTAGCCAATCTCGCGGTTCGTGCGGAAGTCGCCCCGTTCCAGCATCTCGATGAACTGCTCCATCAACTGGTGGTATTGCGACGAAATCTTGTCCGTGCCGTACAGTTGGGCGTGGAAGTCGAAGAAGTCGATAATCATGCACTCGATGGCGTTCTTCAGGGCGTCGCGGTGGAAGCGGTGGCTGGTTTCGGCGAGTCGTCGTTTGATGTTGTCGAAGTTCATGCCGCACACCTCCTGTTGCTGTGGGGTGAGCCGCATGATGGGGTTCTCGAAGAGTGCCAGATGGCCCCTCATGCCGTAGTTGCTCTGTGGGGTGGAAATCTCGATGAACTCTTGTGTCACGTAAACCACATTGACCACAAAGTCGTCGCTCTCCACAAGATTCAGCACCAGGTCGCCGCGTCGGGGGATAATCAGGCAATCGCCCACCTCGAAGCGGAACGCCTTGCCATGCCGTTCGAACGTGCAATGCCCCTTGCGACAGAAGGCGTGGCACAGATAACTTGCAAATTTGTTGTCGCCAATGTGCTGCAGCGTATGATCTATAATAATGTGTTGAATCGTGTCCATAGTTCGGGTGTTTCGATGGTTTTCTGGCTACAAAGTTAGCAAGAAAAATTGAAATTCTTTCATAAAAAGTGCGTCTTTTTTTCGCTCCCTCCGTCTGGTGGACTTTTTTTGCCCCATGACCACAAAAACGCTACGCTCGACACCCCTCAAGTGGTCTGAGTCACACCGCTTCGGTGGTGTGACTCAGACCGCCGAGGCGGTGTGACTCAGACCACTTTGGAGGCATCGAGTGTGTCGTTTTGTCCTATTGCGGCGTCTGCATTTTGTCGTGAAAAAAGGAGGGATTCTGAGAAAAAAGATGTATCTTTGCACCCAAACATGAAAAATATGATGAGACACCTTCAAAAAACGATGACTTGTCTGGGCGGATGGGCTGCGATTGGGCTGTCCGCACTGCTGACAGGTTGCAACAACGTGACAGACATGGAACAGCAAGTGAACGAACTCTACAGCAAGATGCCGCAGGAAGAGCGTATTGCACAGTTGCGGAGCATGTATATGGACGAACTCTTTGACGAGCAGGGACAGTTGGACAGGGCGAAATGTCGCGAACTGATTCCTTTCGGCATCGGCCACTTCTCGCAGTTCGCCTTGCAACATCCTCGCCATCCGAACGAACTGCGTGACCGTGTGGCAGCCGTGCAGGATTGGCTCATCCACCACACGCCCAACGGCATTCCGGCACTGATGCACGAGGAGGTGCTCACGGGCGTCAACACGGTGGGTGCCACCATCTACCCGCAGCAGATAGGGCAGGCGGGGTCGTTCAATCCCGAACTGGCGGAACTGAAAACCCGTCAGACGAGCACCGATATGCGTCGCATGGGTGGTGTGCTGGCACTCTCGCCCATGGTGGATGTGTGTCGTGTGCCCTCGTTCAATCGCCTGGAGGAATCCTACGGCGAGGACGGCTATTTGTCGGCGGTGATGGGCACGGCATTCGTGAAGGGGTTGCAGCAGGGCGACCTGAAGAAAGGGGTGGGTGCCTGCTCGAAACATTACCTCGGCTATGGCGGCGGTGGCGATGCGGAAGAGAAGGAACTGATGGAGGAGATTCTGCTGCCTCACGAGACGATGATTCGTCTGGCGGGCAGCAAGGCGGTCATGCCGGGTTATCATGCGGTGCATGGCACCAAATGTGTGGCAAACAGCGAGATTCTGCAAGACATCTTGCGTGGCTATGTGGGGTTCGACGGCATGGTGGTGAGCGACTATACCGCCATCGACCAATTGCCCGACCTGCCCGACGCGATGCACAAGGCGGCGGCAGCCATCAATGGCGGCAACGATGTGGACTTCCCTTCGGGCGACGATTATCGCTATTTGCAGGAAGCCATCGACCAGGGGCTGGCGGCACCCGAGGTGCTGGAACGTGCCGTGAAGAATGTGCTGCGGCATAAGTTCCGTGCAGGTCTTTTCGACAAGGACGCCTATCTCTACAGCAAGGAGCAGATTACGCTTGACACGCCCGAGGAACGCCAGACGGCATACGACATTGCCACGCAGTCGGTGGTGCTGCTGGAGAACAATGGTGTGCTGCCGCTGAGAGATGTCAAGAAGGTACTGTTGACGGGTCCTAATGCCAACAGCATTTGGGCAATGTGTGGCGACTACACCTATCCCGCCATGTCCTACTTCTGGAAGCGGATGGATTACACCTCGGAAGAGCCGCACATCGTGAAGTTGCTCGAAGGCATGACGAATCGGAAGCCAGCGGGTGTGGAACTGATGTACAGCCGTGGTTGCGACTGGACGGAAGAGATTGAAACCAAATTCAGCGAACTGGGCGACGAGCGTGCCTGGGAGTACGCCATCTTGCACCGCAAGGTGGAGTCGGGCGAGACGGCGGACATGCAGGAAGCCCTCGCGATGGCAAAGCAATGCGATTTGATTGTGGCGGCTGTCGGCGAGAATGTGATGCTCTGTGGCGAGAACCGCGACCGCAAGGGTTTGCGTCTGCCCGGAAAGCAGGAACAATATGTGGAGGAACTGATCAAGACGGGCAAGCCCGTGGTGCTGGTGATGTTCGGCGGTCGTGCCCAAGTGGTGTCGGGGCTTGCCGAGCGTTGTGCGGCAGTCATTCAGGCATGGTATCCAGGCGAGGAAGGCGGCAATGCGGTGGCTGACATCCTCTACGGCAAAGTGTCGCCGTCAAGCAAGTTGGCGGTCAGTTATCCGAACACGGAACTGGACGAACCTATCTGCTACAACTATTCAGCCGAGAAAGACCCACGCGTCCAGTGGCCTTTCGGCTATGGCTTGAGTTATACGACTTTTGAATATGGGAATTTGCAGGTTGACCAAGAGGTCTCGACTGCTGCCACGAGTGTCAACCTCTCGTTTGAAGTGAAGAATGTGGGGCAGGTGGCTGCTGATGAGGTGGCTCAAATCTACCTTAGCCCCACCAGCGAGGAACAACCGATTCGTCCCATCCAACTGCAAGGGTTTGCCCGTGTGTCGTTGCAGCCTGGTGAGAGCAAGACGGTGCGTGTGAAACTGTACACGGAGCAGTTTGGCTATTATAGCCACGAGGGTCAACGCCAATGGAACATCCAGCCGGGTCGATATGTGGTGAAAGTGGGCAGTTCGTCGGCTGACATTCAGTTGCAAGAGACCATCGCCCTGAACGGCGAGCCTGTCAGTAAGCCGTTGAGGGAATATTATTTCTCGGAAAGTTCGGTGGAATAGTCGTGTGGCGTTTGAAAGTGTGATGGAGATTTTTAGGCTTGCAAACTGTCCAGCAGTCCTGCACAGGCATCTTCCAAAATCTCAATCACATTTTCAAATCCTTGTTCGCCGCCATAATAAGGGTCGGGCACATGGTCGATGGTGTGTGTCTGGCAGTAGTCGGTCATCCGCACAATCTTTGCCTCCGCCTCCAAGGTGGGAGCCAGCCGATGCAGGCGGTCCCAGTTGCTGTCGTCCATGCTGACGATGAGGTCGAAGAGGTCAAAGTCTATCTCTCGGATGGGACGGGAAATGTGTGTCAGATGGTAGCCATGTCGCCATGCATGAGCCTTCATGCGAGGGTCGGAACCTTCGCCTTCATGGTAGCCAATCAGACCTGCAGAATCAATTTCATACTCCGCACTTAGTCCTCTCTCGTTCACCAATTTACGCATGATTGCCTCGGCCATCGGTGAACGGCAAATATTGCCGAGGCAGACAAATAGTATTCGCATTATCTTATTGTTATTCAAAACTTTATTTGATATTATATTTTATCGGTTTACATTGTGGTTTACAATCTTTATATTAGTCTTCTAACCCTCATTTGCTGATGACCATGTTATAAGGCGTACCGTCAAAAGGGGTAGACTTGCGGCTGCAAAGGTACTGAAAAATATTCAAAAACAGGTCATTTCGGGCAAAAAGATAGGATTGAGTCTCGATGTTGAGGCTCAATCCCATTGTTTATCGGTGTTTCCGACGTTTTCTGATATTCAAAAATAATCAGTCTTGAATATTGGCTACCGCTTCTGAGGGTAATTGCTAATCAGAATTTCGTGCTTGTTCCAAAAGTTTTAACTGACCGCTCAGTTCGCGTATAAGCGATTCGTCATGTAACTTGCTTTTTGCAATGTTCAGTGCTCTCTCTTGGTTTGCAATCGCCTCTTTGAGAATGTCGATGTTCCGCATCCTTGCGACTTGGTAATTATATGACCCATAAACCTCAGACTTCATAATGTTACGATACGGGGCTGACTCGTCAATAAGACGGCGTGCAGCCTTTTGTAATCGCAGCACTTCCAAATACGCGCTTCGACCTTCATCCGTAGAATATTGGCTATAATCGTCATCTCCGTCACTGCTATTGCTCATGGATGAACTTTCATTCTGATTCGCCAAACGCCGCTGTTCTTCTGCACGTTCACGCACCTTTTGGTCTTCTTCTGCCTGTGCCTTGATTTTATCGGCGTATGCGTCAGCATCATCTTGTGTAAATGTGTCGTTGCCATTTTTATCCACATACCCCCACTTATCTCCCATTTGCACAAGGGCCACACCATTATAAAAAACTCCGTAACCATCTGACCATGTATAGTGTTCGTCATAGCAGATACTATATTTGAACGGAATAGCAAGTTTTCCTGTCGAATCAATGAAACCGACCCTTTCATCACTCACAACACATGCCATTCCCTCGGAAAACACTTTGTGTTCTCCCATGTTTCCCTCTAAGGGCTTGTAGGGGAACGTGTGTTTTCCTCCTTGCTTGTCTATGAAAATTGGTGTTGCATCACCGTCATTGGGATTCATGTATATGTAGGAAAAGCCGTCGTTGAATGAATAAACGCCATTGTCGAATCCGTCATAACTATTGTATTGACAGGGTATCACAATGTCACCGTTTTCATTCACATAGCCACATTTGTAGTAATACCGACTATTACTGTCATACACATCCATGAGGCCGTCGTGATACTCTCCTGACGTAAATTCGACGTTAAGCCCTTTTCTATGATACAACTCGTTTCCTTGCTTATCTATACATGTGTACCCTCCATCGGAAAAATTCACAATAGCCTTTCCCTCTGAAAAAGAACGTGCAGAGGAATATTGACACGGGATAACCAAAACCCCATTTGTGTCAATATATCCGAACTTATCATTTTTGCAGACACGGCAAAATCCATCACTAAATGGAAGTGCGCTCCCATATTCTGAAGCATCTATTGCAACATCTCCCTTTGTATTCAAGAAAAAAGATTTATTGTCGCTATGAACGTACAATAAACCGTCATGGCAGTCATCGATATACTCATACCTTCCATATTCAACGATAACATTTCCTTTCTTGTTAATCACACCCCACTTTTCGTTGAGGCGTACAACAGCCACACCTTCACTAAATTTATGAGAAACACAATATGTTTTTCCGAAGTTCAGCTCGCCTCCCTCGCCTTCTTCTGCCTCCGAATCAAACTGACATGGAATGACTTCTTCGCCCTTGTGGTTAATGTACCCCCACTTGCCATTCTTGCCGACCGCAGCCATACCGTCACTGAACGGCTCGAGTTGGTCGTACTGTCTGACAGCCTCAGCAAACTCCGGTGTGACAACCACCTCTGCGGCCTCATCACCTCCAAAAAGAGACGTTTGACCGTCATTTTCGCCCTCGAACATGGATTTATGCAGGAAAGCCGCAGCGAAAGCAACTACGGCCACGCCTGCAAGTCCTACGACCAACCATCTTTTCTTCTTCGACGGTTTGTATTGTTCCTCACTTGGATTGTGTGAACTATTCACAGGACAGCCGCAATGTATGCAGGCAGTAGCCTTGTCGGAGATTTCACGACCACATTCTTTACATTTAATCAGTGCCATATACATTCTGTTGTTATTATCGACCTATGTTTCTATACATTCCACCATGTCTTGAACTGTTTGAGGGGCGGTAGGTTCCACTACCTGTTCCATGCCTGTATGTCGGCTGTCTTGGTGTTGTCTGAAAGGAACTTCTACCACTTGGAAGTGATACACCTTTCCCAAGTTCACACGGTTTTTTCTTGCCATTTGCAGTTATAGCATACAAATCGGAATATGGTAAGGTAAAATCCATAAAAAACAAAAACTTACCCTTATCGTATGTCTTTTGCAAAAATGGAACATCACCTAAATTCACGTTACCGCATACTATTTGCTCCCTGCCTACCTCATCTTCTGTTGTTTGCAGATAGGATGCTCCGTTTTGCCATCCAATAACTTCCCATTCGGGCCAGATCAATGTTGTCTTTGTTGCTTTCTTGTTGGTATTCCCTGCCATTTGGAATTTGTAAATACGGTTATTTCCCCCACTTATTACCACGTCCATTAGGCTGAGATTAACGTATGCAAAAACCTCATTCAATCCGTCTACGACGAACTCACTATCAAAAGACGCTTCATTGCTACGACTCTGTTCGTAGCTATCCCAAAATCGCTTACTCAGTTCCTTTGTCTTTTTTGTGGGCTTTATGTAAAGCCTCAACTTGCAGAATCCCGAATTGTACTCAGTCAAATACAAGTCGTAATCAAACATATTGGCCATGCCACCTTCTTTCTTGAGAGAGTTTAGTGCTATGATAACAGGGTCATGTTGAAATGCCGATTGTCTGAGTTGTTCAAGTTCCTTCTCTTTACGTTCTCGTTCTTGACGCTGAGCTTCCTCACGCCTTGCGGCTTCCTCTCGCTTTCTGATTTCTTCGGTTGATTCCTTGGCCTCCGAAGATACACAGTTTGAGGGTATGAGAATCCAATCCCTTTTCTTTCCTCGTGGGATTGTTATCGAACGTAGGTTTTCGCAGCCCCGAAATGCGAAGTAATCACATGACTCTACACTGTTAGGAATGACAACTGTCTTTAAGCCTGTGCAGTTTTCAAACGCTCCCCTTCCTATGACGTTCACGCCCTCGGGTATTTCGACAGAACTTAAATTAACGCAGCCAATAAATGTTCCGTCATCAATACGTTTCGCGTTCTTGGAAAGTGTCACGTATTGGAGGTTATCGCAGTAGGCAAACGCAAATTCACCAAGAAATGTAACACTGTTAGGAATGTCGATTTTCCATAACTTTGTGCAATTCCGAAACGCATATTCGCCTATCTTAGATACTCTGCTCGGTATCTTTATCATGTCTAACCGTTTGCAGTCTTGAAATGCTTTTATGTCAATAACAGTAACACTTTCGGGAATGTCAATAGAAACTATTGGTGTTTCTGCAAAGGCCGCAGAGCCGATAGACTTGATGCTGTTTGGTAGTTTTACAGTGGAGATGGTATTACCACGGAAAGCACAGTCACCGATACCGACAACCCTATACGTTACCCCTTCATGGTACACCGTTTCGGGGATGACGACATTTCCTCTATATGTTGCTTGCGGGTCTCTACCATAAAAGGTTACATAGGCTTCTTTCGTCTTTGAAGAAGCGTTGTAATAAATCCCATCTTCCTTAAAATCGTGCGCCAACATGGTATGACATGTTGTTAGGAAGAAAACACTCAACAGACTTTTTAAGATGCCTTGGCTCATATTGATGTCAGTTGCACCCCATCGGCTCAGTCTGAGTGCCGTTAATCGTTTGACATGAAGACATAGGAAAAGTGGAGCCTCATCTGCCTCATTCATCGGTGTAGGGCTTGGACTCCCTGTAAGTTGAATAAGGAGAATGAACAAGCCCCACTCGATGCTATTTCGTTAAACGTGACGAATTATCGCGGTACGTTACGAAACCACACCAAGAAAGGCGTTCTTCTCATTACTCCGACTTACTTTGTATGGAAGTGTCCAAGTTCCACCGACGGGGTAACGCGAAAATGCGCTTTTCTCAATATGTCCTGCAAATCCATTCGGAAATGCGCCACAAAGATACACATTTTCTTGAAGAACGCCTCAATCTGTTGCCGATTATTAACGAAATATAATCAAAATCGCCTCAGAAGTCCAACAAATCGTATGTCTCGAGCAATTCCTGTTCGCGGATGCCGAGGTAGATTTTGGTGATACGCGGCGAACTGTGATTGAACAACTCCGACAGCCTCATCAATGCCATGTTTGCGTTCTCTCCGGCCGACTCGAAAACCTTGCGCCCGAAGGTCTTTCTCATGGTGTGGGTGCTGAAATGGTCTATCTTCAAGTTATACCGCTGCTTGATTTCCTTAAACAGGATATTGATACGCTGAGTTGAGTACACCATGCGCTTGTGTGACAGGAAGCACTTCTCGTTTCTGTCCTCAATGTGCAGTGCCTTGAAACAGTCCATAATGTGCTTCTGAAAGTCACGGTTAATCTTCACCGTGCGACGCTTGCCTGTCTTCTGCTCGTTAATGGTGAACTTGTCACCGTCCAACAGCATCGCCCACGTCAGACGGCGCAGGTCTGAGATACGCAGTCCGAAGAATGAGCCGCAACCGATTAAGAGGCTCATGCGGTAATCGCCATCGCGATACAGACGGCGAATGAGTGTAAGCATGGTGTTCCATTCGATATAGTCACTTGTCCTGTTGGTGTTCTTTGCTGCCATAATAATGTTCTTTTATATGTGTGTGAATCAATTTTGAATGTCTTTTATATGTTGGTTTATGCAAGTCGCTGATTTTCAACCAATATTCAATTTGGCACAGTCCTGAATGAAGTCAGCCGCAAAGTGAATAGGTGGCCTTCACGCGCTGCTCGTAGTCCGCTGTCCTTTCTACATGGTAGTCAATGGTGTCTACCAACATGTCGAAGTACACACCGCCAATGGTCTTCACCACCTTGCCGCCCTTGATGAAGGACACGTCGAAAAGGTCTTGCCCTTCGTTATACACGACCTCCACCACGCCACGGAACTTGTACCCCTGTACGTTGAAGCGCAGGCCGTTGTCTATTGCTGCCGCACGGTGGAAGTCCCACGACAACACCACCATGAGTTGAGTTTTCAAAATCTGCATGATATACTTTGCCATTTCCATATTGCTTGCTCCTTTGTCGTTAAACGGTGGGGGATTGCTCCCCCTGCCGTGTGTTGTTAGTTCTCAATCGTACCGATGAAGCGATTTTCCTTAAAGCCACGCCAATCCATTTTCTCGAGGTCGAGGTAGGCGAACAATCCGTAGAAACGCTTGGGGATGCCTGTTCCCACCACGTTTGCCTTGACTGCATTTTCTTGAAGCGTACCGACGGCGATTCTCACTTCGCCGTTCAACTTCATATAGGCGAACTTCACCACCTCGCCGCGCATCATGCGCTTCTTCATGGTTTCTAACTCAATGGCCTTGGAGGTGGCCGTGAGTGTGTCGCTGTTGTTCATTACGACGTTCTTAACGGTGTAGCGTACAATCTCGTTGGTGCTGAGTGCTGCAATCTTTTTCATATCTGAAACTCCTATATGGTTAAATGGTTAAACTTCTTTTTATGCTGCCTGTGCGTATGCCGTCGGCTTGATTACTGCCATGAGAGCGGTTTTCGTGGCCTCAAACTCAGCCTTGGCCTTGTCGTTGCTGCCCCACATGGTTGCGTGTACATAGTTATAGGTGGCAGTCCAAAGGTCACGCAGTGCCTTGACAATCGCGCTGTCATTGATGGTTGCGACCAACTCCACAAATGCCCTCATGCTGCCGCAAGCATAGTCATATGCAGGGTGGGTGTAGTCGCTCATGCACCAATACCAATCCTGTGCCTTGAGGATTTCAAGAGCCTTGTCGATTTTCTGTGAAGTTGTTGTTGTCGTTGCCATATTGCTTGAATGTTTATTGTTACTACTTGTTTTGTTTGACAATGCAAAGGTACGAAAAAAATTTCATATATGGTATAACCATAATCAAACTTTAGCTTTAGTTAGCTTTGAATATGGTTATACTAAAGTTTATTAAGATTTCAGCGTCGATTATTGCCGTTAAAACAGAAATTCGTACCTTTGCCGGAAAATCGTGAAGCAATGGAAGAAAAGAAGTCTAATCGTGGCGGCAAGCGCGAGGGTGCAGGTAGACCACGGCAAGAAAACTCAAAGAAGCAGATGGCAATGAAGTTGGATAAAGACCTGTACGATGTCTTTTATTCCTCTGAGTTTCTAAATGCGGTGGAAAATAGGGGGCGTTATATCAATTCCGCCATACGGTCTGCCATGATACGTGACGGTTACATTAGCGAGGAAGTGACACGTCCAACGGATAGTTAGGCTACGCCACACAACCCTCTGAGGGTCAGTTTTCAGATGCTATTCCTCTGTAACTCGCTGAGTTCTTGGTGGCTACACAACGAGACAGACCATGAAAGTGTTATGCGAACGGAACCTTATAAACATAGTTACTTCGGTATGCCATGCCAATACTTCACCATTGACATTGCAATCTTTCGCTTGGTTGTCTCGCTGTGGGGCTTGCCCTTCTTTCCTTTCTTCGCCATGCTCATCTTGAACTTGGTGGCTTCTGATAGTTTCCTCCTGATTCTCGCCATTGTATTCAACTATATTCGACTATCG
>JAFUWG010000024.1 GCA_017483605.1 Bacteroidaceae bacterium | reverse complement strand
GAAAAGGAAAACATATTGCTTCAGTAGCTCAGTTGGTTAGAGCACATGACTGTTAATCATGGGGTCGTTGGTTCAAGCCCATCCTGAAGCGCAAAACATAAAGATGCGTCCTTAGCTCAGTTGGTAGAGCAATTGACTCTTAATCAATGGGTCCAGGGTTCGAGCCCCTGAGGGCGTACAAGGAAAGGGATTGAGACAACATCAACATCCCTTTCGTTTTAGGAGGGATGGTAGAGTGGTCGATTACAACGGTCTTGAAAACCGTCGTGCTGAGAGGCACCGGGGGTTCGAATCCCTCTCCCTCCGCAGAGAAACAAGAAAGGCAACCGTTTTGGTTGCCTTTCTTGTTTCTCTGCGGTCTTTCATTATCATTCGTCGTATCCGATGGGGCGGAACTGCTTTTGTTGTTCATCGTAGATAAAGCCATGCTGCTGCAGATTATCTTTGATTTCCTCAGGGTCTCGGTCGAAAGAGTTGCAGAGAGATTCGAGCGTGTCGTATTCTTCGTCTCGCAGCAGCATATTGATGCTCGATACCAACATGGCAGGGTCTTTGGGTAAAAAATCCATTTCTTTTATTTCGTTGAAATTAGTTGTGTGATGCCTTTGTTACTGAATCAGTACCTTTTTCCCCCCGACGATATAGATGCCTCGCTGCAATTTCGGTTTTACCTCTTCGAGTGTCGTTCCTGAGTAGAGTTTGGTGCCACTCAAGGAAAACACGTCCATCTTAGGGTTTTCTGTTTTTGTGGTAGAGATGGCCGTGTAACCCTCTTCGCCATAGTATCCCTTGATGATGGCATCCTTCAGGTCTTCCTCGTTGAATCGTGGGGTACTTCTTGCGGTTCCATCCGACAGCCCCATCCAATAGAACGTGCAGATATCATTGGCTTTTGCCTGCTCCACGAAATATTGTGCCCATTTCAGATAGTCCTCCTTTTGATTCGAATAACTGATGCCGCCGCCAGAGCCCCATTCGCCGATGATGACGGGAGCCCCCTTGCTGACCAAATTACTTTTCAGTTTAGTGATGATGCTTCTCACACTCGATTGGCCGCTGCTCAGCGTCTCGAAATAGGGATAACTGTGTACCTCGAAAATCAAATGACCATCCACCACGTCTTCTGGCAGTTTCATTTGGGTCAAAGGCTCGTTCAGGTGACTGCTCCACGACCCATCGCCACAGCAGGCTCCGTAGGTGCTGACCACCAGGTTTCGGTTCATGTTGTTTCCGCCTGTGCTACGCACCGTGTTCACAAAACTTTGTGCATAACTGTTGATACCATTATAAGCAGACTTTGCCACGGCAGCATTGTAGTTGCCTGGTGCTTGGAACGACGCAAAACACCAAGAGCCGTAAGTGTCCAGCATCTCATTATACCCCTCGAACACCAGTTGCTCGCCATAGTCCTTAAACTCCTCGGCAATCTGTTTCCAGATGGCTTCATATTGGGCTTGATTCTTCGTGTAAGCATCCTCGCCTGCTCTTATCCAGCAGGTGTTCCCATCGCCTGTGTCGTGATGCACATTCAGAATGCAGTACATACCTGCATCTATCACATAATCCACCACGTCATGCACACGCTTCATCCATGCACTCTGAATCTTCGTGCCCAAGTCATCCTTCGATGGTGACCACGCTGTGTCGTCCAATTGAAATTTAGCCTCCATGTGTGGCCACCATGTCACTGGCACTCGGATGGCGTTGAATCCAGCCTCCTTGAACATCTTCAGCAGTTGAGGCTTCGTCACGGGTTGTCCCCATGCTGTCTCATAGTCAGAAGTTTTCCGTGAACTCCATTTCTCAATCCACATGTTCAGCGTGTCACCCGAATTGCTGTCCAGCGTATTTCCGAGGTTCCATCCCACTTTCATGTTCTTCACGGCTTCTTTTGCCGACTCGAAGTCGTCGCCGTCAGCCATGACACACAGGCTTGAGCCCCACAGCCCAGCCAATACCAAAGTTTTGAGTAGTAGATTCTTCATGTGCATATCTTGTTTGATTTTCTGGGCAAAGGTAATGAAATAAATTCAAATTGCCATGTTTCAAAGGAAAATACTTTCAAACGCACTACTTGAACTGCCATGAGTCAAACAGAATATCGCCTGTTAACACAAACAGTACGTCATGTTTCTCGCTGACACGGCATTTCTTGGTATAAGCAGTCCATTCGTCAGACGTGGCATCGACGACAGCCACAGCAGGGCCATCCAGCGTATCGATATAGACGGAGAGCGTTCCTGCTCCTTTCAGCGTGGCCGTGAAAGACTTCGAATGCTTCTTGAAATCAACGCCTCTTACGCGGATAACACTCTGCTGTGCAGCGATGCTTTCCTTGATGAACGGCGTGCCAACAGCCGCCAGCATCTTGCCGGGTTCATCTCCTTCCACAAAGTGTACACCTGTTGTGGCAGCGGCGGTTGCAGCCCGTTGCTTTGTGTAAGGATTCAGAGGATGAGTTTGGAAAACACCCCTCTGTGTCGCCACGCAAGGTTCGATATGTGCGGCATCTTCATCCACCTGCACCTCATCCACACAGATGCTGCGGAATCCACCCTTAATATCCAACGCCTTGGGCAGCATGTCGGTATGATAGAGCAGATACCATTTCCCCTGGTATTTGTGCAGATGCGTGTGGTTGTTGCTGTCGCCAAAATAGGGGAAGTCACCCGGATTCTTCAAATAGTTATTGCCGTATCGCCACGATGCCGAATCGAGTGGGGTGGTGGTGGTCATGTAGCCCATGCAGCAACGGGTTGGAATTTCCGACGAGAGCGTCCAGTCAGAATGGTCCTGCCAGTCGATGTTATAAGTATAGACGTATTTCCCGCCGATGTAGTTCAGTTCGTTTGCCTCGAAGTGGTGCTGGGCAGGCGTGTTCATGAAAGGACTGGCAAAAGAAATCAGGTCAGGTCCCAATTGAGCGATGCGGCTTCTGCCTGCACCGAAAGCAATCCATCCTGTGCCATGCTCATCGATGACGGCTCCCGGGTCGAAAGGCACATTGCAGTCGCCAAGCCCCGGCGTGTGGGCATCCACCAAACTGCGGTCGAGTGGCGATGTCCAAGGCCCCACAGGCGACGTGGCAGTCAGCACGCCCGTTCCGTAACCCGAATTGGAGAAATACAGATAGAAATGAGTCTGTCCGTCCTCTTCTTTTCGCAAAATGACGCTGGGTGCCCATGAGTTGATAATCCACGGAGCAATCTCCCCCACGGGAATGAGACCGTGATAAGTCCAGTTGACCATGTCGTCCGTTGACATCATGGCAAGCGTCTTGATTTTTTCATACGTGTTGCTGTCGGCCTTCTCATACTGTTCGTGGTCGTTGGTACCATAAACATAAAGTCGTCCCTCATGCTCGACGGCAGTAGGGTCTGCGATGAATAGATGGTCAATGACAGGATTGGCAAACTCCGATGTGAGTTTAGGCGAAACTTGCGCCGAGCCAGTGAGGCTCAGCGTCAATGCCAAAGCAGATAAGGTGGTTTTCGTTCGCATGAGTTTTTCCCTTTCTTTTGAGTATGGATGATAGTTCTTGATATTTTATGACAAAAGTCGCCGTATTTGTTTGTCAGTCGCCTCGGGAAGAAGATTTTTGACATGGGCAAACATACGCTCGTAAGATTCTTCGGGCGAACGCGGACAGGTGCAGGCTTCGTGCCCATAAAGTTCTTCGGGGGTGGTGAGCAGCGACCATCCCCATCCGTATTCACGGTTATGTTTGTCCCTCGGATAGACAAAATCTTCGGTGACGATGTGGCACCCCATCTGCAAACGAGTCACATAGCCATCGAACTTGCTACGCATCTTCGTTCCCGTAAATCCACATGCCGCACGCAGTTCCCGAGTGATGAGGCTGCCATTCTCTTGCAGCGTCGTCAGGATGGCATCCTCGATGGTACCTTCCTCTGGCACAGGGTTCTTGCTGCGGCGATAGTTGCAAAAGTCCGCCCACCATGCCTTGCTGATGAATCCAGCCTTCTTGTCGAAAAACTTGCCATACACACAGTTCCCCTCCGTCACCACAGGTCCCTTCCATTTCCACAGCGGCCAGTCCCAACCGCCGTCGGGGAACACCACATAACGGCATTCCTCATCCACCAACTCCTCTGCCGAAAATCCCTCAATGCCACTGTCCAGCAGCGGCAGAAACCCTATCTGCTGAATCAACTCTATCAGTTGGGCACACGTATGTATCTCTATCTTTTCCATCATGCGATTTTTGTTTCATCAGTTGGCGACAAATTTACAAAAATATTTCCACAAACAGCCAATGAGAAAAATTTATTTGTGGCTTCAGGGTCTATTTTGCCGCTTCCATCCCCTCCAACAGCCCCCAATGTTATTTTCCCACAGCACATCTGTCCATGATTTCGCCTCCCTTCCTCCCTTCCCCTCATCCTCTCTCCCTCTCTTGATGGGGATGTGTCAAAATGCTCCCCTCGACACCTCAAAAGTGGTCTGAGTCACACCGCCCGAGTGGTGTGACTCAGACCGCCGAGGCGGTGTGACTCAGACCACTTTTGAGGCATCGAGGTGCTTATATTGAACACATCGAGATGTCTTCAAACATCGCTCCGAAAACACATGATTCATAGAAACTGGCGTGTGAGTTATTTCAACTTGAACCGAGTTTTTACTAAGACGCTAAAGGGGCGTAGTTGATAAGTGTTGATGCTGGTGCTCATGCCTGAATATACGGTGGAGACGTAATGGCGGGAATTAAAGAGGTTATTACATTCCAGTTCCCAATCAATCTGTTTGGTCGTGTATCGGATAAGGGCATCGGCAAAGACGATGTTGGGATTACCAGTTTCATTAAAGTGCTGATAATCGACATTGAGGTTGATGCTCAACTGCTCCGTGGGAAATATCCATATTTTGCCATTGTGCGAGTGGATGAGCATGGCAGGTAGAGTGACATCGCAAACCCATTGCTCACTCCGCATCCATGAGAATTGGTAAGCGAGATTGAAATATCGGCATGGTGTTGTGTTGAGGACGGCACCTGTGGTATTGTTTCGTGTGTGGAAGGGCTGAAGAACATTTTGTAGCAGCAGTTCACTTCTGCTGCGACTCATGCCGACAGAAGCCTCTATCTTAGTTTGCCAGAAACTCAGAGTCTTGCTGGAACCTGCAAAGAGACTGTAGGTGTCGGTGTTGGTGGGTTGGTCGAGTGTGATTTTCGTCCCTACAATGCCCTCGTAGTTGTAGCCATAGAGGAGATTCTTTCGGTTGTGCTGATAGCCTCCCCCGATATTGAGGAAGAGCATACGGATGACATCGCGGTATTCTAAACCAAGGCTTCCACCACTGCCACTGCTTTCAAACAGACGGTCGGATGTGTTGCGTATCAAATTGCGATATGACTGGAGGATGTAACCTTTGTAGGCATCGCTCATATTTCCGTATGACTTGCGATAATATCCATTGGTCACGACTTTCAAGGACGGCGAGAAGTTGTAATCGGCAGTGAGTGATGGGCTGACAATCCATCGACTATGGCTAACCGTATGTGAGGCCAAGCGGTCGTGATTGCTGATAACGGAGAGGTAAGTTGGAATGATTAGTCTCACCCGTAGGCTGTTACCTTTCTTATAAGTATAGTCTTGGTCAACTCCTATCTGATAACTGTTATACCATAGGTCGTTTCTCATGCTCTCGGCAGCGGGAATGAAGTTGCCCTCTTTGTCTGTCGCAGTCAATGAAGAGTCCATTTTTCGGAGATTCATGCTGAGACGCGGCGTGTAGTTCAATGTGAAGTCGCCAAGAGTCAGACCATAAGATGTACACAGATTGGCATTGATGGTTTTCTGAATAACCTCTTGCGTTACGGTCTGCAAGGAGTCGATATAGAAGGCAGGTGTAACACAAAGCAAATGCGGGCGATTGCTGTATGTCGCGTCGAAACGGAGACGTAACAGGTGTTTACCCGTACGTTTCATCATACTCAGATTATTCCCAATAGAAAAGTAGGGTTGGTCGAGGTGCTGATAATTAGTACCGTCTGGGGAAACAAGATGTGTGTAGGTTTCGTTCCATGATGACTGAATGTCAAATTTGTTGTGGAAGTATTCCATTTGCTTGTTCTGTTGCATACCAAGCGACACATCCAGATTGTTTTCTTTGGTGGTGTTGCTGGTAGTTTCCTCGATGAGCAACGGAGTAGATGCATCAGGTAGATATTGGGTGAATGACGCATAGCCATTCTTGTCTAATCGCTCATTGTAAAAGTTGATGTTGGTGGTCAGTTCCGTGTCCTTTACCTTTACGAGTTGGTTGACCGATACGCTATTGGTTCTGTTGTCGGTGAAGCGTTTCTTGTCAACGTCGGGTATTCCTGGTTGGCTGACCGAAAGCATACTTCCTGTATATGGCAATGTGGCACCAGCATCATAGTGTTTCAACAGTTCTTCGTCTGCTGTATGTCCACTGTTGTTACCCTTATAGGTGCTAATGTGCTGTCGGTTGCGGGCAAACTGCATGGCAGTAAGTTCGGCATTCCATAAGAATGGTTTATACCCGAAACCTGCAAGTCCTTGAAATGCCCAGATACCCTTCGAATTGTCTTTCAGCCGCAGGTTGATGGCGGCTTGGTCGGAGAATACACTTTCGGCCTTGATGGGCTGGTGGTTCTCATAAATCTGTACCGATGCAACGTCCTTGGCCTCTATGTTGCGAGTGGCCAGATTGTATCGTCCACCCAGCATGTCGAGGTCTTCAATGTAGAATTTATTGATGGCCTTGCCGTTGTAGGAAATAGTGCCCGATGAAGAAATGTCTATGCCAGGCATCTTCTTCAGCACATCCTCAATAGTGCGGTCACCCTGTCCGGAAAATGCACCAACTAAATACGACAACGTATCACTTCTGCGAATGACGGGGTTTGCCTTTACTTGTACCTCTTTCAGTTGATTGGCTTTTTCTTCAACCGTGAAGTCAAGAGTGGTGGAGCGGTTGGGAATCTTTCGTGTTGCCTTTTCAATCATCATGCCTCGGACGCTCACAAGAAGAGAGTCGCCACCGCCTGTGTATGTAAGTTGAAACCGCCCGTCATCGTTCGATGAGACGAACCCTGCGATGATGTTTTCTCCCAAACGCTGTATCGTTACCGTTACGAATGAAACAGGCTCTTTCTGCTTATTCCGTACGGAACCTGTAATGACCGTCTGTGAATAAGCCGAAAGAATCACAGTTGTTAGTAGTGAAATAACTATTAGTATTCGTCTCATTATTTCAGTTCCATTGGGTTATAGGGACGCAGTTGTTTGTTCACCACATTTGTCATGCCCGTTATCTGATAGTAGTTCTCGCAAATGCGTTTCAGTGTTCTGTCAAGTTCCGTGCGTGTGGTCTTGCGATATGTCTTGTAGTTGTCAAGTAGGATGATGGAGAATCCATGTTGTGGCTGTTCGATGCCAACACACTCAAACACATATTCCTTCTTGTCATCATAGACTTCCAGAATCAGTCCCGGCAATCCGCAGAACTTCCAAGGACCATAGCAGAGGGGGATATCCACAGCGAACCATGCAGTATAATTCCGCCCTCGGAAACTGCATGTAGCCTTCTGACACTGATAGCCAACAATCGTCTTGGTTTCACCCATGATTTGCCAGTTTTGCTTGGGCGTTGGTTCCGTGTAATAGCACTCATAACTTTGCAATGCTTCGGGCATCCGACTGTATTCTATCAGTTCGTTTTTTGACAAGTCTTTGAAGAACTCTGAGAACAGATAGCGCGACCAGCCCTGATGCTTTCCGTTGATAGACATCGATAAACCTTCATCGGGGAAGGGCATATTGCTGTGCATGATCCTGTTCATCTCCTTTAATTCAGCAGTAGCGATAGAGTCTGCCTCATAGACATAATAGCCGTAATACTTCACAAACTTTTTGCCAATCTCTAAGCGTTGCAGGTCATCATAGGTCTTAGGGGCGGCGATGTTCTGAGCATTGAATGCATACGAAATGCGGATGGTGCCTTGGTCTTTTGTCTGGAATTTCGACACATCCCTGCAATCGGGTAGCATCGGGTTCAATGCTTTGCCTCGGCTGTTCGTATCGTAAGGCGAAAGTCGCTTCTGCTGGTTCTTCACTCGCGTCTCCGACTGTTGTTGCAGACGCATTAATTCCTGATTGTTCATGTCAACATTCTGTGCCCCTGCTGTCATGGCAAACAAGGTAGCGATGATGAATAGTTTTCTTTTCATTTTGATATGGATTTTAGAGCCTGACTTTCATACAGCCGTCAGACATTGGCTTTGCAATTCAGCCGCAAAAGTAGTGGAGAATCGGGCAAAAAGCAGCGATGTTGAGTTTACGTTTGGTTTTCAATCCATTTGTAAACCGAGTTTACACACTGTTTTCACGCCTTTTTAGTAATTTTGCGCCCACAAAGCGAATAAACGATGAAACGATTGACACTTTTCCTATTTCTCTTGCTGGCTTTGTTCTCTTGCCAGTCAGAACACAAACGTCAAACAGAGATGCTTGACGGTCTGCTCACAGAATGTACACAATACGAAACCATACCCAGCCTTTCCGATGCTCGTTCTGTACTTTATTACATGGAACGTCATGGTTCGCCTACGGAACTCCAACAGGCATGGTACATGATGGCCAAAGTGTATCATCGGCACGGCAGTCTTTTCTACGAAGGGTTCGCCTACGAGATGGCTCTTGACTGTGTGGATTCCACGAGTAATGCATACAACCCAATCATCACAGCAGAAATTCTATACGAGTCGAGCATCAACCAATACTATAATCAGGATGACATCTTTGCACATATACAGGCACGACGAGCAATGGAGTTGGCACTCAGGGCAGGTGACACACTATCGTACTACCGTTATCAGGGACAAGATGCCTACATCAGCCTAATGAAGCACCACAGCAAGCAGTTTCTGCCTACAGCAAAAGAAGCATTTGATGAACTATGGCAACGCGGGCGTAAGGACTGGGCTGTCGATGCATTCTTTCCTTATTTAGTTTACATGAACAACGGTACGATGAATGACTCTGTTGCACAGTGGATGAAGCGTTATGAGCAGTACACAACACAAGACTTGCAACATTCAGAATCGTTGGCGGCAGTAGATTATTGGAAACTCCGAGGCGATTATTTCTGTCATGTTGGCAGTTTCGACTCTGCTCACTATTACTACGACAAATTATTACAAAATCCTACCAGTTATGCCCAATGTATGGCTAATCATGGTTTGCTGTCTCTTTATGATACTTTCGAGGAGTATGACCCTGACCACAGTTTGCGTAGCCACTATGGGAAAGAACTCGACCGACAATTCGATTCTATGAAACGAGAACGAATATTGGAAGGGAAAGATGAATACTGCCAGCGTCTTTCTCTCACAGAACACGAACTATTGTTGTTGCAACATCGCACATGGCTTTTCTGTGGATTGCTGTTGCTGGTTACTATCTGTGTATTCATCATCTATCGCTATCGATTACTGAAACGACAACATCGAGAGATACTGCAACAGAACCATGAATATGCTGAACTCATAAAGAACAGCAAGACGTACGACCATTCATCGTTGCTCAACACCGATATTGCCCACCGCTTCCATGATCTTTCAGCGAAGGACAAGCATCCGTCAACTGATGACTGGCAGATACTCCGTAATGAAATTGACCGTCATCATCCTCTGCTTTTTAGCACGCTTCAGCAGCAATATGTTGAACACCAGCCCGACCAGACGCTAACGGAACAAGAGTGCCACGTCATCAGCCTCATTGTCATCAAGTGCAGTCCCCTGCAGATGTCCGTTCTCCTCGTTTGTACTAAGAGCAATGTCAGCAATCTACGCCGCCGCCTTTTCAACAAACTGACAGGAAAAGATGGCAGCGGTACAGACTTAGACCATTACGTTACAAATTTGTGTGAGTAAAAAACACCTTCCTTTATCCCTTCCCTCATCCTCTCTCCCTCTTTTGACGGGGATGTGTCAAAATGCTCCCCCTCGACACCTCAAAAGTGGTCTGAGTCACACCGCCCAAGTGGTGTGACTCAGACCGCCGAGGCGGTGTGACTCAGACCACTTTTGAGGCATCGAGGTGCTTATATTGAACACATAGAGATGTCTTCAAACACTGTTTCGAAAACACATGATTCATCCCTCTGAAAACACCTCCACAGAAGACACGAGCCTGAGAGCGGAGTGATGACGAGCGTGAGGACAAGGTGATGACGAGCATCGGAGCAAGGTGATAACGGGCAAGAGGATTCGGAAGACACGGGCAAGAGGCGGAGCAAGATACGGGCATGAGAACTCGGAAGACACGGAACACAGCCGTCCGAGATGACGGGCATGAGGGCGAGGAAGACATTGGCAACAGAGTTAGGAAGACATTGGGCATCGTTTCCGCAGACACGGGCAAGTCGAGCCAGTGAATATGAGGTGTCAATCTCTAATGTCGTGAAGTAAACCCCGAAAGTTTTCTGTCAAACTTTCGGGGTCGCTTTATAATGCTATGTCCACGTTTTTTGTGAATCGTTATTGGCGTGGATACAGAATTTGTTTGATGATAATCATTTCATCTTTTCTCTCATCTCTTTTTCGAAATCATCAATGGCTTCCATGTATTCATGGTAGAGGGGGTGATCATTTCGAATAATAGCGGAGGCATAGTAAGATAACCCTTCGTATTCTATAGAAATCGTGCGGAGGGTAAACTGATGACGTTTGGGATACTGATTGAACCAATGGGAGAATAATCTACTTCTTGCCGCTTGTCTGCCGTCTTTTGTGTCACATATATAGTCAAGCAATACATCGTTTGTTTGGAAGAACTCTTCCATGATGGCAGTAATGGTTTGTTGCATCTTATCATCTTTGGCAAAATTAGGTGAAGATTTGGGCACGAGGAAGAATTGGTAGGCATTATCGACAGAAAGCATATAGTCTTCCACGAAGCCCACCTCATAGATTTGAGCCTCATCGGTGACAAAACTAAAAGAACCGTCGCCTGACAGTATGAGTTTGTAAGGCGAACGGCTATTGATGGATTCAATGGAGAGTCGAAGCATGATTAATGAGCCAAGGGCATGAGTTTATAGCCTCTGTGTTCAAATTCGCATTTGTTGATTTTTCCTTTTGCCAAATCCTCAAAAGCAGTACGTGCTCCCAAAGCATGTTTGAAAGCGGCAATCATTTCTTCTTTGTTATTGTATTTCCTTACCATAAATGTCTGTTTTTGATTCCTTTGTTGATAATGCCGTACAAAGGTACGACAAATTTATTCAAAAAAATAATTTTTATTGGAATAATTTGTGAAAAGATGGTTTGTGGTAGGTTTTGGATGGTGGATTGAAGAAAAAACTGTAACTTTGCAGGCGAAATGAAAAGACTGGGAATATGAAGCGTAAGAGATTGAGACATGTGGGTGGGCTGGTGATGGTGTTGTTGTGGCTTTCGGTTGGCATGGTGCTGACGGGAGGGAAGCGTGTGCTGTTTATTGGTGACTCCATCACGGATGGTGGATGGGGCAATAGCGGTGGTTCGGCGAAGAGTTCGAAGGAGCGGAACCACGGTGACATGAATCACATCTATGGGCATAGTTATATGATGTTGTGTGCGGCACATTATCAGGGCGAGTGTCCTGATTCGGACTATGTGTTTTTCAACCGAGGCATTAGCGGCAACACGCTTTACGATATGGCGGCACGCTGGCAGGAAGACGTTTTGGACTTGCAGCCGGATGTGGTGTCTATCTTGATAGGAACTAATGATATACATGGATTCTTGGAAAAGAAAGATGCGGATGGGGAGGCTTCGTTTGACTATGAGCGTTGGGAAATGTGTTATCGGCGATTGGTGGAGGAGTTGAAGGTGCGGAACCCGAAGGTGAAGGTGGTGCTGGGTGCTCCTTTTGTGGCGAAAGAAGGATGGGTTGGTGAGACGCCGACGTATGAACTCCGTGCGGAGATGGTGAAGAGGTTGGCTGTCATTGTGAAGAAAATGAGTGAAGACGTTGGGGCGGTGTATCTGCCATACGACGAAATGTTTGCAGAGTTGGTCAAGATGGAACCACGGAAATCCTACTGGATATGGGATGGCATTCATCCCACGCCTGCGGGCCATCAGAAGATGGCGGATTTGTGGATTTCGACGGTGAAGTTGTAAAATGATAGGTTAGAAAAAGGTAAAAAGATGGAAAAAGAAGTGATGCAAGAGGCTGTCGGCAAGTATCTGAAAGAGAAGGGATACGAGCGAATGAGTTTGCAGGCAGCGATGTTTGACATGGACGGCGTGCTGTTCGACTCGATGAAGAATCATGCGAAGTGCTGGCACGAAACGATGGCTCATTTCGGGCTTGACCTGCCGGAGTGGGAGGCTTATATGCACGAGGGCAGAACGGGTGCCGGCACGGTGAATATTGTGTCGATGCGTGAGCGTGGGCATGAGGCGACGGAGGAGGAAGTGCGTCGGATTTATCAGTATAAGAGCGACCTCTTCAACCAATGTCCGAAGGCGGAGCGGATGCCAGGTGCATACGAGTTGCTGGTGAAGGTGAAGGCGAGTGGGGTGGTGCCGCTGGTGGTGACGGGCAGCGGACAGAAGACGCTGTTGGGACGGCTGCAGAAGAACTTTCCCGACATCTTTCGTGAGGAATTGATGGTGACGGCGTTTGATGTGAAGTATGGGAAGCCGAATCCGGAGCCGTATTTAATGGGGATGGAGAAGTATAAAAAAGCGTTCTCTACCGACCTTTCTCCCAATCATTTTGTCGTGGTGGAAAATGCGCCGCTTGGGGTGCAGGCAGGTGTGGCGGCTGGTGTGTTCACCATCGCTGTGAATACAGGCCCACTGCCTGATGACGCGTTGCTGAGTCAGGGGGCGAACCTGTTGTTCCATTCGATGCAGGAGTTTTGCGACGAATGGGAGAATGTCTTCAATGCTTTATCATAATGCCGTTGATGATTCGCCGGTTGAACTTGCGACGGGCGGAATAGAAACGGTCATAGTTTTGATAGGTGTCAATGCCTGCAACGTGGATGTTGTCGGGGTTGACACCTTTTTCGACGAGTTGCAGGCGGTTGCATTCCCAGAGGTCGATGTGCCACTTGAAGACCCTCTCCCCAAACCCTTCAGCCGAAGAAGGTGAGGAGGTATCATGTGGGGTGTCGGAATGCATGAGGGGGTAGCGTTTGGCGAGTTTTTCCATGGGGAAACCTGCCTCGGCAAAGAGGTCGTACACTTCGTCGCCCACCTCGAAACTCTCGGGACCGATGCCTGGGCCAATGATGGCGTGGAGGTCGGCAGGACGGGTGCCGTAGGTGGCGTTGAGTACGTCGAGATTGCTTTCCACGATTCGCTTCTGGGTGCCTTTCCATCCGGCATGAATGGCAGAGATGACATGATGGGTGTCATCCCATAGGAGGACGGGAATGCAGTCGGCGGTGCGGACACAGATGCAGAGGTGGGAAAGATGGGTGGAAAGGGCGTCGATGCCGTCGAGGGCAAGGGCTTGTTCCAATGGGTTTTTGTTGACGAAGGCATCGTCAACAACGAGTGTGCGAGTGTCGTGCGTCTGGTGCAGCGGCATGAGCAGGCGGGGGATGGGGATGGAAACACCGCCATCTCGTGTGGTGGAGAAGGCGGTGATGTGTGAGGGTGTGTCGTAGATGAACATAACTGTAACTTATTGCTCGTATTCGAAGTCTTCCAAGTCTTCAATTTCGTCTTCGTCAAGATACTCGATGTCGTCATCGTCGGCGATGCCGTCGTCGCCCCATCCTTCGTCGTCTTCAATCTCATCCATGTAGGCGAAGGTCTTGGCTGCGTGGATGATGGACTCTTGTGTGTTGATGGCGGCAATCTTGTTGCTCTCGCTGTTCATCTCCTTCCAGAGCAAGTCCTTCAGTTCCTGCAAGCCTTGTTGTGCCACGGAACTGATGAAGAGAACGGGAATGTCGGTCGGCAGTCCCTCTTTGAGCATCTCTTTCAGTTCCTCGTCCTGCCCCAGCAGGTCGCACTTGGTGATGGCAAGCACACGCCCCTTGTCGAGCAGGTCGGGGTTGAACTGTGCCAGTTCGTTGAGCAGCACTTCGTACTCGTGGCGGATGTCGTCGGTGTCGGCTGGCACCATGAAGAGCAACAGGGAGTTGCGTTCGATGTGGCGGAGGAAACGAAGACCGAGTCCACGTCCTTCGCTGGCTCCCTCGATGATGCCAGGGATGTCGGCAATGACGAAGGAACGCCCGTCGCGGTAGGATACGATGCCGAGCGATGGTTCCAGCGTGGTGAAGGGGTAGTTGTCAATCTTCGGCTTGGCTGAAGAGATGGCATTGACCAGGGTGGACTTTCCTGCATTGGGGAAACCGACCAGACCCACGTCTGCCAGCAGTTTCAACTCCAGAATGACGTTGCGTTCCTGCATCGGTTCTCCCGGCTGTGCATAGCGCGGTGCTTGGTTGGTGGGGGTGGCAAAGTTGAAGTTGCCAAGACCGCCACGTCCACCTTTCAGAAGGATGACCTCCTGCTCGTGTTCCGTCACGTCGCAGATGTATTCACCTGTTTCTGCATCATAGACGGCAGTTCCGCAGGGCACTTCGATGTAAGCATTGGCACCCTGCTTGCCTGTCGATTTGTTCTTCGAGCCATTGCCGCCGTGCTCTGCCTGAATGTGGCGGTCATACCGCAGGTGGAGCAATGTCCAATAGTTGCGGTTGCCACGCAGAATGACGTGACCGCCACGACCGCCATTGCCACCGTCGGGACCACCCTTGGGCAGATATTTCGCACGGTGCATGTGGGTGGAGCCGCGTCCACCTCGTCCTGAGCGACAATAGATTTTTACGTAATCAATGAAATTGGATTCCATTTTTACTTCTGAGTGTCGAGGAAAGCAAAAATCTCACCCAGCATCACGTCCTTGGAGCCTTTCCATGTGAAGGTGTTGCGGATACCCTCCTGCTCAAACCAGGCAGCCAGAGGCTCGGTCTGCTTGTGATAGACCTCGAAACGCTTCTTGATGGTTTCTTCGTTGTCGTCGGCACGACCCTGCTCCTTGGCACGGTTGAGCAGACGAGCCAGCAGTGTCTCTTCATCTACGATGAGTTCGAGCATGATGCCCATGTTGTGCTTGCGTTCAGCCAGCATCTTCTTCAGTGCCTCAGCCTGTGCGATGGTGCGTGGGAAGCCGTCGAAGATAACGCCCTTGCCTGCTGGCAGTGTGTCGTAGGTCTTGGCGAGGATGTCAATCATCAGTTCGTCGGGGATGAGTTGACCGTTGTCGATGTAACCCTTGGCAATCTTGCCCAGTTCGGTACCGTTCTTGATTTCACTGCGGAGCACATCGCCTGTAGAGATGTGTCCCATGCCATAACGCGCGACAATCTCGTCGCTGTAAGTGCCCTTGCCTGAGCCTGGAGCACCAAAGATAATGATATTCTTCATTTGAGTTTTTTGAATTATAGGATTTTAGAGATTTACAGGAAGAGAGGAGACTTAGGACTCCTTGACGACGTAGATGCTCTTGTAGTTTCTGCCTAAGCCGTCGTAGTCGAGTCCGTAACCCACGATGAACTCGTTGGGAATCTCCATGGCACAATACTTCACTTGGAGTGGCACTCTCAGTTTGCCGGGCTTCATCAGCAAGGTGGCAATCTCGACGGAGCGGACACCCTTCTCGATGAACTTCGGTATGAGGCTGTGCATGGTTGTGCCTGTGTCGATGATATCTTCTACGATGATGATGTCTCTGTCTTTCACGTCAATGGAAACACCAATCAGTTCTTTTACTTTTCCTGTTGTGTCCATACCTTCATACGACGAGAATTTGGCAAATTGAATCTCGTGGTCGAACGTGAGTTTTCGCACCAAGTCGGCGGCAAACATGAAGGCTCCGTTCAGGATGGCAATCAGGATGGGGTTCTTTCCTTGATAGTCTTTGTTCAGTTTTTCTGCCAGTTTTTCCACCCTTTCCTCAATTTGTGTGTGATGGATGAAAGGTTCAAACTGTTTATCTTTAATCGTAATCATGGAAGTTTGCGAAAATTAAAATTTAACTGCAAATCTACAAAAAAATCCCTATTCGAGGGTAAAATGTGGAACAATAACACGAAAAAATGCCTCGGAAACAGACTTTTTATGCAAATTTTAGCATTTTTTCAATACCAAATTACTATTTTTGCACATCAATGCTCATCTCCATTCGAATAAGTTTCTTACAAATATGAAGATTTTATCCGCGGTTCAACTAAAAGGAGTAGATGCCTATACGATAGAGCACGAGCCTGTCAGTTCCATCAATCTCATGGAACGTGCTTCTCGTGCCGTCGCAGACAAGATACGTGCCCGTTGGGACACCGATACTCCCATCAAGATATTCGCTGGTCCTGGCAACAACGGCGGTGATGCCCTGGCGATTGCTCGAATGCTGGGCGAGTCCAACTATAAGGTTTATGTCTATCTTTTCAACACTTCAGACAGCCTCTCTCCCGATTGTCAGACGAACAAACAGCGACTGATTGATTTTCAGTCGGTCAAACAGAGCATGTTGGGCATCCGTAACATCGAATTTGTAGAAATCACCTCTCAGTTTACGCCGCCGAAGTTGGAGGAGGGCGACCTTGTGGTGGATGGCTTGTTTGGCACGGGGCTTTCCCGCCCGCTCAACGGTGGTTTTGCCTCGGTGGTGAAATACATCAATGCTTCACCTGCCACAGTGGTTTCGATAGATGTTCCCTCGGGGCTGATGTGTGAGGACAATACCTACAACGTGATGAACCACATCGTGAGAGCCACGGTCACCTACACGATTCAGTACCCCAAACTCGCTTTCTTTTTCCCTGAGCATGAACAGTACATCGGCGAGTGGGAGGTGTTGGACATTGGCATCATCGACCCCGACAACGAGGACACCCAAACCCCTTATTACTTCACGGAAAAGTCTGACATGCAGCGGATGCTGAAGTCGCGTTCCAAGTTTGCCCACAAGGGTACGGAAGGACACGCACTGCTCATTGCAGGTAAGAAAGGCATGGCTGGTGCGGCGATTCTGAGTGCCAAGGCGTGTATGCGCAGTGGCGTGGGGAAGGTGACGGTACGCACTCCCGAGTGCAATGCCCGCATCTTGCAGGTCGCTGTGCCCGAGGCTGTGCTCAACTTCGATGTTGACCCCAATTGCTTCAGCCAATCGTTTGACACACATGAATTTGATGCGATGGCGATAGGTCCAGGCATCGGCACCGATTCCTACACGGTGCAGGCATTCATCGAGCAGGTGAGCATGTCGAAGTGTCCGATGGTCATCGATGCTGACGCCCTCAACATCATTGGCTCTCATCGTGGTTGGATTACTCAGTTGCCGCGTTGTTGCATTCTCACACCGCATAAGAAGGAACTGTTTGGATTGATTAGCACAACTCGCAATTCCTACGAAGAACTGGAACGTACACGTGAACTTTGTGTGCGTCAGCAGATTTACATCGTCATCAAAGGAGCGTATTCGGCAGTGGTGACTCCCGAAGGCAATGTGTTCTTCAATTCGACGGGCAATCCGGGCATGGCAACCGCAGGCAGTGGCGACGTGTTGACAGGTATCATCCTGGCACTGCTGGCTCAGGCATATACTCCCGATGTGGCAGTCCGCTTGGGCGTTTACCTGCATGGGTTGGCTGGTGACTTGGCTGCCGACGACTTGACGTATGAGGGAATGATATCCAGTGACCTTGTGAACTATCTGCCAAAGGCGTTCAAGGCGCTGAAACCAAAAACGAAAGAATGAAAAAAATCTCATTTATTATTATATTCTTGTGCCTTTCTCTGAAACTGATGGCACAGACACAGGTCGCAGAGTTCAATCCGGGCATTGTGGCAGGGGGCGTGAATTATGCCCTGCCAAAGACCGTCATCAAAACCGATATGAATGCCGTCAAGGTGGTGTACACGCCTGGCGAATTTGCAAAGTATGCCGACCGCTATCTTCACATCAGCGGTGTCAGCACAGAACCCTCCACACAATGGCGTGTGACAGAGTTGCAGGTCTATCTCGAAGGTGTGCCCGACACGGCAAAAGTCTTCACGGTCAAGTTGAAGGACAAGACGGTCGCTCCGATGGCACAGTTGACGGAGAGCGGAGTGCTGGTGGCGGTGAACACCCGTTCCGACCTCGAAAAGCACATCTTGCCCGCTTCTCGTACAACCAGCCACAAACTGGAGGCACGCCAATACCTGACCGAAGAGATTCTGTCTGCCACATCGACGGCAAAGATGGCACAACTGACCGCCCAGGAGATTCTCGACATTCGCGAAAGCAAGAACGCCATCAAGCGTGGGCAGGTGGAGTCGATGCCGCAAGACGGTGCCTCCCTCAAGATAGTGCTCGACCAGTTGAATGCACAGGAAGAGGCGTTGACGCAGTTGTTTGTGGGCTATACCGACACGACTTTCACCGCAAAGACCTTCACGGTGTTGCCAACGGGCGACATTGACAAGCAAATCCTCACCCGCTTCTCTCGCAAACTCGGTTTTGTCGATGCCGACGACTTGGCAGGCGAGCCTTACTACATCAGCGTGCGAGACCAGCACACCGTCATCCTACCTTCAGAAAAAGAGGCGGCGAAACGAAAAATTGAGGGTCTTGTGTACAATATGCCCAGCATGGCAAACGTTATGATTAGTACGATGCAGGGCACGGTGATGGAGCGTGAAATGCCTATCGCTCAGTTCGGCACCATCGACCAACTCAGTCCCACGCTCTTCAACAAAGGGGCGACCACACGTCTCACGCTTCACCCTGCCACTGGCGGCATCCTCCATTTGGAGCAGTAAGAGGAGGGCGATGCCGTTATCAAGACATCACGTTATCACGAAACCACAGATATTTTATTTATAAACCCTAAAAACATTAAAAACAGCATGAAAAAGTATCTTGCAGAAATGGTGGGAACTATGGTTCTTACACTTCTCGGCTGCGGTACAGCAGTCTCACTCAATTGCGGTTCTGACACCGCATCAGTAGTTGGTACAGCCATTGCATTCGGTCTTGCCGTAGTTGCCATGGCATACACGATTGGTGGCATCTCAGGTTGCCACATCAATCCTGCCATCACTCTCGGTTGCCTCATCTCTAAGCGTATCAGCGGCAAGGATGCAGGCATGTACATGATTTTCCAGGTGATTGGTGCCATCATTGGTGCAGCCATTCTCTTCGCTTTGACAGCAAACGACCTCGTTCTTGCTGGCGGTACCACTACAGGTGCCAATAGCACAGGCGACCACGGTGTTGTGGTAGGTCTCATTGCCGAAATCGTTCTCACATGCATCTTCGTTCTTGTCGTGCTCGGCACAACGGACGCAAAGAAGGGTGCTGGCAACTTTGCAGGTCTCGCCATCGGTCTTTCACTCATCCTCATCCACCTCGTAGGCATCCACTACACGGGCACATCTGTCAACCCAGCCCGTTCCATTGGTCCTGCTCTCTTCGAAGGTGGTCAGGCACTCAGCGACCTTTGGGTGTTCATCGTAGGCCCATTCGTAGGTGCTGCCATCGCCGCTGGTATCTGGAAGATTATCGGCACAGAAGATTAAAAACATTCATTTTGTGATTTTGTAAAGAGGGTGGCACTTCAAAAAGCGTGCCTCAACAACCTCTGAATCGACCACGTCGTGGTCGATTGACCGACCACGTCGTCATCGGTTCGCCGACCACGACGTGGTCGATATACCTTTACCCTGGCTATGGTAAGAAAAGGCTTTTTTGTTTTGGTGTGGATGCTGCTCGCTGTTGGAGTGAGGGGACAGGACACCTATATTAAATATGTGGACACGCGTGTGGGCACGGCTGCAAGTGAGACACGCACGGCTGGGCTGTTTGGTTCGGGCACAGAGGAGTATGCACATACGCTGCCGGCGGTGTTGGAGCCAAACGGCATGAACTTCTGGACACCTGAGATGTGTGGAGCGACGGAGGCGAAAGGTGTGTGTCCGTATCTGCACAAGGAGGAGCGATTGACGGGTTTCCGCTGCTCGCATTGGATTGTGGGAGGCTGCACACAGGACTATGGGTCGTTCACGTTATTGCCAACAGACAGCATTGCCGATTCGTCGGCTTTTTCCCATGCCTCTGAGGTGGCTACCCCTGCTTACTATTCCGTTTTTCTCGATGATTCCGGTACGAAGGTGGAGATGACGGGACGAAGCCGTTCTGCCATTTTCCGACTGACGTATGCCGACCCCGATTCGGCGTATCTGGTCATTGCGGTGAACAGCGACGAGGGAGAAGGTGAAATCGGCATGGACGAGGAACGCAAGGTGATTTGGGGCAAGAATCCCGTGCATCGCATTTATCAAGGGTGGGGCGAACCTGCGGGTTTCAGCGGATGGTTTGTCCTCCAGTGTAATGCAGGGATTGAGGCGAGCGGACGGATAGATTCGCAACGCATCTGGGTGAAGTTCAAGACGAAGGGAAAGACGGTGTTGGTGAAGGCTGCCAGTTCGTTCACCTCGGTGGATGGGGCGATGATTAACCTGGAGTCAGAAATACCGCACTGGGACTTTGAAAAGACGCGGCAAGAGTTAGAGACGACATGGGAAAAGCAGTTAGGAAAAGTGGAGGTGCAATCGGATGATGAAGACGAGAAGACGAAGTTCTACACGGCTCTCTATCACGCTTCGTTCCTTCCTCACACCATCAACGATGCGGACGGGGCATATCCTCAATTTGCGGATGGCCGGACGATTCGCAACGACAACACGCTGGTGGATTTCGGCTTGCAACTGACCATGTATGACTATTACGACGACTTCTCCCTATGGGACACCTATCGTGCCTTGCATCCATTGCTGACGATTCTTGCCCCCCAGAAGAGCGGGGAGATGATGCAGTCGCTCGTCACCAAATATAAGCAGGGTGGGTGGATGCCGATTTTCCCCTGCTGGAACTCCTACAC
Organism: Bacteroidaceae bacterium; assembly: GCA_017483605.1. Lineage (GTDB taxonomy): Bacteria > Bacteroidota > Bacteroidia > Bacteroidales > Bacteroidaceae > Minthosoma. The sequence continues at coordinate 9,428 of JAFUWG010000024.1, read as the reverse complement.
GGCGGCGATGATTGGCGACCATTGTGCCAGTGCCATCGCAGATGCTTACGTGAAAGGCATCCGCAATTTTGACGCGGTGAAAGCGTATGAGGCTTTGCGAAAGAATGCCTTTGAAAGCCCGAAGACTTACGAAGAGTACAAGAACGGCATGGGCAGACGTGCCTTGTCATCGTACTTACAGCATGGCTACATCCCTCTGGAAGACAGCGTGAAAGAGGCGTTCCATCAGAACGAGCAGGTGTCGCGAACGCTGGAATATGCCTACGACGATTATGCCTTGGCACAGATGGCTCGGGCGATGATTGACAATCCTTACTTGAAAGGCATCGACCGCTCTGCCATGCAGCAGGACTATGAGGCACTGATGAAACGGAGCCGCAACTGGCGGAACGTGGTTGACCCCAAGACGGGCTATGTGAACGGTCGCCATGCTGACGGACGTTTCGTGACGGAGACGGACACGATGTTTCTGAAAGAGCCTGAAAAGCATCCCGACGCCCATTCGCTTTCCATCACCAATTTTGCCACCTTCATCACCGAGGGGACGCAATGCCACTACACGTGGTATGTGCCCCACGATGTCGATGGGCTGGTCAAGGCGATGGGTGGCAAGAAAGAGTTTGAACGCAAGTTGGACGAGATGTTTGACCGAGGCTACTATTGGCACGGCAACGAGCCTTGCCATCAGGTGGCTTATCTCTACGACTTCATCGGCAAGCCGTGGAAGACCCAGCAGGCGGTGCGGCACATCATGGCCACCGAATACTTGAACTCGGCGGGCGGACTGTCGGGCAATGACGATGCAGGACAGATGTCGGCATGGTACATCTTCTCCGCCCTTGGCTTCTATCCCGTTTGTCCCGCTACGGTCAACTACTTCCTCGGGTCGCCCGTCTTTCCTCGGGTGGACATCCATCTGGAGAATGGCAAGACATTCACCATCATTGCCGAGAATGCATCGCCAGAGAACATTTACGTGAAGTCGGTGAAACTCAACGGCTTGCGGCACACCTTGCCATACATCACCCATTGGGACATCATGGAGGGTGGAACTTTACGGTTTGAAATGACTAACGAACACCAATAATCTGATGAAACGTCTATTTTTTTTATTCTTTTGCTTGCCTCTTGTCGCCCATGCCCAAAACGTCTATAACGTCTTGACATTCGGGGCGAAAGGCGACGGCGTGACAGACGATGCCGTTGCCATTCAGGCTGCCATCGATCAATGCACCGCAAGGGGTGGGGGACAGGTGCTGCTGCCCGCGGGTCACACATTCCTGTCGGGTCCTGTCGAACTGAAGAGCAACATAGACTTCCACCTCGAAGCCCATGCCACGCTCAAGTGCCGTCCCGACGAGGACATCTACCGCCTCAGTGCCTTCGGTGCCAACGAAGGTGAGGGCATGAAGTGGCTCTACACGACCCGTGCCGAGAACCTTTCCATCACGGGGCAAGGCACCATCGACGGCAGCGGCGTTGATTTCATGGGTGCGGAACTGTCCGACAGTTACGAACTGAAACCCCTCAACGGAGCCTTCGACCCCCGTCCCCACGTGCTGACGCTCGAAGCCGTGAACAAACTCCGCATTCAGGATGTGACCATCAAGGACGGAGCCTACTGGACGGTGCATCTCATTGGTTGCTACGACGTGGCGATAGATGGCATCTCCCTCTTGAACCGTCTGAAAATCCGCAACGGCGACGGCATCGACATCGACCATTCCCGCAAAGTACGCATTGCCAACTGCCTCATCGAGAGCGGCGACGACTGCATCTGCCTGAAGAACCGTCGGGAGTTTCAGCAGTATGGGCCATGTCAGGACATCGTGGTGACCAACTGCGTGATGACCTCACGCTCCTGTGCCATCAAGATAGGCTCGGAGAACGTGGACAGCATCAGCCACGTGCTGTTCGACAACTGCCTCGTTCGTGCCAGCAACCGCGGTCTGGGCATTCAGAACCGCGACGAGGGCACCGTGTCGCAGGTCACGTTCAGCAACATGATGGTCGAGTGCCAATTCTTCAGCGATGTGTGGTGGGGCAAGGCAGAACCCATCTACGTCACCAGTTATCCCCGTGCCGTCGGCAACCACAAAGACGCTGGTTGGCGATTTCCTCCGGGGGCGACCGAGGGCAGATGCGGCACCGTGAGCGACATCGCCTTCACCAACATCCAGTGCTACAGCCCCAACGGTATCTTCCTCGGGTGCGACACGCAAGGCAAGGTCTGTGGCATCCGTTTCCGCAATGTTGACCTGCATCCCACACGCTTCGACGCCTCCTCTGGCATCTACGACCGCCGTCCCTGTGCGGGCGAAGGCTTCGTGACGGGCAATCCATACATTTATATCGAACCCACCGTGACCAACGTCGATGCCGAGGGCATCAGCATCATCCGATGAAAGAAAAACTCTGGAATTCCAACTACACGAAAGTATGGGCGGCCAACTTCATGATATTCTTCTCCTTCATGCTCGTCACGCCCCTGCTTCCCCTCTATCTCAGCGAGACCTACCAGGCAGACAAAGACACCATCGGCATCGTCCTGTCTGGCTATACCTTGACTGCCCTCTTGGCACGTCCCATCGCAGGTTATCTCGTCGATAGTTATCCCCGTCGTGTGGTGCTGCTCACCAGTTACTTCCTCTTCTTCGCCTTCTTTGCTGGCTATCTCATCGCAGGCACGATGACCCTCTTCGCCGTCATCCGCACCCTGCACGGAGCACCCATGGGGGCAGTCACCGTTGCCAACAGCACCTCCGCCATCGATGTGCTCCATCCCTCCCGCCGAGCCGAGGGCATCGGCTATTATGGGCTGTCCAACAACCTTGCCACCAGCATTGCCCCCACCGTCGGACTGCTCATCTACGACACCATCAGCAACTACACCCTTATCTTCCTCCTTGCTTTCTTGGCTGGAGGCATCGGATGTGCCATCAATGCGACAGTGAAGTTCCCTGCAAAAGAGATTGTTCCCAACAAAGCCCCCCTCTCCCTCGACCGCTTCTTCCTCCTGAAAGGCTGGAGCCAGGGCGTCGTCATGGTGTGCGTCGGCATGTCCTACGGCGTGCTGTCCAACTATCTCGCCATCTACGGCAAAGAAGTGCTCCACATGACCGCTGGCACCGGTGCGTGGTTCGCCATCCTCAGCGGCGGCCTCATCCTCTCCCGTCTCATCGGGGCACGTTCGCTCCGCAAGGGACGGGTGGTGGAGAATGTCAACCACGGCATCCTCATCAGTGTCTTCGGCTACCTCCTTTTCGCCCTCTTGCAGCATCCCGTTGGCTACTATGGTGCCGCCCTCATCATTGGTTTGGGCAACGGTCATATTTGGCCTGGTATGCAAACCATGTTTATCAACCTCGCCCCCCACAACCAGCGAGGCACCGCCAACTCCACCCAACTCACCTGTTGGGACATCGGCATGGGGCTCGGCGTCGTGCTCGGCGGCATCGCCATCCACCACACTGGCTACGCCTCCGCCTTCTGGCTCGCCCTGCTCGTCAACGCCCTTGGCGTCCTTTTCTACTTCGCCTACGCCAAGGCACACTTCCTGAAGAACCGATTGCGATAGCCGGACAAGGCAGCAGAACTGATTGCCTCCTGCACATCAGAACAAAAGCCCCGAACCGCATCTTGGGCAGTCGCCATTTGGTGACTTGTCCCGTGTTTCGTGTCACCCTTTTGCCACATGCTTCTCCAAACTCCGTCTCAGTACAAGAAAAATGAAAAAAGTTGGTCTTCCCGTAGAAAAACGGCTTTCAGAATGGTCTATATAGTAGAAAGTCCTCAAAAATGGGCATTAAAAGCAACATTGGAATGATTGACAAAACGATACTTCAACGGCTTTTCTGCCAGCACTACAGCGAGATGATTCATCTGGCCAGAACACTGCTGTATGATGGCGAAGAAGCCGAAGACACGGTGCAAGATGTGTTTGTTCGACTCATGGAGGCAGACATGTTGCCCTCGGAAAGCAAGATGCGAGCCTATTTGATGACGGCTGTGCACAATGGCTGCGTCAATCGCATCAGGCAGAAGAGCGTGAAGGAACAGGCGAAAAACCTCTATTGCACAGAAACTGAAACCGACATGCGGTACATTGAGGAACGTTTAGAAACGCTGGATGCCGTCTGCGACTATGCCGACAGCCAACTGGCAGAACCTCATCGCACCATCTTTCGGTTACGCTTCAAAGAGGGGCTAATGCTGAAGGAAATTGCCCTGCAACTGGACATGAACCTCAAGACCGTCTTTAAGTATCTCAGCCAATCTATTCAACGTGTTAAAGAACATTTCAGACCTTAAAACGACAGAAGTGATGGAAACGAATCCAAACATCAACCGACTATTGGAAATGCTTGAAACCCCCGAAGCATATTCTGAGCAAGAAATCCGCAACATCATCAATAGCGATGACGAAACTCGTGAGGCTTACCGCCTGATGGTAGCAGCCAAGCGAGGCTACATCCATCGGCAGACGGAGCAGCCCACAGACATACAAGCCGCATGGGAACGGTTTGAAAAGAGGCACTATCCTAAACCTTCAAGCCGCATTTGGATGAAAGTTGCCGCCTCTTTTATTGGCATCCTATTTGTTTCAGGCATCGCCTTTGCCGCCCTCCGTCTGGTGCATCAATACCAGAAGCCCGAGGTTCCACAGACAGAACAGACGGTATCCATATCGAAGACCAACAACACCATTCCGGCTGATACGCTTGCGTCTGATACGACCGGTATTCAACCTGTCATTTATGACAACATCCCTCTCGAGAAGATGTTGCCAGAGATTGCCGCCTATTACGGTGTTGAAGTTACATTCCTGAACGAAGAGACCCGCCAATTCCGTTTCCATTTTGTCTGGAATCCTCGGCAGGACTTAGAAAGAGTTGTCAACGACCTCAATCACTTTGAGCGTCTGCATGTCACACTGAAAAATCATCAATTAATCGTGGAGTAAAAACGGCTATGAAACGACTTTCAATGATTCTTTTTGCTTGTCTGCTGTCCATCGGTTTGCAAGCCCAGCGTATCACGCGTAGTTATAATAATGTGTCACTCTCTGATGCCCTGCGTGAATTAAGCCAACAGCCCAGCGACTACACGCTCTATTTTCTCTATGATGAACTGGAGGATTTCCGCATCACCACTACCGTCAGTCGCAAGACGCTGCCCGATGCCATCCAACAGATGATAGGTTTCTATCCCATTCGCATGACTGTTGAGAAGAGCAACCCAGAGGAAAAGAAAATCTTTGTGGAGTGTACCCATAAGACCAACCGCCACCTGACAGGCACCATTGTTGACGAACAAGGCCAACCTGTGGTTTATGCCAATATTGCCATTCTAAACCCTGCTGACTCAACCTTGCTTTGCGGCGGAGTGTCGAACGAGAGCGGATACTTTGCCATTCCTTATGAGCAAGAAAAAGTGCTTGCCCGTATCTCCCACGTCGGTTATAAGACCCTCTACAAAACTGTTGACAAGTCCGACGTGGGAACAATAAAGATGCAGATAGAGACACAGGCACTGAAAGGAGTGACCGTGAAAGGTCATCGGATGCTCTATACCCCGACAGACAGAGGATTGCAAGTTTCCATTCAGGGGACTCCGTTAGAACAATTTGGCTCAGTCAGCGACATGCTCAGCCATCTGCCCCTCGTGATGAGCGACGGAACTATTGCAGGACATGGAAAGCCAGAAATCTACATCAATAACAAAAAGGTTCGCGACATACAGGAACTTGACCGCCTCCGTGCCGATGAGATTCTTTCGGTAGAGATAATCACCCATCCTGGGGCAGAATATGGTGCAGAAGTCACTTCCGTCATACGGCTGAAGACGGTTCGTAAGGTGGGAGAGGGATGGAGTGGCAACTTTTCGGCAGCCTACCGACAAGGCAAAGAATATTATGCCAGCGGCAACACAGCCTTGAACTATCGTCTGCGTAATGGCATGGACTTCTTTGTGCGTGGGTATCTGACAAGCAATAACCAGTACATCACCGCTACTGCCGATGACCAATTGCAGGCTTCCAGCACATGGGATTTTAAGAAGAGTGCAACCTATCTCAATCGCTACAACTATTATTTTGCCGACCTCGGCTGGAACTGGAAGATATCTGAGAAGCATTCCGTTGGTCTGACCTATACTGCCAACAATTACCTTACTGATGCAAGTGGCTGCCAAGAGACAAATGAGCAGGTATGGCAAGACGGCAGTTTCGTGGAAGCAGAGACCAACAAGACGGTCACATCACTCAAGCCCCAGTTGGAACATGCTGTGAATGCCTACTACGTCGGCGAGATTGGCAAATGCCAATTGGACTTCAGCAGCGACTATTACAGGGGACATTCCGAGAGTGAGATGGAAGGCGGTACTATTGGCGAGAGAGCCGTTAACAGCAGAACACAGACCAAGAACAACCTGTTGGCAGAAAAACTCATCGTCACCGCTCCCATCCCCGTTGGCTCCCTGAGTTTCGGTGAAGAAGCCGCCAGTGTAGGCCGTACCAGCGACTTCACCCAAAGCGGTTTCTCTGCCGATAACAGCGTACACCAACAGACTACGACGTGGTCACTCTTTGCCAACTATACCGTGAAGTTCAAAGCATTCAGCCTCAACTTCGGTTTGCGTTGGCAGAACGAGTACAATAACTATGAAACCTATGGGCAGAAGGATTTTGAGCAGAGTCCTGACTACCATGTGCTCATCCCACGCCTTTCGCTTACCTACCGCACGGAGAAATGGACGCACACCTTCAGTTACCAATGTACCCGCAATAATCCCCCTTACTCCATACTCAGCACAGCCATCCACTATCGCAGTAAATATGAGTATAGTACAGGCAACGCATATCTTCAGCCACAGACAACACACAGTCTGTCGTGGACCACGCAGTGGAAGTGGCTTTACATCCAGCCCTACTACAAGTATATGAGCGATGCCTTCACTTCCTTCCAGGTAGCCTACGACGATATCAACCATCCCGGTGTAATCATCATGGACTACCGCAATATACCCAAGATGCAAGACTATGGCATTGTTCTCAATTTTACGCCCAAAGTGGGTGTCTGGCAAATGGACTACACGGCAGCACTCTACTACAATAATATAGACTACCAATCGATGGGCATCACCCATACTTGGAACGGTCTGATTAGCGAATTCACCCTTGATAATACGTTCTCGTTTCCGAAAGATTGGCTGCTGAACATTCAAGGTTATATCAAGCCTGCTCACGAAACAGGCTGCTCGCAACGAAAAGCCTTAGGTGACATCAATTTTCGGTTGAGTCGCCAGTTCCTCAAAGACAAGAGCCTGAGCGTAGCCATCCTTGCCAATGACATCTTACACACTCGCTACACAGAGATGACGGCCTATGGTGGCATCAATGTCCGTACCCACTTCCGCGAATATCGCGACTCCCGACGCATCGGTATCAACCTGTCGTGGAAATTCAACGCCACCCACAGCCGCTACAAAGGTAGCCACGCAGGACAGAGCGAACGCAACCGGCTGTAACCTCTTTCTCGTTAGAGCAGTCACCTTCTTTTGTGCTGATACAGCCCCCTCCCTCGCCTCTTTCCGTTGCGACAATAGCGAAAACAGGGTAAGAAAGGTACACTTCCTGAAGAGCCATCTGTGATAGGACAAAATTGCACGCTCATCACCTCTGAAGTGGTGTGACTCACACCGCCGAGGTGGTCTGACTCAGACCACTTTCGACGTTCCCTGTACACCATTTTTGCCACGACGAAATTGACATTGTGACAATAACAGGGGAATGATGAAAGCCCCACAAGACTTGCGGAAAATCTGCTTACCCCGACGAGCATTAATAAATTCATGAAAAATTCATGGTCAATTTATGAAAATTGGCTACGCCGAGCTAAAGGTTCGTGTTTTTATTATAAACATAAATTATCACGAATTAACCATGAATTATCATAAATTTCATGTCAAATGTTCTAATGCCGATTCAGGTTAATCACATCGCGGAGCGGTATATTTTTATCGACAAGTGCCTACGGCACGATTGAGCAGATTCCGCAGATTTGTTTTCAAATAACCCTCCGAAATCTCTTGATTCATCCCTCTGAAAACACCTCCGCAGAAGACACGAGCCTGAGAGCGGAGTGATGACGAGCGTGAGGACATGGTGATGACGAGCCTCAGAGCAAGGTAATGACGGGCAAGAGGCGGAGCAAGATACGAGCATGAGAACTCGGAAGACAAGGAACACAGTCGTCCGAGATGACGGGCAAGAGGGAGAGGAAAACATTGGCAACAGAGTTAGGAAGACATTGGCATCGTCTCCACAAGGCACGGCTGAGAGACTTGAGTGAACATGGAGGCTCATACTTTTCTGCGGATATTTTCACATTTTTCTTCATTTTCATTTTGTTTTGCAAAATCTTTCGTATCTTTGCAACTGTCTTGCGGACAGAGATGTGCCTGAAAGGGCATGTTGATGTTCGCGGACAGAAATCCAGTTGGCCCGACGGGTGGGCGTGTTTGCCCTTGCGATGGATGCTGCCCACGGCGGGAAGGCGGGATTCTTTACATAGATATTTGGTGTGCTCGCAGTGCGTGTCTCGTGCAGACACATAAGGCTGCCCCGCGTCAAAAGGACGTTTACGAACGTTGGTCTTCATACTTCAAAATCTGGTAAATTTGGAAGCAATCATTGAAGATAACGCAATCGGAACGTCCACGTGGGTGATTTATTCACATGCCATGACTATACGTCATTGTGTAGATGCGTTTTGTATCTATATAAATTGAATGTGTTAGTTTGGCTTTTGTATAATCTCTCCCGACGTGGGCTAACTGGTTGCTAATCTCATGATTGCGGTTTACCAGAGCCTGAAGTAGAGATTAGCAGAAGTAAGACAACCCACGTCTTTTTATTTCAAACACTTTAATGCCGAAAGTTGGGGTTGGGCGAGTAAGCGAGAAAGGAGAACAATATGATTATGTTTTTGTTTTAGAAAATGAAATGTGATAAAAGACCATACAAATAAAAAATCAACCCCAAACATTATGTATAATAAAATTACCCCCAATACCGTGATAAATCTTGGGAAGTTCCTCTGTTTATATGAAATGGAACGGCTGAAAAATCAAAGCAACCAAGCAATGAAAAGTAAAATCCCTATTATAGTTGATTGCTATAAACAAGAGATTGCCAAGTATGTATCAGTAAAAGAGAAAGTGGACAAGTCTGTTGTCTCAAGTACCACCATGCTTTTTTGTATACCAAGAATACAATCATCAACCTGCTTAAATAACGTGAGTTCGACGAATTTAGTTCTAAAATAGTTACATGATTATTAGGTAATTAGCGATATTTTTAGTAAATTTGTAGTCGCTACAAAACAAATTCAACTAAAGAATATCGCTAATGTTTACCGAGGACAAAG
>JAFUWG010000023.1 GCA_017483605.1 Bacteroidaceae bacterium | reverse complement strand
GGGAAAGCCTATCACCTTAAACGAGTAAATGCCCACGCCGAACGGCGTGAACAATCTACTTCAGTTCTTGGTGATTGTTGTCTAATTCCCCAATTATCGAACAACAAGAATCAAAAGTGGACGTTCAGTCTTATGTCCTATAATCTTTTATCCATCCATTGGCATATCTGTTTTTAAGTTAGAACATTTTTCTTAACCATTTGACAAACCGCACCGCAACTTCTGAATCTGAATTCAGAATGTTAGCAGTGATTGCCTGCCCCATCGGGCGACCTGGAACATCTTGCCAAGCAAGATAGGTGTGTATCTTTGCCTTTGAACGATGTACTGGTTTGTATTTTTGTATTCCTTCTGTTTCAAGTTCGGTCAGCATGGCATCTGATTTCTTCATCAATTCGTCATCAGGTGTAGCAAGTGCCGCCATGAAGTCCTCCAACATACCGTTCTGGTTATTATCTGGCATCAGCCAAACACCTACCTTTGGATATGTTTTGTCCGTTGGTTCTAAAACAAGGCCATCTTTTGGCAGAGTTAAAGCGCCACAATCATACTTTCCTGTTCGCTTTAGAATAGAGACGAAACTATCCCAACGACTCTTAAGATTTATATCGGCATCCATCACCACACCGATACGGCTGTTGTTGTCGGCTAGTCTTAGTCGAACTTCGAATGACTTCAAGACGTTTTTAACACTTTCGCAATCAACCACATCAAATGTTTCTGGGACATTATGCTTTTCACATAATGCCCAAACGACATGCTGGTCATCGTTGCCTTCAACAAGTAGTTTATATGTATGGATTTCTGGTATTTTCATACTATCGCATTTCTACAGAATTATCGGAAGCAAAACGAAGGTCTTCATTGTTGTCAAATATAGTTGAGACGATGTTGCCATCTTGATTGACAAGACGGATCAACTGGCCTACGCCCTGTTTGTTGTTTCTTGCGAAACTGTTCACGCAGTCGTTGCTATGGGTGGTGATGAACACTTGCACGTTGAGCTTCTCGGACAGCATGAAGATAATCTTCCACAACTGGTCTTGCACAGAATAGTGAAGTCCTGTCTCAAACTCATCGAGCAGCAGAACGCCATCCTTACAATTCAGCAAAGCAAGAATAATCGTCAAGATTCTGTTGATACCATCGCCCATTGAACTGAGACGATAGCGTTTATCACTACCTTTAACGGTCACAATGGCTATACGCTCCGAATTACGTCCTTCGTTAGCGTCGATAAAACGAACTCTATTGATATCCGGATTAATAATTCTCAGGGCATCAAGCACGTAGTCCTCATCAGGTGATAAAGAAATGTTATCAAATAACTTTGCATTAGCATACCTGCCAATCATATACACAGGAATATGTTGGAAAGGACATTTTTCTTTGAATACATTCAGATAGCTTCTTTTCTTATTATATGGGATGATATTGCTTTGTGTGCCACTTGTAATAAGCAAACCTGCACCGGTGATAGAACTGCGCTCAACTTGAGTTCCAATCATACCCTCGTGGAAGGCTTCCATTGAAGTGGAAGCCCCTCTCTTACCTTCACGAATATAGACTTGTGAGATTCTAACAGGAATTTCACCTTTCGCTTTCGTTCCAAACTCCATCTCAAAATCACCATTGTAGTTCTCTTCCCAACCAGAAAACAATGATATATAATGGTGCTTAACGTTGTCTGCATTAACTTCGTTCTCATCATCATCGCGAATTGCTTCGCCACGGTCTGCAAGCAATATTCGCAGCCAATTCTCCTCTCCATTTGTTACATAAATGGAAATGGCCTCCAGCAAACTAGATTTGCCGACATTATTTCTACCAACAATCAGATTAACTTTCCCCAGTCTTTCGATTGTCAAGTCCTTGAAATTCTTGAAATTCTTGATATACAAAGATTCCATCATAATGTACTATTCAGAATTAATGCTGCAAAGTTAACAATAATTTATGGGAATCAAAAATTATTGCCATTTTTTCCTCTCACATTTTCTCTATTTTCTAAGAAATAAAGAGTCGCAATCTCTCGTATTTTATTGTGTGTCCCGTAGTTGTCCTCCTGTTGGTTCCAGATGACTTCTTCGAAGAGAATACCATGTTTGAGTTTCTCGGAAGGTGGGGCATCATCTTCGGAAAGTCTTGCTTCCATCGGAATAATCGGTCAGTCCTGCTTCACCCAAATCAGTTTGTCGGTGTCGTAGCCACGGCGTTGGGCTTCGGCGAGGATGGTGGTGCGGTCGCTGTCGGAGAGTTGGGGCGTGCGGGAGAGAATCCAGAGGTAGGTGTCGGAGCCGCTGCCGATGAGCATGTAGCGGTAGTCGGCATCGAGGAGCAAGATGCGATAGTCGGAGTAGAAGAGACCGAAGAAGGATACACGGAACAGGGCGGGCGTGTCGGTGAGTTTCGCCTTGCCTTTCGCCGTCTTGGGCTTGCCGTCCTTAATGCCCGTGTTGATGACATCGATGTCGCCGTCCTCGCGGAGCACGTAATTAGCCTTGGTCTGCGACATACCACGCTCGAAAAAATGGTCGAAGCGAGCCACCTCGTACCAACTGCCCAGGAAACGGTTGAGGTCAAGTTCCCTCACCACCGAATTGTCCACTGTCAGCCGACTGCCCGTCAACCAACTGAGAATGCGTGTGAAAAATGCTGTTGTCTTCATCTTACTTTTGAGAATTTTCCACAAAGATAATGATTTTTCCTTTTAATCAAGACGAACTTTCTGGAAAAAGTTGTACATTTGCAAAAGAATCATGATTCTAAAACGATATTACCTATGAAAACTTTTATGGACGAGAACTTCCTGTTGCAGTCGGAGACGGCACAGAAGTTGTATCACGAACATGCGGCTAAGATGCCGATTATTGACTATCACTGTCACCTCGTGCCTCAGCAAGTGGCTGAGAACAAGCGTTTTGAGTCTATCACGCAGATTTGGCTGGGCGGCGACCACTACAAGTGGCGTGCCATGCGTTCGAACGGTGTGAACGAACGCTTCTGCACAGGCAAGGACACCTCCGACTGGGAGAAGTTTGAGAAATGGGCTGAGACGGTGCCTTACACGTTCCGCAACCCGCTCTACCACTGGACCCATCTGGAACTGAAGACTGCTTTCGGCATCCACAAGACGCTGAATCCTGAGACGGCTCGTGAAATCTATGACGAATGTAACGACCAGATCAAGAACGACCCGAAGTTTACGCCTCGCGGCTTGATGAAGCACTACAACGTGAAGGTGGTGTGCACAACGGACGACCCTGTTGACTCGCTGGAATATCACAAGCAGGTGGCTGCCGACCCAACCATGGAGACCAAGATGCTGCCGGCATGGCGTCCCGACAAGGCCATGGCGGTGGAGGTGCCTGCCAACTTCAAGGCTTATGTGGATAAGTTGTCGGAGGTGAGCGGCAAGTCTATCAACGGTTTCAACGACTACATCGATGCCATCCAAGCACGTCACGACTTCTTTGCCTCGATGGGCTGCAAACTGTCTGACCACGGCATTGAGGAGTTCTATGCCGAGGACTATACGGACGCTGAAATCAAGGCGATTTTCGACAAGGTGTATGGCGGCAAGGAACTGACTCAGGAGGAGATTCTGAAGTTCAAGAGTGCCATGATGTACATCTTCGCCGTGCAGGATGCGGAGGCAGGATGGGCACAGCAGTTCCACTATGGCGCCATCCGCGACAACAACTCGAAGATGTTCAAGCAGTTGGGTCCCGACACGGGTTTCGACTCCATCGGCGAGTTCAACACAGCCAAGAAGTGCTCGAAGTTCCTCGACCGCCTGAACGCGGAAGGCAAGTTGGCAAAGACCATTCTCTACAACCTCAACCCTTGTGCCAACGAAGTGCTTGCCACCATGTTGGGCAACTTCCAGGACGGCTCTTGCCCGGGCAAGATTCAGTGGGGTTCGGGCTGGTGGTTCCTCGACCAGAAGGACGGCATGACGAAGCAAATGAACGCCCTGTCGCTGCTCGGTTTGCTGAGCCGATTTGTGGGTATGCTGACCGACTCTCGCTCGTTCCTCTCCTACCCTCGCCACGAATATTTCCGCCGCATCCTCTGCAACCTCGTCGCCACCGACATCGAGAACGGCGAGGTGCCATACACGGGCTATGAGGCTGCACGTGTGAACCAGATGATTGAGGACATCGCATACAACAACGCAAAGAACTACTTCCAGTTCTGAAATGTAAGATTGAACATCTGACATTGAACATCCAACTGATGCCTAATCCGTTCTTTCGTTTCAAACAGTTCACCATCCGTCACGACCGTTCTGCCATGAAGGTCGGGACGGATGGCGTTTTGCTTGGGGCATGGGCAGAAACGGACGGAAACAGCATTCTCGATGTCGGAACTGGAACGGGGCTCATCGCCCTGATGCTGGCACAGCGTTTCCCGACGGCAACGATTGAGGGAATAGACATTGACGAGGCTTCCGTCGTGCAGGCGAAAGAGAATGTGGAAGCCTCCCCTTTTCGTTCACGAATAGAGGTGAAGAAGGCCGATTTTAACAACATCAACCACTTCTCCAACCAGTATGACTTAATCGTTTCAAATCCACCTTTTTATCAAGAAGAGACTTTAGGAGGAAATGAGGCAAGGGATGCCGCTCGCCACACCGTTTCCCTACCCTTTGGGAACCTCGTCGAAAACGCATCCAAACTGCTTCGAGTTGAAGGTCGTTTCTGTGTCATCATTCCTTATGGGGAAGCAACACGTTTTATCGCCTTGTGTGCCGCAAAGAAACTCTACCTGCGGCGGCGGCTCAACATTCAATCGACACCACAAAAACCGCCCAAAAGGGTGATGCTGGATTTTTCTCCGACGGCTCGCGGAGAAACCTCTATCGCGACGCTGACGCTCTATGAAACGATGCAGCAACGCACCCCCGAATATACGAACTTAACGAAAGATTTCTACTTATGAATTACCAAGCCATCATCGACAAATACTACCCTACCGAGAACGAACTGAAGCACATTCTGATGGTGCATAGCCGCCAAGTGACGGACAAGGCACTTGACATTGTTGACCGACACCCCGAACTGGATGCCGACCGTCCGTTTGTGGAAGAGGCGGCGATGCTGCACGACATCGGCATTTTCCGATGTGACGCTGCCGGCATCCAATGTTTCGGAACGGAGCCGTACATTTGTCATGGGACGATTGGTGCAGATTTGCTTCGTGCGGAGGGATTTCCACGTCATGCCAGGGTGTGCGAACGCCACACCGGAGCGGGGCTTTCTCTTCAGGAAATCATCGCCCAAAATCTTCCCGTTCCACACCACGACCTCCTGCCCGAAACCATCGAGGAGCAAATCATCTGCTATGCCGACAAATTCTTCTCAAAAACGAAACTTAACCAAGAGAAGACGCTGGAACAAGCGGTGCGTTCCTTGATGAAATTCGGCGATGAAGGGGTAAGTCGTTTCGTTAAATGGTCTGAAATATTCGGGTAATTAGTATTTATTAAAATAAATAGGCAAGATATTTCCCGAAAAATGCTTACCTTTGCACTCGTTTTATGAGAAGCCAAAGGTTCATAGCGTCATTCCTCGTACTCGCAACGGTACTTTCCATCATGGCATTCAACCATCCTTTGGTCGGCAACTATCATGCGGTTGTCGGCCATCATGCTGTTGATACGCTTGAGCCAGACACGGTGGGGCAAAGAGAAGTGAGGGTAGATAGTGCGGTGGCTGACACATTTGCCGCACAAAAAGACTCGGTACTTTCCGAATCTGATTCTCTCCTCATGAACTTGGACTCCATCAAAGCCCGCTTCGACCGTGAGCACGGCATTGAACCCGACGAACCCAAATCGCGTGCCACCCAATGGAATGATTCTGTGGCAGCAGCCGAAGACTCTATTCGCCAAGCAGAAAAAAACAAAGGCGTACTTGAAGCACCCGTTGTATATGAGGCAAAAGACTCCATGACATTCTTCATGGGCAGCAAGAATGCGTATTTGTATGGTGATGCCGATGTGAAATACATGGATATCGACTTGAAGGCAGAAAACATCAATATGAACATGGATAGTTCTATCATCCATGCGATTTATGGCCTCGACTCATTAGGCGCCAAATATGGAACACCAATCTTCAAAGATGGTGGAGATGAGTACGAGTTGGAAAAAATGTCGTACAATTTCAAGACCAAGAAAGCCCACATCACAAATGTCTATACGGCACAACAGGATGGTTTCCTTCGTGCAGAAGAATCTAAAAAAGGTCCTGAAGGAGAAATTTATATGCGTCATGGCAGATACACCACTTGCGACGAAGAGCATCCTCATTTTTATATTGCCATGTCACGCGGAAAGGCACATCCAGGAAAAGATGTATTCTCCGGACCTGCATGGCTGGTGGTTGAAGATGTCCCGCTCCCACTTGCCATTCCTTTTGCCTATTTCCCGATGACAAAAACTTACTCCAGTGGTCTTATCATGCCTTCATACGGCGACGAGTCAACCCGCGGTTTCTATTTACGAGACGGCGGATATTATTTTGCCCTCAGCGACTACATGGACTTAAAACTGACTGGAGAAATCTTCACTAAAGGCTCATGGGGTCTTGCTGCACAAACAACCTACAAGAAACGCTATAAGTTCAGCGGCAATTTCTACTTCAACTATCAGGTGACAAAAGAAGGAGAGAAGAACATGCCAGATTATTCTGTCACCAAGAACTTCAAACTCCAGTGGAGCCATCGCACAGACTCAAAAGCCTCGCCCAACAGCAGTTTCAGTGCCAGTGTGAACTTCGCCACACAATCATACGAGAAAAACAACCTGACATCCCTTTACAACCCAACTTCATACTCGCAGAGCACCCGAACCTCTTCTGTCAGTTATTCACACAACTTCACCAAGATTGGACTCTCCATGTCCAGTTCGTTCAACATCTCGCAGAACATGCGTGACTCTACGCTGGCTCTCACCATGCCATCATTGTCTTTGTCGCTGTCCCGCTTCTACCCCTTCAAACGCAAACATGCTGCAGGCAAGGAAAGATGGTATGAGAAAATCAGCATGAACTATACGGGTACACTCTCCAACTCCATCACGACAAAAGAAGACCAACTGATGAAGTCTTCGCTAATTAAGGACTGGAAAAACGGCATGAAACACAGCATCCCGGTGTCTGCATCCTTCAATGTTCTGAAATACATTAACGTCACTCCGTCACTCAATTACACAGAACGATGGTACACCAACAAGATTGAACAGATATGGGACGAATCGGGACAGCAAGTGTTGCGTGATACGATTTACGGCTTCAACCGAGTGTTTGACTATAACCTCTCCTTGTCTGCCAACACGAAACTGTATGGTATGTACAAGCCCAACCCGAAGGTGTTCGGAAAGAAGTTGCAGATGGTACGCCACGTGCTGACTCCTTCTGTCAGTTTCACCTATGCACCAGACTTTGGCGACAGCAAATGGGGATATTGGAAAACTTATACCAAGACCGACGAGGAAGGCAATGTTTCGCTCGTTTCGTATTCACCATACGCAGGTTCTCTGTACGGCACACCGTCGCAAGGAAAGACGGGATCTGTCAACTTCGGCTTATCCAACAACATCGAAGCCAAAATCAAAGACCGCAACGACAGTATCAAGAAAGTCAGCATCATCGACGAACTCGGTGCCAACATCTCCTACAACTTGGCTGCCAAGACACAGCCGTGGTCAAACCTTTCCACTAGCCTCCGTCTGAAATGGGGCAAGACCACCTTCAATATGAACGCTGTGTTCAACACATACGCCTACGAGTTCGACAAGAACGGCAATGTCATTGTCGGCAATCGCACCGAATGGTCTTACGGGCGGTTCGGACGATTCCAGGGTATGTCAAAGAACCTGTCCTACACGTTCAATAATCAGACGTTCAAGAAACTGAAAGACAGCATCCGAAAACTGTTTGGTCATGGAGACGACATAGAGGATGAGGCGGATGAGGATATGGATGACGATGACGACCTTGATGATGACGACTTGGAGACAAACATCGACGACCCGAACCGTCGCAATAACGGAAAGAAAGATTCGAGCGGCGACGGATTGGACGAGGATGGCTACATGAAGTTCCAGATGCCGTGGTCCTTCTCTATCTCATACGGTATCACGATGGCAGAAGACCGAAGCAAAGACATCAATGTGAAGAACATGCGTTATCCGTACAAGTTCACACAGAACCTGAACTTCTCGGGCAACCTCAAACTGGCAAGCAACTGGAACTGCAGTTTTTCCTCGGGTTGGGACTTTACGAATAAGGCCATCTCCATGACCACCGTGAACATCTCGCGTGATATGCACTGCTTCAACATCTCCTGCGGATTGGTCTTCGGAACCTTCACCAGTTACCACATCACGATGCGTGCCAACGCCAGCACCCTCACCGATGCACTCAAATATGACAAGAAGTCAAGTTATTCAAGTTCAATTCAATGGTATTGATATGTCAAGAATACTCGCAATAGATTACGGACAGAAACGGACGGGCATCGCTGTGACGGACAACATGCAGATGATAGCCAACGGGCTGACCACTGTAGAGACGAAAGAACTGGAAAAGTTCATTGTTGACTACATGGCAAAGGAAGATGTCTCAACCATCGTTGTTGGCAAGCCGACACAGATGAACGGGGCGGACAGCGAGAACATGAAGCGTATAGAGCCCTTCTTCAACCGTCTGAAGAAACTGTTTCCCGACAAGGACATCACCTACTACGACGAGCGTTTCACCTCCGTCCTTGCCCATCAAACCATGCTGCAAAGTGGCATCGGGAAAAAAGCACGACAAAACAAGGCGTTAGTCGATAAAATCAGCGCCACCATTATCTTAGAAGACTACATACAAAGTAAAAATTTTTCACTATGATACTACCCATGTACATATTCGGTCAGCCCGTCCTTCGCAAAGTGGCTGAAGACATTGACTTCGAGACGTATCCCAATCTCAAGGAGTTAATCGACAACATGTTTGAAACGTTACGCCGCTCTGAAGGTGTCGGCCTTGCCGCTCCTCAGATTGGGCTCCCCATCCGTCTTTTCATCATCGACCTCGATGCCATCTCAGAAGACGAGCCTCAATACAAAGGCTACTTCCACACCTTCATCAACCCCGAGATTCTGGAAGAGAGCAAGGAAACCACTTCCATGTCAGAAGGCTGCCTCTCCATTCCTGGCATCAACGAGAGCGTGAAACGCCCTGCCAAAGTGCTTGTCAACTACCTCGACGAGAACGGGCAAGAACAGGAGCGTTGGCTGGAAGGATTTGAGGCACGTGTGTTCCAGCATGAGTACGACCACTTGGATGGCAAACTGTTCGTTGACCATCTCTCCCCCTTCCGCAAACAACTCATCAAGTCGAAGTTGCTTGCCATGTCAAAAGGGAAGTTCTCTGCCCACTACAAGTGCAAGCCCAACCACTAATCAACATGCACCTTCGTCGCCTCATATCGTCCATTGCTCTGTTGTTCATCATCACCGTCAGTCACGCCCAAATCAACACTGACCGAATGATGAACATTGCCCGCAATGCACTCTATTACGACGACTACGTGCTGTCCATCAGTTACTTCAACATTGTCATCAACTACAAGCCCTACCTCTACGAGCCCTACTTCTACCGTGGGGTAGCGAAGTTCTATCTGGAAGATTATTCGGGTGCCATTCTCGACTGTTCCGAAACCATTCGTCGCAACCCATTCTTTCCCAACACCTACGAGTTACGAGGGCTGTCCTACATCAATCTGGGACAATACGACAAAGCAGCCCAAGACTATGAGACAGCGACCGAGATGCTGCCAGAAAACCGTTCCCTTTGGCACAATTACGCCCTCTGTAACATCGAACTTGACAGCCTTGACCGTGCCGACAGCATCGTCAACATCATCATCAAGAAATGGTCGAAATATGCCGACGGCTACAACATCAAGGCACAAATCCTGATGCAGAAGAAAGATACCGTTGCCGCCGAAGAAGTGATAGACAAAGCCCTGGAAGTTGACAAATACAATGTGAACGCCCTTTCGGCAAAGGCTGGCATCTTGATGACCCATGAACAATACGAAGACGCCATCAAGTATTTCACCGAATCTCTCCGTTTGCAGCCTAAGAATGCTGGCAACCTCATCAACCGTGCCCTCTGCCACTACCACCTCGACCAGTATCGCGATGCCATGAACGACTACGACCTTGCCCTCACCTTCGAACCGAAGAACTTTGTTGGGCACTACAACCGAGGGCTTCTTCGTGCCAACGTGGGCGAAGACAATCTTGCCATCGAAGACTTCAACTTTATCCTTTCCATCGACCCCGAAGACATGATGGCGACCTTCAACCGTGCCACCCTGCTCGACAACATCGGCGACTACCGAGGAGCCATCCGCGACTACACCACCGTCATCAACGAGTTTCCCAAGTTCCTCTATGGCTACGAACGCCGTGCCGCCGCCCGTCGCAAGATTGGCGACATCGCAGGTGCCAACCGAGACGAAGAGCACATCCTGAAAGAACAGATTGCCCATCGCTACGGCTACTCTACCCCCACCTCCCGCCAGAAGAACAAGACACGTAAAAAGTCGCAAGTCAATCTGGACGACTACCAGAAACTGGTGGAAGAAGACGAAGCGATACAGGAGCAGGCATACGAAAGCGAATACCGAGGCAAAGTGCAGAATCGTGAGCAGGAAGCCAAACTCATCTTGCCGAGCGAACGCACCTACCATCTCTACAAGGAATTTGCTCCCGACGACGCCCTCACCCTCTTCGAGAAAGCCTATCAGGAAGCACAAGAAGGCAACATCAACGAAGCCATTGCCGACTTCACCCGAGTGCTCGACATCAACGACACCTTTGCCGAAGCCTACTACAACCGAGGCCTTCTCCATCTCCTTCTTGACGACACCACCCTTGCCATCCCCGACCTCTCCAAAGCCGGCGAACTCGGCATCTACCAGGCATACAACATCATCAAGAAGAACCAGAACATCAAGAAAAAACAGAAGTAAATTTTTGCTGTTTGCAAATGTGGCTACAAAAGACACATCCTTGTAGCCGTGGAAACAATATTTGCATCTACACCCGCCACGCCCTTGGGTCGTGACCCGCCAAAGTGGTTCGTTTATATTCGCTACACGGATCAACATACATTAGCCTCATTAGTTGACCTCTATTCACAACAAAAGTTCGCTTGCTGCCATCATGACAACAAGCGAACTTTTACATTTGATGAGAATTAACTATTTCACATACACTTTCTTTCCATTGACAATGTAAATGCCCTGTGGTAAAGCCTTCAAATCTGTTGGCTCTTCCGAGACTTTTACGCCTTGCAATGTGTAAACACCATGCCTGATGCTTTGAGGAGAAACGCTCTCTTCGGCGATGACATCTTCTATGCCGTTCGGATTCTCACCTGTCTTGAATGTTATTTCCTCACCGTAATACGTCTGGCTACTTGTCTTCACATAAGACCGATAAGCATAAGTAGTTCCGTATTCCAAACCGCTCAGCGTTGCAGTCATGCGTTGCCCAGTTGCCGGCACGGTCATCACCTCGCCTTTCGTTTCAGCCCGTCTCGTCTTTGAGCCGTCAGTGAAGATAATCACCCACACCTCGAAGCCTTGCTCCAAGATGTCATCCGTACCCTCCATCACATAGCCCGTCAACTGCACTTCGCTGCCCTCCACCTTTGTATTGGCATACGTGTGGATGGCTGGTTCGCAATAGGAGAAGTCACTTGGGTCGAATGCCACCCATTCTCCATAGTATTCATTCCCTGCATTCGACTTATAGAACGGACGTACACGATAATAAGACGAGGCATCTAAGTTCTTCACTACTGCTTCCATCGTTCCGTCATAAATCGCTCCTACTCCGTTCCTTGAAGGCATATCATCGGGAGCATCCGTTTTTCGCCATTCAAAGCCAGCATTGGTTTCTTCTTCTCCAAGGTTAGTCTCCGCAGCAACAATCGCGGTGCCGCTTTTGGTTACTTGGGGAACAACAGTATTAAGTTTAATATCTTCTACCCGATATTGCTTGCTTGTACAAAGAGGGGATGACGAATAAAGGAAAGAGACATTATACGTCTTACTTGGTTCCAATCCTGTGAAAACGGCGTTGTTTCCTTTCACTTCTTTCCCATCTTCTATTTGTATTTTTAAAAGTGATGATTCTGGCTGGACATCCTCGACAAAAATATTGTTAGAAACAGATATTGACGATGCAGAAATTACTGCTGGCAACCACAAACTATCACAGTCCTCAAAAATATTTTCGCCAATATCTGTCACATGATTCCCTATGGTTACAGAAGACAATCTGCGACAGCCCTTGAAAGCGTCACGACCAATCGCGGTCACATTTGTTGGTATATGGATTGATTCTAACTTTTCACAGTTTCGAAAAGCCTCTTGCCCAATCTCAACCACACTCTTGGGGAGGGTGAAAGAAGACAGAATGCTACAACCCTCAAATGCGTCATCCCCTATATAAGCAACTCCTTCCGGAATAGTTACAGAAGACATGATTCTGTGACAATCACAAAAAGCAAAATCTGCAATTCCGACAGTCCCTTCTTTTATATCAATGCGGATGGAATCTGTCTCCCACCATCTTGTATATTCATAAACCCAGTTTCCCACATAAGCGACCCCATCTTCTTGGGTTTGACGACAAGCCGCTCTCCTAAAAGCATAACGACTTATATGCTTCACACTATTAGGAATAGTCACAGATGTTAAATTTATACAATCCTGAAATGCGAAACCTTCAATGCTTTCCACGCTATTAGGAATAACTACGGAAACCAGACTATGGCAATTTTCGAACATGCCAGTCTCTATAATTTTTAAATTGTCAGGTATCTTCACCAATTTTAAACTACTACAGTCACGAAAAGCATAATTGCTAATAGCTACCATACTATCAGGAAGGGCGATGGAGGCCAAGTCGCTACAACCACTAAAAGCAGACTCGCCGATGCTCGCCACACCGTTGGGGATGATTACGGAGGTCAAGCCGCTGCAAGCCGCAAAAGCCGCATCGCCGATGCTCGTCACGCTATTGGGAATGGTGACGGATGTCAAGCCACTGCAACCACTGAAAGCATAACTGCCGATGCTCGTCATGCTGTTGGGGATAGCCACATCTGTTACTTCTTCCCCGTTCAAGAAAAGATGATGGGCATAATAAAGAGGATTAGAAAAATCATTCCCAAAAGAGATGTTGCACCAAGCGGCAAGGTCGGTGATATGCACGGAGGTCAAGCCACTGCAACCAAAGAAAGTATTCTTGCCGATGTTCGTCACGCTGCCCCCGATGGTGATGGATGTCAAGCCGCTGCAAGAAAAGAAAGCCTCACTGCCGATGCTCGTCACGCTGTTGGGGATGGTTACAGAGGTCAAGCCACTGCAATTTCTGAAAGCATAACTGCCAATAGTCGTCACGCTGTTGGGGATGGCGATGGATGTCAAGTCGTTGCAATTATTGAAAGCATAATTGCCGATACTCGTCACCACATATGTGCTGCCATCATATATAACTGTAGATGAGATTGCAATATCTCCTGCATAATTGTTACTACTTATACTACGATACATGACGGTGGCTGTATTTGAACTTAGATTTAGATCATAGGAAATGCCATCCACTTGACATTCATAGGCGTAGGTTTTACTGCCTATGAGGACAAAGAAATAAAAGAGAAAAGTTTTGAGATAAATTTGTTGCATAAAAGATAAAAAGAAAAGGCGGAACTGCTCTGTTTGCTTTTCCGTTAGTCGGGCACCGCCAAGTAGCCATGTATGAAGAAAAGCACGAACAATTCACGCCCAACGGACGTGAACCTTCGTCGCTTGTTCTCTCATACGAAGTTTGGCGGTTTCGACTAACGAGAACAAGGACTAAAAGTCCAAGTTATTATATTTTGAGCAGAAACGCGGAGTTAATAAATGGTTTTTGTTTCTCGGTGGGGCAAGGTGAGGGTTGAGCCGACACCACATCCCGTTTTGCGTTTCTGATAAAAAGGTTATTTCACTGTCTGTTTCTTGATATTCAGTTTTTAGGAGTTAAACATTCTGTTGATTCTATTACAATTGCAAAGATACGAAAGATTTTGCAAAACAAAAGAAAAATGAAGAAAAATGTGAAAATATCCACAGAAAAGAATGCCCTCAATGTTCACTAAACTCTCTCACCCGTCTATTGCGGAAACGATGCCAATGTCTTGCTAACTCTGTTGCCAATGTCTTCCTCGCCCTCATGCCCGTCATCTCGGACGACTATGTTCCGTGTCTTCCGAGTTCTCATGCCCGTATCTTGCTCAGCCTCTTGCCCGTGTCTTCCTTTGCCTCTTGCTCGTTATTACCTTGCTCCGATGCTCGTCATCACCTTGCCCTCACGCTCGTCATCACTCCGCCCTCACACCCGTGTCTTCTGAGGAGGGTATTTCAGAGGGATGAATCAAGAGATTTCGGAAAGTGATTTGAAGACAAATCTGCGGAATCTGCTCAATCGTGCCGCAGGCACTTGTCGGGATAAAAACGACATACCCCTTTGGGGGTGATTAAAGGGATTTAGCAGATTTTTCACGAATCATGTGGGGGAGCATCTTTGTCCCTTTTGGGTGGGGATGTCAATTTCGTCTTGGCAAAAATGGCGTGCTGGAAGCGTTGAAAGTGGTCTGAGTCAGACCGCCTCGGTGGTGTGAGTCAGACCACTTGGGTGGTGTGAGTCAGACCACTTCAGAGGTGACGAGTGTGTCATTTTGTCCTATTGCGGGGGTTCATTGGGGAGGGCATTGATGAACCTCTGGCATGGTGTGGTCGGTTGATGCGGAGCGAGGTCTGGGCAACATGTGGAAGGAGAAAAGATGGGGAACGGGGAAAGAAACGGCTGAAAAAGTGGCTTTGCTGATGAAGTGATGGAGAAACGTTCTTTTCACGTGATTATCAGCGTAAATATACATTTTTTTATAGACTTATGGTGCGTATCTCGCTGAAAAATCGTAACTTTGCAACCAATTATGTGGTTTAGTATAGCAAAATGAAGGTAGCAATCGTAAAATACAATGCGGGTAACATCGGTTCTGTGGAGAATGCGGTGAGGCGTTTGGGCATTGAGCCTGTGGTGACGGATGATGCCGAGTTGATTGGTTCGGCTGACCGTGTGATTTTCCCGGGTCAGGGTGAGGCTCGCAGCACGATGGCTTATCTGAAGGCTCACGGATTGGATCAGGTGATTGTGGGGTTGAAGCAGCCTGTGCTGGGCATCTGCATCGGAATGCAGTTGCTGTGTCGGCACAGCGAGGAGTATGACACGGATTGCCTGGGTGTGTTTGATGTGGACGTGAAACGCTTTGTTCCGAAAGTGCATGAGGACAAGGTGCCTCAGATGGGATGGAACACGATTGAGGGCACGAAGTCGCCGCTCTTCAAGGACTTTGGGGAGAGGGAGTTTGTGTACTTCATTCATAGTTTTTATGTGCCCATGTGTGACTGGACGATTGCTACGACGAACTACATTCAGCCCTACTCTTCTGCCTTGCACAAGGGGAATTTTTATGCAACTCAATTCCACCCCGAGAAGAGCGGAATGGTGGGCGAGAGAATCCTGAAGAATTTTATGGAATTGAGAGGATGATGAATTGAAGATTTGAAGTGACCAGAAACTATGATAGAGATTATTCCTGCAATAGACATCATTGACGGCAAATGTGTGCGTCTGACCAAGGGTGACTACGACACGAAAAAGGTGTACAGCGAAGACCCTGTGGAGGTTGCGAAGATGTTTGAGGCACACGGCATCCGACGGTTGCACACGGTGGACTTGGACGGCGCACGTTCTCAGCACATTGTGAACTACAAAACCATCGAGCAGATAGCGGACCACACAAGCCTTGTGATTGACTTTGGCGGCGGCATCAAGTCGGACGAAGACATCGACATCGCCTTTGCCAGCGGGGCCACCATGGTGACCATCGGCAGTGTGGCTGTGAAGAAGCCCGAGTTGTTTGAATCGTGGCTGGAGAAATATAACGACAATAAAATCATCCTCGGAGCGGACGTGAAGAATGGTCGCATCAGCATCAACGGCTGGAAAGAAGAGGGAGAGGATGAGTTGATGCCTTTCTTGCACAAGTATGTGAACAAAGGTGTGGACAATGTGCTTTGCACCGACATCAGCAAGGACGGGATGCTGGAAGGGCCTGCCGTTGAACTGTATGAGGAGATTGTGAAGGAGTTCCCACAGTTGCACCTCATCGCCAGTGGCGGTGTGAGTTGCATTGAGGATATCGACTTGCTGAACTCGGCAGGCATTCCTGCGGTGGTGTTTGGCAAGGCGATTTACGAGGGGAAAATCAAAATGGAGGAACTGGAGAAGTATGTTGGCTAAACGTATCATACCTTGCCTTGACATCAAGGACGGACAAACCGTGAAGGGGACGAACTTCCTGAACCTTCGCCAAGCGGGCGACCCCATCGAACTGGGCAAACTCTACAGCGAGCAGGGGGCCGACGAACTGGTCTATCTGGACATCACGGCATCGCACGAGGGCAGAAAGACGTTCACGGAACTGGTCAAAAAGATTGCTCGCGAAATCAACATCCCGTTCACCGTGGGTGGCGGCATCAACGAACTCTCTGATGTTGACCGCCTCTTGAACGCTGGCGCCGACAAGGTGAGCATCAACTCGGCTGCGTTGCGAAGACCGGAGTTGATTGACGAGATTGCCAAGAATTTCGGCAGCCAAGTGTGTGTGGTGGCCATCGATGCCAAATGTGAAGATGACACGGTGCACGAGAATGGTGACCCGAGAATCGACGGCGAGTGGCGATGCTATGTCAATGGCGGTCGTGTGCCGACAGAATACCTGTTGCTCGACTGGGCAAAGGAGGTGAACGAAAGAGGGGCTGGCGAAATTCTGTTCACGTCGATGAACCACGACGGTGTGAAGCGCGGGTTTGCCAATGCGGCACTTCGCAAACTGGCCGACACGCTCACCATTCCGGTCATCGCATCAGGTGGTGCCGGGACGAAAGAGCACTTCCGCGACACATTCATCGACGGACACAGCGATGCGGCACTGGCGGCAAGCGTGTTCCATTTCGGGGAAATACCCATCCCTGAACTGAAGCAGTATTTAGCAAATGAAGGAGTAAACGTAAGATTGTAAAGATAATGGAAATTGATTTCAAGAAGATGGACGGTCTTGTGCCTGCCATTGTGCAGGATGCCAAGACACTCAAGGTGCTCATGCTCGGTTTCATGAACGAGGAGGCATACAACAAGACGGTAGAGACAGGAAAAGTGACATTCTATAGCCGCACACGAAAGACCCTGTGGACAAAGGGTGAGACAAGCGGCAACTTCCTCAACGTCGTGGAGATTCTGAACGACTGCGACCAGGACACGCTGCTCATCAAGGCAAACCCTGTGGGGCCGGTATGCCATACGGGTGCCGACACCTGCTGGAACGAGACGAACGAGAACCCCATCATGTTCCTCGTCGAGTTGCAACGGTTTATCGAAAAGCGGCACGAGGAGATGCCCGAAGGCAGTTACACCACGTCTCTCTTCAAAGACGGATGCCACCGCATGGCACAGAAAGTGGGCGAAGAGGCATTGGAATCTGTCATTGAGGCCGTTGCCAACAACAACGAGCGTCTCATCTACGAGGCTTCCGATATGCTCTACCACCTCATCGTGCTGCTCACATCGAAAGGCTTGAAGATTGAAGATCTCGCCACAGAGTTGGCAGAACGCCACGACCCCAATTGGCACAAACATTGACAAAATTGCCTATGTTGATTGAATATAAAAACGTAAACGTATATCAAGACGCTCAACTCGTGTTGCAAGATGTCAACTTCGAGGTGGGTGAAGGCGAGTTCGTCTATATCACCGGCAAGGTGGGCACAGGAAAAAGTTCCTTTCTGAAAACGCTCTACGGAGAGATTCCCGTGAAGGAAGGAGATGCCAAAGTGCTCGACTACGATATGGTGGAACTGAAACGACGCCATCTGCCCGACCTGCGCAAGAAGCAAGGCATCATCTTTCAGGACTTCCAACTGCTGACCGACCGCACCGTAGATGCCAACCTGCGTTTCGTGCTGAAAGCCACGGGATGGAAGAACAAACTGGACATCAACCAGCGAATCAGCGACGTGCTCGAGTTGGTGGGCATGGCAACCAAAGGCTACAAGATGCCCTCCGAGTTGTCTGGCGGAGAGCAGCAACGCATCGTCATCGCACGTGCCATCCTCAACCGCCCCAAGCTCATTCTTGCCGACGAGCCAACGGGCAACCTCGACACCGAAACCAGCCGACAAATCACTGAACTGTTGCAGCAAATCTGCAAGGCTGGCAGCACGGTCATCATGATTACCCACAACACCACCCTGCTCGACCAGTTCCCTGGCAGACAGTTCAATTGCGAGAATCACCGCATGGTGGAAGTGACGCAACCACAAAAAGAACAAGAATCAACCGAAGAGTTAGACTAAAAAATACACATTATATATTATTATGAAAGTACTCAAGTTTGGCGGAACATCCGTAGGCACTCCTCAGCGAATGAAGGATGTCGTAAGGCTCATCACCGACGGTGAGCAGAAAATCGTGGTTCTCTCAGCCATGTCTGGCACCACCAACTCACTCGTGGAGATATCCGACTATCTCTACAAGAAGAACCCCGAAGGTGCAAACGAAACCATCAACACACTTGAACGAAAATACAAGAAGCACATCGACGAACTGTACACCACACCCGAGATGAAGCAGCAGACCCTCGACTTTCTCAAAGAAGAGTTCAACTATCTGCGCTCCTTCACCAAGGGAATCTTCACTATGTTCGAAGAGAAAATCATCGTCGGACAAGGCGAAATCATCTCCACCAACATGGTGACCAACTACCTCATCGAACAGGGTTACAACGCCGTGCTCATTCCTGCCTTGGAGTTCATGCGTACAGACAAGAACGCCGAGCCAGACCTTGAGTATATCCGCGAGAAACTGAAGGTGCAACTGGAAGAGAATCCAGGGAAGGAAATCTACATCACTCAGGGATTCATCTGCCGCAACGCATACGGCGAGATTGACAACTTGCAGCGTGGAGGCTCCGACTATACCGCATCACTCGTCGGTGCCGCTGTAGGTGCTTCAGAGATTCAGATTTGGACAGACATCGACGGAATGCACAACAACGACCCTCGTTTTGTCGATAAGACCTCTCCTGTCAACCACCTCCACTTCGAGGAAGCGGCAGAGTTGGCATACTTCGGTGCCAAGATTCTGCACCCCACTTGCGTGCAGCCAGCCAAGTATGCAGGCATCCCTGTCAAACTCCTCAACACGATGGACCCAACCGCTCCAGGCACCGTCATCAGCAACGAGACCGAACGTGGCAAAATCAAGGCAGTGGCTGCGAAGGATAACATCACAGCCATCAAAATCACCTCTTCACGAATGCTGCTGGCATACGGATTCCTTCGTAAAGTGTTCGAGATTTTCGAGTCCTACAAGACTTCCATCGACATGATTGCCACATCCGAAGTGGGTGTCAGCGTTTCCATCGACAATCCCGCACACCTCACCTCTATTGTCAACGAACTCAAGAAGTTCGGCCATGTGCAGGTGGACAACAACATGTGCATCATCTGCGTGGTGGGCGACCTCGACTCAGAGAACGTCGGCTTCGAGAGCAAGGCAACAGAAGCACTGAAAGACATCCCTGTCCGCATGATTTCTTACGGCGGTTCCAGCCACAACATCTCGTTCCTCATCTCAGCCGAGGACAAGAAGAAGGCACTCCAGTCACTCAGCGACCACCTGTTCAACTAATACACATTATTTATATATATGGCAATTGCATTCAACGTAGATAGATTGGCGAGCATCCGCACGCCATTCTATTTTTACGACACAAACATCCTGCGTCAGACACTCGACGCCATCAACACAGAGACACAAAAACACGACAACTACTTCGTCCATTACGCGGTCAAAGCCAATACCAACCCCAAAATCCTCCAAGTGATTCGCGAGGCAGGGCTTGGCATCGATTGCGTTTCGGGTGGAGAAATCGAGCAGGTACTCAAGGCCGGCTTCCCCGCCAACAAAATTGTTTTCGCAGGAGTCGGGAAGAGCGACTGGGAGATAGAACTGGGGCTTGACAAGGGCATTTTATGCTTCAATGTCGAAAGCATTCCCGAACTGGAGGTCATCAACGAGATTGCCGCTCGCAAGGGCAAGGTGGCAACCATTTGCTTCCGCATCAATCCCAACGTTGGCGCCCATACCCATGCCAACATCACCACGGGGCTTGCCGAGAACAAATTCGGCATCGACATGCAGGACATGGAGCACGTCATACGCCTCGCACAGCAGATGCAGAACGTGCAGTTCAAAGGCCTGCACTTCCACATTGGCTCCCAGATACTGGAGATGGACGACTTCATCGCTCTTGCCCATCGCATCAACGACCTGCAAGACCAACTCGAAGCAGCAGGCATCCAACTGGACATCATCAATGTGGGCGGCGGTCTCGGTGTCGATTACAAAGACCCGCAAGCCAACCCCATCCCGAACTTCAAGGACTTTTTTGCCGTCTATCAGCAGCACCTGAAGTTGCGTCCTCACCAGACCCTCCACTTCGAGTTGGGTCGAGCCATCGTGGCACAGTGTGGTGCCCTCATCACCAAGGTGCTCTATGTGAAAGAGAACGCCATCAAGAAGTTCGCTATTGTTGATGCCGGCATGACCGACCTCATCCGTCCTGCTCTCTACGATGCCCATCACCGCATCATCAACCTCACCAGCACCGCTACCGAGGAAGACACCTACGACGTGGTAGGTCCCATCTGCGAATCCAGCGACGTGTTCGACAAGGACATTCCGCTGCCCAAGACCCATCGCGGCGACCTCCTTGCCATCCTTTCCGCCGGTGCCTACGGCGAAATCATGGCATCGGGTTACAATTGCCGTCCGCTGCCTGTTGGCTATACGAGCGAAGACCTGGCATAAGACAGAATTGCCGATACAAACGACACAATGTCAGACAAATGCCAGTGTTTAACGCATTGGCATCTTTTTTGTCGCATCGACAGACATCAAAAAACAACCCAAATTATGGCAAAAGATACAAAGAAAGAAGAAGAGGAACTTCTCAACGAAGAAGTGAAGGAGGAAACTCCTGAAGAAGTCTCTGCCGAAACACCTGCAGAGGAAGAAACAAAAGAACCGACACCCGAAGAGAAGATTGCAGAACTGGAGAAGCAGATTGCCGACCTGAAGACGCAACAACTCTACAAGGTGGCGGAGTTTGACAATTTCCGCAAACGTGTGATGCAGGAGAAGGCAGACCTCATCAAGAACGGCGGTAGCAAGGTCATCACCACCCTGCTCCCCATCGTCGATGACCTCGAACGTGCACAGCAGAACATGGACAAGTTTGAAGACGTGGCAGCCGTGAAGGAAGGTCTGAACCTCATCATCGACAAGTTCTTCAAACTGTTGGCACAGGAAGGGCTGCAAAAGATGGACGTAGTGGGTCAGCCATTCGATGCCGACCTGCACGAAGCGATTGCCACGGTGCCAGGACTTCCCGCCGACCAGAAGGGGAAGGTCATCGACTGCATGATGGCTGGCTATACACTGAATGACAAAGTAATCCGCTACGCCAAAGTAGCAGTGGCAGAATAAAATCCCATGGCAAAAAGAGATTTCTACGAAGTGCTGGGCGTGTCGAAGACGGCATCGGACGACGAGATTAAGCGCGCCTACAAAAAGATGGCCATCAAGTATCACCCCGACCGCAATCCGGGTGACAAAGAGGCAGAAGAGAAGTTTAAGGAAGCGGCAGAGGCATACGACGTGCTTCGCGACCCCGAGAAGCGTCAGCGGTATGACCAGTTCGGTCCCGATGCATTTGGTCCCGGTGCTGGCGGCTTTGGCGGTGGACAAGGCATGTCGATGGATGACATCTTCAGCATGTTCGGCGACATCTTCGGCGGAGGCTTCGGAGGCGGATTCAGCGGCTTCGGAGGTTTCGGCGGTGGTGGTCAGCGTCGCAAGCCTGTCTATAAAGGTCAAGACCTGCGGATGCGTATCGAACTGGACCTCAACGACATCGTGAACGGTGTGACGAAGAAGTTCAACGTGCGTACCGACATCACCTGCCCTCATTGCAACGGCACAGGCTCAGAGGATGGGCAGGAGACGACTTGCGACACCTGCAACGGACAGGGTGTTGTGTACAAGACTCGCCAAACCATGCTCGGCGTGATGCAGACACAGACCGTCTGCGACACCTGCGGCGGCGAGGGTAGCGTCATCAAGAACAAGTGCAAGTATTGCAACGGCGAAGGCATCGTCAAGGGCGAGAAGCAAGTGGAGGTTGACCTTCCGGCAGGACTCGTCGAGGGCTATGCCTACAACTTCCAAGGCAAAGGCGGTGCAGGACGACGCGGCGGCGTGAACGGCGACTTGCAGATTCTCGTGCACGAAAAGCCCAATCCAGACCTCGTGCGTGACGGCTGCGACCTCGTTTACAACCTGCTGCTCACCATTCCGCAGGCAGTGCTCGGCACCTCGCTCGAAGTGCCCACCCACGATGGCAAGGCAAAAATCACCATCCCGTCAGGCACCCAGCCAGGCACGGTGCTCCGTCTGAAAGGCAAGGGCATCCCCGACATCAACAGTTACTCCCATCAGCGAGGCGACGAAATCATCAACATCTCGGTTTATATGCCAGAGGCACTGAACAAGGACGAACGCCGAGCCATCGAGACACTTGCCAACGGCGACAACGCCAAGCCATCGCCCAGCATCAAGGACAAAATCTTCAGCCACTTCCGAGCCTACTTCAAGAAGTAGCATGACACCCCTTTTTAGGGTATTTGACTGATATAGAAGGGTATTCAATAACGGGAAACGTTACTGAATACCCTTTTTATGTGATTCAGGAGGCGAAAAATCACATCTTTTAGGTATTGCGGCATCCCCAAAAAGTCCGTAACTTTGCAGCGGAAAACGGAAGTAAGCGACGAAGCCACCGCTTCTCCCCACCCTTCCGGACATCCTTGCTTTTCACAAGCAATCTTTACTCATAATAATAATGAAACCCATGTCGTGAGACACCGTTTTTTCAGAATTACGTAAACCATAAAATGTTAGAGACAAAAAAGGCCGCCTACCTTGTTCGTGACGAACAGGATAGGCGGTTTCTCGTCGCTCAGAAAAATTTATTGTGTAAAAGTACAACTTTTTTCAAAAAAATTTTGGTGGAAAGCAAAAAATGACCTATATTTGCACAATAAAATAGATTGTGTATGAGAAAATCTTTACATAACATACTAAAAGTCCTTCTAATGATTGGTTGTTTGTCCATGCCTGCAGCGATGATGGCGCAGGATGTACAGCAGCACAACGCCGTTGAGATGGAGCAGAACCAGATTTCGGTGACAGCGAGCGGAACGAACCTGCGTGTGAAGAATGCCGACGGACTGGTTATCGAGATTTTCAGCCTCACAGGCGAAAAGGTCTTCACCCAACGAATCGAAGGCTCTTCCAAGAGCATCGACCTTGCCAACCTCCAGCGTGGCTACTACATCATCAAGATTGGCAAATATACCCGCAAGGTTTACTTGCACTAAACAACGAACTTCATTTAAAGCCCCATATAGTGTAGATGTCCTCACAAAGACATCTACACTTTTTTTGTGCCAATAGCCTCGTATTTTGTTGTGAACCTAACATTTATGAGGGTACGAAAAACAGAACCTCGGCACAAATGGACTTGTGTCGAGGTTTTGTTTAGAATATTCCAAAATCACAGATTATCGAATGTCACTCACCTTGATGACATCCTTGTCGTTGTAGTCGAGATTTTCGCCTGCCATGCCCCAGATGAAGGTGTAGTAGTAGGTGGCAGAGGCGGCATGGATAGACCATTCGGGCGACATGATGGCTTGTTCGTTGTGGAGCCATACGACGCGGCTTTCCTGTGGTTCGCCCATGATATGGCTGATGGTTTGTCCGTCGGGCAGGTTGAAGTAGTAGTAAGCCTCAATGCGGCGACCGTGGGTGTGAGGTGGCATGGTGTTCCACACACTACCCTCTTGCAACTGCGTCAAACCCATCTGCAACTGGCAAGGACCTTCTTCGAGAGCGGTGTTGACAATGAGTTGGTAGATGGTGCGTTGGTTAGATTCTGCCAATGTGCCAAGGGGCTTTTCCTTCGTGCCGATAATGGTGGCTTTGCGGCTTTGTACTTTGCCGTTCTTGCGACCGTCAAGGGTAATCCACTGAGTCTTGTAGTGCTGATGAGCCGTGGCTGAGTTTAGATAGAACTTGGCAGGATTGGAGGGGTCAACAGAACGGAATGTCACGTTCTGGTTAGACTCGATGCCCTTTCCATTCTTGTCTTTTCCGAGGTTGCCACGACCCACATAGAGGGCTTCCTTGGAACCAAGCCTGTACTCGGTGCCGTCCACAGTCACAATGCCCTCACCTTGGCCGCAGTTGATGATGCCCAACTCGCGATTGAAGAGGAAATAAGGTGCACGGAGTTCGGGAAAAGCCTCCAGTTTGAGTTCTTTGCTGACGGGCATGGCACCGCCGAAGATGAAGCGGTCGTACATGGAATACGTCAGGTTGATTTCGTCGGGTGCCATCACCTTCTCCATGACGAAGCGTTCACGAAGTGTCTTGGTGTCGTAGTGCTTCACGTCTTCAGGATGGCAAGCCGTCTGAAAGTTCACATGCTGCTGGGCAGAAGCCGTCAGCGAAGCAGCCAATGCTGCGAGAAAAAGGATTTTTTTCATGTGTAAATAGGTTATTTTGACAGTTTTTCTTCTTTCACGATACGCATACGGTTCCACACCATCATGACCACCGTAATGAGCGTCAACACGCCCATTCCAATCCACTTCAGGTATTTCACACAGGCATAGATGACATAGCCGAAGAGCGAAGAAGCAAAGTCCATCGCACCCGCCTGAAACCCTTCGGGAATCTGGGCAGCCTTGTCCTGCGTAGCCTCAAACACCGTGTTGGCAGCCAGCGTGAAGGCGGGAGCCATGTCGGTGACGAAATAGAGACCAATGGTGACAGTGACCAGACCGATGATGAAGGTCTTCAATACATTACCCTTGGTGAAAGGCAGCACCATCACGAACACATAGAACATGCCCGCCAACGATGCCAAGGGGAGGAACTGATTGCCAGCCTTCGATAAGGCGATGGCAAGTACCAGCGTGACAGGAATGAGCAGCAGCGATACGACCAACGTAGTGGGATGGCCAATCACCAGTGCCGGCGACATGCCGATGTAGATTTTCTTGCCCTTGAACTTACGCTTCACCACCTCCTGCGTCTTTTCCGAGATAGGCATCAACCCGTCGATGAACAGCCGAGTGATGCGGGGAATCAACTCCATGACGGCACCCATCGTGACACCCAGGAAGAGGATGTCCTTCAGGATGTACTTCACCCACACGTCTGTCATGCTCACCGTCCCCTGCGGATTCGTCTCCTGCAGAGCCGCCTCAAGTTTCAGGCGGTAAGCCTCCAAGTCCGCGAAATCGCCATAATGGGCAGCCACACCAATCAACGCACCCACAATGACACCCAGCACGATAGGTTCGCCCAACACACCAAACTTCTTCTTCAACCCCTCGGCATCGATGTCGAGGTTCGAGAAACCCGGTATGCGGTCGAGCAGCCAGTTGATGACCATGGCAAACGGCGTGAAACTCTGGCAGAACGGCTGGGGAATGGAGATGCCCTCCATGTTGTCGTAGTAGCCCTGAAAGCGGTCAGCCGTCAGGTCAGCCATCACCAGCGTGATGATGTAGCACGAGATGGCGGCAAAATAGCCCCACAGCAGGCTCTGATCCATCACAAAATAAGCCACGGCACCGATGAAGGCGAAATGCCAGTAGTTCCACAAGTCGATGTTCACCGTGCGTGTACACTTCGTAACGAGCAGCAGGAAATTGATGCCCAGACAGATAGGGATAATCAGCGCACCCACAGCCGTGTTGTAGGCAACAGCCGCCGCAGCGGGCCATCCCATGTCGAACACCTTCAGGTTGAGTTGGAAGATTTCAGCGATGCTGCCCAGCGGCGTTTTGAAGTTTGTGGTCAGCAACGCGGTGACGATGCCCAAGCCCACGAAACCGACACCCACATAGAGGCCGCTCTTGAGCGACTTGCCAAACTTCATGCCGATGCACAAACCGATAATCGTGAAGAGAATCGGCATCATGACCGATGCTCCCAACTGAATGATGTAAGCAAAAACTTGTTCCATATAAGTTTAGTTAGTTAGAATTGATGGCAAAGTTACAGAAAGTTTCCCGAACAGAAAAGAAACTCTCCCATTTTTTTCTCTTTCGGGAAGTTTTACAACTTTTTCCCGAAGAAAAACTCTGAATCGCCCCTTCCCCCACCAACGTTCACCCCACACCCCTTCCCCTTCCTTTTAGGTGCCCCGCAATAGGACAAAATTGCGCGCTCGAAGCCTCGAAGGTGGTGTGACTCACACCGCCTCGGTGGTCTGAGTCACACCACCGAAGCGGTCTGACTCAGACCACTTTTGAGGTGTACAGCATAGCGATTTTGTGATAAAACCTTCTCGCAACACCACCCTTCTTCTGCTCGCCCTCACCCCTTTCTTCATTTAAGTTCCGCACGCTCCGCCATCCTTCAACGGTCAGAGGGCTCTTGGGGTATGCCTGTGATGCCTATAGCCCGACAAAATTTTTGCCACATCGGGCAGGAGACGTCCGACCGGTCTGGCTTTGGAAGCGACAGCCTTCGGGCTACAGTCACCCATCCCCATCGGGCAGGAGGCGGCACAGCAGTGCAGGTTTTTTGTCTTCTGTTTTTTCGTCTTTTTCTCTCTCCCTCACGCACGTGCATTATATTTTATATATTATATTTATTATATATTTCCCTTCCTTCCCCCCTAATATAACTATCCCCACCACAAAAGAGACAAAAAAGACAAGAGACAAAAAACCAGTGAAGCATCATGTACAAAGAGTAAAAGGCTTCTGAAAAAGCCAACAAAATTGGCGGAATCACAAAAATGCGAACAAATCTTTTTATGGATAAAAAAGTTTTAGTACATTTGCAACATCAACCATCAAACATGGATTTTGAATCTATCCATTTACAAATAAAACAAAGCCTATGAGATAAAGACAGATATTGCATAAAGACATAAAATAAAGAGCGTTAGCTTTTGTTACTCGAACTTAGGAATCTGGACAATTCCACCGAACAAGAAGAACAATCGTTATAACGCCCATGCTGTTTCAGCGTGGGCTTGACTAAGATTTCTTGTTCGGGCAGTCCAGAGCCTCTAAGTAGAATCGCAAAAAGTCGGCTCCACGCCTTTTTTGTGTCTGGATTTGAAAGAGAATCTTTTTTCATCATCAAGAGCGTGATGAAACAACATCCAATAAAAAGTGATATGATACACCATAAATCTGATAGATTATTTTTGCTTTTTGTGATATTTTGTGGTACAAACCTTCTTTCTGCCCAACAAAGGGAAGTGAAGACTATCTCACTTTGGGGACATGTGCTCGACTCTTTCACCAAGGCAGGAGTGAGTGCAAAGGTAACTCTTATGACTGGGGATAGTATTGTGCTTGACAGTACTATATGTGAAAACAAAGGCAATGATGCCACATATCGTTTTCATATTCCAAGAAAGCCTGAGAAATACATTATTAAGGCAGAACATAAGGACTTTGAAACAAAATATATTGACTTCAACATTAACCATGTTGCACGCAACGAATATTTTGACGCTCCTTGGCACTATATGAAGCGGAAGAGTATGATGAATGTAGATAAAGAACTTGCGTTGGGAGAAGTGGTTGTAAAGGCGACTAAAGTAAGGATGGCATATAAGGGCGACACCATAGTCTTTCATGCGGATGCTTTCAATGTCCCTGATGGCAGTATGCTCAGTTCGTTAATCAAGCAGTTGCCAAACACGGAGATCAATAAAGAAGGCGAGATCTTTGTGAATGGAAGAAAAATTGATGAACTGATGCTGAACGGAGATTCTTTCTATAAGGGTAACAACAAGGTTATGCTTGACAACCTGCCATATTATGTGGTGAAGGACATCCGAGTGTTTGAGAGATCAACAGAGAAGAGTGCATGGATTGGGAAGGATATCGAGAAGAAGGATTATGTTATGAATGTGCAGATGAAGAAGGAGTATATGGGGCGTTTCTTTGGTAATGCAGAGGCGGCAGGAGGAACAAAAGACAGGTATCTTGGACGGTTATTCGGTATGAACATCACCAACCATTCTCGTTTCACAACCTTTGGCAATGTTAACAATATTAATGATTTCCGTCATCCAGGCGAGGATGGCACATGGAGTGACAATTGGAATTCCAGTGGAATCATCAAAAGGAAAGAGGCAAATGTGTCGTATTTGTTGAATGATAAGGACAAGCGGTTTTCTGAGAATTTGGAGTCTTCGTTGCTGATGCAAGATAATGATGAATGTTCATTTGGATTCACTCGTGATTATCTTGACAATGCCTGCAACTATAGCATGTTCCGCAGTAACGCATTGACCAAGAATGTCAATCTGAATGTGGCAAATACATTCAAGATGCAGCATCCTTTCAAACCATACAGGTTTACTTCTAATCTGAAACTCAGCTACAGCACTCAGAAGTATGACCACAAATCTAAGGGTGCAATGATGGATGACGATCCAAGCGTGATGGGTTCTTTGAGCGACATGCTTGATTCTATCCATGCAATGCCGACAACAGCCATTACAGACAAGCATATTACATATCGTAGCGCAACAAACTCTAGAATAAAATACAAGGATTTGACGTTGTCGGGCAATATGGATTATTCTCGGAAACTGAAGAATGGAGACAATATCTCTTTTGAGATGAATGGCCATTACACCAGAAAGAATCCGAATGAAGAATTTAACCGTTTCAACAAAACGACGTTTAGTGGCAAGGCTGATGACAACTGCAACAGATATCTGAATATGGAGCATAGAGATTATGCCTATCATGCAAATCTGACATACAGCATAGTTCTGAAAGGATGGACTTGCAAACCCTCATTCTCATACCGTCAGAGTTATAGTAATTGTCTGAACTATAACTACCGTCTTGATTGGTTGCTGAATGGATGGGATGATATGGACGTTTATGACATAGAGGCGTTACCTCTTACGGAAGACTCACTGATGCTTTCTCGTGACCATGCCAATTCCTACGACTACAGCCTTATGAACAGAGCATATAATGGTAAGATTTCATTCTACAAATACGTGGAGAATGGCAATGTGTCAAACGAAAATGATTTGCAGCTTAGCGTTCACAACAAGCATGACAAGATGACTTATCGAGGATATCAGTTAGACACCATTGCCAAGCGTTCAAACTGGTTGTTCGATGCCAACTACAGGTATGAGCGAAAATGGGATGACTCAAACAAGACGTTTTCACTAAGTATGAGGTATGACATGAGGGAGCCTGATTTCACAAAACTTGTGGGAGAGACTGATGCGTCTAATCCAACTTACATTGAATACAAAAATGCAGGATTGAAGAAGACGGAATCCTGCAATCTCGACTTGAGGTTCGTCACACGCAAGAAATCCATCAACCAGAACATGTATGTGAGTGGACATGTTGACATGAAGAGGAACGACATAAGCACAAGGACTGTATATGATACGGGAAAAAGTGTTTACCATTATACTCCTATGAATGTCAATGGCAACTGGCAAGCAGATGTCTCGTACGGACTTAACAGGGATTTGGATAAAGCCAAACATTTCTATGCAAGTTCAAGGACAACACTTTCCTATATCCATAATGTAGGATATGCAATGGCATACGATTGGGATACAGACATGCTTTGCAAAATCAATACAGGCAAGTTAGACCAAAGACTTTCCTTAACCTACACGCTGGGACAGTTTTCTTCAACTCTTAATGGTGGGGTTGACTGGAGATATTCAGTCGGCAATCTGAGCAGTTTCAATACTCTCAACAGAATAAAAATCAATTATGGTGGACAAGTCGTCTATACAACGCCATTTGGCATGAGTGTATCTGCTGATGCCACTGTGATAAGTCGACGTGGTTATGAAGACCCTGCCATGAACAATAATGAGTTCATCTGCAATGTTTCTCTGTCTTATTCATTTACTCGCAAAAAGAATATTACAGTTATGTTTGATGCCTATGATATATTCCACGGTATAGATACAAGGTACGAATTGTTCAACGGAACTTCAAAGATGGAAGTTTGGCTGAATAATGTCCCAAGTTATTATATGGGACACCTTGTGGTAAAATTTTAATCTGAATCCGCCGAAAAGAAAAGGTTGAGATTGGAACTGCCACATAATCTTTCTTTGTTTCATCTCATAGCATTTTCATCCTAAGACCCTACTTTTTGTGCCGTTTTGCAAAAAAAAATAAATATGTGAGACTTTTTTTGTATATTTGTACAGAGATTTGACAGAGAAAGATAAATTTGCTATCTTTGCAAAAAGATTTGACTTATGAGACGATTGGAGATTGTACAAAACATTCAACAGGCATTGAAGAAGAGTCCATATAGGCTGGAGGCTCGCCTATATGGAAGCGAGGCCCGTGGGGATGCACAAAAAAACTCTGATATTGATTTGCTGATTTTGGTTGACCAGCCTAATGTGACCAGCGAAGAGGAAGATGCCATCTTCTCGCCTCTTTATCAGATTGAACTCCAGACTGGTGTGCTCATCAATCCCATCATTATGCCTAAGTCGCAATGGGGCAAACGAGTCTCTCCCTTTTACATTAATGTCGAAAATGAAGGGATACGTTTATGATGCTGACAGACCAACAAAGAGTGGACATTGTGCGGTATCGCATTCAGAATGCAATCGCGACATTGAAGGAGGTAGAAAGTCATCGTGAAAATGGATTTTATAACACGGCTGTCAATAGAATGTATTATGCCTGTTTCTATGCAGCATGTGCATGGTTGATTGCAAACAAGATTGAGGTAAAATCGCACGAGGGAGTTCGACAAAAATTAGGACTACATTTTGTACTGACGGGAAAACTGTCTCCAGAGTTAGGAAGGTTTTACAGCAAACTATTTTCCAAACGTTCTACAGGTGACTATGACGATTTTATCACTCACGATTTGAGAACGGTCGATGACCTATATCCAAATGCTAAGACTTTTGTTCTGACGATAAAAGAGCAAATAGATGGCTGGCTTGCTGGACAAGAGGCTGATTTAGTGACAGAATAGTTGGGCCTCTTATATAACATTTGAATGGCTCTATAAAGTGAAGAGGCTCCATCTCATGCCATTTTCATCCTAAAACCCTGCTTTTTGTGTCGTTTTGCAAAAAAGGTCTTGCATATTATTAAATATGTGGGACTTTTTTTGTATATTTGCACCGTTTTTTAACGTAGAAAGATTTAAATTTTACAGAATATGATTACAAATGACATTTATGGGGCTTTGCAGCTCCTCGTTGTCGGTATGGTCACGGTGTTCCTCGTGCTGCTCATTGTGATTTATCTCGGCAAACTCCTCATCTGGGCAGTGAACAAATGGGCTCCCGAAGAGACGGTGGCTAAGAAGGTGGCTCCTGCTGCCAAGGCTATCGAGGCGATTGACGCAAACACAAAGGCTATCATCGACGCTACCATCAGCCAAATCACTGGCGGCAAGGGTCGTGCAGCAAAAATCACAAAATTGTAAGGTAAAATTTTAAGGATAAAAAGAATATGGCAAAAGAAGTAAAGTTCTCACTGGTCTTCCGCGATATGTGGCAGAGTGCTGGCAAGTATCAGCCTCGTGTGGACCAACTCGTAAAAGTGGCTCCTGCCATCATCAAGATGGGATGCTTCGACCGTGTGGAAACCAACGGTGGTGGCTTTGAGCAGGTAAACCTTCTCTACGGAGAAAACCCTAACAAGTCTGTCCGTGAGTGGACAAAGCCTTTCCATGAGGCTGGCATCCAGACGCACATGTTGGACCGTGCACTGAACGGCCTCCGCATGAGCCCAGTGCCAAAGGACGTGCGTAAACTCTTCTACAAGGTGAAGAAGGCACAGGGCACTGACATCACTCGTATTTTCTGTGGATTGAACGACCCACGCAACGTGATACCTTCCATCAAGTATGCCAAGGAGGCTGGCATGATTGCTCAGGCAGCCCTCTGCATCACTTACTCCCCTATCCACACCGTGGAATACTACGTGAACCTCGCCAAGCAGTTCATCGACGCTGGTGCTGACGAAATCTGTCTGAAGGACATGGCAGGTATCGGTCGCCCTGTATCGCTCGGCAAGATTGTGGAGGGCATCAAGAAACTGAAGAAGGACATCGTCATCCAGTATCACTCTCACGCTGGCCCTGGCTTCAACATGGCTTCTATCCTCGAGGTTTGCGAGGCAGGTTGCGACTATGTGGATACAGGTATGTCTCCTCTCTCTTGGGGTACTGGTCACGCCGACATCATCGCCGTGCAGGAGATGCTGAAGGATGCAGGCTTCAAGGTGAAGGAAATCAATATGGCCGCCTACATGGAGGTACGCACACAGATTCAGGAGATGTGCGATGACTTCCTTGGCTACTACATCCCCGACCTCAACCACATCAACAACTCGCTGCTCGTCAAGCCAGGTCTTCCTGGTGGCATGATGGGTTCGCTGATGACCGACTTGGAGGACAACCTCAAGTCGCTTAACAAGTGGAAGGTGAAGAACAATCAGCCAGAACTGACCACCGACGACCTGCTCATCAAACTCTTCGACGAGGTGGCATACGTTTGGCCAAAGGTCGGTTATCCTTGCCTCGTGACTCCATTCTCTCAGTATGTGAAGAACCTCGCCCTAATGAACGTGATTCAGATGGAGAAAGGCAAGGAGCGTTGGAGCATGATTGCCGACACCATCTGGGACATGATTCTTGGCAAGGCAGGTCAGTTGCCTGGCCCTGTGGCTCCTGAACTCATTGCGATGGCAAAAGAGCAGGGTCGTGAGTTCGAGACCGAAGACCCACAGTCTTACTATCCCGACAAACTCGATGAGTTTAAGAAGGAGATGCAGGAGAACGGTTGGGAACTCGGCGAGGACGACGAGGAACTCTTTGAACTCGCTATGCACCCAGAGCAGTATCGTGCTTACAAGAGCGGTAAGGCAAAGGCTGACTTCGAGGCTGACTTGGCAAAGCGTAAGGCTGCCAAGAACGCACCAGCCGCAGGTGCCGAAGGTCCTAAGAGCGTGACTGTTCAGGTGAACGGCGTGAACTACAAGGTGGAAATCGCTTACGGCGACGCCACTCCTGCTGCTCCAACCGCAGGTGCCGCACCCGCTGCTGCCCCTGCTGGTGAAGGTGAGGACATCCTCGCTCCACTGGAGGGTAAGTTCTACCTCGTGAAAGACAACTCAGAGACTCCTAAGAAGGTGGGCGACGCTGTACAGGCTGGTGACACTCTCGGCTACATCGAGGCAATGAAGACCTTCAACGCCATCCGTGCTGACAAGGCAGGCACCATCACAGCCATCCTCGTCAACTCAGGCGACTCTGTAGAAGAAGATGACCCAATCATGAAAATGGCTTAAATATGGAAGAAATACTGAATAATGTGTACCAGATGACTGCGTTCAGCGACATCATCGCGTCAAACGGTACCTACCTCATCATGTATCTGCTTGCCTTCGTACTTCTGTACCTCGGCATCGTCAAGCACTTCGAGCCCCTGCTGCTCATCCCCATTGCCTTCGGCGTGTTGATTGCCAACTTCCCCGGCGGCGACATGGGTGTGTATCAGGCAGACGAAGCCGGACGTATTGTCGATGCTTCAGGAAAGGTGCTGGCAGAGAACATCTGGGAGATGTCGCTTCCCCAGATTGCTCACGACCTCGGATTGATGAACTTCCTCTACTACATGCTCATCAAGACAGGTTTCCTCCCTCCAGTGATTTTCATGGGTGTGGGTGCTTTGACCGACTTCGGTCCCATGCTCCGCAACCTTCGCCTCTCCATCTTCGGCGCTGCTGCACAGA
Organism: Bacteroidaceae bacterium; assembly: GCA_017483605.1. GTDB lineage: Bacteria > Bacteroidota > Bacteroidia > Bacteroidales > Bacteroidaceae > Minthosoma. The sequence continues at coordinate 37,540 of JAFUWG010000023.1, read as the reverse complement.
TGGGTATCTTCGCTGTGCTCATCATCGCTGTGGCTTCAGGACAGTTCAACATCAAGGAGGCTGCATCGCTCGGCATCATCGGTGGTGCTGATGGCCCTACCGCCATCTTCACAACCATCAAGTTGGCTCCTCACCTTCTTGCACCCATCGCCATTGCGGCTTACTCTTACATGGCGCTCGTACCAGTCATCATCCCACTCGTGGTGAAACTGCTATGCTCCGAGAAGGAACTGAAAATCAACATGAAGGAGCAAGACAAACTTTATCCTTCTGGTCAGAAAATGAAGAACGAGAAGGTCATCAAGATTATCTTCCCGATTGCTGTGACTACCATTGTAGCGTTGCTCGTACCATCAGCCGTATCTCTGATTGGTATGCTCATGTTCGGTAACTTGCTGAAGGAGATTGGTTCTGACACCAGCCGTCTGTTCGACACCATCAGCAACTCCATCATGAACACCGCCACCGTCTTCCTTGGTCTTTGCGTGGGTGCCACCATGACGGTTCAGGCATTCCTCAACTGGACAACTATCGGCATTGTGGTCGGCGGCTTCTTCGCTTTCGGCCTCTCGATTGCTTCTGGTATCTGCATGGTGAAGATTACGAACCTCTTCTCCAAGAAAAAAATCAATCCGCTCATCGGTGCAACAGGTCTTTCAGCCGTGCCTATGGCATCTCGCGTCTGCAACGAGATTTCCACCAAGTACGACCCCAAGAACCACGTGCTCAACTACTGCATGTCCTCCAACGTCTCTGGCGTGATTGGCTCTGCCGTAGCAGCCGGTGTACTCATTTCGTTCTTGCAGAACATGAGTTTGTAAGATTTACACATTATTTATAATATAAAAGGCAACCGATTGTTCGGTTGCCTTTTTCGTTCTCGTCAAATTATCTTTGAAGTCAAAATTCTATCACTTCACCATCGTATGCCAGATGGATGCCTTCGGGCAGATCTTTTTCTTCGATGGCATGAGGACGGATGTGGTGACTCATGTGGACGAGCCATGTCTCTTTCACACCAAGACGCCGAGAGAAAGCAATCGCCTCTTCGATGGTTTGATGACTGGGATGCTCTTTGTGGCGAAGTCCATTGACAATCATGTAATCAACGCCCTCAAGATAGGCATATTCAGAATCCGGAATGGTCTTCATGTCGGTGATGTAGGCAAAGTTCTCAATGCGGAAACCGACAATGGGGAGTTTGCCGTGCATGACACGAATCGGCATGATTTCCACATCATAATGCTCCGATTCCCCTTCCTGTTCCTTCCGCCTTTTCAGTTCGTCCCACACCTGCTGACGCTTCATCTTCACCGCATCTTCCAGATACTCCGATGCCATTGGCTCTTTCTCTACGTCCTTTATCACGATAGGCACGTGAGGCTCTATCTCAATCAGATTGAGGGCTGGCACACCAGGATAACGCTTTTCTTTCGGTGTGAAGCAATAAGGAATGCGTTCCATCAGATGGTCAATACAGAACTTCTCGGCATACACATCGACATCGCCAAAGATGCTGTAAGGACGGAGGTCGTCCAATCCACCCACATGGTCATAGTGCTCATGCGTGATAAGGACGGCATCGAGAGGCTTAAAGTCGATACGAAGCATCTGCTCACGGAAGTCGGGACCGCAATCAATCAAAATGTGCTTGCCACCCACTTCGACGAGGCTCGAAGTACGCAGCCGTTTGTCTTTCGGGTCGGTAGAAGTACAGACATCGCAAGGACAGCCGATTTGAGGCACACCACAAGAGGTGCCGCATCCTAGTATCGTAATTTTCATATCAAGTTCACTTCTGGATGAATGTCTATTCCAAATCTCTCTTTCACATCGCAGCAAATGGTGTTGCACAGCGTGATGATTTCCTCCGACGTTGCACCGCCGAGATTCACCAGCACCAATGCCTGTTTGTCATGCACCCCTGCCCTACCAAGCGACTTACCTTTCCATCCGCACTGCTCAATCATCCACCCCGCAGGAATTTTCACGCCACCCTCCACTTCGTAGTAAGGCATCCGAGGATAGTCCTTCTGAATTGCCAAAAACTTCTCCCGACTCACCACAGGGTTCATGAAGAAACTACCTGCATTGCCTTGCACTTTCGGGTCAGGCAGTTTGGCGTTACGAATATCAATAATCGCCTGTCGCACATCTGCAATGGTCACATTCGCCTTGTCTGCCAACATCGCCTTGATATTGCCATACTCCAACTTCAGCACAGGCTCCTTCTGCAAACGATACGTCACGTATGTGATGGCATACTTGCCCTTCCACTCCTTCTTGAAAATGCTCTGGCGATAGGCATAATCACATTCCGCTGTGCCGAAACAACGCTTCTGGCCACTCTGCAATGCTATCGCCTCCACCAACGCAATCACATCTTTTGCCTCCACGCCATACGCCCCAATGTTCTGCACGGCACTCGCCCCCACTTCGCCAGGAATGAGCGACAAGTTTTCCACACCACCATATCCATGCTCAACCGCCCATGCCACAAAATCATCCCACACAACACCGGCACCTGCCCTCACCAGCACCTCACGCTCGTTTTCTTCCTCCACTTCGACACCCTTGATGGCACTATGCAACACCGTCCCCTCAAAGTCCCCCTTGAAGAGCAGATTGCTGCCGCCACCCATGTGCAGCACATCACCTTTGAGCGTTGGAATCAAAGCCTGAAGTTCTCTCTCGCTGTCATACTCCACATAACGCTTGGCACAAACATCCATACCAAACGTGTTGTGATTCAGCAAACTATAATCATTGTACTCTTTCATCAGTATTCAATCTCTATCAGTTTCCAGTCGTCACCTTCCTTGTTGAATCGGAACTTCATCAGCAATCCGTTGCTCAGTCCCTGCATCATCAGCGTCTTGCGGTTCTGACTGATGCACGTCTGCCCATAGTCGAGATTCACCAACGACCCGTTCAGGAAAGGCAAATCCGCCCTCAGGTTAAACCAGTCGTCGGCAGAGAGCGTTTCTTCCTGCACGTCCTCCTCTTCGTCGGCAGATGTAAGAATCAACCTCACAGGAACAGCCAATGCCTCACGCTGAAACACGCTGTCGGCAACGAATTGACTATAGAATTGCAAGAAATCGCCATTCGGCGTCTCGCTGCTCCTTTCCGTCTGCAATTCCGTCAGCATCCACTTGCCATTCACACGGTCAAAGCCATACTTTTCCAGTTTCCCCTCCTTCAGATGAATCCATTCCACGTCAACACTTTGAATCGTCGTGTCATTCTGCAGTTCAAGGTCTTGTTCACGCTCATAAATGACCGAGTAGAAATCCTGTTCGCCAAACTGGTTCCATTCATTCCACTCATGCTTGGTGAGTTTCGTTTCCTCTTCCCCATCTTTGCAGAGAAGCGGAAAAGCGATTCGCTGATTCTGGAAATGAGCGTCGCCCGCAAAATTATAGAAAAAGTCCACAAACAATTCATCCACGCTGGCAGGCGGCTCCTCCACTTCGTCAAACAAATGGAGTGTGTCGCCCACAAACATCTCTACGGAATCTTCCTCCGCTTCGTCCTCCGATGCAAAAACATTCTGCATCTTCCCATCCTTGCATGAAGTCAAAAGCCCCATGACAACAACTGCTTGAACTAAACCTTTTCTCATAAGATTTTACAAAAACTTTGCAAAGATACATCTTTTATGTGAAACTTTTTGTACCTTTGCACAGTTTTTTCATCAAACAATACACAACATCAAGATATGTTAGACAAAATTCAAAGTTTACTCAACGAGGTTGAGGGTCTCACAGCACACTCCGCCGAAGAGATTGAACAACTTCGCATCAAATACCTGAGCAAGAAAGGAGTCATCCCTGCCCTCATGAACGATTTCCGCAACGTGCCTGCCGAGCAGAAGAAGGAAATCGGTATCAAAATCAACGAACTCAAGAACAAGGCACAGGACAAGATCAATGCCCTCCGCGACACGTTCGCCGTGCAGGAAACCGAAGTGAACCACCTCGACATCACCCGCACCGCCTACCCCGTCGGTCTCGGCACTCGCCATCCGCTCACCATCGTGAAGAACGAAATCATCGACATCTTCTCACGCCTCGGCTTCTCGCTCGCCGAAGGTCCCGAGGTGGAAGACGACTGGCACGTGTTCTCGTCCATGAACTTTGCCGAAGACCACCCTGCCCGCGACATGCAGGACACCTTCTTCGTGGAGGCACACCCCGACATCATCCTTCGCACCCACACCAGTTCGGTGCAGGCACGTGTGATGGAAAAGCAGCAGCCCCCCATCCGAGTGCTCTGCCCCGGTCGTGTGTATCGCAACGAAGCCATCTCCGCCCGTGCCCACTGCTTCTTCCATCAGGTGGAGGGACTCTACGTGGATGAGCAAGTTTCCTTCACCGACCTCAAGCAAGTCCTCCTCCTCTTTGCCAAGGAGATGTTCGGCGAAGACACCCAGATTCGTCTCCGCCCCTCCTACTTCCCCTTCACCGAACCCAGTGCCGAGATGGACGTTTCCTGCACCCTCTGCAAAGGCAAGGGTTGCAGCATGTGCAAAGGCTCCGGCTGGCTGGAAATCCTCGGTTGCGGCATGGTACACCCCAACGTGCTCGAAGCCAACGGCATCGACTCCACCAAGTACAAGGGCTACGCCTTCGGCATGGGCATCGAACGCATCGCCAACCTCAAGTACCAGGTGAAAGACCTCCGTCTCTTCTCCGAGAACGATGTCCGCTTCCTCAAAGAGTTCGAAGCAGCAAACTAATCAGGCACATTACGATTATTCCCATAAACACAAATCGGAGCATTGGACACTACCATCCAATGCTCCGATTTGTATTCTATACCCAACACGGCTACAAAATATAAATCCTTGTAGCCGTGAAAACAATATTCAATGTCTTCCTAACTCTTTTGCCAATGTCTTCCTCACCCTCATGCCCGTCATCTCGAACGGCTGTGTTCCGTGTCTTCCGAGTTCTCATGCCCGTATCTTGCTCCGCCTCTTGCCCGTGTCTTCCGAATCCTCTTGCCCGTTATCACTCTGCTCTGAGGCTCGTCATCACCTCGGCCTCACGCTCGTCATCACTCTGTTCCCATGCTCGTGTCTTCTGAGGAAGTGTTTTCTGAGGGATGAATCAAGAGATTTTGGAGGGTGATTTGAAGACTAATCTGCTCCATCTGTTCAATCGTGCTGTTGGCACTTGCCGATAGAAACGTGCCGTTTCTTGATGATTTACCCCGAATTGGGAATTAGAATATTGACATAAAATTGATGATAATTCATGGTTAATTCGTGATAATTTATGTTTAAGATAAAACATGAATTTCCATGAATTGACCACGAATTATTCATGAATTTATTAATGTTCGATTCGGGTTATGCAGATTTTTCATACGTTATGTGGGGGGAGCATCTTTTCCCCTTTTGGGTGGGGATGTCAATTTCGTCTTGGCATAAACGGCACGCAGGAAGCGTCGGAAGCGGTCTGAGTCAGACCGCCTCGGCGGTGTGACTCAGACCGCCCGGGCGATGTGAGTCACACCACTTTCGAGGTGACGAGTGTGTCATTTTGTCCTATTGCGGAAGAGGTTGTTCGGAAGGATGAAGAAAGAGTTTTTAGGGGGATTTTGAAGACATGACAGGGAATGAATCGTCCGATTTTCATAAGATAGGGGTTAAAATAGAGACATTAGGTCCGTATTTGAGGCAAAGGCACGAAAAAGGCAAGGAACAAGATTTTTAGTTTACAGGCGGAAACCAAAGAAGGCACGGGCACGCCATTTGGTCTGACGCGTGTAATCGTCGTTATCGCCCAAGAGAGTGGTGTTGAAGAGGAAGGTGGAGCCGACGAAGTATTTCTGGCTGATGTGATAGACGATGGCAGCACGGGTGTTGGTAATGACCTCTGGGAAGTGAACTTTACCATCACGCTTCACACCATTTTCTTCGATGTCGTTGTCATTGAAGAGAATCAGACTGGGCTGGAAGGAGGCATGGAAGAGCCATTTACCTGCTACGAGATTGTAGCCGTAGCCACCACCAATGGCAAAAGTATGCATGGTGATGCGTGTCTTGCCCAACTCGACGGGGGCATCGTCGGTGGTTTTGATTCTACCGCCCTGATAGGTGGTGCCGACAAGCCATGAACCTGCCGACCGCTTCTGGATGTATGACTGCGTGAAGGCTGCGGGATAAGAGAAGTGACGGTGGTTGAAGGCGTAGTATCCTGTCACGGTGACGAGTGACGAGTGTCAACTTCACATCCCCCCTGCTCAGGTGGAAACTGCCGTCATTGTAGTTGATGTCGCCAGAGAGGGTCTTGGATTCTTGGTAGTTGGCCTCCAGCCCGAAGCGGTTGCCATAGGCGTTGAGGTTGAACTCCAGGTCTTTGTTCTTGCCAGACAGACGGGCAGGATTGAGTGCCAGACCTGCCGTTATCCCATAGTAGGTGGCTGCTGCACTGACGGTTCCCCCGGGTGTCAGTGTTGAGTTTGGCGTTATAGTGGTTGCCATTTTCGCTGAATTTGGAATGCTGGTAGTAGCCTGAGAGGTTGGTTCTCTGTTTCAGTGTCAGTTTGCTGTCAGGACGTTTCATGTAGAGGGTGTCATGGGAACCCTTCTCATAGTTCTTGCGCAACACGCTGTCCACACGTTCACGCATCACTTCACGTTTGCTTTGGGCAGAGGCTGTCAGTCCCACCGCCAGCGTCATCAAAATAAAAAATAAATGTTTCATTTGCCTTTCGTTCGGTTTTTCGAGTGCAAAGTTACGATTAAGTGAGGACAATGCAATGTTCTTTATTTCTCCATTTATCACCTATTCCACCTTTTTGTTTCTTACGATAGAGCAGATTTAAAGAAAAATAGAACATTGAAAATAAGATATAAATGTCTAATTTTGCACTTGAAAATTAAAAAGAGCAGCACGGAGATATTGACGCCATGGAAATACAGGATTTAAAACCTCGCAAGGGGAATGACACTTATAGAATAGATGATAGCGATGACGTGGTCGTGATGGAGAATATTGGCAAAGTACCATCAGGTGCCATTTGTTTACAAAATCACGGCATTATTATCTTTTGTACTAAAGGCAGGGCACAGTTCGAATATGACGGCAATGTTGTGCAGATACAAAAGAATGACCTGTTTCTCTATATGGTTCACAGCACGGTCAGTAACTTGATGGCATCACCGGATTTTAATTGCCGACAGATTTGGTTTTCACGTAGCGAACTTTGGAACATCAATATATATAATCAAATCCATCTGACAGATTTGTCGCTGCTCAAACTGCAACCTGTTGTCCATCTCACCCATGACGATATCAAGTTTTGCGACACCTATTTCCAATTGCTATGCAACAGGATGAAGTATTTGACATCTCCGCTTAGTTCCAATATCGTACATTCACTCTTGGGCACTTTCCTGCTGGAAATATTGGCAATGATGCGACATAATTCAGAGCGAGCGGTTGAAAGAGGCCATCAAAAAGGACCCGATACATTCTTTTATAAGAAGCGGATTATCGACAATTTCATGAGGTTGGTGGAAAATAGTGACGGTCGCATCCGCAGGGTGAATGAATTTGCCGCCCAACTGAATGTCACACCGAAATACCTCTCTACCATTCTCAAGGAAGTGATGAATCGTAAGCCGAGTGTCTATATACAACTCTATACCTTGAAAGCGATAGAGTATCGTCTGCGTTTCACGGGTATGACGATGCAGGAAATTTCGTACGACTTAAATTTCCCCAATCCCTCGTTCTTTGGCAAATACTGCAAAGAACACTTGGGTATGACACCGATGGAATATCGAATGAAATTTCAAAAAGGAAAATGAAAAAATTGCATTGAGGACAGAATTCTATTAATATTAATAAAAAAGGATGAAAACTATTAATTTCTTTGTTTTGACGCTGACAGCAGCAGGTCTGCTAACAGCGTGTGGTGTTAACGAAAAGAAAAACGCCGAGACAAAAATACGCAATGTAATGACGGTGCAACCACTAAACCGCCAGGAGACTACTGTGAAGAATTTTTCAGGCGTTGTGAAGGAAAACAGCACAGTAAGCCTGAGTTTCCGTACTCCGGGGCAGATTATGCATATTTTGGTAAAGGAAGGCACGCATGTCAGAAAAGGACAATTAGTTGCCACACTCGACACCAAGGACTATCAGTTGCAGGTGGATGCCGCACAGACACAGTACGACCAGTTGAAGAACGAGGTGGAACGGCTGCGCAAGTTGCATGAGACTAACAGCCTCTCGGGCAATGACTTTGAGAAGGCGACAAGTGGATTGGAACAACGGCGCATACAATTGCAGAACGCCAAGAATCAGTTGAGTTACACTCGACTAACGGCTCCCGTGGATGGTACCGTTCAGAAAGTGAACTTTGAACCTTCAGAGATGGTCAGCGCAGGAATGCCTGTAATGGACATTGTGGATACGCACGGTTTGGAGGTGGAAGTGAACATCCCCGATGATGTGTATCGTTTTCTGAGCAGCACTACTGAGGCCTACTGCATAGCCGCAGGCGAGCGCTATAACCTGCACAAGAAGAGTGTACTTGCCAAAGCAGATGCCAACCAGTTGTTTACTGTGAAATATGCCATCGACGGACAACTGAACCCTGGTGTGAACGTTGATGTTTATATAGAGATGGGGGGAGACATGACTGTCAGTGGTCTGTCTATTCCTGCCCATGCTATCTTTGAGGAAGGCGGCAAGACCTACGTATGGGTGGTTGAACAAGGCAATATAGTGAAGCGTCATGCCATCACGGCCCATAAGGTGGATTCAGAAGGTATGGCAGTAGTGGAGAGCGGCATCTCGGCTACAGACCAAGTGGTGAAAGCCGGTGTAAAAGCGCTGCATGATGGTGACAAGGTGAAGATTGTAGCACAGCACAGCACTAACGTAGGAGACCTCTTATAACAATTGATAATTGACAAATGATAATTGATAATTGACAATTGATAATTATGAATGCAAGAGCACTGACAGAATTCTTTGTCAAACGACCTATCATATTCTGGAGTTTTGTTGTGGGCATCCTCTTCATGGGCATATTAAGTTACATCAAAATGCCCAAACTGGAAGACCCCGCTGTTGCTGTAAAGCAAGCCTCAGTAGTGTTGATTTATCCTGGTGCCACGGCTCACGAGGTAGAACTGGAGGCTGTGCAGGTGATGGAAGACGAGTTGCGCACGCTGGCCGATGTGAAGGAACTGAATACCGATTGCCGTCCGGGCATGGCAATCATCGGCGTAAAATTTCAGGACAAGGTGAAGATGTCCGAGATGGAACAACACTTCGACCAACTACGTCGTAAAACCAATGACGTAAAGTCCAAACTGCCCTCAGGCTGCTATGCACCCATCGTTGTGGATGACATGCTGGATGTCTATGGCCTTTTCTATGCCTTCATGGGAGATGGCTACAGTTATTCCGAGATGGAGAAGTATGCCAAACTGGTGCGCCGTGAACTGCTGACGGTGAAGGGCGTGAAGCGCATCAACATTATCGGCACACGCTCCGAAGTCATCAACATCATTATCGACAAGGAGAAACTGGCACGTACAGGCATCCTCCCGACGCAGATTATGCTGGGCCTCCAGAACGCTGGCAAGACAGTGAATGCAGGCAATTATGAGAATGGTGATGACCGTCTGCAAGTTCGCGTGAACAACGAACTGGAAGACGAACAGGACATCGCCAACATGTTCATCAGCACCACTACTGACAAGCAAATCCGCATTGGCGACATAGCCAAGGTAGAGCGTACCTACAAGGAGCCGCAGACAGACGGTTTCTTCGTTAACGGAAAGCCCGCCCTTGGCATCAGTATCACTCTGAATGACGATGCCATTGTGCCCGATGTGGGTAAGGCTATTGACAAGAAACTGACCGAGGTGATGGAGCGCGTGCCTGTGGGATTCGAGACCGACAAGATATTCTTCCAAGCAGACCAAGTGACAAACGCCGTCAACGGTTTCCTCATCAATCTGCTGGAATCCGTGCTCATTGTGATTGTCGTGCTGATGTTCAGTTATGGCTTCCGTGGCGGCATGATTATTGGCACAAGTCTGGTGCTTGCCATCTTCATCACGTTTCCTGTCCTGCTCCTGGCCGACAGCACCTTGCAGCGTATCTCACTTGGTGCATTCATCGTGGCAATGGGTATGTTGGTGGATAATGCTATCGTGGTGATGGACGGCATACTGGTAGATAGGAAACGAGGACTTGGCCCCAAGTCATACCTATATAATATTGTCAACAACACGGCGCTGCCGATGCTGGGTGCAACTGTTATTGCCGTTCTCACCTTCTTCCCCACATACCTCTCCAAGAGCACGGCTGGCGAGTATTGCCGCGACCTGTTTCTGGTGCTCTGCATCTCGCTCCTGGCTTCATGGGTGATGGCGATGGTGCAAGTGCCGTCCTGCGTGGTGGCATGGATGCCTGTGCGCTCGAAAGAGAAGACTGGTGACGGCGAGGTGAAGGAAACGAAACTGCAAGGTATCATTCGCAAACTGATAGGCAGACTCATTGATTTCCGATATGCCACAATTGCCGTTATGTTAGTGCTGCTGATTGCCTGCGGATTCGGCTTCACGAAAGTGAAGCAGGTATTCTTCCCCGACTTTGACTACGGCCAGTTTGTGGTAGAGTACCACCTGCCCGATCAGGCCAGCCCCGATCGTGTGCGTGAAGACTTACTGTCCATCACCGACACGTTGCTGAAAAATCCGAGAATTGACCGCGTGGCCGCCTCCATGGGTTCGTCGCCTGTGCGTTACAGCCTGGTGCGCCCGATGAATAACGGTAGCAGCAATGATGGAGAACTTATTGTTGACTGCAAGGATTTCAAGACCATGAAATCCGTCATCAAGGAGATCCGTCCACAGTTACGTGCTGCTTATCCCGATGCCTATATCCGATTCCGCAATTATAACTTTAGCATCAGCACCACCCACACCGTAGAAGTGGAATTTCAGGGACCGGACCCCGAGGTTCTGCGCAATCTGGTGCATCAGGCCGAAAACATTATGCGAGGCTCGAAATATGCAGATACCTACTCTGTACAGAACAACTGGAAGAACAAAGGAAAAGCCATCGTGACCAACTATGTGCAGACTGATGCTCTGCGCAGTGGACTGAACCGTGAGAACGTAGCCAGTGCATTGCTTGCTGCTACAGACGGATTGCCTGTAGGTGTCATCAGCGACCAGGACAAAAAAATCATTGTCCAGATGCAGGTACGCAATGAGGATGGTTCTAAAATCAAAAACATTACCACCATACCTGTCTGGAGCACCCTGAATCTTCACATCACCCCAGAAGATGTCAAGGGCTTGATGATGGGCACCACGAGTGTCGAAGATATAGAAAGCCGATTGGCCAATAGCATTCCGCTAAGCACTGTAAACAGCGACATTCATTTGGAGTGGGAGGAGGACTACATTTTCCGTCGCAACGGACAGCGCACTATCCAGGCCGAGTGTGACCCGAATCCCGACCTTGAAGACGCGACACCAAAGAAAGTGGAGGAAGACATCCGCGAGGCAATCGAAGCCATTGAACTGCCACAGGGCTATTCGATGTCTTGGCAGGGCGAAGGAGGTAGTTCTGGCGAAGCCGCTGGCTCAATATTGGGTCTCTTCCCCATCGCTTTCGTGCTCATTCTGGTCATCATGCTCCTGTTGTTCAATAGTTGGAAACAGGTGCTGATCATTGTGTTCTGCCTGCCCTTCATCATTGTCGGCATCGTACCAGCACTGCTGCTCTTAGGCATGCCGTTCACCTTTATAGCCATTCTCGGTGCAATGGGTCTCATCGGCATGATGATCAAGAACGGCATCGTGCTTGTTGATGAAATTAACCGCCTGCGCAACGAGGAGAAACTCCCTGCCTATGATGCCGTCGTGAATGCCACCGTCAGTCGTACGAGCCCTGTCATCATGGCTTCATTGACCACCATTTTAGGTATGGCTCCGCTGATTAGCGACCCGATGTATGGTTCTATGGCCGTCTGCATCATGTCTGGTCTGGCTATTGGAACACTCATTATTCTGGTGTTCTTGCCCATCCTCTATTCAACCATTTTCAAAGTCAAAAAAACAGAAAAAGCATGAAAAATATATTATTGCTTACATTGATATTGTGTCTCCCTGCGTATGGTCAGGAACAGGGGGAAAGGCCTCTGAGCCTGCAAGACTGCCGACGCCTTGCCTTGGAATATAATGAGAAAATCAAGACTGCCGACAACGCAGTTAAAAAGGCGACGCTCGACCGCCAAATAGCCTTTGCCCAATATTTGCCCAAGGTGGACGGTTCACTTACGTTAGTCCATACAAAGAATATAGACCTGTTGGATCAGGACTTCTTAGGATTGTCGTTGCAGACACGCGGAACCTATTTGGCTGGCATCAGTCTTACCCAGCCACTCTATGCTGGAGGACAGATAACATCCGCCAACCGCTTGGCAAGAATCGGTCAGACCGTCAGCGAGGAAGAGTTGCGCAAGGTTCGTATGCAGGTTATTGCCGATGTTGACAATGCCTACTATACGCTCATAGCCGTGCATTCGAAAGTGCAAATGCTGGAAGCATATGCCCTCCAGATGCAGGAACTCTATCACCAGGTGGAACTGGCCACCAGCGTTCAGATGGCAACAGAGAACGACTTACTGCGTATTGCTACCAAACAGAATGAAATCAACTATCAACTACAGAAGGCTCGTAATGGCGAACAACTCTGCGGATGGGCGTTGGCAAACGTGATTGGTGCTGATTTAGAACAGACCATCATTCCTACAGACACAATTTTTGATTCACAATTCTCAATTCAAAATTCACAATTTTCTGGTCTCAGCGAAGACTTCTCCTCCCGTCCTGACCTGCTTTTGCTTCAGCAGCAGGTAAAGGCCAGCGAAGTTCTGGTGAAGAAGGCACGTTCCAACTATCTGCCAACAGTAGCCCTTGTGGGTCGGTATTCACACTACGACAACCTGAAACTGAAGGGTGGCATGACCTTGCCCGGTATTGATTCTCAGGATATCAACCATACCATTAGCGGTGGAAGCCCCATGGCTCTGCTTTCTGTCAGCCTGCCCATCTTCCACTGGGGTGCTGAACTGAAGAAGGTCAAGAAAGCGAAACTTGACCTCAGCGATACCATGCTGCAATTGCAGCAGAACGAGCGAGGCATGCGTGTCGAGGTTCACAAGGCCGTTCAGAACATCATCGACAGTCAACGAATGGTGGAGACCGCTACGGTGGGTCGTCAGCAGGCCGATGAGAACCTGCGTGTGATGCGCCAGAAATATGACAATCAACTATGTACCATGACAGACCTTCTGGATGCACAAAGTCAATGGTCGCAGGCACGCAGCAACCTCATTGAAGCACAGACGCAACAGAAGATTTACGAGACGGAGTATCTTCGTGTCACTGGTCGTTTAGAATGATGACAATGTGAAAAGGTGATACGAGTTGATACAAAAGGAAAGGAATACCCATACAAAACAACAATAATGATAGGTAGAGAATGGATTAGTGATCTGGTCGAGTCAAGAAAGGGGTGAAAAACCTGGCTCGTCCCAATCGACTTCTGGCTTGAGCCAATGCCCCTTTTGGCTCGAGCCAGCGTTTTGAGAGCCACTTCTCACAGATTTTTAGGAGATTTTTGAAGACATGACAGGGAATGAATCGTCCGATTTTCATAAGATATGGATTAAAAATAGAGACATTAGGTTCGTATTTGAGGCAAAGGCACGAAAAAAACAGCATGAAAGCATACTGATGGAGAAAAAAATCGTATATTTGCCAAAAGAAAAACCAAATCATTCTCAATATGAAGAAACTACTGACAGCAGGCCTCATGATGATGGCCTTTGCGTTGAGCGTCAACGCACAAGAGAAAAACACCACGATTGAAGTTCCCCAGTGGGTGAAGAACATCAAGATGAGTGGTTATGGTATGTTGCAATATCAGGCTGAAGACAAGGAAGATGGCAAGCACAATGAGTTCAATCTTCGCCTGATGCGTCTCATCTTAGACGGCAAGATTGGCGACTTCGACTGGCGTATTCAGGGACAAGGAACATCCAATGCAGGTCCTGGCAACTCAACCTTCATGCTCGTTGACCTCTACACCGAATGGGCGAAGTACAAGGAGTGTCGCGTCAAGGTGGGACAGTTCAAGCGTGCTTTCTCATTTGAAAACCCCATGAACCCCATCACGCAGGGGTGGTATTCCTACGCAATGGTCATCAACAATCTGGTTGCCTTTGGCGACCGAACGGGCGAGAAGGCTTCGAGCGGACGTGACATCGGTTTGCAGGTGCAGGGCGACCTCTTCCCCAACAGCAAAGGTCGTCGCCTGTTGCACTATCAGGTGGGTGTTTACAACGGTGAGGGTATCAACCAGAAAGACTTGGACAATCGCAAGGATGTCATCGGCGGTCTTTGGGTGATGCCAGTGGAGGGTGTCCGTGTGGGTGCCTTCGGATGGACAGGTTCACGCAACGGCATCGGCGAGAAAAACCGCTACGCCTTCTCGGCTGAGTATGACAAAAACGAATACACCTTCCGAGCCGAATACATCCACTCTCAGGGATGGGGTGCTGCCAAGGCTGGCGACAACACACGCGTCATCGACATCAGCAAGGGCGACAAGGCTGACGGATGGTATGCTTTGGGCATCGTACCTGTCGTGAAGTCGAAACTGCACGCCAAAGCACGTTACCAGTGCTACCGCCAGTCGAAGGAATGGGATTCGTCAAAAACGATGTACGAAGTAGGCTTGAACTATTTCTTCACAAAGAATTTGCAACTCAACGCTGAATATGCCCGTGTGAACGACCGTTCGATTGCCAATCCCGACAAACACAACTACAACTTTGTGGACGTGCAATTAGACTTCCGCTTTTAAGTTTCGGCATTTCCGTTTGCTTTGTAGATAGAAGGAGTTAGAAGAAGATAGAAGAAGATAGAAGAAGATAAAAGACGTATCTCATGCTATTAGCAAGGTACCGTCCTCTATCTCCGCCGCTGAAAAGCGGCTATCTTCTTTTATCTTCCTATATCTTCTTAACTTCAGAAAGTTTAGTGGATTTTTTTCCTGTACTCGCTCCAACGAGCACGGATGCTGTTCACATAGTCGTAGGTCTCGCTGCCACGGAAATAGCCGTGCTTGACCTCCGTCTGGTTGTAGTATTCGGGCTGACTCATGTTGAGCACGTAGGCATCCACGTTGCCCAGCCAGACGTTGGGGTCTTTGCCATACTTCTTGGCAAGCGCACGGGCATCATCCACATGCCCGGGACCAGCATTGTAGGCAGCCAAGACGAAATTGAGGCGTTCGTCGGCATTGGCGATAAACGCATAGCGGGCATTCAGTTGGCTGATGAGTTTGGCAGCACCCCGCACATTGTGCTGAGGGTCGAACACATCCGATGGCGACACCCCCACATCTCGTGCCGTGGAGGGCATCAACTGCATGAGTCCCGTCGCTCCCATATAAGACACAGCCTCGGGGTCGAAGGCAGACTCCTGATAAGCCTGTGCAGCCATGAGCCTCCAGTCCCAGCCACACTGCATGGCATACTTCTTGAAGATGTCGTCGTAGAGCGAAATCTGTCCACGGGCAGCATTGAGGATGGGCGAAGACACCTTGCGACGAGGGGTGTAGGTGCGGCCATTGCTCGACTTCACACGAATGGTGGTGTACTCGAAGAAGTCACCTTCCCTCTCTGCCATCCACTGAGCCAAGGACGCTGAAAGCAAGGGCGAATCCTTGCGGACAGCCCATGCCGAATGCTCACGGGGACGGAACGAGTCGTCCTTGCGTTGGCGGGCGATGCTGTCAAGAAAAGCGTTCATCTCCCTGCCTCCCACATAGTCCAGCACCGCAGCAAGAGAGTCAGCCATATCAACACGATAGGCAACGACATCCCCTTCCCCATTCATCAGTTTCTCCACCAAATCCTTCTGATTGCGAGACACTTCCACCCTCACACTTGCACCAATGCTCTTAGCATACTCACGCACAATCATATACTGCAAACCGAAGTCCTCCCCCCGAAACTCGAAGTAACTCTCGGGGCCATAAAGCGTCAGCACAATCAGTTCGCCGTTCTGCTGAATCTGCGGCAAGTCGAAGTGCGGATTCCCCTCCGCCGCAGCATGGGCATACGGAGACTGCCCAACACGATTGCCCGACGAATCGTTGCAAGCAATCATGCTGAGCAGCACACATCCGATGATGACCCAACGTGCCATCACACCCTATCCTTTTCGTTGCGAGGGACGGCTCTTCACACGCTGGCGAATCTCCGCCTTGTGCTTGGCGGCACCCGACTTGTGGGCACCCGTCTGATAGCCCTTCTTCCGAGCCTTCGTCTTCACCTTGTTAGGGTCTTCCCGCTTCTCGCCCCCGCCCTTGCCGAAGTGAATGCCATTCATGATGGCATACTGGATTTCACTGTTTGAAGCCATAGATATTTACAATGTACCATGTACCATGTACAATTTGCCATGCGGCACATTTGTCAAATGCCTTGACGGAGATTGTACATTGTAAATGGTAAATGGTACATGGATTTAGTGGTGGAAAAGGCGAATGCCCGTGAATGCCATCGCAATGCCATACTTGTTGCAGGTCTCTACCACATGGTCGTCACGCACCGAGCCACCCGCCTGTGCGATATACTGCACACCGCTCTTGTGAGCACGCTCGATGTTGTCGCCAAACGGGAAGAACGCATCCGAACCCAGACAGACGTTCGTGTTCTTGGCAATCCAAGCCTTCTTCTCCTCCGCCGTGAGCGGTTCGGGCTTCTCCGTGAAGAAGTTCTGCCAAGTGCCTTCACGCAACACGTCCTCATATTCGTCGCCAATATATACGTCGATGGTGTTGTCGCGGTCGGCACGACGAATGCCTTCCTTGAAAGGCAATGCCAACACCTTCGGACACTGACGCAGCCACCAGATGTCCGCCTTGTTGCCAGCCAGACGCGTGCAATGGATGCGGCTCTGCTGACCCGCACCGATGCCGATAGCCTGTCCGTCCTTCACATAGCAGACCGAGTTCGACTGCGTATATTTCAGCGTAATCAGCGCAATCTTCAAGTCACGCTTCGCCTCCTCGGTGAAGTTCTTGTTGTCGGTAGGCACATTCTTAAACAGGTTGTCGCCCGTCAGGTCAATCTCGTTGCGACCCTGCTCGAAGGTCACACCAAACACCTGCTTCCGCTCGATGGGGTCAGGGCGATAGGCAGGATCTATCTTGATGACACAATAGGTGCCGTTTCGCTTCTCCTTCAGCATCTCCAGTGCCTCAGGCGTATAGTCGGGAGCAATCACACCGTCGCTCACCTCCCGCTTGATGAGCGTTGCCGTAGCCACGTCGCACGTGTCCGACAGGGCGATGAAGTCGCCAAACGACGACATGCGGTCGGCACCACGAGCACGAGCGTATGCCGTAGCGATGGGCGAGAGCGGAATCTTCACGTCATCCACAAAGTAAATCTTCCTGAGTGTGTCGCTCAGCGGAGTGCCCACAGCCGCACCCGCAGGACTGACGTGCTTGAACGAAGCCGCAGCCGCCATGCCCGTGGCAGCCTTCAGTTCCTTCACCAGTTGCCAACTGTTCAGAGCGTCGAGCAGGTTGATGTAGCCAGGACGACCGTTAAGCACTTCGATGGGGAGTTCACCCTCCTCCATGTAAACACGCGATGGCTTCTGATTCGGGTTGCAGCCATACTTCAATGCCAATTCTTTCATGAGGCTTTCTTAAAACTTAGGGGTTAATGGAAAAAATGATTGATTTTCTTGATTTGAGTGCAAAGGTACGAATTAGTGAGCACAATACAAAACGAAAAACGTTTTTTTCGTTTTTATTGTCGAGCGTGAGTACCTTGCACGAAGTGAACGGTACGAATAAGTGAGAGAAGAAACAAATTTTGGAATTTGTGATTTTGTCATTTTAACCGCCAGCGGGCAGTGAGAATACGAAGCGTGCTCCTGCCGTGTAGGAGGTGTCGAGCACGATGTCGCCGCCGAGTCGGCGGGCGATGGAGCGTGCCACGGTGAGGCCGAGTCCTGTTCCGTCGTAGTATTCGTCGAGTTGCACGAACTTCTCGAAGATGTGTTCTGCCTCCTGGGGCGGCACGCCTACGCCTGTGTCCTCGACGATGTAGTGTACCTGATGGTCGCTCTGCTCCACTCGGAGCCAGACGCTCTCCTGCGTGTCAAGCCCCTGCTGTGCCACGTAGGTCTCGGCGGGATGGGTGAACTTCTGGGCGTTGTCGAGCAGGAGGCTCAGGACGCGAACGGCGTATCGGAGGTTGGTCGTGAGCATCACGTCGTCCATGCCGTCGGTCTGCTCCATCGAGAAGGTGAGGTGGGCGGCTCGGCGGATGTTGGAGTCGTCGGCTGCCTGCACCGCTATCTGGAAGGCGGGCACGTGGTCGCTGCATTCGATGACGGTCATGCTGCTGGCATCGGCCAGTTCGAGCATCTTGTTGACGAGCCCCGTGATGCGGTCGGTGTTTTCCGACATGTGCTGGGCGATGTCCGTTTTCTCCTCTTCCGACAATTCCATGCCGGGCATGGTGAGCACCTGTGCGAAGCCCGAGAGGATGTTGAGCGGTGTGCGTATCTCGTGGGAAATCTGCTGGATGAAGTCGGTCTTCATGCGTGACGACTCTTCTGCCCGGGCGTTGGCAACCACGAGTTGGGCGTTCTTCTGCTCCAACTCCCGATTTTTCTCTGCCAAGCGGCGGGCGGCTCGGTAGCGATGGACGAGGAAGATGGAAAGGAAGAGCGTGAGCAGCACCAGGGCGGCTGCCGTGTAGATGAGCCGCTGCTGCCGCATGTAGGCCTGCTGCTCGGCTATCTTCGCCTCTTTCTCCTGGGTCTCGTAAACAATGGCCAACTCGGCGGCGTTGTGCTGCAATTCGTAGTCGGAGATGGAGTCTATCGACTGAACGATGCGGTCTGCCACTCGGAGTGCCTCGGCGTCGCGTCCCGAACGCAGGTAGGCCTTGAGATAAAGGACGAGGTACTCACGCAGATAGTAGAGCGAGGGGGGTATCTGCCACGAGAGGGTGAGCGAGTCGAGACGCGGCACGTAGTCGGCGAGTTCGTCCCATCGCTCGGCTCGATTGAGGAACTCGGCTATATCGACCATTCCGATGTTGGTGCTGGAATAGTGGGAGTGGATGAACTGCCGACTGATTTCGTTTGCCTCCGCACGATGACCCGTGTTGAGCAGCACGATGGCCTTATGGGTGGCAAGGCCGCCGCGAAACTCTTCTATCATGGTTTCGGGGCAGTCTTGAAATGCCACCAGGCTATCGACGGCTTCTTCGGCAAGGGGAATCCAGCGGACTGCCTTCTGGAACTGGTCGGAGCCGATGTAGGCATCCACAATGTTGTAGGACACTCGTGCCCAGGTGTAGAGATAGTAGTAATCCTTCTGCTGGTCGTTCAACTCCTTCAGCATCCCATAGGCCTGCTTGAAAGAGGTCTCAGCCTCGTCCACACGGTCGAGCACCATCTGGCAATAGCCGATGTCGTGAAGCAAGGCTGCCGACCAGAGTCTGCCATCGGCCGTCTGGTCGTGGCGGGCACGGGCATAGCCTTTCGTGGCGATTTCGAGCGAGCCTTCGTGGTCGCCCTTGCTGGTCAGGATGGTGGAAAGTTGGTCGCACGAGAAGTAATAGGCGGAAGGGGCTTCTGCCCACAGGTCTTCGCCCGCCAGCACCTTCTTATAGTAAATTTCTGCCGTCAGTTCTTGCCCCATCTTGTAGTAGGCTTGGGCACGATAATAGTTGGAGTTGACATCGTCGAACACGCCCGCTCCCTCCAGACTGTCCACCAAGGCCAAGACTCCCTGCGGGCTGGTCTCCATCATGTCAACCACCTGCGTATTATACATCTTGCTCCGTTCCGAGTTTGAATAGCGAGACTGACCTGCACCATCGCCACCACATGAAACCAAAAGCCATGCAGCCCAGCCGAGTGTCCACAAGAGGAACGACCTTCTTTCAACCTTGTACATCATATCACTTTCCGTTTACAACTTTACTTTGGGGTACAAATATACAGCATTTTTTTCAATAAAAAGCATAAAATGAAGGATTTATCTTTGATTTTATTTTGTTCTGCCCCCGAATTTCACTACCTTTGCAGCCACATTGGCAAAATGGCCTTTCAAAAAGAAACTTTTTATACACTTATTTACAGACGATGAAACAAAAGACTAAGATGTCGCTCGACGACCTGAACAAGAGCAATGTGTGGACGGTGACGCCTGGCGAATTGAGCCAAATGATTATCGACGCGAAGAAAAAGCGAGATGAATTTGTGGAGAACGAGAAGCACTACATGAACATCATCAAGACGGTGTTTGACATTCAATATCTGAAAAGGGAGGACTCGGCAAGGGTGAACCAACTGGAAAACACGGGATATGAGGTGTTCTCCACCACCGACGAGAACGGCAACAACGCCATCGCCATCCGCAAGCACCCCATCAAGAAGGTGACTGACCTGACGCTGGAGAATGTGCAGCATCTGGAGCCGTGGGAGGTACTCGACCTCATCAGCCGCAATATGGGCACGGGATGGAAGGGGCTGCCGCTCGCCATTCAGGACATCATCGAATCGGCGTTCTTCGTGGATTGCACCATCATGCCAGCCAACATGATGAGACGTGAGGGGGGCATCATCGACCGTCGCAAGGAGGACGGATATGAGGTGCTGGAGATTGAGCGTGGCACATGGATTGAAGGTATCTTCATGAAACTGAAGCCGAAGGTGGAGAAGGTACACATCGACTACAGCATCGACGACGAGGAGGACGGCAGAAAGAAGCGTCGGAAGCACAGGGATGAGGACGAGGATGACTACGACGATGACATCGACATGGAGGAGGAAGAGGAAGACATGGACGACGAGGAACTGAAGCGGCTGGACGGCGAAGACGACGAGGAGATCGACGACGAGGAGCCAGACGAGAACAACCTCCAGATTGAAGACATCGATGCCATCGACGACATTGCTGACGAGGAGGAATAAATTCCTTCACATACCCCAAAACGAACAGTGCCCCAAAGGTTTTCGCGACCTTTGGGGCACTTTGCGTTTGACTCGGCTCGTCACCACGTAACCCAATGGCGGTGGTCGTAGCGTGACTTGTATTCGTCGGGGGCGATGCGAACGGTGGTGTTGACATCAGGTTTGCCCAGCAGGAACTTATCGACGAATGCTTCGACTTCGGGATATTGACATTCGGGCAACTGACAATGGCCATGACCGGGGACAATGGAATAGCCCATGCGGTCGGCAATGCCGAAGCGTTGCCACACCGTGAGGGCGGCATTGGCTGACACATACATAGAAGGGTCTGCCAGCCACTCGAAGTCGGGATTGCCCAGCAGCAAAAGGGCACGGGGGCAGCAGAGGGCTACGAGTTCGTGATGGTCGTGGGGCAAGCGGTTCACCCGCTCGCCGCCGAAGCCTGCCTTCAGGCTGTTCTTGAACCAATGATAATCGGTCTTGTCGAGTGTCTCCACATTGCCCAACGTGCGAGACACTCGCCATGCAGCCGCACCGCCGCCACCGGGTTCTTGGGCAATGGTGAGGGCGACGCGTTCGTCTAATGCTCCACAGAAAAGTGCCATCTTGCCTGCGTAGGAACAACCGGTCACGCCGATATGAGCCATGTCTATCTTTGTCACCGCAGCCCCTAACTTCTGAAGCCCGTCGAGCAGTCGGCTGAAGCCCCATGCCCATTCGCTGTAGGCACCGTTCTCGGTGAGTTCGGGATAGAGGCGGTCGAAGGGATAATTGCCACGTCCGGCAGGATGACCGAACTGGGAATAGTTGTTCACTTGCCCCTCGTAGAAAACCATCATGGCGATGTTGCGTTCGGTAAAGATGCGGGTCGGAATGGAGTTGTGGCTGGCACCAATCATCAGCGGATAAGGCGCCTTGCCCCCTCGGGGATAGAAAATCTTGGAACTGAGCGTGAGCACCTGTCCCCTCACGTGTACCGTCACTACCAAGGTGTCGCCATTCATCCGAGCATCGATGCTGTCCATCGGCACCGTGGGCTTGGTGCCAATCTCCCAGTGCTGAATCTCGTGGGCAATCTCCGAACGGCGTCTTGCCCATTGCTTCAGGCTCTTCGCCTCTCCCTTCCCTCTTGACCATTGGAAGGGATTGGTCAACGCCGCCACTTCGGGCTGTTCGTCGGGGGTGCCGTATCGAGGTTCCGCATACTTGGCTCCTGTGTTTTCCACAGAGAACACGAGGGGTGCCTTCTTGCCTTGTGCCGCAGCCGATGCACACACCATCAGGCATCCTAACGACACCGTTGCCACTTTTCTGAACAGATTGAATGTTGTTTCCATGATAAAATGCTCTTTGAGATGAAAAATAAATGACTAAAACTGTCTTGAGGGAACAAAATTACAACTTTTTTGAAGATACAGCAAGTTTCCCAAAGAAAAACTCATAACTTTGCACCCATATTGATGAAACAGGCAAAATAGAAGCATCAACGTTTAACGATTTCAAAATAGCAAAACGAACATGAAAAAGGTTCTATTATCATTATGTGTCATGATGGGTGTCGGCACGATGCAGGCACAGATTGACAACGGAGGCAACTGGTACAACGGCAGACTCATCTATTCAGCATCCGACGAGGACGGTGGCAAAGTGCTGATGAACGCCATGGCAGAAGGCGAGGAACATGAGTTCCTGCTCGTTCCTGTGGCTGGCAAGGCAGACACTTATCGAGTGACGAAGAGTGAAAACGACTATGTGATGGAATATGATGCAGGCTCGACTGTCCTGCATCAGAAGAAGGAGGGCTGGGATGTGCTCTGCTTCTACAATGCCAAGAATCAACTGGAAGGTGTCATGACCAACGAAAAGGAATGGAACGACGAGAAACTGAGCAAAGCGAAATGGCTCAACCAGATGACAGGGGAATACGTGGCAGATAAAGGCAAAGAAAACGAACTGAATGTGGACTTTGCATGGGAACGTCTCAGCATTAATGGGGAAATGACTTCCTACGAAGTGGAAACGTTCAACGGTTCGGTCACGGGGTATATCACCATCGCCCCCATCGAAGGCAGCACGAACCGTCTGGAAGGTCTTTGGCAGGTCGTGCCCACGTTGGAGGGGCTGCGTTTCTATGCGGTGAAGAAAACTGGCGATTATTTCTACGAAAGAGAACGTACTGGGAAGTACATCGACCTCGTAGAATCGAACCCCGAAGTCGGCCGCTTCTTCTTTGCCAGCACGGTGCTGCTCAACAACGGGCTTTCTCAATACGAAAAGTCAACGCTCCGTGTCATGCGTAATGCCATTCTTGCCCGTCATGGTTACGTGTTCCAATCGAAAGACTTGCAAGACTATTTCAGCAAGGAGCCTTGGTACAAACCTGCCGCCAGCAATGACAACATCAAACTGTCGCTGATAGAGCAGTTGAATGTGGAACTGATACAGTTTGCAGAAAAACGCTAAAGTGGACTATGTATTTTGAAATGACACATATATTATAAAGAAAGGGAGCCACGGAATGGACGTTCATTCCGTGGCTCCCTGCTTCTATCCATCGCTCCAGAGCGTTAATCTTTATAATAGTCAATGTTTTCTTTGGTCAGCAGTTCGATGGACACATAGTGGTCACGCGGAATCTTCATCTTCAACACGCAAGAGTTGAACATGGCACGGAAACAATTCAGACCCTGTGTCTGGGGATGTTGGGCAATCAAGAAATCGGCAGAACCATTCTTGATACACTCGACATTGGCATCTACGGCATCGTATCCAAGCAAGGTAACATGCAGATGCTCAGGCATTTCATTCTTCAAGAAATCGGCAATGATGTGAATGGAAGAGTTGAAGCAAAGGGCATGGCGAATGTCTGGATTCTCCGTGAAGAACTCACGCATAATCTCGTTCATGCCCTGCTTGTCATAGACATAGAGGTTCACATCTACAATCTCAATCTTGGGGCAATGCTCCTCCATGTACTTTCGGAATCCGACCTCTCGGTTCATCTGCTGACGGCTCGCCACTCTACCCTCTCCCAACACTTTGAAAAGTGCGATTTTCTTCGTCTTCGTGTCAGTGGCAAGCGACATGATGCGTCCCGAAAATGCACCGCTGCGAAGAGAGTCCTGCCCATAGAAAATGCGGTGGTTGAACTCGGGCCAGTTGGAGTCGAGCAATGCGTAAGGAATCTCCCGTTCGTCCAACTGGGCGGTGAAGTTCGCCATGATGTTGTAATTGAAGATAGGACCAATGATGACGGTGTCGGGATTGGCGTCGAGCAGACTCTGACACTCCACCTTGAAAGACTCGGTATTGAAAGGGTCGTAACGGAAAATCTTGAAAGAAATCTTGAAGTCGTTGAAACGCCGCACGCCATCAACAAGACCATTCTCTACACGTGCCCAATAACTGTCCACCTCGTGCATCGGCAAGATGGCTGCGAACTGATGCACGCTGTGAGACGCCAAAGCCGAGGCATAATGATTGGGGGTGAAATTGATTTCATCGAGCACTTTCTGCACTCTCTCGAGACTGATGGGCGACACGTTGCCACGTCCGTGAATGATGCGGTCAACCGTGCCAACCGACACGCCAGCCCTTTCCGCGATATCCTTGATGCGAATCTTGGATGTAATTTCCATAACAAAATTTACCTTAACAATCCTTGTCCTTTTTGAGAAAACGGTGCAAAGGTAAGAAAAAAATAGGAATTAGGAATTAGGAATTAGGAATTATGTGTGAAAAATCATTCGGATTTATCACATAAAAGGTAAAATTTCCCCTTTCCTAATTTTTAATTCCTAATTATTTTATATCTTTGCACCTAAATTGCAACCACTATATCAGATATTATGGCTAAAATTGTAACTATGGGCGAAATTATGCTTCGCCTTTCACCTGAAGGAAACTATCGTTTTGTTCAGGCAGAGAAATTCAACATCATTCCTGGCGGCGGCGAGGCCAACGTAGGCATCAGTTTGGCAAATTTTGGACACGAGAGCGTGTTTGTGAGCAAATTGCCAAAGCACGAAATCGGTCAGATTGCCGTGAATGCACTGCGTAAGTTTGGCGTGAACACCGACTTTATTGCTCGCGGAGGTGACCGTGTAGGTCTTTACTATGCTGAGACAGGTGCAAGTATGCGTCCGTCAAAGGTCATCTACGACCGTGCCAACTCCTCAATTGCAGAGGCTAAACCCGAAGATTTCGACTTCGACAAGATATTTGAGGGTGCTGACTGGTTCCACTGGTCAGGCATCACTCCTGCCATCAGCGACGCTTCGGCAGAATGCTTGAAGCAGGCATGTTTCGCAGCCAAGAAGCACGGTGTGACCGTTTCATGCGACCTGAACTTCCGCAAGAAACTATGGACAAGCGAAAAGGCTATTTCTATCATGCGTCCGCTGATGCAGTATGTGGATGTGTGCATCGGCAACGAAGAGGATGCCGAACTTTGCCTCGGTTTCAAACCCGATGCCGATGTAGAAGCAGGCGTGACCGACGCTGCTGGCTATGAAGGCATCTTCAAGGCCATGGCGAAAGAGTTTAATTTTAAATATGTGGTATCAACCCTCCGTGAGAGTTTCTCTGCCACTCACAATGGCTGGAAGGCACTCATCTACGACGGCAAGGAGTTCTACCAGAGCAAACGTTACGACATCAATCCTATCATCGACCGTGTAGGTGGTGGCGACTCGTTCTCTGGCGGCCTTATCCACGGTCTGCTCACGAAGCCCACACAAGGCGAGGCACTGGAGTTTGCGGTGGCAGCATCGGCTCTGAAGCACACCATTCCAGGCGATTTCAATCATGTATCAGTAGAAGAAGTAGAAGCATTGGCTGGCGGTAACGCCAACGGCCGTGTACAACGATAATATGGCAAAATTCGATAAATTGGCCGTTATGGCTAAGATTGGTGAGACAGGCATGGTGCCTGTGTTCTACCACAAGGATGCTGAAGTAGCCAAGAAGGTCATCAAGGCTTGCTACGATGGCGGTGTCCGTGCATTTGAGTTTACAAACCGCGGCGACTTCGCCCATGAGGTGTTTGCCGAGTGTGTGAAGTTTGCAGCCGTTGAGTGCCCTGAATTGGCACTTGGCGTGGGTTCTGTAGTAGATGCTCCCACGGCAGCCCTCTACATCCAGTTGGGTGCCTGCTTCATCGTGGGTCCTCTCTTCAACCCTGAGATTGCTCCCGTCTGCAACCGTCGCCTCATCCCCTACTGCCCTGGCTGCGGTTCTGTCAGCGAGGTCGGTGCTGCCCAAGAATTGGGTTGCGACCTCACGAAACTTTTCCCGGGCGACGTGTATGGTCCTGCCATGGTGAAGAACTTGAAGGCTCCAATGCCATGGTCAAAAATCATGGTGACTGGTGGTGTGGCTCCTACAGAGGAGAACCTTACCGCATGGTTCAAGGCTGGTGTTTACTGCGTCGGCATGGGCTCCAAACTCTTCCCCAGCGACAAGGTGAAGGAAGGCGACTGGCAGTACGTGACCGACAAGTGCAAGGAGGCTCTTGGCTATGTGAAAGCGGCACGTGAAGCAATTGGCAAGAAATAACTATTTTTCAACTAATTAAAAACAAACATAACAATGGCAATTTCAAATCTTCAGAAGGCTCGTGCTGCTTATCAGCCGAAACTTCCCAAGGCACTTCAGGGTCCAGTCAAGGCTGTTGAAGGTGCTGCTACTCAGTCGGTAGGCAATCAGGCTGAGATCAAGGAACTCTTCCCTAACACTTACGGAATGCCTGTCATCACTTTCGAGCCAGGTGCTCCTGTGGAACTTCCTCCATTCAACGTAGGTATCATCCTTTCAGGCGGTCAGGCTCCTGGTGGTCACAACGTGATTTCTGGTCTCTTCGACGGTGTGAAGTCACTCAACCCAGCCAACAAACTCTACGGTTTCATCCTCGGCCCTGGCGGTCTCGTTGACCACAACTACATGGAGATCACTCCTGAGTTGATGGATCAGTATCGCAACACGGGCGGTTTCGACATCATCGGTTCTGGCCGTACCAAGTTGGAAGAGGAAGACCAGTTCGAGAAGGGTATCCAGATTCTTCGCGAACTCGGCATCAAGGCTCTCGTAATTATCGGTGGTGACGACTCCAACACAAACGCTTGTGTGCTCGCTGAGTATTATGCAGCCAAGAAGTATGGCGTTCAGGTGATTGGTTGTCCTAAGACTATCGACGGCGACTTGAAGAACGAGCAGATTGAGACTTCTTTCGGTTTCGACACCGCTTGTAAGACCTACTCTGAGTTGATTGGTAACATCCAGCGTGACTGTAACTCTGCCCGCAAGTACTGGCACTTCATCAAGTTGATGGGTCGCTCTGCATCTCACATCGCTCTCGAGTGTGCACTCCAGTGCCAGCCAAACATCTGCCTCGTTTCAGAGGAAGTGGAGGCTAAGGCGATGTCGCTCGACGACGTGGTGACTTACATCGCAGAGGCTGTGGCTGCTCGTGCTGCTGAAGGCAACAACTTCGGTACAGTCCTCATCCCAGAGGGTATCATCGAGTTCATCCCTGCCATCAAGAAACTCATCGCAGAACTGAACGACGTGCTGGCTCTCCCAGAGGCAAAGACCATCACGACTGCCAACGAGCAACTTGATTTCGTGAAGTCTCACATTTCTCGCGAGAACCTCTCCGTGTTCAAGTCACTTCCAGCCGACGTGGCTGCACAACTTGCCCTCGACCGCGACCCACACGGCAACGTGCAGGTATCGCTCATCGAGACAGAGAAACTCCTCTCTCGCATGGTGGCAGACAAACTCGCTGTCTGGAAGAAGTCTGGCAAGTACGTGGGCAAGTTCGGCACTCAGCACCACTTCTTCGGTTACGAAGGTCGTTGCGCCGCTCCATCCAACTACGATGCTGACTACTGCTACTCACTTGGCTACAACGCATCTCGCCTCATCGCCAACGGCAAGACTGGCTACATGTCTGTCATCAAGAACACCACTGCTCCTGCAGCAGAGTGGGTTGCCGGCGGTGTGCCAATCACAATGATGATGAACCTCGAGAAGCGTAACGGCAAGATGAAGCCCGTTATCCGCAAGGCACTCGTTGAACTGGACGGTGCTCCATTCAAGTATTTTGCCGCTCATCGTGAGAAGTGGGCTAAGGAAACCGATTATGTTTACCCAGGTCCTATCCAGTACTGGGGCCCATCAGAGGTTTGCGACCAGACCACGAAGACACTTCAACTTGAACAGGCTAAATAATGCCCACAAAGAAACGTAAATCCACACGAAAAAAGAAAGGCACGCGACGGAATCCGCTCCGTCGTGTGCCTTCTTATATCTTATGGACTGCGTTGAGCATTATTGTCGTCATCTACATCGCTTTCTTCTACAAAACATTCGTTGGTCCCTACTCTTTCCGGTGGAAAGCCCTGTATGGCAATGTCACTTACCCCAAAGGACGAGTGCGTGGCATTGACATCTCTCATTATCAGGGCGACATCAACTGGGACAAACTGCGTAACGCACAGATTCAGGGCGCGCCCGTATCGTTCGTGTTTGTCAAAGCGACCCAAGGCACCAACATTTGGGACGAAAACTTCAACCAGAATTTCTACAACGCCCGAAAGAACGACATCATCCGTGGCGCCTATCATTATTTCAGTCCTTTCACCCCTGGCAAGGAGCAAGCCAAGTATTATTGCAAGATGGTGCAACTCGACGAGAAAGACCTTCCGCCTGTGCTGGACGTGGAAGAGACGGGCAACTACACCACCCAGCAACTGCAGCGGGAGGTGCTCAACTGGATGAAAGTCGTGGAGAAACACTACGGCGTGACACCCATCCTCTACACGGGTTATAAGTTCAAGACCTCCTACCTCAACACGCCCGACTTTGACCGGTTCCCCTACTGGATTGCCCATTACTACGTCGATTCGCTCGAGTACAAAGGCGACTGGGCGTTCTGGCAACACACCGATGCTGGCAAGGTGGACGGCATCAAAGGGTATGTGGACGTCAACATCTTCCACGGCGACTACCAAGACCTGATGGACATGACCATCAAAGCAGAAGACTAATGCAATATCTCTACACCGACATCACCGTCACCCCCTATTCCGAAGCCGCCTGCGACATCCTCTGCGCCATGCTGGGCGAGATTGGCTTCGACAGTTTTGAGCAGACCGAATCGGGCATCAAGGCGTACATTCCCCAACAGGACTTTTGTGAGGAAAGCCTCAACGACACCCTCGACAACATCTTCATCCCCGACTGCCAATTTTCTTACACCGTCCACACCCTCGAGAACAAGGACTGGAACGAAGAGTGGGAACAGCACCACTTCGACCCCATTCTGGAGCGTGAGTTCGGCATCCGTCTCAACCCTCGCATGGCATTCGGTTCGGGTTCGCACGAGACGACCTATCAAATCACCTCCTTGCTTTTGGCTGAAGACTTTACTGGCCAGCGAGTGCTCGACATGGGCACCGGCACGGGTGTGCTTGGCATTGCCATGGCGATGCGAGGGGCACAAGAGGTCGTCGCCATCGACATTGACGAGTTCAGCGTGGAGAATGCCAAGGAGAATTTCGCCCTTAATAATATAAATAATGTGTCGGTGGTGTTGGGCGACGCCTCCGCCATCGAAGGAACCTTCCACACCATTGTCGCCAACATCCACAAGAACATCCTGACGACAGACATGCCCACTTACGTGCAGCACCTCCTCCCTGGCGGCACCCTGTTCATCTCGGGCTTCTTCACCGAAGACGTGCCCGACATGAAAAAAGTCGCCTCCGAGAATAAACTTTCGGTCGAAAAAGTAGTCGAAAGGAACAACTGGACGGTGATGAAACTGCACAAGCCAGCGGGCGATAGCAGCGAGTGTTCTTAAAACTAAACTTAGATTTTATAAAATTCAAGTTAGATTTATATAAATTTAAGTTCAATTTTATAAAATTTAAGTTGAATTTTATAAAATCTAAGTTTAGTTTTAAGATCGTCTCCCCTGTCGAGGCAAAGGGGATGGCGGCATCTGTCCATCGTAACAGACTAACTGACAATTATTTAACCCACAAAACAATGAAAAAAATCTTCACACTGCTCTTCGCAGCCCTCACGCTCGCCGCATCGGCACAGGACGCACCACAAGAGCGTCGTCGTCCCCGTTTCTTTTTCAACGCCGAAAATCCCGATGTTCACGACCCCGTGATGGCTCGTGGCGAGGATGGCCGCTACTACATTTTCTCCACCGGCATGGGAGTGAGCAGCATTTCGTCTGCCGACCTAAAGACCTGGCAGCAGGAGAAATCCGCCTTCAGCACCACTCCGCAATGGGCAGTCGATTCCATCCGTGGCTATCGCGGCCACACCTGGGCTCCCGACATTTCCTACCACGACGGCAAGTGGTTGCTCTATTACTCATGCTCCACCTTCGGCAAAAACCGTTCCGCCATCGGACTCGCCACCAACAAGACGCTCGACCCCACGTCGCCCGATTATCTGTGGGTTGACCAAGGTCCGGTCATCCTCTCCCATCAGCATGTGGACAACTACAACAGCATCGACCCCAATCTGATTGTAGATGAGAAAGGTACGCCTTGGCTTACCTTCGGTTCCTTCTGGGACGGCATCCAGTTGGTGAAACTCAAGCCAGACTTCAAAACCCTCGCCTCAAAGCCCAAGACCATCTCTCGGCGTGTGGGCAGAAAACTCAGCATTGCCGACATTGACCAGGTAGCCAATTTCACCATCGAGGGCAACGACACCATCGAGGCAGGCGAGAACGCGGTGGAAGCACCTTTCATCATCAAGAACGGCAAATACTACTACCTCTTCGTCAGTTTCGACTATTGCTGCCGAGGCGAACGCAGCACCTACCGCACCGTGGTGGGACGGAGCAAGAAAATCACGGGTCCATACATTGACAGCAAAGGGCAGCCAATGGAAAAAGGTGGCGGCGACACCCTCATCGGCCCCAACGAGGAGTTCTTCGGTGCAGGACATTGCTCCGCCTATCAGTTCGACGGCCAGTGGTACTTCCTCAGCCACGCATACGTCAAGTCAGAGAACGGACGAGCGAAGATATTTCTCCGGAAAATGCACTTCGACGAGAAAGGTTGGCCTGTTTTGGAAACAACAAAATAGAAAAATCGGGATTTACTTCTTCGCACGCTCATAAAACTCTACGGCAATGTCGCCATAGCAGAAAAGGCGTGTGTAGCGAGTCTTGATGATATCAGTGTGGAAATGGCGTTCCTGCTCCATGTGCAGAATCTCCTTCCACGAAGCCATGTAGGAGCGGTTGTAAGCAGTCGAAAGATAGCGCACCTGCTCCTTTTTTGTGAGTCGGGAAAGTTCGGGATGACGAAAATGTTGTAGGCGAATGAAGATGGCAAGATAACGCACCTGTCCCACGGTGTCGTTCAAGCGTCTCAATCGGTTGCGACGTGCCGTGTCGGTGTCGTGCGTGTCGAACACAAAGCCAAACTCCCTTGCCAATGCCGAGCGATTCCACTCAGCATCTACTTCTTCAGCAAAGGAAGGCTTCATCTGGAATCGTCCAATCGAGAAGTTGGCTTGCAGCTTCCCGCCAGCCACATAGAGACTGCTCACAGCCGCCTTCTCAATCTCGTCCTGCCACATGCTGTACCTCACCAGTTCGGGAAAGACCACCGCCTCTGCCACCGAGGCATCCACGCCAAAGTAGTCGAAGGTTTCCCTCCACTCCACACGGTGCTCCTTCACATACAGTTCCGCCTTCAGCCAATCGTCGCCAAAAACCCGCTTGTGATTCAAAGCAAATGCTGTGGTGCTGCCCATCATAAGCAGCAACCACAGCATCCATTTACATTTTAGCATATCAAGCATTCCGATTCGAAAGTTGGTGGGTACAAAAGATTCCCTCCTTAGAGTTTATAGGTGCAGAGCACTATCTGATTGCCGTCAATCTCCACCCATTGTAGTTTGTCTTCCTGTGCCGAGAAGGAAACAGGGTCGAAGTAACTCATGCCCTCGATGACCAGATAGCCGTCCTCTGCATACTCCACGGTACGCTTGCCGCTACGACTCTTATACTTGCCGTAGGCAGGCTTCTCCTTCTTTCTCTGGTCCTTCATGTTCTTATAGGAGGCTTTCTTGTTGAACTGCACCAATTCTTCCTCTGTGATGTCTTTCACACCATTGCAAGTCAATACGCCATGCCCCTTTTCATTAGCCACCAGCATAGGCCACTTTTCCAACAGCCAACAGATGGGACCGCCGCCTCTTCCGGCATTGGCACCGGCACCGGTCACACCTCCACTTGGAAAGCCCACGTAGCATCGGTTTTCGGAAATGGCGAACCCATATCCCTTTGGCAGCGTGTAGAGCACCTTCTTCTCCACAGGCGAAGCATCCAGTTCAGGAATGTCCTTATAGGCATCCTCCAGGATGTTGGCAATGCTTATCACCATGTTGAAGTCAGCACGCTCAAAGGCACATTGAGGGATGGTTCCGTCTTTCACGGCATCGCCCATAATGCTGTTATATTCAGCCAGATACTTCTTTTCTTTGTCAATCTGGCGTACCAGCGAAGCACGATACTCCTTGGCTGCCTCCAGTCGATAGTTGTAGAGCAGTTCGTCAGCCTCGGCATAGAGGGCATCCACCTGTGCCATGTCATCTGTAGCAAAGATTTGCTTGTAGATTTTCTCCAACTTGCTGTTATACTTCACGCCCAGAGCCGAATAGTCGTGGGCGATTTCCCGTTCGACGAACTTCTGCATATCCTGCGCCAGTTTCGCCATCCGAGTTTCCAGCGTCACTGCCCCACTCGTCATCTGCTTCATCTGCTGTCCAAAATCCACCGCATTGGCAGCCGCCTTCTGCATCTTTGCCACAAACTCAGGATGTGCCTTGATGTACGCCTCCTGCTCCTTCTCACTCATGTTGGCAAACCTCTCCATTTCGCCATCACTCGTGTCAACACCCAACATTTTTGTCATCATCTTCTGGCGGATAGGCTCTTTTTGCGACTCAGGAATGTTGTCATCCCCCAATATTTCCAGTTCCTTCTGCGTGATGCCAAACTGGTCGCAGATTTTGTTCTCCCACTTCTGGCGTTCAGCCTCTGTCTCGGCATCCGAGCACCCCGTGGCATCCTCTTCCAACTGAGTGGCACGTTCCGTCACAGCCAGAATCTTCATGTAATAAGCATCACGCTCTTCTTGTGTGCTTCGAGCCATCTTCTCAGCCGAAGGAAGTGAGGGCAGTTCTGCCAAGAGTGCCTGCGACGTGGTGGCAGTGCTGGGTTTCACCACACCGTCCCACAGCAGCGTCGTCTGCTTCCGCTTCTGGATGATGTCAGAGCCTTGAGGCACAGCCACCGCATCGCCTTGGTCGTCCTCATCCTTCGCTTCGTCATTGTTCAAACCAGCCACCTTCGTGATGGCACTTTCAGCCTTCTGCTTCAGTTTCTTCAGAACGCCTTGTGCGTTCGCATCGGCTGTGCCTATCAGCAGCAGAGCAGCCAGACACGCTAACGTCATTTGTAATCTTTTCATTATTATCGAAGATTTAGAGGTTAATAATATGCCACGTCTTAGTCCTTCAGGTACTTTTCAGCATCCTTGAGGGCTTCTTCAAAGTTCTTCTGTGTACCTTCGCCAATGGTGAGGGTGATTTCACTGAGGTCGCCCGCATCCACAAACGACAGATAGCAGGCCTCAAACAAGTCGTTCTTCAGGAACGCCCACTGCAAGTTGTCTCCTTCTCCGAGAATCGTTTCCAACGATTTCTCCTCCAAAGCCTGGTCACGAGTCTTCACATCCAGGTCGGAACCGAAACCGCGACGAACCTTGCCATCAGCAGCCAGTTTTTTCGTCACACCATAAATCTTAGTGACGTATGCCTTCCATTCGTCGGACGTGATTTTCGCACCGCCCTTCTTCCGATAGACAGCCTTGCCGATATTGACCCCGTTGCCCATGAAGCAGTCAAAACCTTCCACCACTTCCTCATAATCGAAGTCAGGTTGCACGTCAGCCACGGTCAACTTGCCGCCATAGCGTTTTGCCCAGGTTGCTTCGCATTGTTCCACACCTGTCATTTCGGAGAGTTTCTTCTCTGCCTTTTCCAGTTTCTGGTCAAGCACCTCGTCACCTGTTACAGACGCAGCCTTCTTCTCGCCGCAAGCCGTCACTATCGCAAGACTCGCAATACCCATGAGTACACAATAAAACTTTTTCATAGTCGATTTTCACATATTTAAATTTAAATTAAATACAACATAACTATACCACAAAGATAATTACAAAAAAGGAACTTTTACCCCCCCCGAATTGTTAATTTATGCTAACGTCCCACATTTCCACCCTTTTGGGTGGTGGCTCAACTCTTTAATTGTCTTTCTCCATACGATTCCACGCATGAAAAGAACGGTGAACGCCCCTTTACGGCTCGAAGCAAGAAAACAGACAGAAAAGGCTCCCTAAAATGCTTTTTGTCGATAAAAAGGAGCCATTCATGCCGCCCGACACAAAAATAATGGTCTGTTTTTTGTGTAGTTGGCAGAAAATCACTAACTTTGCAGCCGTTTTGAGACAAACAAAAAGAGATTAGATTTTATCAACATAATGTCTAACTTTATTAATTAAACAAACATTTTTATTCACATTTATGGCAATTAAAGACATTAAACCGCTGGAAGGTTTCGATTGGGAAGCCTTTGAAAATGACGGCGTGAGCGCTGCTGACAAGGCCGCTCAGACTGCTGCCTATGAAGGCACGCTCAACAACGTGAACGACAACGAGGTTGTGGACGGTACCGTTACCGCCGTGAACGACCGCGAAGTCGTTGTGAACATCGGCTACAAGAGCGAGGGTATCATCCCACGCAGCGAGTTCCGCTATGCCCCAGACCTCAAGGTTGGCGACAAGGTTGAGGTTTACATCGAGAATCAGGAAGACAAGAAGGGTCAACTCGTTCTCTCTCACAAGAAGGCACGTCAGAGCCGCTCTTGGGAGCGTGTGAACGCAGCCCTCGAAAACGACGAAATCGTAACAGGCTTCGTGAAGTGCCGCACTAAGGGCGGTATGATTGTTGACGTTCTCGGCACAGAGGCATTCCTCCCAGGTTCACAGATTGACGTGAAGCCTATCCGCGACTACGATACATTTGTGGGCAAGACGATGGAATTCAAGATTGTGAAAATCAATCAGGAGTTCCGCAACGTGGTGGTTAGCCACAAGGCTCTCATCGAGGCTGAACTCGAGCAGCAGAAGAAGGAGATTATCTCTAAACTCGAAAAGGGTCAGATTCTCGAAGGTACAGTCAAGAACATCACCAACTATGGCGTATTCATCGACCTCGGTGGTGTTGACGGTCTCATCCACATCACAGACCTCTCTTGGGGCCGCGTGAGCGATCCTAAGGAGATTGTCGAACTCGACCAGAAACTGAACGTTGTTATCATCGACTTCGACGACGAGAAGAAGCGTATCGCTCTCGGTCTGAAGCAGTTGACTCCACACCCATGGGATGCTCTCTCTGCAGACCTCAAGGTGGGCGACAAGGTACACGGCAAGGTTGTCGTGATGGCAGATTACGGTGCATTCATCGAGATTGCTCCAGGTGTAGAAGGTCTCATCCACGTTTCTGAAATGTCTTGGAGCGCACACCTCCACTCTGCACAGGAGTTCATGAAGGTGGGCGACGAGGTAGATGCTATCATCCTCACCCTCGACCGCGAAGAGCGTAAGATGTCACTCGGCGTGAAGCAACTCAAGGAAGACCCATGGGAGAACATCGAGACGAAATATCCTGTGGGCAGCCGCCACACAGCCAAGGTTCGCAACTTCACCAACTTCGGCGTATTCGTTGAGGTGGAAGAAGGTGTTGACGGCCTCATCCACATCTCAGACCTCTCTTGGACCAAGAAGGTAAAGCACCCATCAGAGTTCACCAAGATTGGCGAGCCCATCGAGGTTCAGGTGCTCGACATCGACAAGGAGAACCGTCGTCTCTCTCTCGGCCACAAGCAGATTGAAGAGAATCCTTGGGACAAGTTCGAGGAAATCTTCACTCAGGATTCTATCCACCAGGGCAAGGTGACAGAAGTGCTCGACAAGGGTGCAGTCATCGCTCTCGAAGGTGGTGTAGAAGGCTTCGCTACTCCAAAGCATCTCGTGAAGGAAGATGGCAGCCAGGCACAACTCGGCGAGACCCTCGACTTCAAGGTAATCGAGTTCAACAAGGACGCAAAGCGTATCATCCTGTCTCACTCTCGCATCTTCGAAGATGTTGCCCGCGCTGAGGCAAAGGCAGCAAAGAAGGCCGAGACAGCAGCCAAGAAGGCAGCCCGTCCTCAGAAGGAGCAGGCTCCAGTCATCAAGAACGTTGCTGCAGCAACTTCTCTCGGTGACATCGACGCCCTTGCAGCCCTCAAGGAGAAGATGACAGAATCTAAGTAATCAGATTCTCGAAACATATCAAAGGGACATGTCCACACGGATATGTCCCTTCTTTCTTACTATCCCCCACACATCCCATCAGATTATGCACAAACTTCATCACGCCCTCCCCCACCTCCTGCTGTGCGGCCTGCTGACACTCTGCGCCTGCGAATCCAAGCACTCCAACAAGAGCACACACACAGGCATCAGTTCGGAAACATCGACCCTCGCCACCGACTCAGCCGAAACAGCCTCAGCCCCTATCGACAGCCTCAGCAACGAAGAAGTCAGCACCAAATGCGGCGTCATCTATTGCGAACTGACCAATCTGTTCGAGCAACTGGCAGCAGTCAACTCGCCTGACGCCCTGATAAGAGCCAAGAAAGACTATCTGGAAAACATCACGAAACTCACACAAGAGGCCACCACCCTGGACAGCAACGAACAAGCGATGGTGCAACAACTCAAGGAAAAAGTCACCCGCCAATACGAAAAGACATGCCGTGAATACGAAGTACCCGCCAACGGAGTGATTGACAACCTGAACAATCTCATCAGCCGCATCGACAAAGTCCACTCCAAAGCCGAGTTGCAACGTTTCCAAGATGTCCGCATCGGAATGCTCCGCAAACTCGACGACCTCTACCTGTGTGTCGAGCACGACAGCAAACGCATCCCCGAAGTCAAACGACTGGCAATGACCCTGAAAAGCAAATACGAATCAAAGAAAAACGAACTGGGACTTTAACCCCCATATACCCCGTCCCGAATCCCACACCTTAGGCACAAAGTCCCCACTTTGTGCCTTTTTCATTCTCCCAAAGCATCCCTCACCATATCCTCACCACACCCCACATGGAAGCCCGCAATAGGACAAAATGACACGCTCGTCACCCCTGAAGTGGTGTGACTCACACCGCCCGAGTGGTCTGAGTCACACCACCTCGGCGGTCTGACTCAGACCACTTTCGAGGCTTCCTGCGTGCCATTTTAGGAGCGACGATATTGACATCCCCACAAAGAAGGGGCAAAGATGCTCCCCCACATGATTTGTGAAAAATCTGC
>JAFUWG010000022.1 GCA_017483605.1 Bacteroidaceae bacterium | reverse complement strand
CGTGTCGCAGTCCTCCTTCGAGAGTTCATCCACGGATGAGAGTCCGCGTCCGGCGAGGTACTGGCTCACGGCGTCGTTCGTCGGGGCAAAGACGGTGTATGAGCCGTAGGTGCCGAGCATGTCCACGAGGCGGAGGTCGCCGCGCTCACCCGTCGCACGCTGGAGAATCTCCACGAACTGAGAATACTGGTCGCGGTTCATCAGGTAGTCGGAGGCGTACTCCTTCGTGCTGGTATAATAGTTGTCAAGTCCTGGGTCGTCAGAACAGCCGACGACGCCGACCTGTATGGCTGCGATGACAGTCAGAGCGACAGCCAAAAACTTAAATTTCTTTATATTCATAAGGCATTAGTTATTAACGATTTCATCCTCATCAGCGTATGCGTCATTCTGACGGAGGTTCGGATTCACCTGAATCTGCGTCTTGAGAATTGGCATGTACATGAAGTCCATCTGCTTCATCTTGATGCCGACAGCGGCACCACCATCTCCAAACTTAGAGGCGAGTTTCTGAGCAAATTTGTTGGTATTGCCTTCGCGACGTGACTGACGAACGAGGTCGAAGTAACGCTTACCCTCGAAGAGAAGTTCACGCTGACGCTCATTCATCAACAGTGTCTCGAAGTCTGCAAGATGCTTAAAGTCTGTACGGTTAGGCTTAGCACCTGAGGTTGTCTTGGTAGCAGGATTTGAGCGAACATAGACAGCAGAGATGAGGTTGAACGCATCATCATAAAGTTCCTCTGCAGTCATCAGGCTTGCACCATTCTTGGCTACAGAACCAGCCTTGCGAGCCTTTGCGGCAGAATCGCCACCCTCGCCTTCCGAAGCGTTTTCGTCATCACCTGTGTTTTCAGGCTCTTCTTCTGCCTCTGCGTCCTTGCTGAGATTGCCAGCAAGTTCGATTTCTGCTTCGGCACGGAAGAGCATGATTTCTGTCATACGATAGATAATCCAGTTCTCATACATCATTGCGTTAGAGCGAGTTTCGCTCTGAGGCAATTGTGTGTAGTTTTCAATTTTACCATTTCCGTTATAACTACACTCCACTTCAGAACATGCGTACTTATAGATATCGAACGAGCCGTTATCCGTGTAGTGGAAAGAAGTGACGGTACGAAAATCTGTGTTAACAGGGAAGAGTGCGACATTGTCAAATGTCTGAGATGTAGGATAGTTGGTCATCAGGTTTTCATTGCCACAGACATACTGAACAGTATTTCCACTATCATTATGTCCACCGTACATGTAACCTACATCCGTATTTTTCGTTGTTGTAGAACCATAACGGTAAGTCAACTCAAAGATAGACTCGAAAGAGTTACCTGTACCGAAGATGGCGTTGAAAGCGGCTGCATTTTGGCTACTGCCAAGACCTTGGCTTCCACCTTCTGCCAACAGAGGATAACCGTAGTTGGTCCACACCTCAGAGTCCACCGTCTTGGTCAGGTCTTCATCCTCGATGCTGTTTTCATTATACTGCTGAATCTTGAAGTTGAGCACCCAGTCACATGCCTCGATACACTTGCGGTAATACTCGTTCTGCTGAGCGGCTGTGAGTTGATAGTCAGAAGCACGCCAGAGATAGAGTTCTGCCAACAGAGAGTACATGGCAGCACGTGTAATCTTCGCTGTGTTGTAGGTTTTCTCTGAATAGCGGCGAGGAGCATCGTCCTTGCAGCCTTCGATATCCTTGATGAGTGAATCAAGAATCACCTCAAACTTCGTCTGTCCCAGTCTATAGTCGATGTCATCGTCGATAGAGGGTTGAAGTGTGAATGGAACGTCACGGAAAGTCTTGATGAGCGTGAGGTAAGAGAGAGCACGAAGTGCCTTCACCTCTGCCACGTTGATTTTCATGTCAGAGTCCGTGTAGTTCGGGTCTTCCTCTGCCACCATTGGTGCATAGTAGAGCACGGTGTTGCAACGGTTGATGACATTGTACATGGCACTCCAGTCACAATAAGTATTGGTGGTTTTCAAACTGCCCTTCATCAGATTGTTCAGGGCAGAAGGGACATCGGGACCCGCAGCAATGTTATCGGAACGGGTTTCGCCCCAGACAATCAAGTCTGAGACATAACCATTCTCCTGCATACCGCGATAGCAAGATGTGACGACGCTCTCAACATCGTCCTTGTTGGTCCAATAGTTTTCGAGCACGACGTCGTTGAGCGGAAGCATGTCGAGAGAACAGCCAGACACGGTTGCTCCTACAAGGGCTGCCGCTGCAATGAATTTTATATTGTTCTTTATATTCTTCATAACTGTATTCGCCTTTTAGAATGAGATAGAAGCACCGAGTGTGAACGACTTGGCACGTGATGTACGCGAGTAGTCTGTAGCAGCAGCAAAACCTGATTGTACAATTTCAGGGTCAGCACCAGAATACTTCGTGATACAGAACAAGTTGTTCAAAGTCAAGTTGAATCGGAGAGAACGAATGCCGAACTGCTTGAGTTGCTTAGGCTCGAAAGTGTAAGCCAACTGCACATAGTTCAGACGGAGGAAAGAAGCGTCCTCCACGAAGCGGTCGCTACCGAGGTAGTTGTGTGTCGTAGCCGTCGTTGCACCACCCGTGATGGTCGATGAAATAGAGGCTGCACGTGGAATCTGGGCGAGGTCGCCTTCGTTGTGCCAACGCCAGTTCACCGCCTGAGACATGTTGGAGTTGGTTGCCATGTTCTCCACACCCATGCGAGCCGCGTTGATTGCCTTGTTGCCATAGCGGTAGTTGAACTGGATGTTCATGCTCCAGTTGCCGTAGGTGAGGCGAGTACCGAAACCACCCGTGAGTTTAGGCAGTGAAGAACCAAGGTAAACCACGTCGAGGGCATTGATTTGACCATCGTGGTTCACATCCTCATAGATAGCATCACCACCCACGAATGGGTACTGTGTATTCTCGTAGTCGTAGTACATCATCTTGGCTGCACCCTTGGCATCATAGATGATGTCGCCAGCGGCATTGCGAGCCACAGGAGCGATGTTGACAGCATTCAGTTCGTCCAGTGTGATGTCGCCTGCATTGTAGGCAGCCTCAGCATCAGAGTACTCTGAATAGCGGTAAACACCGAGGTAGCGATAACCGTAGATAGAACCGAGCGGGTTGTGGAGGCGTACCATCGAGAGGTAAGCACCGTTGTCAGGCGTATTGCCAGAGCCGTTCATGGTCTCAAGCACGGTTTCGTCCATCGAAAGCACCTCGTTGCGGTTGTTGGCGAACGTAATGTTGAAGTCCATAGAGAACTTGCCAGCCTTCACAATCTTGTGACCATTGATGTTGAATTCCCAACCGTTGTTGCGCATAGAACCTACGTTCTGCCAAGAGATGGTTGAGTAACCAGAAGATGATGGGATGGCACGGTTCTGCATGAGAAGGTCACTGGTCTTCTGCGTATAGATAGAAACGTCACCATCAATCTTGTTGTCGAGGAATCCGAAGTCGAAACCGAGGTTCCAAGTTTCCTTCTGTTCCCACTGGAGGTCTGCCAGACGAATGTTAGATGGTGCCACAGAGACGTTGCCGAGGTAGCGGTTACCTGTTGCATACTTCGAGAAGTAGAGGTATTCAGAGTCTGGTTGACGACCTACGATACCCCAACCTGGACGAATGGAGAGCATCGAAATCCACTTCAGTTTCTCCATGAATGGCTCGTCGCTGATGTTCCAACGAGCAGAGAGACCCGGGAAGTTACCCCAACGCTTAGAAGGACCGAACTTGGTAGAACCGTCTCGACGGAGCGTGGCATCTACGATGTACTTACCCTTGTAGGCGTAGTGGAGCGAGAAGAGGAAGAACTGAGACTTCCATTCGCCTGCACCTGTGCTGAAGCCAGTGTTGACACCACCAGCCAAAGGAG
The DNA here is from genome assembly GCA_017483605.1 of Bacteroidaceae bacterium. Taxonomy (GTDB): domain Bacteria; phylum Bacteroidota; class Bacteroidia; order Bacteroidales; family Bacteroidaceae; genus Minthosoma. Next base: position 77,783 of record JAFUWG010000022.1, on the reverse strand, counting down.
AGGTAATGCCATCGGCTGTTGGCAGCCACTTCTCAGCCAGTGTCTGGTTGGAAGAAGAACCGCTGTTGTACTGGAATCTTCCCATGAACTGGAGCGAGTGGTTCTCATTCTTGAAGTGAGGAGAGAATGTCAGTGTGTGACGAGTAGAAAGTCCGTGGCTCTTGTAACTGTATGCAGAGGCTGCATTGTACGTATCAGCCGACCAGTTGTTGGCGATGAGTGAGCCGGGGAAGTAGGTATCCTCGTTGAGATTGTAGATATCGAAGACAATCTGCCCCTCGTATCTCAGACGATGCTGGTCTGGCTCTGTGCCGAGCAGGTCGTACTGAAGGATGAATTCTGGAGAAAGTTTCACGGTCTTCTCTTCGTTCTTTGCCTGATGTGCGATTGCCACAGGGTTAGGCATAGAGTATTGGTCTTCCAACAATTGGCGAGAAGCGGCATAACCACCTGTTGCTGCGGTGATGTATGGGTTCATCGTGTAGAATCTGCCCGTGTCGTTACCATTCTCATCCTCTTCATAAATAGAAAGGTTTGGCATCTTATTGTTGGCGATAGCCAAAAGGTCTCTTGCCACATTATCTATTACATAGCGATAGTTCTTCTGGTTTTTCGTGTAAGTGAGGTCGAAGTTAGTCTGCACCTTGATGCGGTCGCTGACGAAATAGTCGAGGGCGACACGTGTGGTGAAGCGGTCGAGTTGCTGCTTGATGACCGTACCTGTCTGATGGTCGTAACCACCTGAAATACGGAAGTTCGCCTTCTCACCACCACCAGAGAGTGCTACATAGTGCTGATGACTCTGACCAAACTGCTTGATTGCATCACGCCAGTCGGTGTTGTCGTTATACATATTATATTCTGAGAAGTTGGGGTTGTAACCAATTTCTGGAACATAATTGGCGGAGTTGTTGTTGGAGTAACCATCGGTTTGCTTAGGATTGAAGTAAGCCTCTTTCAAGTACATGGTGTAGTCGTCACCATTGAGGAGTTTGTAGCCTTCTGGCTGCCAACTGCCTGTGAAACGGTAAGAGTACTGCACAGAGGTCTTGCCCTTGGCACCACGCTTGGTCTTGATTTCAATCACACCGTTAGCACCCTGCGAACCCCAAATGGCTGTTGCTGCAGCGTCCTTGAGGACGGTGATAGACTCGATATCCTCGGGGTTGACATTGAGGAGTTCGGCAAACTTCTCTTCGTTGGCATTGGTGTAGTCGAAGTCGGAGTTAGCGTCGTTGGTCCAAACGTTACCGTTGACCACGATGAGCGGGTCGGAGTTACCGTTGATGGTGGAAACACCACGGAGACGCATGGTGGTACCGGCACCGAGGTTACCAGAGTTGGCAACGATGTCGAGACCTGCGATACGACCCTGGAGGGCTTCGTCAACCGTAGTCATACCGATTCCTTCGAACTCCTTCATGTCGATGGTCTGGCTGGCTACAGAAATTTCAGTGACAGGAATCTGCAGACCCGAAGTCTGTGTCTTACGAACCGCCTTGACGGTTACTTCCTGGAGTTGCGTGTTGCTCTTCAGGACAATCTTGCCGAATGCTCGCTTGGTGATGGGCAGGTTGACTGTCTGGCAACCGATGTAGGAGATTCGGATTTTGTCCTTCGGATTCACAATCTTGAATGAGAAGTTACCATTGATATCGGTAACTCCAGCGGCAACGATACGGTTGTTGTTGTCGATTTCGACCACATTACACATCATCAGAGGTTCCAAATCATCCCAGACCTGACCGCTGATTACGTCGCCCGCCTTAACCTGTGCACTTGCCGTGAGGCAGATGCAGGTGAACAGCATTAGGATTGATACTATTTTTTTCATGATAATGATTTATTAACGACGTTTGGCTTCTGAAGTAAGAGGCTTGTACTTGTATATGAACTGGGTTGGCACGAGGTTGCCCTCAGCATCGGTGTGCTTGCCGTCAGCATATACGAGCGGACCATCTATCGCATGGATAGCAACAGAAGATGAGTTATCTATATTATATTGGTATGGATTGGCAGTCAGTGCCATTGTACCTTTAATCCAGTATTCATTCGCCATGAGATTGTACATGCCGTCGGTCATGATGACGTTGTGGGTCTGACCGATGTTGTCTGTCACGGTCATGCCGTTGGCAGAAACATCCACCTTAATCTTGTATGGACGACCTGGAGAATACTTGCCAGTATAGTAGATGACGTTGTAGGTACCGTCGGCGTTCAGAGACTTGCTCTTGATGGTGTAATTGCCAAGGCTTGACTCTGGAACATTCTCTGCCACGGTGGTAGAAGCAATCAGTTCTGTCTTGGCTGACTCGTAAGAAGCAGAAGCGAAGCCGCTGTCCACATAGACGGAGTTATCTTGAATGTGGTACTTCACGAAGTCAAGCATGGCTTCACGAACACGAGCAGCGGAGTCGGAAGTGAGGGCTACGCCAGATTCTACCTGTTCCCTATCATACTCTTCGGCTTCGGCAAGGTCAGCAAGGCTTGGGAGACCCATGTCGTAAGCCTTCTGCATGGCTGCGTTGGTTGGAGCATAAACGGTGTAGTGGTAGTTGTTGAGGATGTAAGTAGCCTTCTGAGTGGCAGAACCGGAAGCGGGTCTGTCCTCGGCACCGACATCACCGTAGGTCTTGAGGTTGAAGAGGTTGCCATAACCTTCCGCACTTGCTACGGCTGTCCACTTATCCTTACCGTTGCTGTTGGCAAGGGCACCGCATTGCTGCATGATGCCAAGGAACTCGGAGAAGTCTGGATTCTCTGAAAGGGTCATGGCAACAGACTTGCGTGAACCCATCACAGGACCGTCCACCACGAGGGCGTGACCGTTCTCCATGTTGTAAACCTTCTGGACGGTGAGCGGGTAGTCACGTTCTGCCTGGAATGCTCCATAAACGTGGCTGCCTTCGGTGATGCCGTCGATGCGAACGAAGGTGTTACCCTTGGTGCGATAGTATTTCTTGCCTGCCTCATAGCCTGTCGTGACGATGATGTTGTCGAGGAGGTCTTCGAGACGGTTGTTCAGTGCGGTAGAAGTGGATGTAACGCTCTGGTTCTGAATGGTGAACACCTTGTCGCCATCCTTTTCCCACTTGCCTGTGGTCTCATTGAGGTTGCACTTGTAAACGTCGGCGTAGATACGCTGTGCCTTTGACTTGGTTGCGTCGAAGTGGAACTCCCAAAGTTGTGAGGTGGTCTGTCCGTAAGACACGGGGTCAACGTAAGAGAGAAGACCATCGTTGGTTGGGATGATGAACACGTACTCGGAAACCATTGAGTTGAGGTACTTATCGTAGTCCAAGTTGCTGATGGCGTTCTCGATAATCTTGAAGTTGGTCGTATCGATAACGGCTGGGAAGAGGACTGAAGAATAGGAGGTTGGTGCGAAGACTTTGTTGGTCTTGTAAATCACACCGTTACAGCCGAGTGTGACGCTCTTGACGTCAGCCTCGGTGATGCCGAGAGGCTCGTTGGCATCGTTGAGCACGTCCTCGAAGCGTGATGGCACAGAGGCAACGAGGGAGATAAGTTGGTTGACGCGGATGAGGTCGTCAAGCACAGAGTTAGGTGTTCTCTCGATGGTGCCGTAGTAGTCCTGAACCACCTTACCGCCGCCGTTGTTCCACCATTCGTTCATGGCAGAGTCGGTGGGGACGAGCATGACGGCGAGGTCTTCCATCATGGCATCGCGTGGGTCACCAGAGAGTGGCATGTAGCCGTTCCATCCTGGGTCGAACTTCAGAGATGCGTCGAATGTGCCGCCGTTCTTGTCGGTGTCGTAAGCCTGGTCATTCTCGCGGGTTGAACCTGCAGAGCGGTCGGAGAAGTAGCGCTTGTTGAAGACGGAGTCGATGCTGGCGCCCTTGTTGACGTTGTAGGCATCGGTGAGTGCCCTTGTGTAGTCAGGAGCAGCGAAACGCTCTACCAGTCCGCTGAAAATCTTGGTCTCAGGGTCTTTGCGGATGATTTCAGCCATGTTGTCGAGTGGAAGAATCACCTCGTCCACCTTGTGGATGAATCCGTTCTTACAGAAAATGTTGGCATCGATGACCTTTGCGTTGTTCACATACACGTCGTCATTGCCGCGTGTGCCAGGAGTCTGGTTGTAAAGGAAGTCGATGTCGGTGCTCTCCAACTTGTTGGATGCCACGAACTTGTAGTTGAAGTGAACCATTGGAGCCGCATTGGATGCGTCGGTGTAGAGCACGATGGTGTCGTGGTTGGCACGAATCTCGTTGAAGCGGTCGTTGTGCGGCAGAATGTCGTCGGCAGCAGCCGAGTTGGCGTGAACAACGAGCACTGAATCGTAGAGTGTCAGTGACGATGAACGGCGACAAACCTCACCCTTGACTGGACCTTCTGCCGTGGAGAGCATGGAGGTAGAATAGGGGTTGTCAATCATTGCCGAATTGAGCAGAAGTTTCTTCTGAGCAAGAGACAACTGTTCGTAACTCCTCACGCCCCACTTGTTAGAAGCGAAGAAGCGAGTGAACGCGTCGTCGTCGGCAATAAACATCGTTTTACTACCGGTCTTGGCAAGTATTTCTCCTTGCCCAAGATCTTCAATCAGTCGCAGATACGTTTTGAAATTTCCCTGGTCTTCCATGTAGCCATAGATACTGTTCAGGTTGGATGGCTGTTCAGTATCAAGGTCATACGTGTCAGAGCAGGAGTAAACTCCCAAACCTGCAACACACAGCGCACCTCCTACCAAGAGATGTCTGCACAGTTTTTTCCTCTGAAAGTTATACAACATAATATTAGAATAGATTTGTTTGTCTCTTTCTAAAAGAATAAAATGTTAGTAAAAAAATAATTGTTTCCAATCGGAGTTCGTCGTACAGCAGCGGTAACATTTGGCCAAATTGCCGCCTTTGTATTGATAACTCATGCAAAGAAACGACTTTTCTTTCACATGAACAAAAAAAAATCTAAAAGAATCACAACAAAGGTTAAATTTAACATTAAAAACGGGAGAATGTGACCAAAAATGGCAAAGTTGGTTACGGGGGATGGCAAAAAATGAAGGGGGTATCTATGTCGTTACCTCGATGCGTATGAATTCGTGTCGAGGAGTTGTAATCATACAACACCCGTACACGAATTCATACGCATCGAGGTAACGACGTAGGGGGCGGAGGAAAGAGGTTTACTTGAAGAGGACTTTCTTGCCGTTGACGATGTAGAAGCCTTTGCCCGGAACTGCCACTCTGCGGCCCATGAGGTCGTAGATGCCCTGCTTGTAGGCGGGGACGGAGGCTGCGGATTCGTCGACGGCTATCTCTGTGATGCAATCGGCGATGTTGGTGTCAAAATTGTTGACACGATTCAGGAGGGTGTTGAGCCCTGCCACGTCGTCGGCTGAAAGTTCGCGGTTGTAAATCATCAGGTCGTCGAAATAGGCATCTGCCGAACCCCAGAAGGAGCCAAGGCCGAGGTAGAAATACTTGGCGGACTTGACGAAATCGAGCACGAGGCTGCGGTCGAACTCGTCGGCAGAGACGCTGCCTGTGTAGTTGAGTTGCGAACTGAGATACTTGGAGCCGTCGAGGTAGAGCATATAGCCGTTTGCCTTGGAGTAGGTGACGGTGAGAAGGTGCCACTCCCCTACTGAGATTTTGCTGATGACCTTGGTGTCGGGATGGTTGACGTCGAACCAATTGCCGTTGTTGTCGTTGAAGCCAAGGTAACTGTTGCCAGTGAAGTAGAGACGGGCGCCGCTGACTCCGGCGGTGGCACCGTTGAAGAAACTCCAGAGGGCATCCCAAAGGTTGGCATCGGTTCGCTTCACCCAAAGGCTGACGGTGAAGCCTTCCAAGTCGGCTTGGTCAGCCAACGGATTCGGGATGCGGGTGTAACTGTTGACGCCATTGGCTCCGAAGTATTGGTGAACGACCTTGCCAAAACGTGCCCAGTCGTTGCCAAGGGTCGGCACGATGCCGGAAGAGGTGCTGGAACGGCCATAGGTGGCACGGGACTCGGCGTTGTACTGGTTGTAGGTGGGGGTCTCGTCGAAATTGTAGAAGGCGACAAGCCCTGTGGTCTGGTCACCCTCCACGGCGGTGGCGGCTCGGGCTGAAGCGGTGTAGTCGTGTGCCCAATAATAGTTGCCGCACGAGAGGCGTGCCGTCAGCGTGAGGCTGGTACGCTCTTCGGGAGCGTTGTATTTGCCGGTGTTGCTGACGACATCGGGCTGGGAGGATGTCCATGTCAGTTCGACATTCTCTTCGGGGTCGAACATGAGTTCTACATTCTTGGAGATGTTGGAGACGAGGGATGTCTTGAAATAGGTGCCGCTGTACTTCTGGTAGTTGTAGGCAATGGCATACTGCGGCTGGAGTTTGTAGCCCCAGCAGGGAACGCCTTGCATGGTGCCGTTGCCTGTACAAACGGTGGTGAAGCAGAGGGCTTTGGCGTTGGAGCCTTCGAGGGTCTGCTCGACGACAACGCCATTGAAGGTGTAGGTGCTGGAAGAGGTGACCTTGAGTTTGATTTGGAAGTAGGATGCCCCTTCGTCGGTGTAAGACCACGAGCCAGTGTAGTCGCCTGTCACCTTGCCGTCGGCTGAAAGATGGATGAGGGACGGGGTGGACTCTTCCATGTTGTTATGGTCAAGTTTGTAGGGGTGAAGGATGACATGGTAGTCGCCTTCGACATCGGCGGCTGAATAGGGCTGGGTGGTGGCAAGGGTCGCATCGGTCGTGGTCTCGCCATTGAACTGGAAGGGGGCTGTGCAGAGCCAACCGAACTTGTTGAGATACAGTTGATAGGCTCTGATTTGATGGCCTGCGGTTCCGTCGTTGAACTTGGTGTGGCACACAAGGAATGTACGGCCAAGGTCGTCCTGACAAGCGGAGTTGTGGCCCTGGGCTGTTTCGCCTGTGGTCATCAAACCCCAGTGGTTCATGGCTCCGATGAGTTTCACGCCCATGTTGGTAGTGGCTTTGGGGCCATAGTTGAGCCGGTAATTGGTCTCAATGGGGCTGGTGCCTGCTGCATCCTTGTAGGAGTCATCGGGCTTCTCGGAACGGAAGATTCGCATCTCGTAGCCTCCATTGGGAGCAAAACCGCCATAACTGATGAAGAGGTAGTAATAATCGCCAATGTGCTGAATATAAGAGCCTTCGCCACTGACATAGGCTCCGCCTGCTATCTTCTTGCCAAAATAGGCATCGCTGGTGGCGGACTTGCTGGCGCTGGTGGCTGTGCCGCTATAGGTGTAGGTGTAATCGCGAAGGCCGGTGTTCTTGTCGAGTTTGATGATGAAAATGCCGCCTGACCATGAGCCGTAGGACATCCACATTTCGCCTTCTTCGTCGAAGAAGACGCAAGGGTCAATGCAGTTGGGATAGTAGTCGCCCCAAGACTTGCCGACATTGTAACGTGCTGGCAATGAAGAAAGTGAGCCAAGCACTAATTCAAGGTCGGTGTCTTTATAGTTGACTTTCTTGGAGGCGTTGCCAACGGTGTAACTCTGGTTGTTGAAGCCGCCGAAAATGATGGGCGCTTCGTAGGTGAATGGACCTTCGGGGCTGTCGCTTGTCATGAGAACGATGACGGATGCCCAGTTGTCGCCGTTGATACTCAGATAGTAGTTCCACTTGCCTGTGTTGGGGTTATAGACAAGGTCGGGTGCCCATTGGCAGCCTCTCACCCACTCCGCTGCCCCACCCGTGCTGTAGATGGAGGCAAATGCCCCTGCATCGAAAGAGCCAAGGGTGACTTCTTCCTCAGTGGTGCTGCCAGGAAGACAACGCTTGACGGTATGGGTCGGATTGGAAAGAAAGGCACGGTAGGCATTGTTGTAGGAAATGCTGCCGCTGTAATAGTTGGAGATGTTGGTGTAACTATTGAAATTCTTGGTCTTGACTCCTGCATAGTGGGAGCCATAGATGTAGAAGGTCTGGGTGTTGGAGTCCCAAACAACAGAGGGGTCGTGGATGCTGCCCCAATTGCGAGCCTGCGTCTTGTAAAGAGCCGTCAGTTCGCTGGTGCTCAATTCGGTTTGTTCTGTCTGTGCGTAAGTGGCTGCACTGAATCCTAATAGGGTTAAAATCGTCAGTAAATGCTTTTTCATAATAGGTCAATTTCGAAATTTGTCGGCAAACTTACGAATTTAATTTGAATTGACGAAATAAATCAAGCAGATAGAACAAGAATGGATGAAAATTAAGCGATAGAAACAAAAAAAGACCGCATACTGGGGAGTATGCGGTCTGCAAGATATGTTTCTGGCAATAAATTACTCAGCAGGAGTCTCTGCGGGTGTTTCTGCCTCTGCGGCTGGAGCCTCTGCTTCTGCAGCAGGTGCTTCTGCTGGAGTTTCTGTGGCTGCTGCCTCGGCTGGTGCCTCTGCCTTTGGAGCAGACTTGCGAGAACGACGAGTGCGAGTCTTCTTTGCCTCGGTCTTTGCCATGTTCTCATCGAAGTCCACAAGTTCGATGAATGCCATCTCGGCATCGTCGGAAGGACGACGGCCCAACTTGATGATGCGGGTGTAGCCACCTGGACGGTCAGCAACCTTTGTTGCTACGGTGCTGAAAAGTTCCGTAATGGCATACTTGTTCTGGAGGTAACTAAACACAACACGACGAGAATGAGTGGTGTCCTCCTTTGACTTTGTAATCAGCGGCTCAACATATACACGGAGAGCCTTAGCCTTTGGAAGTGTAGTGGTGATTCTCTTGTGCATGATGAGCGAGATTGCCATGTTGGCAAGCATCGCCTTGCGGTGAGAATGCTTACGACCAAGGTGGTTGAATTTCTTATTGTGTCTCATTTTTGATTAGTCTTTGTCTAATTTATACTTAGAAATATCTGTTCCGAACGAAAGGTTCAAGCTCTCAAGCAAGTCGTCAAGCTCTGTGAGTGACTTCTTACCAAAGTTACGGAACTTGAGCAAGTCTGTTTTGTTGAATTGTACGAGATCGCCGAGAGTCTCTACATCGGCAGCCTTCAAACAATTGAGGGCACGAACGGAGAGATTCATATCGACAAGCTTGGTCTTCAGCAACTGACGCATACGCAAAACCTCCTCATCGAACTCTTCATTGCCATCGAAGTCGGTATTCTCAAGCGTAATCTTCTCGTCTGAGAACAACATCAGATGGTAAATGAGAATCTTTGATGCCTCTTTGAGAGCATCCTTGGGGTGGATAGAGCCATCGGTGGTGATTTCAAGCACCAACTTCTCGTAGTCGGTCTTCTGAGCCACACGATAGTTCTCAACTGCGAACTTGACGTTGCGAATTGGAGTGTAGATTGAGTCAATCGCGATTTCGTTGATTTCTTTGCAGAATTCACGATTCTCGTCGGCAGGCACATAGCCACGGCCTTTATTGATGCTCAATTCGATGTCCAATGTTGCCTGAGGATCCAAATGACAAATTACCAAATCAGGATTTAACACTCCAAATCCACTGAGGTACTTGTTGATATCTCCAGCCTTAAACTCGGTTGAATTCTCGATGGAGATTGACACTTTTTCAGAATCAAACCCATCAGCGACTTGCTTGAATCGAACTTGCTTCAGATTCAAGATAATGTTGGTAACATCCTCCTTCACACCTGGAATGGTTGAAAACTCATGCTCAACACCTGCAATGCGAATGGTGTTGATAGCATAACCTTCAAGAGATGAAAGAAGAATGCGACGGAGCGGATTACCAATGGTAATACCGTAACCAGGCTCCAAAGGACGGAATTCAAACTTTCCGTACTTGTCGTCGGCCTCCAACATTACTACTTTTTCTGGTTTTTGAAATGCTAATATCGCCATTTGTTTAATTTTTATTTAGAGTACAACTCGACAATCATCTGCTCCTTGATATTCTCAGGAATGTCTGCACGCTCTGGCATGTGGAGGAACTTACCACCCTTGACATTCTCATCCCACTCAATCCAGGGATATTTGCTGTGGTTAAAGCCTGCAAGTGAAGCCTCAATCACCTCAAGGCTCTTGGCCTTCTCGCGAACAGCGACAATCTGACCAGGCTGAACAGAATATGAAGGGATATTTACCACCTTACCGTCTACCACGATATGCTTGTGGCTAACAAGTTGGCGAGCAGCAGCACGTGTTGGAGCAATACCAAGACGGAAAACCACATTGTCAAGACGAGACTCGAGAAGTTGAAGAAGAATTTCACCGGTTACGCCAGACTTTGTTGTAGCCTTCTCGAAAAGGTTACGGAACTGACGCTCAAGTACACCGTATGTATACTTTGCCTTCTGCTTCTCTGCAAGCATGAGACCGTACTCAGATGTCTTCTTGCGACGGTTGTTACCATGCTGGCCTGGAGCATAATTCTTCTTAGACAAAACCTTGTCTGGTCCAAAGATTGCCTCACCAAAACGACGGGCAATTCTTGATTTAGGTCCAATATATCTAGCCATATTTTTTGTAATGTTTAATGCCTTTGCCCTACAACTCTCAGCAGCAGCCGCAGAAAGGAAAGATGCGGACAAAACGAGTTCATGGACAAACGGGCATATTTGTAATTTTTAAACTCTTCTTCTCTTTGGAGGACGACATCCATTGTGTGGAAGTGGAGTAACGTCGATAATCTCAGTTACTTCAATGCCTACAGAGTGGCAACCACGTACAGCAGCCTCACGGCCGTTGCCTGGACCCTTGATGTATGCCTTCACCTTGCGAAGACCAAGGTCATAAGCAACCTTTGCACAATCCTGTGCAGCCATCTGGGCTGCATAAGGAGTGTTCTTCTTAGATCCGCGGAAACCCATCTTGCCGGCTGCTGACCAAGAGATAACATTACCTTCACTGTTAGCCAATGTAACAATGATGTTGTTAAACGAAGAGTGCACATGAAGTTGACCTTCAGCGGTCACCTTGACATTTCTCTTCTTTGCAGAAGCAGTTTTCTTTGCCATATCTAACGATTATTTAGTAGCCTTTTTCTTGTTTGCAACTGTTTTCTTCTTACCCTTGCGAGTACGAGCGTTGTTCTTTGTGCTCTGGCCGCGTACAGGAAGACCAAGACGGTGACGGATGCCACGGTAGCAACCGATGTCCATCAAACGCTTGATGTTGAGTTGGATTTCTGAACGAAGGTCACCTTCGACCTTGTAATCGGCAGCGATAACTTCACGAATCTTACCGGCCTGTTCGTCGTTCCAGTCCTTTACCTTAATGTCCTTGTCTACGCCAGCCTTCTCAAGGATTTTGCCAGCGCTGCTGCGTCCAATACCAAAAATGTATGTGAGCGCAATTTCACCTCTCTTGTTCTGTGGGAGGTCTACACCTACAATTCTTATTGCCATATCTTACTTTTATTTCTAATTCCTACCAAAGAATTATCCCTGACGCATCTTGTACTTAGGATTCTTCTTGTTAATTACAAACAGACGACCTTTACGTCTTACGATTACGCAATCAGGTGTACGCTTCTTCAATGATGCTCTTGTTTTCATATTGTGATTTTATTTATATCTGAATACTATTCGTCCTTTGGATAGGTCGTATGGAGACATCTCGACACGAATCTTATCACCTGGCAGAATCTTGATATAATGCATTCTCATCTTGCCAGAGATGTGAGCGATAATCTCATGACCATTTTCCAATTCTACACGAAACATTGCATTTGACAATGCCTCCACGATAGTTCCATCTTGTTCGATAGCAGACTGTTTAGCCATACCTATAAAGATTTATCTCTTAATACTTTTTCTATTTCTTCGAATGACGAAAGAATATCAGCCTTTCCTTTTCGTACACAAATTGAATGTTCAAAATGTGCAGCAGGTTGCTTGTCTCTTGTCACGATACCCCAACGGTCTTCCTGCATATAGATATCTTTGGTTCCCATCGTAATCATGGGCTCTATAGCGATACACAAACCGTTCTTCAGCAACATGCCATTACCTCGGCGACCGAAATTCGGCACTTGGGGGTCTTCGTGCATCTTTTTGCCAATTCCATGACCTACAAATTCACGAACGACGCCATAGCCCCGTGTTTCGCAGTAGGTTTGAACGGCATTAGAGATGTCTCCCAACCGGTGTCCCACAACGGCTTGTTCAATGCCCTTATAAAGAGCCTCTTTCGTTGTGACAAGCAATTTCTGCACTTCATCAGAAACTTCGCCTATCGCAAAGGTGTAGCAAGAATCGCCACAATAACCGTTTAACTGGGTTCCGCAGTCTATAGACACGATATCTCCCTCTTTCAAAGGTGTGTCATTTGGAACACCGTGGACAACCTGATGATTGACTGAGGTACAGATGCTGGCGGGAAATGGGCCACCGTATGGATTGGGAAATCCGTAGAAGGTTGGAATGGCTCCATTGTCACGAATAAAAGTATCAGCGATTGTGTTCAACTTTTTTGTCGTAACTCCTGGCTCAATAACTTTCGCCAGTTCTGCCAGCGTCTTTCCTACGAGAAGGTTCGCCTCTCTGAGAAGTTCAACTTCTTCGTCAGTCTTAAGATATACCATCTTGTCAAAGGCAAGGCTTAATGTTCACCACGAACTCGACCTGTGTCAAGCAGTCCATCATAATGACGCATCATCAAGTGGGACTCAATCTGCATAAGCGTATCAAGAACCACACCGACAAGAATCAAGAGTGATGTACCACCGAAGAATGCGGCAAATTCCCTCTGTACACCGAACAAGCCAGCAAATGCAGGCAAAATTGCGATGAGAGCCAGGAACAATGAGCCAGGGAATGTAATAAGAGACATAATCTTGTCGATATAGTCTGCAGTATCCTTACCTGGTTTCACGCCTGGAATAAAGCCATTATTGCGTTTCATGTCTTCTGCCATCTGCACGGGATTGATCGTGATTGCCGTGTATAAATACGTAAAGACCACAATCAATATAGCAAAGATCAGATTATATCCAAAACTTGTATTGTCGATCAACTGGTTGACAACCGGATTCAGTTTGCTACCAGAGAACTGTGCCAATGTAACAGGGATAAACATGATAGCCTGAGCAAAGATAATAGGCATAACATTTGCTGCGTATGGCTTAAGAGGGATGTACTGACGTGCACCGCCAATCTGGCGAGCACCTGCAATCTTCTTAGCATAGTTTACAGGAACACGGCGGACGCCTTGAACGAGAAGAATTGCCGCTGCAATAACAGCAAGGAACAATACAATCTCAACAAGGAACATGACAAGACCTCCCTGACCAGCAGTAAGTCGGGAACTGAATTCCTGAATAACGGCTGTAGGGAAACGTGCGATGATACCAATCATGATGATGATAGATACACCATTACCGATACCTTTGTCTGTAATTCTTTCGCCCAACCAAAGTACAAACATACTACCAGCAGCAAGAATAATCGTTGAACAAAGAATAAACATATTCCAGTCCAATGAAGAATACAATGCTGTGCCACCTGTTTGATTCTTAAGGTTGATAAGATAGAACAAGCCTTGGAAGACAAGGATTGGCACCGTCAAATAACGAGTGTACTGACTCATCTTACGACGTCCACTTTCTCCTTCACGTTGCATTTTCTGGAAATATGGAACTGCTATACCAAGCAACTGCATCACAATAGATGCAGAGATGTATGGCATAATTCCAAGGGCAAAGATTGAAGCCTTGGAAAATGCTCCACCAGAAAACATGTCAAGAAGTGACATCAAGCCACCTTCCGTTTGGTTACGGAGTCCTTGAAGTGCCTCGGTATCAATGCCTGGAAGCACAACATAAGATCCGAAACGGTAGATTGCAACAAACAACAGCGTGATGAGGATACGCTCACGCAAATCCTCAATACGCCAGATGTTTGTCAAAGTCTTGACAAGCTTGATATTTTTAAGTTTATCAATTGCTTTTCCCATTTGTTTAGAGTTTTACAGCGTTTCCACCCTTTTCTGTGATTGCAGCCTCTGCTGATGCAGAAAAAGCATGTGCCTCTACATCAACCTTGGCTGTAAGTTCGCCATTACCAAGAATCTTCACCAACTGATTCTTGTTGACATAACCTGCAGCAATAAGCTCTGCAATACCAATCTTAGTGAGATTCTTCTCCTCTGCAAGTTTCTGAATAAGATCAAGGTTTATTGCCTTGTATTCAACGTGATTGATGTTCTTGAAGCCGAACTTAGGAACTCGGCGCTGGAGTGGCATCTGACCACCTTCAAAACCAATCTTCTTCTTATAACCAGAGCGAGCCTTGGCACCTTTGTGACCGCGAGTTGATGTGCGACCCTTGCCAGAACCGTAACCACGGCCGACACGCTTGCTATTATGAGTAGAACCTGCAGCGGGTTGCAAATTATATAATTCCATTTTTAATCTGATTTTAATTGTATTAAATACGTTAGTCAATAACCTCAACAAGGTGTGCCACCTTGCGAATCATACCACGCAAAGATGGAGAATCCTCACGTTCAACGACCTTGTTAATTTTTCCAAGACCAAGAGACTCCAGAGTGCTCTTCTGGTCTATTGGACGGCCAGCCTGGCCCTTTACTTGCTTAATCTTGATTGTTGCCATGATTATTTCTCCTTATCCTTTGAATACTTTTGTCAAATTAACACCACGATTCTGTGCGACAGTCTTTGCATCACGCATACCTGCAAGTGCTTCAATCGTTGCCTTCACAAGATTGTGAGGATTAGATGAGCCCTTTGATTTTGCAAGCACGTCTGTGATGCCGACACTCTCGAATACGGCACGCATTGCACCACCTGCAACCACTCCAGTACCTTCTGAAGCAGGCATGATAAGAACACGGGCACCGCCAAACTTAGCATATGCCTCATGAGGAACAGTACCTTTGAGCACAGGAACCTTCACCAAATTCTTTTTTGCAGCCTCTACGCCCTTTGCGATTGCTGCTGTAACTTCGCCGGCTTTACCAAGACCATAGCCAATAACACCGTTACCATCACCTACAACAACGATGGCTGCGAATGTGAATGTACGACCACCCTTAGTAACCTTAGTAACACGATTAATAGCAACCAAGCGGTCCTTCAGCTCGGCATCGTTTTGTACTTTAACTCTATTTACCATAATCGTATTTAAAATTTAAGTCCAGCATTACGGGCGGCATCAGCCACCTTCTTAACTCTACCGTGATACAAGTAACCATTACGGTCGAAAACAACTGCTGTAATTCCAGCGTCAAGTGCCTTCTTTGCAACCAGTTCACCAACCTTCTCGGCCTGTTCAGACTTGTTCATCTTCTCAAGACCAAGTGATGATGCAGAAACAAGTGTCTTCTGTGCATCGTCATCAATTACCTGAACGTAAATCTGCTTATTACTTCTGAACACACTCATACGTGGGCGTTCAGCAGTACCAGAAATCTTATTGCGTACTCTATATTTAATCTTGATACGTCTTTCAATCTTTGTAATCATACTCTTGTCAATTTAATTATTTAGCACTTGCAGACTTACCAGACTTTCTTCTAATCACCTCACCTTGGAAGCGAATACCCTTGCCCTTGTATGGCTCAGGCTTACGGAAAGAACGAATCTTAGCACAAACGAGTCCAAGCAATTGTTTGTCTGCAGACTCGAGCATGATAAGAGGATCCTGATTTCTCTCAGACTTCGTCTCGACCTTGATTTCCTTTGGCACTTCAAAGACGATAGCATGAGAATATCCAAGTGCGAATTCAAGAACATTGCCCTGATTTGAAACACGGTAACCAACACCGACGAGTTGAAGGGTCTTCTTATATCCTTCTGACACGCCAACAACCATGTTATTCACGAGCGAGCGATACAATCCGTGGAATGCATGGCGCTGCTTTGTGTTATCCTGCATCAGTTCTTCGTTCTCCTCCATTGTCAACTTTCCGTCCTCGATTGTAACCTTGATGGCAGGATTTACATACTGGCTGAGTTCGCCTTTAGGACCTTTTACAGTTACAATGTCATCCTTATGAGTAATAGTAACTCCTGCAGGAATAATAATAGGTAATTTACCAATTCTAGACATTATATATCCTCCTTAATTAATAAACATAGCAAAGAACTTCACCACCCACTTTGAGTTCTGAAGCCTCTTTGTCTGTCATAACACCTTTGGATGTAGATACAACTGCGATACCTAATCCGTTAATAACACGTGGCATGTCCTTGTATCCAGTGTACTTACGGAGACCTGGACGAGACACACGCTTCAAGCACTGAATAGCACTTACTTTTGTCTGAGGGTCATACTTCAGAGCTATCTTAATAGCACCCTGAGGACCCTCCTCGATGAACTTGTAGTTCAAAATGTAACCTTTGTCAAAAAGAATCTTGGTGATTTCTTTCTTAAGGTTTGAGGCTGGAATTTCAACAATCTTATGCTTTGCCATGATTGCGTTTCTCAGTCTCGTAAGATAATCAGCTATTGGATCTGTCATAATAGAATTAAATTAATCGGGAGATGTTTGGGAAAGTCCCGACAATATTTAACATTAAATTAAAACTGTCTTTACTTAGCTTTAACCAGCAGAGAAACTTAGTATCATTACTGTTTTTCCCCACCGTCTCTCGAAAATAAAGTATCTTCTGGTTACCCCCGAACTGGTAACCATTAGATTTTTATTTGCCAAGAACTTGGTAGCCGGTATCCGCAATTTACCAACTTGCCTTTTTTACGCCTGGGATTAGGCCAGCAGATGCCATCTCACGGAACTGAATACGAGAGAGACCGAACTGACGCATGTAACCTCTTGGACGTCCTGTGATTTTGCAGCGATTGTGAAGACGGATTGGGTTTGCATTTGCTGGGATAGCCTGAAGGGCACGAGCTGCCTCATATGCTTCAACAGGGTCTTCAGCAGTAGCAATAATCTTCTTCAAAGCTGCACGCTTGGCGGCATACTTGGCTGCGAGCTTCGCACGCTTTACTTCGCGTGCTTTCATTGATTCTTTTGCCATTGTTATTTACTTTTTAGCGTCCTTAAATGGAAGACCGAAAGCCTTGAGGAGTGCATAACCCTCTTCATCAGTCTTTGCAGATGTAACAAATGTGATATTCATACCAGTAATTTTGTCCACCTGATCGATGTTAATCTCAGGGAAAATAATCTGTTCTGTGATACCCAGTGTGTAGTTACCACGGCCATCAAACTTAGACTCAATACCCTTAAAGTCACGGATACGCGGGAGAGAGACACGAATAAGTTTCTCAAGGAACTCATACATGCGCTCACGACGCAAAGTAACCATCACACCAATAGGCATCTGCTTACGAAGACGGAAATTAGAAATATCCTTCTTTGACTTAGTAGCAACGGGCTTCTGTCCTGTAATCTGGGCAATCTCATTCATTGCAACCTCGATCACTTTCTTGTCAGCAGTTGCCATACCAAGACCTTGGTTGACCACAATTTTCTTCAATACAGGGATCTGCATTGGAGAAGAATAGTTGAATTGCTTCTGAAGTGCTGGAGCAATTTGTTCAGCATATACAGTTTTAAGTTGTGCAGTAGTACTCATTATAATTCCTCCCCTGACTTTTTAGCGTAACGAACTAACTTTCCATTCTCACCAAGCTTTCGGCCAATACGAGTTGGCTTACCAGTCTTTGGGTCAACAACGTTGAGGTTTGAAATGTGGATTGGAGCCTCCTGCTCAATAATACCTCCCTGTGGGTGTGCAGCACTTGGTTTTGTGCTCTTCTTAACGATGTTAACACCCTCGACAATGGCACGCTTCTTCTCGACGAGAACCTTGGTGACTTTACCAGTCTTTCCTTTGTCATCGCCAGCGTTCACGTAAACCATGTCGCCTTTCTTAATATGTAATTTACTCATTGCTGTGTGTTTACTTTTAATGGTTAAAGTACTTCAGTAGCCAAAGAAACTACCTTCATGTTAGCAGCACGGAGCTCACGAGCAACAGGGCCAAAGATACGGCTACCTCTCATTTCGCCTGCGTTGTTCAACAGAACACACGCATTATCATCAAAACGGATGTATGAGCCGTCTGGACGACGTACTTCTTTCTTTGTACGAACAATCAGAGCCTTTGATACAGAACCCTTCTTTACCTCACTGGTAGGAATAGCACTCTTAACTGCCACTACAATAACGTCACCTACTGTTGCATAGCGACGTCTAGTACCGCCGAGAACGCGAATACACAGAACTTCGCGAGCACCGCTGTTGTCAGCGACCTGTAATCTTGATTCTACTTGTATCATATTTACTTAGCTCTTTCAACGATTTGTACTAATCTCCATCTCTTAGTTTTGCTCAAAGGGCGAGTTTCCATGATAAGAACAGTGTCACCGATATGGGCATCGTTCTGCTCGTCATGAGCATGGTATTTCTTTGTCTTCTGGACAAACTTACCATATATAGGGTGCTTCTCCTTGAACTTGGCAGCAACAACGATAGTCTTATCCATCTTGTCGCTAGTCACGACACCCTGTCTTTGTTTTCTTAAATTTCTAGCTTCCATTAGCTCAATTCTTTATTTATTACGCTGAGTAAGCTCGCCCTTCATACGTGCGATGTCGTGACGCAACTTCTTAATCTGAGAATTATCTGCAAGTGGAGAAATATGATGGTTGAACTTCATATTATTCAAATTGGCAACCTCCACCTCGATGCGCTCAGCGAGCTCTTCTGTAGTAAGTTCTCTAATTTCTGAAATTTTCATAATTAAGCGTTTTTATCGTAATCACGACGTACAACAAACTTTGTAGTAGTAGGAAGTTTCTGGGCACCGAGTCGGAGAGCCTCCTTTGCAATGTCGTATGAAACACCTTCAATCTCGAAAAGAATACGGCCAGGTTTTGCAGGGAACACATACTGATATGGATCACCCTTTCCTTTACCCATTCGGACGTCTGCAGGCTTTTTCGTGATTGGTTTATCAGGGAAGATTCGAATCCATACCTGACCTTGACGCTGCATATAACGTGTAATAGCGACACGGGCAGCCTCAATCTGGCGAGCTGTGATCCACTTAGTCTCAAGGGCCTTTATGCCGAAACTGCCGAAAGCAAGTTCGGTACCTCTGTGAGAGACACCCTTCCAACGACCGCGACCTTTTTGCGGTCTTCTATATTTTTGTCTTTTTGGCTGTAACATAGTTAATGTCTTCTATATACTGCTACCATCGCTTCATCATTGTTCCGCATCAGGAAGCAGTCAGATTTTTAATTGCGGTTATTAGACTTTCTGTTTCTGAAACGACGACCGCCACCATTGTTGCCACCACGACCAGACTCCTTCTGTTGAGCAAAGTTTGGAGTAAGATCCTGCTTGCCAAACTTCTCACCACGGCAAATCCAAACCTTGATACCAAGGAGGCCAACCTTTGTGAGAGCCTCAGCAAGGCAGTAGTCAATATCTGCACGGAGCGTATGAAGTGGGGTACGACCTTCCTTATACATTTCAGAACGGCTCATTTCTGCACCATTCAGACGACCAGAAATCTGAACCTTAATACCCTCTGCACCAGAACGCATTGTATTAGCGATAGCGGTCTTGATTGCACGACGATAAGCAATCTTTCCTTCAATCTGACGAGCGATATTATTTGCAACAATCACAGCATCAAGCTCAGGACGCTTAATCTCATAGATGTTTATCTGAACTTCTTTGTCTGTCACTTTCTTAAGTTCCTTCTTCAGAGCCTCTACCTGTTCACCACCCTTGCCAATAATAAAACCTGGACGTGCTGTACAGATAGTGATAGTAACAAGTTTGAGTGTACGTTCGATAACAATCTTTGAAACGCTTGCCTTTGCGAGACGTGCATTAAGGTACTTGCGGATTTTGCTGTCCTCGAGGAGGTTGTCACCAAAATCATTTCCGCCGAACCAGTTAGAATCCCAACCTCTTACAATACCGAGGCGGTTGCTTATTGGATTACATTTTTGTCCCATAATTACTTTTCTTCATTAGTTTTAGCGTCCACGAAAATGGTAACATGGTTAGAACGCTTACGGATTCTGTAACCACGTCCCTGAGGTGCAGGTCTCATTCGCTTGAGCGTAGCACCTTCGTCAACAAAAATCTTTGAGATATAGAGTTCACCATTTTCAGCCTTGCGGTCATTCTTCTGTTCCCAGTTAGCGATAGCGGAACGAAGCAACTTTTCAAGGTCTTTTGCAGCATCTTTACTGTTGAACTTGAGCGTTGCAAGAGCTTTGCTCACTTCCATACCGCGAACAAGGTCGGCAACATAACGCATCTTACGTGGCGAAGAAGGGATATTGCGCAGACTGGCGAAGTAAGTAGTCTTCTTGGCCTCCTTAATCTTATCGGCCATTAATCTTTTTCTTGCTCCCATTATATAAAAGTCTTTTTTACTTGGTTGAAGCCTGTGTTACAATTACTTCTTCTTGTTACCTGCGTGACCGCGGAAAGTACGAGTAAGTGCAAACTCACCAAGTTTGTGACCTACCATATTTTCAGTAATGTAAACAGGAATAAATTTATTACCGTTATGCACTGCAATAGTATGACCTACAAAATCAGGAGATATCATTGAAGCGCGAGCCCATGACTTGATAACGCTCTTCTTGCCGCTCTCGTTCATGGCGAGAACTTTCTTTTCGAGCTTTACGTTAATGTATGGACCTTTTTTTAATGAACGACTCATATTCAGTTAACTTTATTACTTGTTACGTCTTTCGATAATGTACTTGTTTGACTGCTTCTTTGGTGCACGAGTCTTAAGACCCTTAGCATACAGACCATTGCGTGAGCGTGGGTGTCCACCTGTGTGACGTCCTTCACCACCACCCATAGGGTGATCAATTGGGTTCATGACAACACCACGGTTATGTGGACGACGACCGAGCCAACGGCTACGACCTGCCTTACCAGAAGATTCAAGTGCGTGGTCTGAATTGCTGACGCTACCAATAGTTGCGCGACAAACAGAAAGCACCTTACGAATTTCGCCTGAAGGGAGCTTAATCACACAGAAGCGTCCCTCACGTGAAGTTAACTGAGCGAAGTTGCCTGCAGAACGTACCATCTTGGCACCCTGGCCTGGACGCAGTTCGATATTGTGAATCACAGTACCAACTGGGATGTTCTCAAGTGGAAGGGTGTTGCCGAGATCTGGAGTTGCATCCGGACCCGACATGATAGTCGCACCTACCTGCAAACCGTTAGGAGCAACGATGTAACGTTTTTCACCGTCAGCATAAAAGACAAGAGCAATACGCGCAGAGCGGTTTGGATCGTACTCAATAGTCTTTACTACTGCAGGAATTCCGTCCTTGTCTCTCTTGAAATCGACGATACGAATCAAGCGCTTGTGACCGCCACCTCTGTAACGGACAGTAATCTGACCGGAGTTGTTACGTCCGCCAGTACTGCGCTTTCCGAAAACAAGAGTTTTCTCTGGTACTGATGTAGTAACATCATCGAACGTACCAATAGCTTTGTGCCTCTGACCAGGTGTTACTGGTCTAAATTTACGAATACCCATGTGTTTAATTAAATGTTACTATAGAAATCAATAGTCTCGCCTTCTTTCAGGGTCACAATAGCCTTCTTGAAAGCCTTTGTACGCCCCTTAATAACACCCGCCTTTGTGTAACGGCTCTTACGCTTACCAGCGTAGTTCATAGTGTTTACCGAAACTACATTTACGTTATACTTTGCTTCAACTTCTTTTTTAATCTCAATCTTATTGGCTGTAGGAAGTACGATGAAGCCGAACTTATTGTTCTGCTTCTCCGAAATAGCCGTCATCTTCTCTGTAACCAATGGTTTTACGATATATGCCATATTTGTACCTCCTTACTTGTTAAAAGTTTCATCAACCAACTTTAGCGCATTTTCAGTCACAACAAGCACATTTGCATTCATTACCTTATATGTATTGAGTGCACTGGCTGTCATAACTTCAACACGCTGAATGTTACGGACTGACAAATTTACGTTCTTTTTCACTTCTGGCAAAACAATCAGAGTCTTCTTACCCTCAACTTTAAGATTATTTAACAAAGCAATGCCTTCTTTTGTCTTTGGAGCCTCAAAATCAAAGTCTTCAACGACAACGATTGCATTCTGTTGAGCCTTATAAGAGAGAGCACTCTTACGAGCCAAAGCCTTCACCTTCTTGTTAAGTTTAAACCAATAGTCACGAGGACGTGGACCGAACACACGGCCACCGCCACGAAGTACTGGAGACTTGATGTCACCGCGACGAGCACCGCCGCCACCTTTCTGACGAATGAGTTTGCGAGTAGAGCCTGTTATTTCGCTTCTTTCCTTTGACTTATGAGTACCCTGGCGCTGAGCGGCGAGATACTGATTTACGGCAAGATAGATACAATGGTCGTTAGGTTCGATTCCGAAGATAGCATCATTCAGAACCACCTTCTTACCAGTGTCCTCACCCTTGATATTTAATACAGAAACTTCCATTGCTTACTTCTTGATTATAACGATTGAACCTTTGCAACCAGGAACACTACCTTTCAAAAGAAGGAGGTTGTGCTCTGGAACTACCTTAATTACCTGAAGGTTGTGTGTAGTAACCTGCGCATTACCCATTTGACCCGCCATTGGGACATTCTTGAACACGCGAGAAGGAGTGGCACAAGCACCGATTGAACCTGGCTTGCGAAGACGGTCGTCCTGGCCGTGAGTTGCCTGACCTACACCACCAAAACCATGACGCTTAACAACGCCTTGGAAACCCTTACCCTTAGATGTACCTGTTACATCAACGTAAGCAGCATCGTTGAAAAGTTCTACTGTGATTACATCACCGAGGTTATGTTCCTCGTCATAAATGAACTCGGCCAAGTGTCTCTTTGGTGTTGTACCAGACTTCTTGAAATGACCCTGCATCGGCTTTGTGGTATGCTTCTCTTTCTTGTCTTGGAAGCCCACCTGAACAGCAGCATAGCCATCTTTTTCAACAGTCTTAACCTGAGTTACAACACAAGGACCTACTTCGATAACAGTGCATGGAAGATTCTTACCATCGGCACTGAAAACGGATGTCATTCCGATTTTTTTTCCTAATAATCCTGGCATTTCAATAATACTTTTAATTGTTCTCTGATATTAAACTTTAATCTCAACCTCAACACCGCTTGGAAGTTCAAGTTTCATGAGAGCATCTATCGTCTTTGTTGTAGAACTGTAGATGTCAATCAATCTCTTGTAAGTGCAGAGTTCAAACTGCTCACGAGACTTCTTGTTCACGAATGTAGAACGGTTTACAGTGAAGATACGCTTGTGGGTTGGAAGTGGAATAGGACCACTCACAATCGCATCAGTAGCCTTCACAGCCTTCACAATCTTCTCTGCTGACTTGTCAACGAGATTGTGGTCATAAGACTTAAGCTTAATACGAATTTTTTGTTGACTCATTTGACTAATTATTTAATTAATTTACTATATATCAGTATGAGGGTATGCAGGCAAAGAGTCGTTTGCTTGCCTGCACCCTCAAACCTTTCATTCATTTACACAAGGTCTACACGACCGTTGCACTCCTGCAGTACAGCCTTTGCAATAGAACTTGAGACAGGAGCATGATGGTCATACTGCATTGAAGACGTTGCACGACCAGAAGTGATGGTACGGAGAGCGGTTACGTAACCGAACATTTCACCCAGTGGAACTGTTGCCTTCACAACACGAGCACCAGAACGAGCGTTATCCATACCTTCCACCTGACCACGACGCTTGTTAAGGTCGCCGATTACGTCACCCATGTTCTCTTCTGGAGTGACTACTTCAAGTTTCATAATTGGCTCCATCAGTACAGGCTTGGCCTGAGCACATGCATTCTTGTAAGCCTGACGTGCTGCGATTTCAAATGACAACTGGTCAGAGTCCACAGGGTGGAAACTACCATCCAGCAATGTCACTTTGAGACTATCCATTGGGAAACCGCCCAACACACCGTTCTTCATTGACTCAGCAAAGCCCTTCTGTACAGCAGGAATGAATTCCTTAGGAACATTACCGCCCTTAACTTCATCCACGAACTGAAGACCTGTACCTTCGAAATCGTCATCTACAGGACCAACGTTCACAATGATGTCAGCGAACTTACCGCGACCACCGGACTGCTTCTTATAAACCTCACGGAGATTAACAGTCTTAGTGATAGCCTCTTTGTAGTTCACCTGAGGCTTACCTTGATTACATTCAACCTTGAATTCACGCTTCAGACGGTCAATGATGATATCAAGGTGAAGTTCACCCATACCAGAAATAACTGTCTGACCAGACTGTTCATCCGTCTTCACTGTGAAAGTCGGGTCTTCCTCCGCCAGTTTCTGCAAACCAACAGAAAGTTTGTCAAGGTCTTTCTGAGTCTTAGGCTCAACCGCAATACCGATAACTGGGTCTGGGAAGTCCATTGACTCAAGAACGATTGGAGCATCCTCATCACAAAGTGTATCACCTGTACGGATATCCTTCAAACCAACTACAGCACCAATATCACCTGCACCAATTACTTCTACTGGATTTTGATGATTAGAGTGCATCTGGAAGAGGCGTGACACACGCTCTTTCTTTCCTGAACGAGAGTTGTATGTATAAGAACCAGCCTCAATCTTACCAGAATAAACACGAATAAAGGTGAGACGACCTACATATGGATCTGTCGCAATTTTAAATGCGAGAGCCGAAGTCTTATCATCCTCTGATGGCTTGCGGTCTTCCTCATCCTTCGTGTTAGGATTGGTACCCACGATGTTTGGAGTATCCAGTGGCGATGGGAGGAAAGCACATACATAATCAAGCAGCGTCTGCACACCCTTGTTCTTGAAAGAAGAACCACAGAGCATTGGCGTACACTCAAGAGCAATGGTAGCCTTACGGAGTGCACGGATGCACTCTTCCTCTGTGATGGTAGAAGGATCATCAAAGAACTTCTCCATAAGAGCATCATCAAATTCAGCCACTGATTCCAGCATCTTACCACGCCATTCCTCTGCTTCATCGCGAAGATTTGCAGGAATTTCCTCAACATCATAATCAGCACCCATTGTCTCGTCATGCCACAGAATAGCCTTCATCTTAATGAGGTCTACCACACCTTTGAAGTTTTCTTCCGAGCCAATTGGAATTACAACAGGGACAGGCTTTGCGCCAAGCACTTCCTTCATCTGGCGAACCACCTCAAAGAAGTCAGCACCCGAACGGTCCATTTTGTTCACGTAACCAATACGCGGAACGCTATACTTATCAGCCTGGCGCCATACCGTTTCTGACTGAGGCTCAACACCGCCCACTGCACAGTATGTTGCAACAGCACCGTCAAGTACACGGAGTGAACGCTCCACCTCTGCCGTGAAGTCCACGTGTCCCGGAGTATCAATCAGATTGAACTTGTACTTCTGACCATTCCAAGTCCAATATGCTGTTGTAGCAGCAGAAGTGATAGTAATACCACGCTCCTGCTCCTGAGCCATCCAGTCCATAGTGGCGGCACCATCATGAACCTCGCCAATCTTATGAGTCTTACCTGTGTAGAACAGGATACGCTCCGATGTGGTAGTCTTACCAGCATCAATGTGGGCCATGATACCAATATTACGCGTAAGATGCAAATCTTGCTTTGCCATATTCTCTTTTTCCTTTTTACCTTTTTGTTAAACTAATGAGTTGTTATTAGAAGCGGAAGTGTGCGAATGCACGGTTAGCCTCAGCCATGCGGTGCATATCTTCCTTACGCTTGAACGCACCACCCTGCTGGTTGAAGGCATCCATAATCTCAGCAGAAAGTTTGTCTGCCATGCTCTTGCCCGAACGCTTACGAGCGAAAGAAATCATATTCTTCATCGAGATAGCCTCCTTGCGGTCTGCACGAATCTCTGTTGGAACCTGGAATGTGGCACCACCAATACGGCGGCTCTTCACCTCCACCTGAGGAGTGATGTTGTCGAGAGCAGTCTTCCAAATTTCCAGTGGAGACTTCTCCTCGTTCTTCATCTTGTTCTCTACGTTCTTCAAAGCCGTGTAGAAGATTGTGTAAGCCACACTCTTCTTGCCGTCATACATGAGGTTGTTAACGAACTTCGTGACCTTCACATCACCATACACTGGATCTGGAAGAACCACACGCTTCTTTGGTTTAGCTTTTCTCATTTTTTTGTTTGATTTAATCTTTCTTTAGTCTGAGGCTGCATATTGTGTGTGTCTTCAACGCCCACTCAAGGGCATTTACTCAACCCTTCAAGCATTTCCGTCAAACCAAACGTTGTGAAAAAACTGTTGTTTCTTTTTGTTTTGTAAGAAAAAGGATTACTTCTTAGCCTTTGGACGCTTTGCACCGTACTTAGAACGACGCTGTGTACGGCTTGCCACACCTGCGGTATCAAGCGCACCGCGAATGATGTGATAACGTACACCTGGAAGATCCTTCACACGACCACCACGCACCAGCACGATGGAGTGCTCCTGAAGGTTGTGACCTTCTCCTGGAATGTAAGAGTTTACTTCCTTCTTGTTTGTCAAACGAACACGAGCGACCTTTCTCATCGCTGAATTAGGCTTCTTAGGAGTTGTAGTGTACACACGCACGCAAACACCGCGACGCTGTGGGCAAGAATCCAAAGCAGGAGACTTGCTCTTGTCTACCAACACCTTACGGCCTTTTCTTACCAATTGTTGAATAGTAGGCATTTTGTTTATTTTTTTATATTATTATTATTTAATTATTGTCATTCTGTTTGAGAGCCTACCTTTTCCCTTCCACCCGAAGGGGAATCCGTTGCTTTGTGGTAAGCTGCTCGCTTTGCTTCGTGCTAAATTTAAGTATCGTCAACTTTTTACCTGTTTACACCCCTCACAACAGGGCGAAATCATCCCACACGATACGTCATGTACCTAACAAAGGCACGCACTACTCCAAAAAGTGGTGCAAAGTTACGATTTTTCTGCCAAACAACACATTTTTAGATGATTTATTTTTTACCATCTTTGGCAGATTGCCCCAAAAACCGCTGATTTTAAATTTATTTAACAAATAAAATATATCCAAAAGCAATCTTCATGTTACAAAATCAAACTTTTTAGGACAAAATTTGCCACAGACACCTCTCTTCGACGCCTGTGGCAAACTCTTTATTATATATAATAATGTACGCGTGCGTAAGGACAAAGCCAACGCTTAAGCCTCGCCTTTTTTGATGGTGAACGGAGCAATCGTTCTGCCATCACTCGGCTGCTGTCCTTGCGTTAACTTGATTGTTCCAAACTGCTTCTCATACTTCTGGATATTGTCCTGCAAAGCCAAAAGCAGACGTTTTGCATGTTCAGGAGCCATGATGATGCGGCTTTTCACCTGTGCCTTAGGCAAGCCTGGCATCATCTGTACAAAATCCGTAATAACCTCACTGCTGGAGTGAGTAATGATGGCAAGGTTTGAATAGACGCCTTCTGCCACCTCAGGCTTCAGTTCAATCTGAAGTTGCTGATTGTTGTTTTCTGCCATAATGTTTCTTTATTATAAATTACTTTTTTCTGTATCTATCAATAATCCGCTGAGGACTATCACCTATCCACTGATAACCATTTCGGCGTTCATATCCGATGTCCGAAAGGTGTTTCTGTGGAATCCCGTCACGGTCACAATACATGGGTTCCGCCTTTTCCAAGCCATAGAAACGTGCCCATAGCATAGGTGCCCCCCTTTTCTCCACCAATCGAATGTCCTTTTTCCCATCCTCATTGGTAAATGTCTCCAACTCTACATCTTTCAAAGCATGTCCTTCCAGCCATTCCACCGCACATTTCACCGCATCCTCCGATTCTGCCGATGGATACGGCATATCCATCAACAGTTCTAAAAGTGCCACCGTTTCGCCATGACCTGAGTAGGACGGAAGTTCATAGGCACGAGCCTTCACAGGAGCCAGCGTCCTCTTGTCATGCTGTTGACACCACACCGTCTTCTTGCCCCGCTTCCAAGCCTCCGTTCCATATTCCAACACCCGTCCCTCTTCATCCACACGAATCTGGCAATCAAGAATGCACTGAATACCCTTATCGTATGCAGCCTGGCACTTCTTTTTCGTCGACTTGTCAATCCCCATATTTGCAAAGGATTCGGCATCGGTTGCCACCTCCAGCAGCAACTTCAGCACATTCACCGTCGCATTGTCGTTAAACGTAATCTGCGATGAATAATCCTCCTTTCGTTTCTCGGGATAGAACTGAGGGAAGCCACCATTCTCATACTGCATCTTCAGCAAGAATGCCAGCCCTTGACGGAACGAGACACGGTATTTCTCCCGCTGTTCTTCCAACACTTTCTTGTCAATCCATCCAAAGCCATCTTCCACCACCCTATACGTATTGTTCAGAGCCTCCGCCAGTGTTCTCATCTCTGAAACCGTCGCTCCATTATCAATCGTTGAACCCACGCCCGACTTCTGCCATTCCTTTGCCTCTTTCGGGTTCACGCCCTTCAACCAATCCTGATTCTTTGGCCATCCGCCCGACTTCAACTGATACTTCACAATCGAGTCTGCCATTTGCTGTGCCTTCTTCTGAGCCATCAAGCCTTCTGAAGCCACCATCAACAAGAGCATTGCAAAAATAATCCGTCTCATAATTCTTTTCTCAAGCCTATAATAAGCCCTAAACTCAGTCCTTAAAACTCCTCGTTCTCCGTTCGTGCGATGATTTCGTTCTGCAACTGTTCGGTCATGTCGTTGAAGTAGTCGGAGTAGCCAGCCACGCGGACGAGCAGGTCTTTGTAGTCATCGGGCTGTTTCTGAGCGTCGAGCAGGGTCTGGGTATCCACGATATTGAACTGGATGTGGTGACCGCCCATTGAGAAGTAGGCACGGATGAGACACACCAGTTTCTTCAGGTCTTCGTCGCGTTTCAGGAGCGAGGGCACAAAGCGCACATTCAGCAGTGTGCCGCCCGATTTCGTCTGGTCGAGTTTGCCCAGCGACTTGATGACCGCTGTTGGGCCGTTCGTGTCGGCTCCGTGAGCGGGCGAGGTTCCGTCGCTGATGGCGAAGTGTGCCAGGCGTCCGTTCACCGATGCACCACACACCGAACCGAAGTAGTTGTGGCAAGTCGTCGAGAGCATGTTCAGTTGGGTCTTGCCGCCACGCGTGTTGGGATGTCCTTCGATGGCATCCACAAGGTCGTCGTAAACCTTCACGGCAATTGTGTCGGCATATTCGTCATCATTGCCGAAGAATGGGGTGCGGTTCATGATGAACTGGCGCATCTTCTCGTTCCCTTCAAAGTTCTTGCTGACAGCCTTGAGCAGTTCGTCCATCGTGAACTTCTTGTCCTCAAACACATGCTTCTTCAGCGTCGAGAGGCAGTCGGTGATGGTGCCGAGTCCTGTACATTGTATATATGTGGTGTTGTATCGTGCACCGCCGCTGTAGTAGTCGCGTCCACGAGTGATGCAGTCGTCGATGAAGAGCGACAGGAACGTGGCAGGGGCATAGAGCGAGAACATACGCTCGATGTAGTTGTTCACCGCCAGTTTCATGTTGACGAAATACAGCATCTGCTGGTGATAAGCATCGTAGAGTTGCTCGTAGGAGGTGAAGGTGCGAGGGTCGCCCGTCTCCAGTCCGAGTTTCTTGCCCGTCATTGGGTCGATGCCGTTGTTGAGCGTGATTTCCAGAATCTTCGGCGTGTTCAGATAGCCCGTCAAGATGTATGCCTCCTTGCCGAACGCACCCACCTCGATGCAGCCCGAGCAGCCACCTTCGTTGGCATCCTCCTGCGTCTTGCCCTGACGCATCAGTTCCTTCGTGTAGGTGTCGGGATTGAAAACCGATGGGTAGCCGTGACCCTGACGAATCACCTTCGCTCCTGCCATCACAAACTCGTCGGGTGTCACCTTGCTCACATGGATGGAGAGGCCGGGCTGCAACTCGTGCAGTTCCTCTTGAATTTCGAGGATGATGTACGACAGTTCGTTCACGGCGTTCTTTCCCTCGCGGTCGATGCCGCCGATGTTGATGTTGGTGAAGTCGTTGTAAGTGCCGCTCTCCAATGCCGTGATGCCCACCTTCGGAGGTGCCGGCTGGTTGTTGAACTTAATCCAGAAGCAACTGATGAGTTCCTTCGCCTTCTCGCGGGTCATGGTGCCATCTTCCAGCCCCTTCTTGTAGAAAGGATACAGGTGCTGGTCGATGTGTCCTGGGTTCATGCAGTCCCATCCGTTCAGTTCCGTCACCGTGCCCAGATGCACAAACCAGTACATCTGAATCGCCTCCTGCATGTCCCTTGGTGCATGGGCTGGCACCCAACGGCACACGTCGGCAATCTTCAGCAGTTCTTCCTTTCGCTGAAGGTTCGTCTCCTCTGCCGCCATCTTCTCTGCCAATTCCGCATGACGTTCAGCAAACAGAATCGCCGCGTCGCAACTGATGCCCATTGCCTGCAGTTCCTGCTGCTTATCCGTCGCCTCTGGGTCGTTGATGAAGTCCAGTTCCGAGAGCGTCTTGGCAATGAGTGCCTTGCAGTCGAGCAAGCCACGATGATACATCTTGCCGTCCATCGCCGTGTGACCACCTGCACGCTGCTCCATAAACTCTGTGAACACACCTGCATGGTAAGCCTCTTCCCACTCCTTGCTCACATGGCTGAAGATGCGCTCACGCTGTGTCCTGCCCTCCCAGTATGGGATAACCTCGCGGGCATACGTGTCGATGTCCTCCTGACTGATGTGGTAGGGCTGCAACTCGCGTGTGTCGAGCGTGTGGAGGTCTTCCACCGTGTGGCACGTCAGTTCGGGGAATGTCGGCACCGCCTTGGGCACGGGACCGCGTTCGCCCACAATCAGTTCGTCTTTACCTATATATATAGTCTTCTTCTTACATATCTCGTAGAAGTTGCGGGCACGCAAGATGCAGTTCGGCATCTTGCCGTAGTTCTCCTTGTAGAACGCCGTCTCAATCAGTGCACGCTCAATCGTCAGCGTTGTCGGCGTGTCGATGCTCTGCTGATGCAGCCGCTTCACACGTTCATTCATGCCACCCTCATTCTCTGGATATTTAAGGGCGTAATTCATTTTGCTATGCGGAGCACGCATAGCGACCGTAGTTTCCATATAGTTAATCTAAAAAAGTTTTACGTAAATCCTTTCGTCTTGTTCCTCTTGGCACGTTCGATGCCCGAAGCCTCCTTCGTAGCCAACTTCTCCTCGATGGTCAGATTGTTCCACCATACGGAGCATTCAGGATAGGTCTTGCCCGACAC
This sequence comes from Bacteroidaceae bacterium, assembly GCA_017483605.1. Classification (GTDB taxonomy): domain Bacteria; phylum Bacteroidota; class Bacteroidia; order Bacteroidales; family Bacteroidaceae; genus Minthosoma. The sequence goes on along the minus strand of JAFUWG010000022.1, from coordinate 46,648 downwards.
CTTCACCTTGTTATCGATGCTCAGTGCCGACCACCACTTAATCATGTCAATCTCTGGATTCATAGTCAGGATAAATATTAGAGAGTTGTACAACAAAGTGCAAAGGTAAGAAAAATAAGTGAAAAGTGAAAAATTTAAGTGAAAAGTGAAGAGTGAAAAGTGAAAAATCTAAGTTTCCCCATCCGGATGGCAGGTAAAATAGATTTTTCACTTCTCACTCTTCACTTTTCACTTCCTTTTTTTCACGCTCATCTCTCATCATCCTTTTCAACACAGGCGTCATACACGCCAACGCCACAGCAGCCACACCCGACATCACCACAAACACCATGAAGAAGTCCTCCAGCGAATCGATGGAGAAGCCCAATAGCGACTTCGGCGACCCGTCAGGATACAACGTCGCCAACTGCCCCGCCAGCATGTTGCTCACCGCCGACGACAAGAACCACACACCCATCATCAGGCTCGCCAGATGCTTCGGCGACAACTTGCTCACCAGCGACAAACCTATCGGCGACAGGCTCAACTCGCCCAACGTGTGGATGAAGTACAAGCCCGTCAGCCACCACATGCTCACCTTCATGCCCGGCTCCACATCCTTCACCCCCTGAGCGATGAACAGATACCCCAACGACAGCAGCCCCAGACCCATCGCCTGCTTCATCGGCGACGAAGGCTCGTGCCCCCACCTACCCAGCACATCCCACAACAGCGACATCACAGGAGCCAGCAGCACCACAAACACCGCAGGAAACGACTGGAAATAACTCGTCGGCATCTCCCACCCGAAGATGTGCCTATCCGTCTGCTGGTCAGCAAAATACGTCAGCGACACGCCCGCCTGCTCGTATGCCGCCCAGAAGAAGACGACAAACACCGCAATGATGAACACCACAGCAATGTGCTGCTTCTCCTTCGCCGACAACTGATGTTTCGCCGCTTTCTCATGATGCGTCGGCTCCGTGCCCACAGGCACCCCCTCATGCGTCACGATATATCTGTTCTTCAACCAAGCGAACACACCCGTCGCCACCAGCATCACCACCGCCGCACACAGAAACGCCCACCTGAACCGCGTCGGATTCATCCAGTCGCCCTCAAACACACCACACACCAGCGGCCCCAACGTCGCACCCACATTCACACCCATATAGAAGATAGTGAACGCTGCATCCTTCCGCTTGTCATCCGGACGATACAAACGCCCCACCATCGTCGCGATGTTCGGTTTGAAAAAGCCATTGCCCAGCACCAAGAAAAACAATCCCCCCACCATCAATGCCACCGCCATCCCATTGTCCACCGCAGGGTCAATCGCCCCCTCCGCCTCGTGGATGGCAGGACGCACCACACAGGCACTCAGAAACAGCAGCCCCTGCCCCAACGCCATCAGCAATCCACCCACAATGATGCTCCGCCGGTTGCCCCAGTAGCGGTCAGCCACCCAGCCACCCAGCAGCGGCGTCAGATACACCAGCCCCGTGTAGTAGCCATACACCTCGCTCGCCCCCTCCATCGTGAAGAGAGCCGCCACCATGTAGAGCGTGAACACCGCCCTCATGCCGTAATACGAAAACCGCTCCGCCATCTCCGTGGCAAACAGCAGATAAAGCCCTTTCGGATGCCTTTCCATCTTTTCTCCTTTCTTTTTGGGGAACCAATTATCTGCAAAGATAACACAAAAAGCACAACCCACAAAACAAAATCGTCCTTTTTTCGACAAGACACAAATACCCCCAAAAGTGGTCTGAGTCACACCACCAAGGCGGTCTGAGTCACACCACTCGGGCGGTGTGACTCAGACCACTTTTGACGCATCGAAAGCCCTCTCACACCCAATGTAGGATGATGACTGCAAAAGAAAAGGAGGCAAGACCGTGATGATTCTGCCCCCTCAAGAATATTTGTACACAAAACGCCTTTAGACAATGCCTACTTCACAAGGAATTTACGCCCGTTCTGAATGAGGATGCCCTTGGCGGAAGCACCTACACGCTGGCCAGCCACGTTGTAAACAGGCTTGGAGAAGTCGAGCACGGCAGGAGCAGCCACCTCGGCAGCCTTGATGGCTGTGGTGTATGCCTCGGGGTCAACCTCACCCTTGATGAGTTGCACCTTGCCGCCATAGGCGAAAACAAACCATGCGTAGCCAGCGTCAGGGTCGCTGAACTCATAGCCCGTCTCGGTCGGGACGAAAAGGAACGGGGCGTAGCCCCAACTGCCGTCAGCCTGTTCTTGCCAGCCACCATTCAATGGGAAACTGTTGTCGGGAGCGATGAAAGAGAGAGAGCCGTCGGAGAGCACGGTGCCCTCCACAATGCCCAAGCCAAAGAGACCGGTGAACTGCACCTTGTCACCATCGACGACCACGTTCAGGGTGTCATTCAGCGTGCTCCACACCTGCTCGGGACGCATGAGTTCAAGGTTAAAATCGCCGTTCTCATACACGTTGGCAGCCACGGTGTAAACGTCGCCAGGCAGCGAGCCGCCTTCCTTCAGCAGAACGCCATCCTTGATGAACTGGCTGCCAATCTGAATGCCGTCAGGCAACGTGTAGAAACCGTTCTGGAGGATGAAAGCAGTGCTGTCGGCATAGGTGTAGTTCCACACACCGCCAGCCCAGTTGCCCTGTTCATCATAGACCGTCTCCCATGTAGACACGGTACGACCGCTGATGATGAAGTCTACGATGGTATCGTTACCAGCCTCCGTCTGCGTGGTGTAGGGGTAGTTCTGCTTGTCCACATAGAGGTCGCCGTTGGCGAGGATAGAAGCCACGAAGTCATGGCCAAGCCCCTTGATGGTGACCGAAGAATTGGAAGCCTTCTCAATCGTGACAGGCATCTTCGCCCCCGGACGTGTGCCGCCATAGATGGAACTTGCCGCATAGTCGAAAGTGTAGTTGCCCACGATGTCGCCCGTGAGGTCTTCGCCCTCAGATGGAACGACGGTGATTTTCGTCACGATACCCGCACCTTGAATAATAAAATTGTAGCCCCAGTCGTCATAATCATTCAGCACGGCAGCCAGTGCATCGTCGAGGGTAATAGACACATAGCCATCCTCAATGCTTTCGTTGTCGCCATTGATGGCGTGACCTGCATACTGAGGTATCACGAACTGTCCCCAGTGACCATCATAGAGTTGGAGACTCCAATATCCATCCGACTCCTTCTGAGAGAGATAGATGCGAACTTCATCGCCAGCATGCACTTTACCAGAGAAAGTGCCAGTGGGGACTTCCCAATTAAGGGCCCACGCCTGAAGGTCTTGTTCCCCTTCCCACAAGGTAATTTCGTCGGCAGCGTTGATGTTGATAACGGCAGCGACAACTGCAAAAAGTGAAAGTAAAAATCTTTTCATACGTCAGTCTTTTTTGTGTTAAATTTGTGTTAATAAAGTAAATAAATAATTATTGTATCATCCAATATGTTTGTCCTTCCATCCACTGTGAAATCAACTACAAAGTTAGCGCTAAGCAGAAAAAGAGACAAGCGGAGAAGACAGAAAAAGAAAATTTTACTGTATTTCCGCATTCGACAGTAAAATTTTCCTGACCTTTTGCCGCACTCATTTTTTTAACGTAACTTTGCAGTCGCAAGCAACAAACAAAACACTATCAAACTCTTTTATTTCATGGAACAGACAATGACCAAAAGCCTTGCATGGCGTTTGCTACTGACGCTGCTCTTGTTGTGTCCATTGGGAGTGCCCTTCCTCAACGACGGCTCCACCCTGATGGCTCAACAACAGAACCACGAGCAAGTGGTGAAAGGCAAGGTTGTGGACGAGACAGGAGAGCCACTTCCTGGTGCCAATGTCGTGCTGAAAGGCGATGCCTATGTGGGCACGGCGACAGGGACAGATGGTTCGTTTTCTCTGGGTTTAGGGAAGAACCAAAATTACACGCTCATCGTCACCTTTGTTGGTTATCAGGAGCAGACCGTCAGCATCAAAGCGAGCGACCGTGATGTAGTGGAACTAAAAACCATCAAATTGCTACCACAGGAAAACGAACTGGACGATGTGGTGGTGAACGGTATGTTCTCCAGAAAGACGAACACCTACACAGGCTCTGTAACAACCATCAAGGGTGAAGACCTGAAGGTGGTAGGCAACTACAATGTGCTCACATCGCTGAAGAACATCGATCCCTCATTCCTTATGGTGGAAGACCTCACAGCGGGTAGCAACCCAAACAGCACGCCCAACTACCAAATGCGTGGTCAGACAGGATTCAACGAGGTGGCTTCGGAGTATCAGAGCAACCCTAACCAGCCGCTCTTCATCCTCGACGGCTTCGAGACGACCATCGAGAAAGTAATGGACCTGAACATGGACCAGGTGGAGAGCGTGACCCTCTTGAAAGATGCCACAGCAAAGGCTATTTATGGTTCGAAGGCAGCCAACGGCGTGGTGGTCATCGAGACGGTGAAGCCCGAGAAGGGACGCCTCCGCATCACGTACAACGGCAACATGGACATCGAAGCACCCGTCTTGTCAAGTTACAATCTGACAAATGCACAGGAAAAACGGGAGATTGAGCGTCTGGCAGGATTCTACCAGAGCAGTTCGGTGCTGAACCAGTTGAGCCTCGACCAAAGTTACGCTCAGAAGTATGCCAACATCCTCGCCGGTGCCAATACCGACTGGCTGAGTCAGCCTGTACGCGTGGGTGTGGGACATAAGCACACCGTCTATCTGGAGGGTGGCGACGATGCCCTGCTGTATGGCGTGGACTTGATGTATAATAATGTGGAAGGTGCCATGAAAGGGAGCGACCGCAACACCCTGTCGGGTGGAGTGACGCTGACCTATCGGGTGAAGAATTTCAATTTCCGCAACAAACTCTCCATCGACTACAACAAGAGCCACGAAAGTCCCTACGGGTCGTTCTCGGCATTTGCATTGATGAACCCCTACGACCGCATTGAGGACGAAAACGGACAGACGAACGCAATTTTCAGCGGACTGACAACGCAGTATAACCCTGTGGTGAACGGACAGGTTGGCACAAACTACGAGACTACCTACACGACCATCACCGAGAATTTCTATGCCGAATGGAACGTGCTGCCTCGCCTGAAACTCCTTGCCCGCTTTGGCTTGACCGATACAAAGAAGGACACTGACAACTATCTGCCGGCTGGACACACGACCTTCTTCTCCTACACAGGTGATGACCTCTACAAAAAAGGCCGCTACACCGCTACCAACCGCAAGCAGAACAGCATCAGCGGCGACGTGGGTGCCAACTATTCCATTGATTTTGGCAAGAACCTCTTCTTCTTCAATGCCCAGATGAACTGGAGCCGACAGAAGTATGACTATTACACGGTGATTGCACAGGGTCTGCCCAACGACAAACTTGACCACATCACCCAGGCGGTGGAATACTACAACACGAAACCTTCGGGCTCTGAGGGCATCACCCAAGACATGGGTCTGGTGGGGTCGGTCAACTACTCGTTTGACGAGAAGTATCTGGTGGACTTGAACTATCGTCTCACGGGGTCTTCGGACTTTGGTTCTGACAACCGTTGGGGACACTTCTGGTCTGCAGGTGTCGGATGGAACCTCCACAGGGAGAAGTTCATGGAGTGGTCGGAAGACTGGCTGAACCTCTTCAAGATTCGCCTCTCCACAGGTTACACTGGTAGCCAGGGCTTCAACAGTTATGATGCTGTGAGCACCATCCTCTACAACACCGCCACCACCTACAACGGACAGTTGGGTGCCTACGTCAACTCCCTCGCCAACGACGCTTTGGCTTGGCAGAAGAAGTATGACAACAACTTCGGCGTAGACTTCGGTTTTCTGAAAAACCGCCTGACAGGTCGCTTTGAACTCTACGAATCGACCACCAAGGGCACCATCACCACAGTGACCACCCCACCCTCAATGGGTTTCAATAGTTATGTGGCAAATCTCGGCGAGGTGCAGAACAAGGGTTGGGAACTCTACCTGACGGGGCGTGTGTGGCAGCAGAAGGCAACGGCTTCCTATGTGAACCTCTACGCCGCTTTTGCCGCCAACAAGAATACACTGAAGAAAGTGAGCAATTCGCTCAAGACCATTAACGACATGACGGATGCCAAGTACGATTCGGACGAGTCAAACACCAGTGTACCTGTCCGTTATGAGGAAGGCAGTTCTCTCACCACCATCTGGGCGGTGAAGTCACTGGGCATCGACCCTCAGACTGGTCGCGAGGTCTTCCTCAAGAAGGACGGCACACAGACTTACGACTGGACTGCCGCCGACTATGTGGACAGTGGCGACACCCAGCCTGGCATCAGCGGCAACTTCGGTGTGAACGCCGAATACAAGGGGTTCGGCCTCAGTCTCGGCTTCATCTGGCAGACGGGCGGACAGATTTACAACACCACATTATTAAATAAGGTAGAGAATGCCAATGCCCGCTACAACGTGGACAAGCGAGTGCTGACCGACCGCTGGACAACCCCTGGACAAGTGGCTCGCTACAAGGCGGTGGCAGACGGCAGTTACACGCAGCCAACCTCTCGTTTCGTGCAGGACTACTCACTTATGCAGATGTCGAACCTCAACATCTACTATGATTTCAAGCACTGCAACTTCATGAAGCATTGCTTCCTCGACAAACTCAAACTCACTTTCTATATGAGCGACCTCTGCACATGGAGCAACGTGAAGATTGAGCGTGGTACCGACTATCCATACGCTAAAACCTTCTCTTTCTCACTTCAAGCAATATTCTAACTCACTTCAAGCAACATTCTATAACAAGACATGAAAAAGATACATTACATATTGTCTGTGGCAGTCATGGCAACGGTGGGTTTGAGCAGTTGCAACGACTATTTGGACGTACGGCCGAAGTCGCAGGTGTTGGCAGATGAGTACTTTACTGACGACCAAGCCTACAAGGACTTCCTTGTGGGAGCATACGAAAAGATGACTTCCGAGGCTCTCTACGGACGCAACCTCACTTTCGGACTCGTGGAGGTGCTCTCTCAGGATTACGACCTCTCCACCAGCAACCCCTATTACGAGGCTTCCAACTACAACTACACGGAGTCGAGCACCCGTGCGATGATTGATGCCATCTGGAGCGAGCAGTATAACACTATTGCCAATCTGAACCTGCTCCTGCAATACATCGACAAGACCGACCGCACCGCCTTCGACGACAACAACTATCACCTTTACAAGGGCGAAGCACTGGGGCTTCGTGCCTTCCTCCACTTCGACCTGCTGAGGCTCTTCTCCCCATCTTATGCCAGTGAGCCCAATGCCGTGGCAGTGCCCTATGTGACCGGCTATGGCACCAGCGTCACCCCCCAGCGGACGGTGAAGGAGACTCTACAACTGCTGAAGAACGACCTCATCGAGGCACGCAACGAGTTGCGACAAGGCGACCAACTCTACCTCTCTTCTGCCGACAACGCCTACTACTGGCGAGGCGGCACCTACGGCTACTATGGAGCCCAACTATTTAACTACTATGCCGCCACTGCCACTTTGGCACGTGTCTACCTCTGGGAGAACAATGCGGACTCGGCTTACGTCTATGCCAAGGAGGTTATCGACGATGCCAAGTTCTCCTTCGCGCACTTCACGGCGATTGAGACAAGCAACATTGCCGAGCGAGATTTCCTTTACACAAACGAGCACGTCTTCCGATTGAACATCAACAACTTTGACGATGTCACTAAGAACTGGTTTACCGCCACAGCCGTGAGTGCCAACCAACTGCTCACTCCCAATGACGTGAAGCAAGACCAGATTTTCGAGGTCTCCACCAAGGGTTACGGCACCGACTACCGCTACAACTTCGGTTTCATCAGCGATGGGGGCGACTACAAGTACATGGCGAAGTTCTGGCAGAGCCGCAACAGCATCAAGTTCTCTTACATGAACATGCTGCCCCTCATCCGATGGACGGAGATGTACTACATCTGCGCCGAGGCTCTCAAGGCGAATGACCCTGCCGCTGCCGTGGCGTACCTCAACACGGTTCGCAACAACCGCAACATCACCGATGCCTACGACCTCGATGCCTCTCTCTCTCCCGACGAGATTCAGGAGGAGGTCTATAAAGAACTGCGCAAAGACTATCTGGGTGAGGGGCAACTCTTCTACTACTACAAGCGGTTGGGTTACACCGCCATTCCTGGCTCGGGCACTCCTGCCACGCGTCAGGTGTATGTGCTGCCTTATCCCGACAATGAGGTGGAATTTGGTTCACGGAAGGAGTGAGATAGGAGATGGGAAATGTTAAATGTAAAAATGTAAGATGTAAGATGAAAAAATATCTTTTTGTGCTGCTCTCTGCGGCTGTGGGGCTCGCCTCCTGCTCGAAAGACGAGATTTCGGGATGGGTGGGCACTGACTACGTCCGCATCGTGGGTCCCGAGGTGTGGACGCTGGGCTCGGACTCGATGGAATACTCTTTTGCCGCCTACGCCTCGGCGGTGACTACGTTCACGGTGGAGGCTCGGGTGTATGTGGAGGGGGCGAACGCCGATGTGGAACGCACGGTGTGGGTGAAGGTGGACGATGCCACCACGGCTCCTGCCGACTCTTACTCGCTGAACGAGGCGGTCACCATCCCTGCGGGGCAGGGCTACGGAACGCTTGACATCACGTTGCACCGCATCCCTGCACTGGAGACGGAGAAGTGTGTGCTGAAGGTGGCTCTGGACGACGGTCGCAATGCTCTGAAGGGGGGTGTGAAGGACTGGCAGACGCTCACCGTCAGGTTCAGCGACATCATCTCTCGCCCGAAGAACTGGGGCGACCTTGAGGAGTTCTTCGGTGCCACCTACAGCGACACGAAGTACCGCTTCATCATCAACACGCTCGGCTTCGGCTCGTTCACCTATCTGGAGCCTGGGGGGATGTCGTGGGGCGAGATGTGGAACTACCGCCTGCTCGTGGTGGGGGCTCTCGGCGACTACAACGCGGCTCACCCGGGCAACCCGCTCACCGACGAGAGCGGACGACCAGTATCTTTTGACAACTAAAAACGCAAAGACATGAAAACCTTCAAGAATCTATCTGCCCTCGCGGCGGTTGCCCTCGCCCTGTGGGGGACGGGGGGATTGACTTCCTGTGTGGACGACGACACGAACTACGCCTACCCCTCTGAGGAGGAACTGGCGGGCTACAGGATTGAGATTGACACGACGGGCATCTATCTGGCTCAGTTGCAGACGTTCAGCACGTGGTATGTGGATTCCATCTACACGTTCCAGATTCCGGGGGTGAGATACGCCTATCCCGAGCACCTTGCCTACCGATGGCTCGTCATCGACAACCCGTACACGGCCATTGAAGTGGGCAACACGACTTCCTATCCTCCTGCCGACACCATCTGCCGCACGAAGGACCTCTACTACAAGTGTGACCTTCCTGCGGGCATGCACCGCATCTATTTCCAAGCGGAGGACACGGTCTATGGCATCAAGGAGACGGTGCAAATCAACTTCGGCAACTACTTCAACGTCAACGCCTCGGGTTCCATCCCTAACGGGGTCTATGCCCTCGAACTGAATCAGGACGGGCTGGTGGACATCGACGCGTTCGGCACGGTGGATGCCCTCATCTTCGGCGACTATCACGAACGAAACCTCTGGACTCGATACAACGCCGACGACCCCATCAGGGGAGAGCCTGTCACGCTCTTCATGTCAACGGGCACGGGCTACAACCCGCTCTGGTACTACATCGCCACCACGGAGGAACTGCGCCGTGTCAGTCCTGTGGGCTTGGCGACGATGGACAAGAATGAGGAACTTTTCTACAACGTGCCCGACCGCATCCACCCCGAGGCGTTTGCCAACGTGAACAGCGCCGACTTTCTCATCAACGACGGGAAGTTCTACTGCCTCTACTCGCCCAACGAGGCGAACCGCAAGTTCCCCGTGGCTCTGCCTGGCGACTACGACCTCTACCCCTATCTGCCCTACGGCACTCGCTCTAACTACTACGGCGTGGAGGGTGCCATCAACTCGTTCCAGTGTGTCTTCGACAAGAAGAACCGTGGACTCCGACCCTATTTCTCGCGTGGCACTGCCCTCTCGCAGTTCCTCCCCGCCTCTGCCGACAGTCCATTCAACTACACCGACATCGGCACGGGCAGCGAACTTCTCTACTACGGTCAGGGCAACAGCGGCGACGCCATCCTCATCACCCGAGAGGCGGACGGCAACACCTACCTGAACATCGTCTATTTCTTCAATGCTGTCGATAACGGCAACCTCTGCACCCAACGCACGCGGCTCAACGGCATGCTGGCGGAGATTGAGCAGGCGGAGCACTACGTCTATAGCATCGGCTCTGCCATCTTCTATACCGTCGGCAACAAGGTCTATTCGTGGGCTTACACCTCGGGGCGGACGGCTGCCAACCTCCTCGAAACGTTCCCTGCCGACGAGCAAATCACTTGCATCTCCACCCTCCCCACGGGCGGATGGCCTACGGGCGGACACGTGGTGTATGTCGCCACATGGAACGAGACGACCCACACGGGCAAGGTCTATCACGCCCTGTTCGACCCCACGTCGGGCGGCTATCAGACCTCTGACTTTGCCCCGGGGCAGGAAGGCATGACCCTCGTCGACGACCAGTTCGGCAAGGTCTTCGCCTTTGAGTATTCAACCCACACAACGCTTTATTGACAAGGAAACACCCCATCTTCTCTCAACGTTTGCCCTCTGTGCCTTTGGCATGGGGGCAAACGCTCTGAATGCCCTCGATGCGTATCAATTCATGTCGGGGTATTGTAATCATACAACACCCGTACATGAATTGATACGAGACGAGGGAACGACGTAGAATGTTTTTGGAGAAAGCAAATATTTGGGGCTTGATGGCTGAAAGTTTTAAAAGAATGCGTACCTTTGCAAGCAACAAACATTTTTACCGATTTTATTAACAGAAAGACTTACTAACAGACATGAAGAAGATTTTTGCAATCTGCACGGCGTTCCTCTCTGCATGGGGCATGGGAGCGTATGCACAAAACACCAGCGTGAATGTAAACATGAAGGGGCTGCAAGACGGCACGAAACTGTCCATCGCCTTGGCAGGCACCTACGAAGAAGAGAAACCCATCCAAGTGGCGGAGATTCAGAACGGGAAGGCTAAATTCGCATGGGACGCGACAGAGCCAAGGGGCTACCGCATCAGCGTGGTGGATGCCTACGGCGGCACCATCGTGGCGATTGGCAATGGCGAGCAGGCTACACTGAATGCCGACGTGCATCTCGACACCGCAGGGGACGGCAAGAAGGCTATGGGCTTCGACAACCTGGAAGTGAAGGACTCCCCCACTCACGACTGCTATGTGGCTCAACGTCCCGACCGCGATGCCCTGAACAAAGCCTACGAGAAGTACCACACTGACAATAAGGAGATTCTCGACAAACTGGCTGCCGCTGGCGGACGGGACTCTGAAGCCTACAAGGCACTCACGCTGACGCCCGAATACAAGAAGTTTGCACAAGACGAGCACGACTTCTTCAACCTTGCCTCTACCACCATCAGCACAGCCATTGCGAACAACAGCGACAACTGGATGGGTCCTTTCCTCATGACGACCAACTACAGTTACCTCACCACGGAGCAACTCCCTATCTATGAGCAGTTTGCCCCCGAGGTGAAGGAGAGTTTCTACGGCAAGGTGGTCGCTGAGCGGGTCGTACCGATGACGACGGAGGCTCCCATGCCTAATTTCGAGTTCACCGACCATGCCACTGGCGAGAAACTGAACCTCTACGACATCTGCCAGAAGAACCGATACGTGCTGCTCGACTTCTGGGCATCATGGTGCGGACCCTGCCGCAAGGAAATCCCCAACTTCAAGGCTCAGTACGAACTATATAAAAACAAAGGCTTCCAGATTGTCTCCATCTCTGCTGACCAGCGAGAGGCAGACTGGCTGAAAGCCCTTGAGGAAGAACAGACTCCTTGGCCTAATGACATCGACGGCGACAAAGGCATTGCCAAACTCTACAAGGTGCAGTTCTACCCCACCGTCTATCTGCTCGACAAGGATGCGCGTGTCATCGTCTCCAACAACGATGCCCGAGGCGAGAACCTCCGCACGAAGTTGGCAGAGTTGTTTAAATGAAATTCATTCCTTCTCCAGCACCTCTTTCAAGAATGCGGTCAAGTCTTCGCCCCTCAGGTTGCGGGCGACAATCTTGCCTGTGCTGTCCACCAAGAAATTGCTGGGGATGACTCGCACCCCATAGAGTTGGGCAGGTTCACTTGCCCAAAACTTGAGGTCGGACACATGTTGCCAAGTCAGCCCGTCGCTGGCGATGGCTTTCAGCCACGCTTCCTTCGACTTGTCAAGCGATACGCCCAGTACGGTAAATCCCTTGTCGTGGAACGTCTGATAGGCTCGCACCACATTGGGGTTCTCCCGCCGACAAGGACCGCACCACGATGCCCAAAAGTCAATGAGCACATACTTGTTCTGTGCCAGCACCTCCTTCAGCGACAAAATTCCCCCGTCGGGAGTCGCCGCCGAGAAGTCGGGGGCTTGTTTGCCCACACTTACCGCATCCAGCGTTTTGGCAAAGTCACGCAAGATGTCCACATAGACAGTCTTCTGCAGCGGTTCGTTCAGCAAGGCGATATGCTCTTGAATCTGCTCGGGAGTGAGCCGATAGGAGAAATCTCTGTAGAGCACGTATGCCGCAACCAACGATGCCGGATGCTGCCGTATGTACTGGCCGATGTCCACGCCACGCTGCTGCTTGTATGCCACAAACTCGTCCTGCAAAGCCGACCCCGCCGCTGTCGAGTTGCGGTAGCCCTGCTGAGGGTCAAGATGCACCTTCACTTCACCTTTCTCCAAGAAAAGGTAGTAGGGAGTCTGCTCCTTGCCCGTCGTCAGCCCATACAGTTCGGGCAACTCCAGCGTCTCGTCGAAAGAGAACTTGCCGTCGGCAATCTCCACCGAGTCCACATCATCGAACAGTTTATTGTTAAACTTCTGCAAGTACACCTTGCCTGTCACTCCCTCTGGCACATCGCCCACAATCTTGACCTGTGCCCTTTCTGTCTGTCCCCAACTGCAAGCCGACACAGCAACCAGCCCTAAAGACAGAACCATCAATCTTACCTTCATCATTTTTTTTCCTTTTTTTAGTGATTACTCTCCCTGAGTTACTTTCGCCGATACGGAGCGTCAGGATACCATTCCACCGTCTCGTCCGTGTTGGCAATCAGCCAGCCGATGGAAAACGTCAATCCGATGTTCTGCACCGTGCCTGCCACGTCCCAATCCTCGCTGTATTCGTCCGACGGCTGATGGTAGGTACCAGGCTTTCTGCCACGTGCCCCCTCTTTCACTTGGCTGCGACCTCCACGCGTGACAATCGTCGGCACACCCACACGATTGAAAGAGAAGTGGTCGGAGCGATAGCCCGTTCCCGACTTCACGGGCACGTAGGTTCTGCCCTGTCCCTCTGCCGCAATTCGCACAAACTTATCCGCCGTATTCTCGGCATGGTGAATCACGTCATACGTAGCAGGAGCAGGTGCCGTGCCGTCATAATTCAGCACGGCGACAGTTTTCTCCAGCGGCACCAAAGGATGCGTCACATAATGTTGCGACCCCAGCAGCACCGCCTCCTCTGCCGTCACCCCGAGGAAAAGGATGGAGCGACGAGGCTTCACCCCCAGTTCAGCAAACTTCTTGGCAATGGTCAGAATGGTCGCCACACCCGATGCGTTGTCGCTGGCACCATTGTAGATGGAGTCGCCATCAATCGGTTTGCCGATGCCAAAGTGGTCCCAATGGGCATTATAGATGACGTACTCATCCTTCAAGTCGGTGCCAGGCAGCACAGCCGCCACGTTGTGGGAGATGCCAACCGACACGTCATTCACGAAGTCGATGTTTGCCTTCGATTGCAAAGAGAACGACCTGAAGCCCTTCTTCTGTGCCCTCGTCAACAGTTCTTCATACGTGTAGCCAGCATTCTCAAACAGTTCGGTTGCCTTCGGGCGAGTCACCCACCCCTTGAACAGAACCAAGTCACGGTTGTCCTTATCGTTAATCAGTTCCAAGTTGTGTTCCCACCACGAAGCCTGCACCACGTTCCAACCATACGAGGCTGGACGATCGTCGTGCACCACCAATATGCCTGCGGCACCCTGCCGACTCGCCTCCTCAAACTTATAAATCCATCTGCCATAGTAGGTCATCTGTCTGCCCTTGAAAAGCGTCTGGTCGTAATAGCCAGGGTCGTTCACCAGTGCCACCACCACTTTGCCCTTCACGTCGATGCCCTCATAGTCATTCCATCCAAACTCAGGGGCATTGATGCCGAAGCCCACAAAGACGAACTCCGCATTCTTCAAGCCGATACGCAGATCCTTCCGAGCCGTCCAGATGATGTCGTCGTCAAAGTCCCTCAGCGTGGTACTGCCCTTGGGACCCTTCACCACAAATTTGCCGCCCTTTGCCTTCACGGTCGCATCCACCAGTGGCACCTCTTGGAAGTAACTGTCGCCACCCGCAGGCTGCAAGCCCAGTTTCTTGAACTCCCCCGCGATGTAGTCAATCGTCTTCTGCTCGTATGGAGTCAACGGCTTACGGCCGCCGTACTCATCCGACGCCAACACACGAACGTGCTCACGGAAGGTCGTCTCGTCAGCCGCCACCTTCAGAGGCTCGGGCTGATTCTGCCATTGTGCTGACAGTTCCAGAGAAACCGTCAGCACAGCGGCACAAAAAAGGAAACTCTTTCTCATGTCCTTCTGCTTTTTAATCATAAATCGAAAGTCGTGGATAATTCTCATACAAATGCTTGTTCGCCGTTTCCTCCGTGTTCGGAATACGCCACAAATAATACTTGCTGTTCGGCACAAACGGCGTTCCGTCAGGCAGGTTGATGATGCGGTGACCTGCGGTCGGGATGCTTCGAGTCTGCGTCACCCCATTGTTGTCCACCCATGTGTAGTCAAAGTTCGTGCCTGGCCAGTCACGCCTTTCCACCGCCTTCTGGTTGCGGATGATGTCCACCAGCGAGAAACCCTCACCCCACAACTCCTTGCGACGCTCCACCAGAATCTCCTCCACCAAGGCATCACCCGACAATGAGGAAGAAGCCAATGTCGCACCACGAGCCGTGCGAAGTTCGTTCAGCCTTGCCACAGCCGCACTGTTCTGTCCCAGACGAGCCTTTGCCTCCGCATTGATGAGATAGACCTCGCCCGAACGGAGCAGCACCACGTCGCCATATTTCGAGTTGGCATCATAATAGCGGAACTTCTCGTTCCTCATCCACAGAATCGTTGCCGTAGCAGGGTTTTGCGACGGAGTGGGCGACCAGTAAATCTGGTCTTTGCGATAGTCGCCGTCGTTATACAGTTCACGGAAGTAAGGGTCAACCATCAGGCTATAATACGTCGATGACGTTTCCGTCGTGTTCAGATAATTCAGAATCTGACTGTATCCGTGCTGGTCTGCCGTCTGCGGATGACCCCAAATCCACTCGTTGTTGCTCACCTGATTGAAACCGCTCTTCCACTCTTCCTCCGTCATCAGATAGTGATTCAGCCCCAGCAATTCCTCGCTATAATCGAGCGCCTTCTGCCAGTTGCGGGCATAGAGGTTGGCACGAGCGAGCAAGCCCAGCACCACCTGACGGTTCATCTGATACTTCGCCGTTCTGGCATAGTTCGTCGGAATCAACTCAAGGGCATTCTCCAAGTCCGAAATGGCCTGAGCATACACCTCACTCACACTGCTGGCAGCCACACCCTCGCTCGCCTGGGCAAAGTCTGTCGTCTTCGTATAGATAGGAGCACACACGGCATTCGGGTCTTTGTCGATGGCAAAACTGAAATGCGACGCCAGTTCCAGATACATGTACCCCCTCAGTCCGTAAGCCTGCCCCTTGATGCGGTTGCGGTCTTCCGTCTGCCCTGTCGCATCGTCAATATTGTCCAGCACGTTGTTGGCATTGTTCACACCCGCATAAATCAGCGTCCACACCAATGAGCCAGCACTATTGGCACGCCCATAAATATCCGTAAAGTCATACCTCGTGTTCGCCCCATAGCGGTTCGTTTCCACAATGTCGTTGCCCATGCAGTCATCCGTCATGCGGATGGTGCCCCACGACGGGTTACGGTCACCGCTATTGGCATCCAGCAAGTATCGCCACACACCCTCCAGCACCATTTCAGCATCGCTGGTCGAACCAAACACACTCTCCACGTCCACCGAAGACGTTGGCGGCGTTTCCAAATCACACGCAGTGAAAGAGCCAGTCGCACCCAGCAGAGCCGCCCAAACCAATATATTCTTCCAATTCTTTTTCATATCTGTCTATCTTTTATTTTTATTCCGAAAAGATTCTTCATTCTCCTAAAATCCCACATTTACGCCTATTGACAAGGTCTTCATGGCAGGATAGCGGAAATTGCTTGAACCGTCATACGACTGCTCTGGATCGAGACCCTGCTGTCCACAAAATGTCAGAAGATTCTCGCCCTGCAAGAACACACTTGCCTTACTGATACCAGCGTGGCGAAGCAGTTTCTTGGGCAGGTTATAGGTCAACGTCAACGTTTTCAATCGTGCATACGAACTACTCTGCAAGAAATGAGAATCCACCGAACTGTACACCTTCTGTGGCGAATACGTCAACTTTGCCACATCCGTTTCTGTATTCTCAGGAGTCCATCGGTTGAGGATGTCCACGCTCCAAGCATACCAGTGACCACCCTGCTGCATGATGTGAGAATAGTCGTTGTTAATGATGTGACCACCCAGCGAGAAACTCAGCAAGGCAGACAATGAGAAGTCCTTCCACGTCAATTCTGTGTTCACACCACCGCTCAACGTCGGCAGCGACTTGCCTACATACACCTTGTTCTCGTCTGTGTTCGCCTGCGAGTAACTCTCCGTCTTCACACGCTCGCCGTCAGCATTCGTGTACCACCACTGGCCGTTACCATTCTCGGGGTTCACACCTGCCCATTCCACCACATAGAGGTCATACAGCGAACCGCCTCTCACCCACTTTCTGTTACCACTCCACATCTCTTCTTCTGGCAACGATGTAATTTTGTTCTTATAAGTGGTTAAGTTAGCACCAATTCGCCATTTCCAGTCCTTTGTGCTGATAGGATAACCCGACAGAGTGAACTCCCATCCGTAGTTTTTCAGTGCACCAATGTTCTGGCTCGTGCTGCTGAAACCTGACGATGGCACCAAATCAAGACTGAACAGCAAATCCTTTGAGCGACGTACGAAATACTCCACCGAACCCTGCAAGCGATTGCTGAACAAAGCGAAGTCAAGACCCAAGTTGAGGTTGAGGTTCGTCTCCCAGTGTACATTCTCTGAACTCAGCGTCGAAGCACGCAAGCCCGAATTGCCCAAGTTGTTGCTGATAGCAAACAAGGCTTGATAGTTTGAGCCTACATTGTCATTACCCTGACCTCCATAACTTACACGAAGTCCGAGATTGTCCAGCCAGTCACTCGTGTCAGCAAGGAATTTCTCACTGCTCAACTTCCACGATGCACCTACCGACCAGAACGTGCCCCAGCGGTTATCGGGAGCGAAGCGAGAAGAACCGTCCGTACGGAGCGAGCCCGACAGATAGTATTTCTCTGCGTAATTATAGTCAGCACTACCGAAGAAACTCAACAACTTATATGCCGAACTGCTACTTGTCGAACTGGAAATCGTCGAAGCCATGCTCAACTCATAATACCCATCCGTCAAGATGCCCGTTCTACCGCCACTCAAACTGTGGCTGTTCGTCTCGTAGTACTCATGACCTGCCATCAGATGCAGGTTGTGCAATTCATTGAACGTAGTCGAGTAATTCACCACATTGTTCAGCGTCACTCGTGTGCTGCGGCTGTTACTCTGCGATACCGAGCCACCCGATGCTGCGTATTTGCCGACAGAGGGGTTACGATATGTCAATGAGTTCGTGTTGCTGTAGTCGATATTGAGGCTGAACTTATAACTCAATCCCTTCAGGGGTTTCACTGTGATAAAACTACGTACTGACCCCGTCTCACGCTTATCTCTCCACCGATCATGATCGAGCGACGACACAAGATTATAGCCATTATAGTTGTTCAGACGATAAAGTCCATAGTCATACTGAGGGTTGCCAGCGTCATCCAGCAGAAGTTCACCCGTTTCCAAGTCATGCTGATAGATGGGCATCCATCCCCTCATGTTGCGTGCATAGAAAATAGGACTCAACAACTGCACACTCGTCTGTGGTGGCTCGTTCGTCACCGTATATGCCGTTCCCAGATTCACACCTGCTTCCAACCAAGGCTTGATTTGGGTCTCGATGTTGGCACGAAGGGTGTAGCGAGAGAAGTCCGTCGCCTTATACGCACCCTGGTCATCCAGATAGCCTGCAGAGAAGAAGTATTTCGTATTGTTCGTTCCGCCGCTCACTCTCACCGTATAGTCCTGATAATGAGCATTCTGCTGCAAAGCATCGTCCCAATCATCATCCCACAGCAGGCTTGCACCAGCCACCAACTTTCCGTCCGTGCCAATAGGCTGAGGGAAGTTCGTACCATAAGGATTGATGCCCAAACGAGACACAAAGTTGTTCGATGCCCACTCTGCTGCCTCTTCTGCAGTGAAGCCTTGATCTTGCCGATAGTTACGAAGTGACTCCCAAAACAGTTCCAGCCACTGCTGCGTACCCACCTGCTTATAATCCTTGATGGCACGACTCGACCAACCATACTTGGCAGTCAGGTCCACCTTTGCCTTCTCGTTCAGACGACCCTTCTTCGTCGTAATCATGATGACACCATTGGCAGCACGTGAGCCATAAAGCGATGTCGAAGCAGCGTCTTTCAGCACAGTGATGCTCTCTATGTCAGCACTGGCAATCGTGTTCAAACTGCCTCCGTAGGGCACGCCGTCCACCACGTAGAGCGGCTCGTTCGAGTAATTTGCCGACCCCACACCACGAATGAGGATGCTGGCACTGCTACCTGGCTGACCGGCTGACGAGAAGGACTGTACGCCTGGTGCCGTACCTTCCAGTGCTTTCGTCACGTTGCTCACCTGTGCCTGGGCAATCTGTTCGCCCGAGATATACGTCGCCGAACCTGTGAAATTGTCTCTCTTCACCTGTCCGTAAGGCACTGCGATGATGACTTCGTTGAGCGACTGCACCTGTTCCTTCAGGGCAATCTCCACGTCCTCTTCATCATCATATACCACGACATTTTGTTTCCTGTATCCCACCAGCGAGGCAGTCAGCGACACAGGCAATTTATTCGCCTTGATGGTGAACTCGCCATCAGCATTTGTCACCACACCGCCACCTTTCACATTGTTGATACGGATGGTCGCCCCCACAATGGGTTCACCCGTCAACAAGTCCTTCACCGTACCCTTGATTGTTTGGGCAAAGGCTTCTGCCACCGAGACGATGGTTGCCACCGCCACGGTTAAAAAACGTTTCCTGTTTGTCATGTCTTGTTTTGTTTGTTAAATGTGTAATGAATATATCTTCCTAAAAACCAAAAAGTTCGTGATACTGCCGCCTTAGTTCCTCGTCCACCCACTTGTAATAAGTGTCCACCTCCTTCACATCCAACCGTCCAGCGGTGCGGAGTTTCGCCAGCACCTCATCGCCACGGTCGAGCACACCTTTCTCCACAGGTAGAATTCGTTGCAGAATGCCTGTGCCGGCTTTGTTTAGCAGTGCCGCCACGTTGATGTAGTCAATGCCGTTGCCTCTTGTCACGGGGAAGAGTCGTTTCTTCAACTCCAGCCCCCAGTGGTTCAGTAGCGAGCCTTTGCCGTCATGCCTGCCCAGCAGTTCTGGCAGCGAGCCATGAGGCGTGAGCAGCAGCGGCACCGCCACGGTTGTGAGTGGATTGCCTACAATTGTCCAACTCACCGTCAGCCGCGGGTCTTCACCTTCTCTGACGCCCTGCACCAACACCGTGCAACTAGTCTGATACCTCGGAATGAAGTCACGAAAAGGGAAGAAGACCGCTTCTGTCTCATCCTCAGGGGCAAAGTCGTGCACGTCCAGATGTGTCAATCCATGACGGAGCGTGCGTGGTATCTGTGTGATGAACGTGCGTGCGTCATAGTCCTGTGTGAATCCACGTGGCTGCATATACTCGCTGATGGCAAGGTAGCGTTCCACGCCCTTGTCCTGCTCGCGATTGCCCGAATAGCCATGATTCGTGCGGACGATGTAACCGTAGGGGGCTACCCGAGGGTCGTTGGCATCGAACTTCACATATCGGAGTTGGCTCTTGTCGTTGTCCGTGCGGTTGCCCACCTCATAGTACGCAGCCCCTCCTTTGGCATCAACGACGCCGAAGTTCGAATCGCCTTCCGCATTTGTCAGCGTGTCAAGAAAATGTTCAAAATCCTCCAGAGTAGCACAAATTTCCAACGCCCTCCGCATGATAGCACCATCATTCAGTCGTCTGGGGCGTCTGCTTCGTTGTCCCTCTTGCTGACTACGCAAGGCTGCTTCATCACCATTCCGACTATCCTGTTGAGGTTTGCCGTTCAGATTATACGCCGCCGTATTGATAATGGCAAAGCCTGCTTCGTTGTGACCCGCCCAAGCAGCGTATGGCAAGGTGTCGCCATCTGCCACAATCGCCAGATACTGATAACGTTCTCCCTGCACAATGAGCACGTGGTTCAACAGATTGCCTGTGTCACGGTTCTTCAGCAGCAAAGGACGTCCATCCTTCGTAAACCTGCCCGACACCAGCACAGACGTACATGCCTCTGTCCCTACGATACCCAAGGTTGCCAATAGCAGCGTTAAAAAAACTTTCTTTCCGTTCATTATCCTTTGCCGTGTTTTAATTTGTGTTAATTGGTTTTCGACTGCAAAGGTACGCCCTTTTCCCCATGTGGGCAATACCACAAATGTGGTAGATGTGCTCACACGAACGGGGGAGCGAGGTGCCGTATATAAATATATATGTACGCACGCAAGGAAAAATACA
The DNA here is from genome assembly GCA_017483605.1 of Bacteroidaceae bacterium. Classification (GTDB taxonomy): domain Bacteria; phylum Bacteroidota; class Bacteroidia; order Bacteroidales; family Bacteroidaceae; genus Minthosoma. The sequence goes on along the minus strand of JAFUWG010000022.1, from coordinate 25,651 downwards.
AAGACTCTGAGTTCATTCGCCTAAACACCGCTGAAAAAGGGGGAAAAACAAAAAAAGTTATTTTTGTTTTGAATTGTGCTCACTTAATCGTACCTTTGCATTATGGAAAAACAGGTTAGAGAACAAATTATCGCTCTGGTGAGGAGCGAGGTGGTGCCTGCGGTGGGGTGTACAGAACCTATCGCGGTGGCATTGTGTGTGGCACGGGCGACGGAGACTTTGGGCGTATTGCCCGAACGGATTGAAGTGCTGTTGTCAGCGAATATCTTGAAGAATGCGATGGGTGTGGGCATCCCTGGCACGGGGATGATCGGGCTGCCCATTGCGGTGGCGTTGGGTGCCCTCATCGGCAAGTCGGCGTATGGGTTGGAGGTGCTGAAGGACGTGACGGACGAGGCGGTGGAGCGTGGCAAGGCGTTCATGGCTGAGGGTCGCATCAGCATCGGGTTGAAAGAGGGGATTGCGGAAAAACTGTACATCGAGGTGAAGGTGTCGAAGGATGCCGACGAGGCGATAGCGGCTATCAGTGGCGGTCATCAGAATTTTGTGTTGGTGAGGCGGAACGAGGAGGTGCTGCTGCAAAAGGACACTGCCGCTGAGGGAGAGAGCGGATGCGAGTGCAACTGTCTGAACATGAAGTTGGTGTATGACTTTGCGACGACGGCTCCGCTGGACGAAATCGAGTTCATCCGCGAGGCTCAGCGGCTGAACGAACGGGCGGCGGAGGAGTCGCTGAGGGGTAACTACGGACACCGGCTGGGCAAGACGCTGACGCGTCCACTGGGACGTGGCATCTTTGGCGACACGATGTTTGCACACATCATCTCTTCGACGGCGTGTGCATGTGACGCCCGCATGGCGGGGGCTCCCATCCCGGTGATGTCGAACTCGGGCAGCGGCAATCAGGGCATCTGTGCCACATTGCCGGTGGTGAAGTTTGCGGAGGAGAACCACAACACGGAGGCGGAGTTGACACGGGCGTTGATGCTGAGCCACCTGACGGCGATTTACATCAAGCAGTCGCTGGGCAAACTCTCCGCACTGTGTGGCTGCGTGGTGGCATCGACGGGTTCGGCTTGCGGCATCACCTACCTGATGGGGGGAGGCTATGAGCAAGTGACGTTTGCCGTGAAAAACATGGTGGCGAACCTGACGGGCATGATTTGCGACGGGGCAAAGCCGTCGTGTGCGTTGAAGTTGGCATCGGGCGTGAGCACGGCTGTGCTGTCGGCGATGCTGGCTGTGCAGCAGAACTGCGTGACCTCGGCTGAGGGCATCATCGAAGACGATGTGGACCGCTCCATCCACAACCTGACCCGCATCGGGAAGGATGCAATGGACGAAACGGACAGATGTGTGTTGGAAATCATGACAAGTAAGTGAAAAAACTAATTTTTCACTTTTCCTTTTTCATTTTTCCCTTATTTTCCTTATCTTTGCACTCTCAAAAAGAATCATCATTAAAAAAGCATTTGATAAGACATGGCATTGAAAACTTTGATTATCGGCAGTGGACCTGCGGGGTACACCGCTGCCATCTACGCCTCACGTAGTTCGCTGGAACCTGTGCTTTACGAGGGCTTGCAGCCTGGCGGGCAACTGACGCAAACGACGGAGGTGGATAATTTCCCTGGCTATCCCGAGGGCACGACAGGACAGGAGTTGATGGATGACCTGAGGGCTCAGGCGGAAAGGCTGGGTACGGACATCCGTGAGGGGCTGGTGACGAAGGTGACACTGTCGAAAGACGGTTCGCAGCCTCACAAGGTGACGCTGGACGACGGCTCGGAACTGGAGGCATGGACGCTGATTGTCTCGACGGGGGCGTCGGCTAAGTATCTGGGTTTGGACGACGAGAAGAAATACGCGGGCATGGGTGTGTCGGCTTGTGCCACGTGCGACGGCTTCTTCTACCGCAAGAAGGTGGTGGCCGTGGTGGGCGGTGGCGACACGGCTTGCGAGGAGGCACAATATCTGGCGGGATTGGCTAAGAAGGTGTACATGATTGTGCGTCGTGATGTGTTGCGTGCCTCTGATGCCATGCAGCAGAAGGTGAAGCAGGCGGAGAACATCGAGATTCTGTGGAACACGCAGACGGAGGGGCTCTATGGCGAGGATGGTGTGGAAGGTGCTCATCTGGTGGAGAACAAGGGCAAGGAGGGTGAACGCCGCTACGACCTGCCGATTGACGGCTTCTTCTTGGCGATTGGGCATCACCCCAACAGCGAGGTGTTCCGTCCTGACGTGGAGGTGGACGAGCAGGGCTACATCAAGGTGCAGCATCCGACCACGGCGACGAACATCCCCGGTGTGTTTGCCGCGGGCGATGTGGCTGACCCGCTCTACCGACAAGCCATCAGTGCGGCTGGCAGCGGATGCCACGCAGCGATTGACGCATTACATTATTTGCAAGAGAAAGGAATTGTATGATGATGAAAAGAATACTATTTACACTTTTGACCCTCGGCTGCCTCGGCGTGGCGAACGCACAGTTTGCCAAGCCTGTGAAAGTGGCGACCTCCATCAAGGAGACCTCGAAGACGGAGGCGGTCATCACGTTTGTCGCCACAATTGACAACGGGTGGCACATGTACAGCACGGAGGTGGTGGAGGATGGCCCTACACCGACGACGCTCAACATAGAGAAGATTTCGGGTGCGGAACTGGATGGCAAGTTGAAGACTGCCACAGCTCCCATCAAGAAGTATGAGGACATGTTCGACGCGGACGTGTTCTACTTCGAGAAGACTGCCACGTTCACGCAGAAACTGAAACTGAAGGGCGGCAAGTACGAGGTGGAGGGCTACCTCCAGTTTGGTGCCTGCAACGACCAGAACTGCATCCCGCCGACTTCGGTGGACTTCAAGTATAGCGGAGAAGTGCCTGAGCAGAAGGCTGAGGATAAAAAAAAAGATGAAAAAGTAGAGGAGGTTGTGGCAGAAGAGCCGTCGAAAGAGGAGGTGACAGAAGATGCCGCCGCCTCGGCCGACTCGCTGGCAGCCGATAGTGCTGTCGTGGCTGCCTCCACGGAGGAAGGGGGCATCTGGGCTCCGGTGATTGAACAACTCCGTTCATTTGACGAGGGAGGCAATGGCGACACGTCCAATGCCCCCCTTTGGCGTATCTTCCTGTTGGGCTTCATCGGTGGCTTGATTGCGTTGGTCACTCCTTGCGTGTGGCCGATTATCCCGATGACGGTGTCGTTCTTCCTGAAGAAAGGCACGACGAAGAAATCGACACCTGAAGAGTTGGCTGCTGCCAAGAAGCGTGGCATCCGTGACGCGGTTCTCTACGGCATCAGCATCGTGGTCATTTACGTGGTGTTGGGATTGCTGGTCACCGCCATCTTCGGGGCTTCGGCACTGAACGACTTGGCGACGAATGCCGTGTTCAACATCATCTTTTTCCTCATGCTGCTGGTGTTCGGCCTTTCGTTTGTGGGCGGCTTCGAGTTGACACTTCCTGCCAGTTGGAACAACGCCGTGGACAACAAGGCGAACAGCACGACTGGCTTGCTGAGCGTGTTCCTCATGGCATTCACACTGGTGCTGGTCAGTTTCTCCTGCACAGGCCCCATCATTGGATTCCTGTTGGTGCAGGTGGTCACATCGAGCATCGTCGGCCCCGTCATTGGCATGTTGGGCTTTGCCATCGCCTTGGCACTGCCGTTCACGCTCTTCGCCCTCTTCCCGCAGTGGTTGAAGTCGGCTCCGAAGAGCGGCAACTGGATGAATGTGGTGAAGGTGGTATTGGGCTTCATCGAACTGGCTTTCTCGCTCAAGTTCTTCTCTGTGGCAGACTTGGCATACGGTTGGGGATTGCTCGACCGCGAGACGTTCCTTGCCCTCTGGATAGCCCTCTTTGCCATCCTCGGTGCCTACCTGATTGGTTGGATTCGCTTCCCACATGATGAGGACAAATATGACGAGGAAGGCAACGTGATAGCACGTCCGAAGACTTCCATCCCTCGTTTCCTCATGGCATTGGTGTCATTCGCCTTTGCCATCTACATGGTGCCTGGCCTGTGGGGTGCTCCGCTGAAAGCCGTGAGTGCCTTTGCTCCGCCCATGAAGACACAAGACTTCAACCTTGCCGCCGAGCAGGAGGTGAAGCCCATGTTTATGGATTATGAGGAAGGCATGGCATACGCTGAGGCTCACCATCTGCCGGTCATGATAGACTTCACAGGATATGGCTGCGTGAACTGCCGCAAGATGGAGGCTGCCGTGTTTGTTGACCCAACGGTGGCTGACATCATGACGAACAAGTACGTGCTCATTCAACTGTATGTGGACGAGAAGACGAAACTGCCCGAACCTATCACGGTGAACGACAATGGCAACGAGCGGAAACTGCGTACCGTGGGCGACAAGTGGAGTTACCTGCAATCGAGCAAGTTCGGTGCCACAGCCCAGCCTTTCTACGTGCTCATCGACAACGAGGGCAATCCGCTGGAGAAGTCCTATTCCTACGACGAGGACATCCCGAAGTTCTTGGCATGGCTCAACAGCGGTCTCTCCCGCTATTCCCTCTGATTTCCCATATTTCTTATAATTCCTATAATTCCTATTCAATATGTACATCAACGGCAATCTTTACATCGCCCATTCTGACGAAGGCCCCATCAACTTGGTCGGTCAGATGTGTAATCGTCATGGTCTTATCGCCGGTGCTACGGGTACCGGAAAGACTGTCTCACTGCAAGTCCTCGCCGAGACATTCAGTCAGGCAGGGGTGCCGTGCTTCATGGCTGACATGAAGGGCGACCTCTCGGGCATTTCGCAAGCAGGAAAAACTTCGTCGTTCATCGAGAAGAGAAAAGACGAGTTTGGTGTACCCGACCCTCAGTATAAGGCTTGTCCCGTGCGTTTCTACGACGTGTTTGGCGAACAGGGCTTCCCGATGCGTACCACCGTGTCGGCAATGGGGCCTCAACTGCTCAGCCGCCTGATGGATTTATCCGAGGTGCAGAGCGGTGTGCTCAACATCGTCTTCCGCATTGCCGACGACAAGCAGTTGCTGCTCATCGACCTGAAAGACCTGCGTCTGATGCTCGACTTCGTAGGCCAAAACACGAGCCTTTTCACCACAATATATGGCAACATCTCTCCTGCCAGCATCGGTGCCATCCAACGTGCCGTGTTGGCCATTCAAAGCGAGGGCGGCGACAAGTTCTTTGGCGAACCAGCCTTCAACGTAGAAGACCTCATCGACATGGAGGACGGTATGGGCGTGATGAGCGTGCTCGCTGCCGACAAACTGATGCTCAACCCCAAACTCTACTCGACATTCCTCCTGTGGCTGATGACGGAACTGTATGCCACGCTGCCCGAAGTGGGCGACATGCCGCTGCCGAAACTGGTATTCTTCTTCGACGAGGCTCACATGCTCTTCGACGGCACATCGAAGGCGATGGTGGACAAACTGGAGCAGGTCATCCGCCTCATCCGTTCGAAAGGTGTGGGCATCTACTTCATCAGCCAGTCGCCTTCCGACATTCCAGACGCCATCCTCGGACAGTTGGGCAACCGCATCCAACATGCCCTCCGTGCCTACACGCCCAAAGACCAGAAGGCAGTGCGTGTGGCAGCACAGTCGTTCCGTGCCAACCCATCGTTTAGCACCGAGCAAGCCATCATGGAACTGGGAACAGGCGAAGCCCTCGTGTCGGTACTCGACGAGAAAGGTGCCCCCACGATTGTACAACGTGCCAAGGTGCTCTTCCCGCTCAGCCAAATCGGTGCCATCACCGAGGGGCAGCGTCTCGACATCCAGAATGCAGCCCCCGAGCACATCAAGGAATATGCCGAATACTTCGACCGCGAGAGTGCCTACGAGGTGCTCATAGCCCAGAAGGAGCAGGAAGATGCCGAAGCCGCCGAGATGCTGCGTCGCCAAGAGGAGGCAAAGCAGCAGAAGGAGGCGGAGAAGGAAGCCGAACGTCTGCAAAAAGAACAGGAAAAGCAGCAGAAAGAAGAAGAACGCCAACGCAAGGCTGAAGAAATAGAGGCTCTGCGTCGCCAGCGTGAGGAAGAAAAACTGCAACGAGAAGCAGAACGAGAGGCTGAACGGCAGCGTAAGGAGGCAGAAAGAGAAGCCGAACGTCAACGCAAGGAAGCAGAGAAAGCAGCCAAGGAGAAGAAAAAGACCACCAACGCATGGACACGCACCATCTTTGGCACACTCGTTGGTGCGGTGTTAGGCTCCGTGGGTCGTCAAGTCGGCACCTCTGTAGGCAAGAAAATTGCCGGTTCTTCGTCAAGCACCTCCAAGAAGAAGACGACAACGGCCAAGAAGACCACTTCGAGCAAGAAAAGTTCTTCTTCAGGTTCCATCCTTGGCAACGCCGCCAAGACGGCAGCCACCACCGCCACCCGACAGGTGACGAACGAGATTCTGAAAAGTATCTTTAAGTGACTCTTCAATCGGCATGAAAAGATAAAACGCCATTAAAAAAGCCCCTCCATCGAGGGGCTTTTTTGTCGCTTGATTAGTAAGTGAGCACTGGTGGCAATTCCTTTGCCTGCTCAATCATGCGTTCCACCTCAGAAACGGCAGGAACACGGTTGCAGAGGTTCTTCTCCTCGTTCACCTCGACGAGTTTTGGCTGAAGGTTGGCAGCCACACGGTGACGGAGTTCCTTCACGGTGTCAACGCCAGCAGCCTCCAATAGTTCGGCGAATTGACCTGCGATGCCGTTGATGCGGAAAAGGTCAGCGTGATTTGCCCACTTCAAGATGAGTTTAGGACTAATTTCTGTCTCCTCAGCCAGAGCCTTGCGGCCAGCAGGAGTTGCACACTTCTCCAGATATTCGTCTGTGGTCTTGATGCCAGCAGCCTGAAGTTTCTCTGCATAAACAGGGCCAATGCCCTCTACGTCAATAATTTTGTAAGCCATAAGTTTAAGTAATTAATAATGAATAATTCACAATTTATTATAGCCATGCGGTTCATAAGACCTGCAAGGCGGTAGCCTATTAGAGATTACAACACTTTCTTGTAAAGTTCCACGATTTCTGCTTCTGTCACGTCGCGAGGATTGCCAGGAGTACATACGTCAGCAATAGCCTGAGCAGCCAAGGCTGGAATGTCCTTTTCGGTGATGTTGAGGTCGCTGAGATGCTGTGGAATGCCCACACGGATGCTCAACGCACGCACAGCATCCACCGCTGCCTGAGCAGCCTCTTCTGCCGTCATGCCCGTGGTGTCAACACCCATCGTCCGAGCAATCACGCCAAACTTCTCAATGCACTTCGGCATGTTAAACTCCATGATGGTAGGCAACAACAAGGCGTTTGCCACACCATGAGGAATGTCATGTAGCGAACCCATCGGGTGTGCCATGCCATGCACAAGACCCAAGCCAACATTGCTGAATGCCTGAGCAGCGATATACTGCGCCAGTGCCATGCCTTCACGTCCCACAGGATTGGTCGGCTCTTCAACAGCCAGCGGCAGGTTCTCGGCAATCATCTTGATGGCCTGCAATTCATACATGTCGCTCATCACCCAGGCACCCTTCGTGATGTAACCCTCGATGGCATGTGTCAGTGCATCCATACCCGTTGCAGCCGTCAGACCCTTCGGCAAGGTGTACATCAGTTCGGGGTCAACAATCGCCACGGCAGGGATGTCGTTAGGATCAACACACACCATCTTTGCCTGACGCTTCTCGTCGATAATCACATAGTTAATCGTCACCTCAGCACCCGTACCAGCCGTAGTGGGCAAGGCGATGATAGGCACAGACTTGTTCTTCGTCGGAGCACACCCTTCGAGGCTCACCACATCCGCAAACTCCGGGTTGTTCGCCACGATGCCGATACCCTTCGCCGTGTCCATGCTCGAACCGCCGCCAATGGCGATGATGCAGTCAGCACCGCTCTGCTTGAAAGCCTCCACACCCTGCTGCACGTTCGTCACCGTCGGGTTCGGCTTGATTTCGCTGTAAATCTCATAGGGGAAGCCTGCCTCATCCAACACGTCAGTCACCATCTTCGTGGTGCCCACCTTGATGAGTCCCTTGTCACTGCACACCAGCGCCTTCTTCAGATTCATGCGGCAAAGCACATCTGGCAACTCCTTGCGAGCACCAGCCCCAAAGTAAGACACCTCATTCAAAATAAATCTCTGTGCCATAAAAGTAGGTTTTTAGGTTAGTAATCGTTTCGTTTTCCTTCTTTCGCCACAAAGGTAACACATTTTCTTTTCACGACCAAACGTTTTGAGAAAAAACTTCACACCATAAAACATTACCACGATGCGTATCAATTCATGCACGGGTATTGTATGATTTCAAATCCCGTGCATGAATTGATACGCATCGTGGTAACGACGTAGGGGGTTCCCTCACCAAATGCTGCGGCTCAGTTCCATCAGTTCTTTGTCATGGTGCTGGCGAGGTTCGGGGTTATTGTCGAGAATCATCGTCACGCCTGTCTCTGCATCATAAGGTTCCCATTGGGGAAGCCCCTTCACGTTGGGATTGCCAGTCTTGATGAACGAGAGCCAGATGCTACTGATAAGATGTTCGAATTTATAAGCCCGCGTCGAAGCCCCTGTCATCTCTCTTTGCAGACTGACATTGTGGAACATAAAGGGCAGTTCCATCCCGTGGGATGCACCGAGGACATTGCTTTCCGGTTTCCACGTGAACAGATACAGATAGGCGGGAGCACCACCCTGTGCAGCCTTAGCAGCCGCCTGTTTCACGGCTCCGGCACGGAAACCTGTGTCAACGTAAGTCATCTCCTTTGGCTCTGCCTTGGGATAGGCTTTCTTAAAGGCAGCGATAAACTTGTCGGCTTTGTCCCCCTGCCACTGGCGCACAATTGTTTCAGCCTCTTCCCATGTCATGTTGCGGCTAATGTCGAAGGTGAACTCGTTGAAGTCGGTGCCAATGAGCATGGGCACGTCCTTAGACACGGGTGAAGCCGGGTCGAAAGGGTGCTGAGGAAGGATGGTGCCATCGACTACAGGCGAGAAACCGCCACGAATGCCTCGTTGAGCCAGACGGGTGACGGCGTGGTTCAATTCGTCGTAGGTGAACTTAGAGAAATCGGCTTGTGCCGTAGCAGGCTGACCTAACTCCTGAGCAAAAGCACGTCCAAAGACCTGAGTCTGCTCAGGCTGTGTCTGACGCAGCGTAGAGCCGCTCTGCACGATGGCCCGTTTGAAGAGCCCCTTGGCCGATGGCATGGCTAACAGCGTCGATACTTTACCACCACCGCCCGACTGACCGCCAATGGTCACTTCGTCGGGATTGCCACCAAAGCGGCTGATGTTGTCGTGTACCCATTCTAAGGCTTTTACAATATCCTGCTGTCCCAGATTGACGCTCTGTGCATATTTGCCACCCAATCCCGTCAAGTCAATGTAGCCCAACACGTTCAGACGATGGTTCAAGTTAACAACTACGATGTCGCCAGTCTCAGCCAGTGCACGACCGTCGTAGCAGGGAAGGTCGTGTCCAGAGCCTCCCGTGTACCCCCCTCCGTGAATCCACACGAAGACAGGACGGTGCTTCTTATCGTTAATACCAGGCGTCCATACGTTCAGCACCAAACAGGCTGATTCGTCCATCGGTTCGATGACGAACTGGTTTCCGAAGCCGTAGTCTGTTTGACTGTTGCGGTCGTTCCACTTCAGGCTCTCGCCCTGCGGTGCCTGTGGGCCATAGACCTTGCACCGCCGCAGTTCTGTGAACTTGTCAGGAGCCTGTGGTGGCATAAATCGCTCTGCCTTGGCATAACGGATGCCCTTGAACGTGTAGATACTGCCGTCCTGATAGCCCTCAATGGGACCATAGACCGTCTCAACTCGGGTATGTTGTCCCGCTGTGATGGGTTGTGCCGTTGCTGATATTGTAGTCAGCACTGCCACGATCCAAATAAATGTCTGCTTTATCATCGTTGTTATTCTTTATAAGTGATTATACATTTCGGAACATCGAAACGCATGGTGGCCTCGGTATCGGAGGAAAATGCAGACCACTGTGGAAGGCCTTTTATAATCATCTTTCCTTTTGGGCCATTGGGATTGCCATAGCGGGCAAAGGTCAGCAGAACGCTACTCATCTTTTCGCCCAAAGCGATACCTTCTTTTGTGGCACCCGTCATCTGAGCACTTTTCACCACGTTGTTGAAGAAAAAGGGGATATCTGAGTTATGGCAAGCATGGTTCTTACCATCGAGGGTCGGTGTTTGGTAAGCCGAGAGATAGACATATACAGGTGCACCACCATCTTGACAACGGATAGAAGCCTGTTGAATAACAGCAGAGCGCACCATCCGATCTTCGTTCGGTGTAGAGAATTCATTGAGAGTTGAACCAATGAGAAGCGGTATCTCGTTAGAGATGCGTTCACTACCGTTTTCAAAGATGCCGGGCATGATATCACCATCGTTAACTGGCCCCCAACCAAGACGGATGCCATGTCCGATTTGCTTATCGCGATGTCGGTTGCTGACTTCATAGAATGCCTTATTAGAGGCTTCTAACAGTCGGTCGTAGGGTACGTACTGAATACTGTCAATAGTCTGGCTGGTAAGCCCCAGGAACCAAGCAGTCATTTGTCCCACTTCGCGGGCTTCTTGCTGCGGGGTGCTACCTAAAAACGAGCCGCTCATCACCATCGCCCTATGAAACAAACCTTTTGCTGATGGCATACAGAGTAGCGTAGAAACTTTGCCGCCTCCACCAGATTGTCCGAAAATAGTGACACAGTCAGGATCACCACCGAAATTGGCAATATTGTCTTTCACCCAGTGCAATGCTGCAACGATGTCGGTCATACCCACGTTGGCTGATGCCTTATATTTCTCGCCAAAAGCCGAGAGGTCAAGGAAACCGAGTACATTCAAGCGATGGTTGATGGTCACCACAACCACGTCACCTTTATCCGCCAAATTACGGCCATCATATCCAGGATGCTCTTGCCCGTTTCCACTGGTGTAACCACCTCCGTGGAGCCAGAAAAGCACAGGACGTTTCTTTCCATCGTTCAGCCCTTTCGTCCAGATATTCAGCCGCAGACAGTCCTCGCTCTGATAACCATCGTTCCACTGATAGAAAAAGGCTCCTTCGTCATTCTGCCAACCATTGTTTTTTGCCTGTGGACATACAGGTCCCCAATGACGGCAGGAGCGTATGCCCTGCCATGCATTGGGTTCTACTGCCGCTAAGAACCGTTCGCCCTGAGCGTAGGGAATACCCTTGTAAGTATATACGCCATTGTCTATATAACCGGCTACCATCCCGTATTTGGTATGAGCCTTTGTCCGCTCTGTAGAACTGTCAAAAATCTGTCCATAGACAAATAAAGGCAGTGCCAATAATAGTAACATTACAGTTTTCTTCATCATATAATTATTCATGAATTAGTATTTACAACAACTTTCTTCTGAGGAACTCCACGATATAGTCGTTGGCTTTAACGTGGGTGATGGATTGAGGAAAGCCATGGGCACCATCAGGCACAACATTGACCTCGCAACTGCGGAAATGTGGCTTCTTCGCGAGCCTCCGCTTTGTAAGCCCCACTTCCACCATTGTCAATGCTTTTGCGTTTCCCTTGTCCTTGCATGGTGACAGGTAGCAGCCATGCAAGCAAAAGTGCTGACAAAATCATTCTTTTCATTATTGACATTTTATTTGTTGACCTTCACACGCATAATAGTAAAGGACATAGGTGAAAATTCATAGTCGAACTGCTTGCCAAACTTACCGAACAGCGTGGTATGGGGCGAAATCTTTGTGGGCTGCAGGAACGTGTTCTCATCGTTGGCATCACCTTTGAGAGTGATAACCTTACCTGTAGGCAGTATTGTGCTGGCACCGTCAATGCTGAAGGAACGTTTGTAGGGCTGATTGGTGCCGTTGACCACCTTGATGATGAGTTCCCCTGCCTGCTCGTCGTAACCAGTCTGGCAGAAGTGACGGGTAGCGGCTGTGGGACGGGCTACAGTCATCTCCTGACCGTCAACATAAAGGGTGGCAGACATTGGAGTGACGACAATCTTCACATCGTACCATTTGTCTGATTCTACAGTTTGATTGCCACGGCGTCCCAGCACATCACTGGTACGACCACGCTGGATGGGCTGGATAGCAGTTGTGCGGTTGTTCCAACCGCCAATGTTGGCAGCATAGCCATTGCGCCCACGCTCGTCCATTCCGTAATAGATGAAGAAGCCCTCAGTGCCACCCAGTTTGCGGGCTTTCAGTTGCAGCGTGTAGTTGTCGCTACTGAAACCAGGCAGCAGACTCATTGTAAGTTGTTCGTTGGAGGTCTGACGGATGATGTCGTTCTCCACCTTCCATTCACCTTTGAGGCTCTTGAACTGGCTGACACTGATGTTCTTCACCTGCCCGTTGGCAGCAGTCACGCTGATGTCCTTGTATTCGCACTGCGTGGCATAACTACCCAGTCCGATGCTACCAGCGCCGAAAGGCTGAGCCTCGCCAGCGGAGGTAGGTTCGTTTACATATATATTATAAGTAGGGCGATTCTCTGCCGCCATCTGCTGCACATAGTAGGAGGCACGGCCATAGACTTCAGAACTGTTGATGTGGATGAGGTTGCAGGGCCAGTCACGGCGGTTCTCGTTCTCGAAGAGTGGTGCATAACTGGACATCTTCACCACGTCGCTGTTACGCTCCATACCCATGATGAAAGCGGCCTCGCTGAGTGCCGCCAACAGGTTGCCGGCACCTACACCGCCATTACAGGCATACTCGCCCACATAGATGCCGTGGGTTCGGGGGGCATCGTCGAAGAGGTGGTTGTTGGCAAAGAAGAAATTAGGGTCGCGATACCAGTGGGGGTCAACCATATAGTCACCGGGAATCTGTTCCAGTAGGCGGTCTGTATGGCCGAGGGTGTTGATAAACGTGATTTGCGGATATTCGGCTTTCAAGCGTTCGAAGATATAGTTGAAGTGTTTGACGTATTCAGGACCGACGTTCTCATTGCCAATCTCAACATACTTCAACGGGAAGGGCTTGGGGTGTCCAGCCTCAGCACGCATCTTGGCCCACTTGTTCGTTGAGGGATCTGCCAGCGCGTAGTCGATGGCATCGCGGAAGTCTTGCACTACAGCATCCATATCAGCCTCGCTGCTTACGAAATCGCCATTGCGCACCGAGCACGACATGCCGGCATTGTTCACGAACATGGCATCCATATCCAAGTCTTCACAGAATTGCAGGAACTCATGGTAACCCATGCCCCATGTGGCACGATAGCCCCATACATCCCATTCGCCACGACGGGTCATGGGGTCGCCTAACGTTTCCTTCCATTTCACGCGGTTCTCATACGTGGCTCCTTCGACGATGCAGCCACCAGGCCAGCGCATGAACTTCGGATGCAGGTCGACGAGCATCTGCGCCACATCAGCCCGCTGTCCGTTCTTGCGGCCTTTGAACGTGGCCTGCGGAAAGAGTGATACGTAGTCAACAAGCACCGTGCCTTTTTGGTCGAACTCCAGTGCCAGTTCACCTTTAACTGCAGAACCCTCAGCAGTGAGCGTCGCCGTCAGTTCCGTCCAATCTTTCAACTGCTTATTTGTAAAGGTGGTCGTAGCGAGGGATGCACCTGTCTCTCCGTTCACTAGTCGAGCAGTGATATTGCCCCGATAATTGCTGTTGCGGACATAGAAACGTAGGTCGTATTTGTCACCTTGCTTCAGCCCCATGCCCCAGTAGCCCGTGTTGGTGAGTACAGCCTTTCCGCCTTTCTGAACCTTCGTGATGTTGAGTTGCATGGCATGGGGCGTATTGACGTGCAAGGGTGTCTTAGCCTCAACGACTTCGCCCTTCACCGTGGCATTCACGCCGTCAACATGCCAGCCTGTCATCTTCTTTTCCTCCAGATTCCAGGGGATGTTCCAGTTGCGGTTATTGCGGTGTTCATAGTTCATGGCATCAGGGGCGTAAGCCTTACCCTCTCTGTATGTCATGCCAGAAGGCAGCACATGCTCCTCGAAGCCGCGGTTCTGCACCAACTCGGCATAGAGTCCACCATCGCCAGCATGGCTGATTTCCTCGAAAAAGATACCATATAAGTTTGGAGATACCACTGCCCCCTTTTTGCTGAGGTCAATACGAATTGGTTCCTTTTGTGCTGTTGCCGTTGTGACAGCGGTCAGTAGTATTACTGAGAAAAGATTTTTTTTCATATCACATATTTTTAGTTAGTTAGTCTTGCTTTATTCTGGTTTGTTAATTGTTTTTCAATTCGGGCCACCCGTCGGCAGTCCAACTGATAGGACGTTGGATGAGCATAGCGGCACCATTCTTTGTGGCACTGTAACCATGGCAGATGAAGATATCCTCACTTTCAAAATTGTAGGCAGCACAGTGACCTGCGGCTTCCCACTCTTTCTTGTCTCCTTCCAGAAAGAGCATTCCGCCCCCATTGACCATATCCTTGCCTGTATGGTCGAGATAGGGACCCTCCACTGTTTTGCTACGTCCCACGGCTACCCGATAGTTGCTTTGAGCACCTCGGCAGCAGTAGTCCCAAGAGACAAAGAGGTAGTAAAAGCCACCATGCTTGAAGATAAAGGGAGCCTCAATAGCGTTCGTGCCGGCAAAGCGCGAGGTAGGGTTCGGCTCTGTGGGCTTAAAGTTGGGGTCGTAGCGACGGGCGACGGTGCGAGGCTTTTCGCCAACAGCAATGTGCATGGTAGAGTCGAGACGTGCCAGTTGGATGCCATCCCAGAAGGAACCCCATACAAGCCAAGGCTGATCGTTATCGTCGATGACAAAGTTCGGGTCTATGGCGTTCCAGTTATCGCCTATCATTTTGCCGTCCGTGCCCTTCTTCCGTTCGTGTGAAGTAACGATGCAACCTTCGTCCTTCCACATATTAGAACCGAGTGAGCGGCTGCTGAGTAAGCCGATGGCCGATCCGTTCTTGCCAAATGTGGAACAACTATAGGCCATCCACCATCGACCGTGCCACTGGATGATATCAGGTGCCCAGACGTGACTGCCGAAGCCAGGCACAGAGTCGGTCGTCCAACCTGGCATGACGGTCATCACAGGTTGCTGAAGTAGTGTCCATTTCTTGCGATCCTTCGAGGTCATCTGTTGGATACCCATACCTGTGGCGTAGATGTAGTACGTGTCGCCATCCTTAGCCATCACAGGGTCGTGAACCATGGGAGCGTCCGTTTGGAAAGCCTCGCGTTGAAAACTGGAATGATTTTGCTGCTGAGCAGGTGCAGCAGTACTGACCGTAAGAGCCAAAGCCATGAGAAAATTGCGACTCATCAGGATTGATTCTTCTCTTTTATTCATATAAGCGTATTTAGCGTTATGGTAATGATTATTAGAATTCGTTGCAAAGGTAGGGAAAAAAACTGACTCATCCTTGAATTATATTTTCAAAAACATGAACAAATGTATCATAAAGGAAGCATGAGACAACTTGTTACATTCTTTCATCTGGTTGTGACATGTATGAAAACGGAATTCAAAAAAGTGTAGTTATTTTGCAGCCGATTTAATCACGATAAGCAATTGAAACAATGAAAGTACGACTATTTACAGCCATGCTGATTGGCCTTTTCTGGGCAGTACAAAATGGGTGGTCACAATCGCTGACCGTCACTGACACTATTTTCAGCCGTTACGAACACGAAGACTTTGCCTTCGGAGCAGATGTGAGTTTTGTGCCTCAAATGGAGAGTTGGGGGACGAAATGGCTGGACAAGAATGGAAAACATAAAGATATTCTCCAGATATTGAAGGAGCAAGGAGTCAATAATATCCGTTTGCGCGTATGGACGGTGAACAGCGGTGCCAGCAGCAAGCAGGAGGTGGTCAATATGTGTAAGCGGGCCAAGGCCATAGGCATGGGCGTGATGATAGACTTCCACTACAGCGACACGTGGGCCGACCCTGGCAACCAGACCATCCCCTCGGCATGGACAGATCATAGTGTGGAGGCTTTGGCTCAGAAGGTATATGACCATACCTATGACGTGTTGTCGGCCATCAAGGCGGCAGGAGTCGTGCCGAAATGGGTGCAAGTGGGCAACGAGACCAAACGCGGCATGCTTTACCCTGTGGGGCAGACCAACAATGGCGGATCGGTTGCCTTTGCCAAGTTCGTGCTCAACGGCTACAATGCCGTAAAAGCAATCGATTCTACCATGCAAGTCATCGTACATCTGCCCGATGGTCATGACAACTCGCTCTATCGAAGCATCTTCGATGGACTAAAGAAAAATGGTGCGAAGTGGGACATCATAGGACTTTCGGCCTATCCGCGTTGGTCGCATCTTGACGGTCCAACGATGATTACGAAAGTGATGTCTAATATCAACGACCTGAAAAAACGCTACGGAAAACCTTGTATGATTGTAGAGGCTGGTCATTATCCACGTGAGGCTGTCATAGGCAACCAATACTTGGTAGGCGTGATGGACAAGATGATAAAGAATGGTGATTTGGGCTGTTTCTACTGGGAACCAGAATCGATGGGCGGCTATGACATGGGGGCATGGGATGAGGCGACTCGCAAACCTACGGTAATGATGGATGCCTTCCTCGGCGTGAAACATACGACAGTGCCGTGGATGATGAAGGCAAAAATGACCGCTCCAACTGGGGAGCAGACCATAGAGTCAGGTGACCTGAAACTTCAAGCCAGGGTGCAACATCAACGAAAAAATCGTATTCAGTCATTAGAATTCCATATCGACAAAAAGACTGTCGGAACAGTGTCCGATGGCTTCCCTGTCGGAACTACTATTGCCACTATTCCTTTCGCCGTGAACGATGCTCCCATCGGAGTTCATACCGCCTGGACGAAGGCCACTGACACTTCGAAGAACACACAAACCACTGATACCGTAACCTTCTTTGTGGGGCAGTCGGCTCTTTTCGATGGCGGCATCGTGGAAAACCGTGAACAAAGGGGAGGTAACGTAAGTTGGAACTTCACCACAGAAGATACTGGCATTTATCGACTGGCATTTAAATACAGCACTCCAACCGTTCGCGGAATAGAGATACGGCTTGATGGCGACAGCATCGGCAGAATCTATTTCCTGAAAAAAACAGATGCATACCAAACGATAGATTTGAAAATAGCAGAGCCCGGGCTTCATGAATTACGTCTGACCGCCACCGGCACTACGGGACTTCCCGACATCTCTGCACTGCGAATATTCCCCTTGGATGGACAGGCAGTGCCATTACCTGCCGATATGACCGGCATCATCAGCCTTCCAAACTCTGACGATGGAGAAATAGTGGATGTATATAGCCTCTCGGGGGTGTTTATCCGCAGCAGTCCCCAGTCTCAACTGAGATTCCCATTAGGCGAGCGGTCATCGGCAGTCGTTGTTTTGCAAAACAGCGTGGGTGGCACACCGTACATCGTGCGGAAGCATCGGCTAAAATAACTGACGGAGGAGAAACCCGTGGCAAAACTGACCTCGGTGACAGTCTGACTGCCTTGACGCAGCAACTCAGCGGCACGGCGCAGGCGGATGGTGCGGATGAACTCGGTGGGCTTCTGGCCTGTCAAAGACTGGATTTTGCGGTAGAAGGTCATGCGGCTCATGCACATATCCAGACTCAACTCCTCAACCGTGTAATGCTCGTTGCCAAGGTTCTTTTCAACGAAAGCAATCGCCTTTTGGAGAATCGGATCAATCTCTGGCTGTTGCTGCGACGCGTGCCCTGCGGTTTCCTCGTCGGGAACATCTCCACGAATTTCCGCTTTCATCATCTCAAGGAACTTATCACGCTGACGTCGCAAAATGATATTGTGGGCAATCAATACTCCAACACCAGCAATCAGCAGCAGATAGACGCACCACATCCACCACGACGTGAGCCAGCGAGGCAAGCGCTCGACAATCACATCGCGGTCGGGCTGGCTCCATCTAGCATTAGGGCCTGTTTCCTGCAGTTCAATACAATACACACCATCAGCCTCACGGCTCTGCTGGCGCAAGGTGTAGCGTTCCGTGTCGTAAAGACGCACATAGCGGTCGTAAACGATGACAAGCCGCCCCGTACTGTCGGTACTCATGGCAACGATGCCGTCGCTATATTCATTGGTAGCATACTCGTCAACCGACAACTGTCCGTCCTTATAACGGTAAAGTTGACCGAAAATGGTGCCAAGCCAAAGCGTACCATCGGCAGAAAAAGTCATGGCAGAAACATCCTTCTTGTCGGTAAGTACTATTTCCTCTGTCTCTGCAGACTGCCTCTTTCGTCGGATATCCTTGCCCGTACTGAACCAAAGAGTGCTATCCTTAGAGAAAGTCAAGGCGGTGGGACGAGTTGACAATTGATGTGCTTGCCGCATAGAGTCGGCTGACTCTGTGGCCATGATTTCCTTGACATTCCACTTGTTGTCTCTGCCAATGGCTGCTGATACTCCCTCGCGACTTGCCACCAACAGTCGTCCATGCCTGTCAAGTGATAAGCGGCCAGAAAGGTTTGTACCAGCAGGCAAAATGCTGACGAGGGGTAAAGACTTTAGTTGCTCACTGGCTTCGTATGCCTGCAGCCCAGTTAAGGTGTTAACCCACAGCCGGTTTTCTGCGACCGAAAGTATAACATCCGTAACTGTTCCTTGGCTTGCTTGTGGCTGAAGGTCGATGCTTCCATCATCAGGATGGTAACAGACCACGCCGCACCCCATGGTTCCCACCCAAAGGGTACCCTTCACACCGTCAGCCAAATCTGTTGGCTGGGCATCCAGTTTCCACGGAGCCTCTACAAGTTTATCACCTTCCAGACGGAGCAGCCCACCTTGCCATTGGGTGGCCCAGATTCGACCTTTTGCATCTTCAAACAAACGAGCCACGTAATTGCCCGGCACAGGGTAAATGGATTTGAGTTTCAACGAATGGTCATAACGGTACACTTTCATGTTGGCAGTCAGCAGTAGATCACCGCACTGCAAAGTAATAATGTCATCAACCCGTTTGTCATCAACTTCGCTGAGGTGTCTTATTGAAAAGTCGCTCTTATCAAGCACGTATGCACCATGAAACGTTCCAATGATTATGTGTCGTCCCACCTCGACCATACTGCAAACATTATTGCTTCCCAAAAGGTCTGGGTGGTCTGCATCGCTGCGAAACACATCCACTTGCCGACCATCATCGCGACAGATGCCACCACCCTCAGTAGCATAATATATGCAACCCTCACTGTCTTCCATCAGGAACAGTACCTTGTCAGACGATAACAGTTCCTGATTGGGCATCTTCAAGTATTGCAGCCCTTGTGCCGACAGGTCTGTCACCAGAAATAACCATCCAAGGAGTATCCACAACGTGTAACGCATGATTCTGTTTTTGTTTGCAAAGTTACATAATTTCCACGTATTGTGACATCCGTACAACTACTTTTAAAGTGTTTTTTGTATTTTTGTAGTCAGAAAGTCATATAAACAACTAATCTAATGGGAAAAAACTTTTTGACGCAGTCCATGATGGCTATCAACTTGGCAGTGCTGACTGACAAGAGACAAAATTGCAGATGCAAAACATTCCTGTAGTGGAGTACAAGTACTCTGCTGGTGCCGTCCAGAGGCTGAATACTTATTCGAATGACCCTCCATGTTCACTCAAGTCACTTGTCCGTGTCTTGCGAGAACGACGCCAATGTCTTCCTAACTCTTTTGCCAATGTCTTCCTTGTCCTCATGCCCGTCATCTCGGACGCCTGTGTTTCGTTTCATCTGAGTTCTCATGCCCGTATCTTGCTCCGCCTCTTGCTCGTGTTTTCCTTTGCCTCTTGCTCGTTATTACTCTGCTCCGATGCTCGTCATCACCTTGTCCTCACGCTCGTCATCACTTCGCTCTCAGGCTCGTGTCTTCTGATGAGGTGTTTTCAGAAGGATGAATCAAGAGATTTCGGAAGGTGATTTGAAGACAAATCTGTGGAATCTGCTCAATCGTGTCGCAGACTCTTGTCGGGATAAAAACAACGTACCGCTTCGCGATGATTAAAAGGATTAAACGGGTTTACCGCTCCTATCGGTTGCAAATTAGCCCCAAAAACTCCGACTCACACAAATTTTCCACTAACTTTTTTGTGACTTTGTCAAGAGTTTGGGAAGTTCTTGTCGCTATATGGCAAAAAGTTTGTAACTTTGTGGCGAATTCTGTGAATGGTGATTTTATGGCACTGATTTTTGACATCAAAAGGTTTGCCATCAATGATGGGCCTGGCATCCGGACGACTATCTTCATGAAGGGTTGCCCATTGCGGTGTGTGTGGTGTCATAATCCGGAGGGGCTGTCGGAAGGGGCGGTGAAGATGTACACGAAGAAGAAGTGCATTGGATGTCGGAGTTGTGTGGAGGTGTGTCCGGAGAAGAACTTGGTGCTGACGGCGGATGGCATCAAGGACTTGGGGCATTGCACGGCTTGCGGAAAGTGTACGGACGAATGCCCCACCCTGGCGTTGGAGATGGCAGGAAAGGAGTGGAAGATGGAGGAGTTGATGCAGGTGGTGGAGAAGGAACGGCAGGTGATGGAAGAGAGTGGCGGCGGCGTGACCATGTGTGGCGGCGAGCCGTTGATGCACACGGATTACCTGTGTGAAGTGCTGGAGGAACTGGGCAGAAGAGGATTTCACAGGACGGTGGACACGACGCTGTTTGCCTCGGCTGAGCAGGTGAGACGGGTGGCGGAGCGATGCGAGTTGATGCTGGTGGACTTGAAGATGATGGACAGCGAGAAGCACCGACACTACACACGGGTGAGGAACGAGCAGATTCTGGAGAACATACGGCTCATCAGCGAGTTGGGGCACAGGTTCTGGATTCGTATTCCGCTGATTGTGGGGGTGAACACCGACGATGAAAACCTGACGGCTTCGGCTGCATTTTTGGCTTCGTTGCCAAAGAAACCGGAGATGGTCAACCTGCTGGTGTATCACGATGTGGGGAAAGGGAAACATGCACGTCTGGGCACGGAGTACAACCCCGAAGCGTACAAGATGGACGCCCCGTCGGAGGAGGTGCAGCAACATGCGCTGGGCATCATGAAAGAGCATGGCTTGGAGGCAAAGATTGGAGGATAATAACAATATATAATAAATAATGTATAATTGATAATAGGTACTCCTACATGCCGCATGGTTATTATACATTATGAATTATACATTATAAATTAGAGAAATGCGAATAACGATTAAAATTGGCAGTAACGTATTGACGAGGCAGGACGGGTCGCTGGATGTGACACGGATGTCGGCACTGGTTGACCAAATCGCACAGTTGCGTAGTCAGGGGCACGAGATAATTCTGGTGTCGTCGGGTGCTGTGGCAAGTGGACGGAGCGAATTGAAGCATATTCAGCACGACCTCGACTCGGTGGACCAGCGGCAACTCTTCTCGGCTGTGGGACAGGCAAAACTCATCAACCGCTACTTTGAGTTGTTCCGTGAGTATGGCATCCCTGTGGGGCAGGTGCTGACGACCAAGGAGAACTTTTCGGATTCGGAGCACAGGAAGAATCAGGAGAACTGCATGAGGGTGATGCTGGAGAACAGCGTGCTGCCCATTGTGAATGAGAACGATACGGTGTCGGTGACGGAACTGATGTTTACGGATAACGACGAACTGTCGGGGTTGATGGCGCAGATGACACAATCGCAGATGCTCATTATCCTGAGCAACATCGACGGCATCTACACGGGCAATCCCGCCGACCCCGAAAGCAGGCTCATCAGCATCGTGAAGCCAGGGAAAGACCTGAGCGACTATGTGCAGGAGAGCCATTCGAGTGCCGGACGAGGGGGAATGCAGAGCAAATCGACGGTGGCTGCCAAGACGGCTGCCGCAGGCATCAGCGTGATTATCGCCAACGGCAAGAGAGATGACATTTTGGTGAAACTAATGAATGACAGGGACAACACGCCCTGCACGGAATTTCTATGTTAGAAGAGACTTTTCAGAAGGTGAAGGAGGCAAGCCTCGACCTTGCTATCCTCGACAATGAGACCATCCATCAGATATTGCTGGCAGTGGCTGACAGGGCCATTGCAGAGACGGACTCCATCTTGGCAGCCAATGCCAAAGACCTTAGTCGCATGGAGCCGACGAACCCGCTGTATGACCGTCTGAAACTGACGCCCGAACGCATCGAGGGGATTGCGGGTGACACCAAGAAGGTGGCGGAATTGCCTTCTCCACTGGGCAAAGTGCTGAAACAAAGCACGTTGCCGAATGGATTGGAGTTGAAGCGGGTGAGCGTGCCTTTTGGTGTGATTGGCATCGTGTATGAGGCACGGCCGAACGTGACGTTTGATGTCTTCGCCCTCTGTCTGAAGGCAGGAAGTGCGTGTGTGCTGAAAGGCGGAAAGGATGCCGACGAGAGCAACCGTGCCATTGTGGGGCTGATCAAGTCGGTGCTGAAAGAGTTCGGGGTGAATGAAAATGCCATCGAACTGCTGCCTGCCACCCACGAGGCTACGGGTGCATTGCTTCATGCCAACGGATGGGTGGACCTGGTGATTCCCCGCGGCAGCAAACGACTGATTGACTTTGTGCGGCAAGAGGCTTCGGTGCCTGTCATCGAGACGGGAGCCGGTGTGTGTCACGCTTATTTCGACAAGGATGGCGACACGGAGAAAGGGGCTCGCATCATCAATAATGCCAAGACGCGGCGTGTGAGCGTGTGCAACGCACTGGATTGTATGCTCATCCACGCTGACCGCCTCGCCGACCTCCCCACCCTTTGTGCTCCGCTCCAAACAAGCAAGGTGTTGATTTATGCAGACGAGCCAGCGTTGGCGGCGCTCGAAGGGCACTACCCTACCGAACTGCTTCGCCCTGCGACGGAAGAGAGTTACGGCACTGAATTTCTGTCTTATACGATGGCTGTCAAGACGGTTGCATCGGCAGAGGAAGCCATTCGCCACATCCGCCGTTTCGGGTCAGGGCACTCGGAGTGCATCATCACAGAGAACCGCACCACGGCTGACCAATTCCTGAGGCAAATAGATGCCGCCTGTGTCTATCACAACGCTCCGACTTCGTTCACCGACGGAGCACAATTCGGGCTTGGTGCAGAAATCGGCATCTCCACACAAAAACTTCATGCCCGAGGTCCTATGGCTCTCGAGGAAATCACGACGTACAAATGGGTGATTGAGGGAAATGGGCAGGTGAGGCCCTAATAAAACAGCGGCACACTTATATCATCTCACATATCCTCAAGAAACGTACCCCTCGACTACGACATGGCGTACCCCTCGGCTACGGCACATCGTACCCGAGGGGTACGATTTTACTATGTGAAAGAATAATTATCCTTTCACTTCTTCAAAATCCACATAGGTGCCTTCGCTATCGTCAAACACCTTGCCGCCAGTATTACCGCTTTTTGTGGTGTCCTGTTGGCGAGAAGAAGAATTGTCAGATGCTGACGATTTGGCAGTACGCTGCTGTGTACCGCTACTATCGCCCCACCCTGTGAGATTATAGAAAAGGTTCTTCAGATTTGCAAAGCCACCCAGCAACAGGCTGAGCAGATAAATACCTATGGAGAGTATGCCAACAATGATGAACAGCACCACGAAGATGGCAAAAACAAATACTGACATGGGCAAATGAATCGTTTTTTAGTGAGGAGACCGTTCTCCTTTAGTCTTCCTTAGGCAAATAAGATGCCACGATGGACATCACGACATAAAGTCCGACACTGGCAGCCGCTCCACGACACAAGCCTTGCCACACGGTGCCATACGGGTCGGTGCCACCAGAGATTGCCCCCCATGCAAGAAAGATGACAGCAATCGCCAAGAAGATGATTTTCATCTTGTCTTTTGGCCACGACATGCTCTTGAAGGCAAACATCGGCACTTCACACACGAGCAGCCAGCAGAAGAGAATCATGAAAAGGAAGAGGAAAAGGGCATTGAAGCGAGGACTTGTCAACCACGCCTCACTGCTTGAAATCAGGGCTCCCCAAAAAATGGCATTGGCAGGTGTCGGCATACCGATAAACTCGGTGTGCTGGCGTTCGTCAATATTGAATTTTGCCAATCGCATCGCAGAGAACGCCGCCATCAGGAATGCGGTGAAAGGCATCACATAGAAAAAGAAGTTGCTCGCCATCACGTGTGGATATGCCACATGGTTGAAGAGCGTGAAGAGCATGGCTGAAGGAGCCACACCAAAAGTCACACAATCAGCCAACGAATCCAGTTCGACGCCCAACTTGCCACTCACGCCCAAGGCACGAGCCGTCATGCCATCAAAGAAATCGAAGATGGCACCCATGAGGATAAAAAGAAACGCAACCTGATGAGCATGATGAAACGCACAATAGGTGGCGATACAACCGCAAATGAGATTGCAGCATGTAATGATATTGGGAATATGCTTTTTCATTGTATGTCAAAAACTTTTACTTTAATCGTGCAATGAGCGTCTCGTCACCGACAGTCGCCTGTCCCATCTTCACCAACACCTCTGTTCCGAGCGGCAGATACACGTCCACACGGCTTCCGAACTTGATGAAACCCATGTGGTCGTCAATGTAGCACTCTTCGCCCTCCTTAGGATAGGTGACGATGCGGCGAGCCACAGCCCCCGCTATCTGACGAGCCATCACCTCCACACCATGAGGGGTGCGAATGACCACCATCGAACGCTCATTCTCTGTGCTTGCTTTAGGAAGGTATGCCTTCATGAAGTTGCCGTTCTGATGGTCAACCTTCACGATGGTTCCTTCGCAGGGAATCCAGTTGGCATGTACATTCGTCAGACTCATGAAGATGGAAATCATCAGTCGCCTGTCATGGAAATACTCCTCCTCATCCACCTCTTCAATCACCACAATATGTCCATCGGCAGGTGCAACAATCGACTTGTTGGTCGGACCATTGAACATACGAATCGGGCAACGGAAAAAGTTGAGCAGGATGCCATATACGACCACTACACATATAATAATAAAATAAGACCCCCAAGCCAAGGTGCCCCTTGACAACCATGAAAGAAAAATAATCAGAGCCGCCAAAATGCCCGTATAGAGCAACGTGTGCGTACCCTCATGGTGCAGACGAATCTTGTTTCTACGCTTGTTATGTATCAGTGGTTTCTCTTTCGACATTATATCGTTGGTTATTCCTTTTTATGGGTTAGATTTCATGCAAAGGTACAAAATAATTCATAATTCATTGCCCATAATTCATGTTTTTTTATAAAAAAGGCACTTAAAATAAGGCTTTCTCCTCATTTTTCACAAAAACTTTTTGGGAAATCCAAAATAAAACTCTAACTTTGCAGTCGCATTCGTAGAAAGGCAGCCCCGTTTTCGAGGTCTCCCCACACGAAATGCTATGAGGATTGTGCTATGGTGTAATGGTAACACTACAGGTTTTGGTTCTGTCATTCCAGGTTCGAATCCTGGTAGCACAACTCCAGGGAAAGGCATCCAAGGTTCATCTCGCACCAAAGATGTCATTTTTTCTCCCCATCGGACTTGTAGCTCAGTTGGTTAGAGCAACAGACTCATAATCTGGAGGTCCTTGGTTCAAGCCCAAGCTGGTCCACATTAAAAATCAGCAACTTAGAAGAAATTCAAGTTGCTGATTTTTTATTTCGGGAAAACAATGGGAAAACACAAAGACTTTGTAAATTCTATGATTTT
>JAFUWG010000029.1 GCA_017483605.1 Bacteroidaceae bacterium | reverse complement strand
TACGTCCTTCATCTTCAAGAATGAACGTATTGGCAATGCGAAGTTCCTGTGCATGCTTTGTATCGTCGAGCAGGAACTTGTTGAGGTCATCGTCGCCGCAATCAAAGGCGACGAGCGGATAGTCGGGTGTAAGGGGAACGAGTTGCATAGCCTACCAGCACCATTTAATATGTTTACTGGCCTCGGCAACTTGTTCCTGGAACTTCCTGCGAGCCTCGGCACGCTCCTCAGGAGTTCTGTTCTCCACCTCCAACCTCCTCCATTCGAAGTTGAAGGCGTCCTCGCCCTTCAGCACGGGGGTTTCTCTGATTGGTCTTGCCATAATGTTGTATATTAAAGTGTTATAACGGGGGCAAAGGTACGAATTTTCCGCGAACTTTCGTCATCTCCGCCCAAAAATCTTCTAATATTTACGTTGATTTTCAATCTTAGTTTTCTGGCCTCGGCATAAAAACAAGTTCTTCTGCTCTCGGCTTAACGAAAATTTACTCCATAATCAATTGTTTTGTCACCACATCGTCGAAGTGCTGATTGGCCCAGTCGATGAGGGAACTGATGGCGGGCATGAGCGACTTGCCCGTGTCGGTGAGGGAATACTCCACCCGTGGAGGAACAACGGGATAGACCTTGCGGCTGACCAGATGGTTCTGTTCGAGATTCTTCAAGGTGGCAGAAAGCATCTTCTGCGAACAATCCGTCATGAGGTGACGCAATTCGTTAAACCGCAACACACCCGTCTCGCTTGTATGGAGCGAATAAAGCACGAGCATTGACCATTTGTCGCCAAAGCGACTGATTACTTGTCGGATGGGACATGCCAAATATCCCGCTTGTATATCTGCCATAATACTGATTTTTCGGCAAAGGTACGATTAAGTGAGAGAAAAACAAAATTTATTTTGATTATTCTTTCTTCGAAAGCGTAGACGATGACCGAACGTGAGTACCTTGCACGGAGTGAACGGTATGGAAAAGTTACCTTGTTACCAAAAGAAACCTCCTATATTTTCGTTGAAGAATGAAACAAATCCACAGACATGGCTGCATAAGAGGGAATCATTGCGGGCAATAAATCAGAAAACGTGCCACACAATAAGATATTGATTGGGGCACTTCATTTATAGCGTATGAATCTTGAATAGAAGGGCGTTTTGTAGCACCAATGGACGGTTGTGAGTAAAAAATACAATGCCGTCGGCAGTGTTTTTGACGTCACAGAGCGTCTTGCCATTGTAAGGGTCTATGATGTTTGCAAGTGTTTCTCCTGCAACGACACGCCTGTTGGGAACCACAACCCGACGGAAAATGCCAGCATGAGGAGCCTTAATGTGCAACAGCGATGCCTCATCTATGACGATGCTCTCGTAGGCTGCACGCAGTGGACGTGGGCTGATGATGCCTGTGCGTTGCATCATACGAAAAATAGCATCGATGGTTTCGTCACAGGTGCCTGTGTCTATCTGACTTGTATGACCAGAATAGAGGGAAAATGCCTTCGTGTTCCACAATTGCCAATTATAGTTCAGCAATGTGGTGTCGAACGGACGAGGCTGGTAGGTGGTGACATATTTCATACCAAACAACCGAGCGGTTTCCACATCTTCGTAACCCGTCTTGAGCATCCTCACATGGGGTACGAAGTCACCCGGCACATAGTAACTAGCCAGTTGGATGCCGTAGTGGTAGCCATTGAGTGCAGTGAAGATGGCGGCAGCAATGCGCTGGGTGGTCTCTCCCTGGTCATAACCGGGAAACATACGGTTGATGTCGGTCGAGTCCATTGCCCAAAAACGTCGGCTGACATTCATGGAGAAAGGGTTGCACGACGGGATGACGAGAATGCTGTACCCTTCGGTGATATGACCCTGCTGTTCAATATACTGAAGGCGGTTTACCAATTGTGAGCAGATGAACTGCTGCTGTACCTCGTCGCCACGCATAGCACCAACGATAGCGAGTGCTTTTTCTCCGTTGCCAAAGTGATACCCCGTAATGCGGAAGTTGTCGCGACAAGGTGAGGTCATTTCAAATATAGTTTCTTGTCTCATAGTCTGACACATTCAATTCTAAACCTTAAACTTTACCTATTATATATTCTTGCCATCAGCGAGCCTTCATAGACAATCGGATAGGCTCTGATGGTGAACAGATAACCATCGACGGGAGAGGTGACGGTGCTGAGCACTATGCCACGCAGCGGGTCAACGATTTGCCCGATAACTTGTCCCCGCATCACGTTGATGCCGCATTTTAGTTCAGTGAGGAAAACTCCAGAGGTCTCAGCATTGAGAAAGGTGACGTGGTCGCCTTTGCAGATGATAGAAGATTCCCATCCTGTTTCCACCGTGCCTTGCCATAATCCCATCGTCTGCATAAGATGGAGAATGCCCTTGACCAGTCGGTGGCACATCTTATGGTTGATACGCTGGCCGACACCCATCTCCACCACCAAACAGGGGGTGTTAGTGGCGTTTAGCGAATGGGCAAGCGTGGCTTCTAACACAGTGGCAGCATCGTGTACCCATACGAAGTCCATACCCAACCGTTCGGCAAAAGGTACGAGCCATTCAGCATCCTGCACATTGATACGCACCTGCGGTGTCTCTCGCAGATAAAGGTTGCTCGAATGGATGTCAATCACCATGTCGGCTCCTTTGATGTCCTCCACAATGGCGTGTGCCGTCTGTTCGGCCATCGTACCGTTAGGGTCGCCAGGGAAGATACGGTTCATGTCAAGGTCGAAGTTGGGAATGCCACGTTGGATCGTGTCGATGCCTAAAGGGTTGAGGGCAGGATAGATTTCGAGCGTTCCATTGAGTTTCTGGCTGTTCTCGCCGACGATGTGTGCCAGTTCATAACACACCATCTGCCCCTCAAGTTCGTCACCGTGAGTGCCAGTGACCACGCAAAAGCGCAGCCCTTCCTTTCCGTGCTGAATAACATTCTTGCGGATACGAAACCGCTCGTCTATGGGCAGTTCTGTAGATACGATAGTCTTAATCATAACTGATGAAGTGTAACATGAATCATTGTTTTTTGCTGGGCAGACCCTGTGTACATGCCGCGACTAACAGGACAGTCGGCAGCATCACGCCCATGAGCGATTTTCACATAGCCATCCGTGATACAACGATTGTGAGTGGGGTCGAAGCCCAACCAGTTGTATCCGTCAAATATCTCCACCCAAGCATGAGTCTCACCTTCACCTTCCAAGAAGCCATTCACGTAGCGAGCAGGAATACCCTGCTGCCGACAGAAGGCAATCATCAGGTGAGCAAAATCTTGACACACACCCTGCCGACTTTTCAGAACCTCTGCGGCAGTAGTATCCACTGTGGTTGCCTGTGGCTGGTATTCAATATTTTCATTCAACCACTGACAGATGTCGTAGGATGCCTCGATGCAATTCTTGCGAAGTGTCAGTACCCTGTCACTGATTACTGTCAGCGGTGTGGGCTGCTGGAAGAGAAAAAGATTTTCGCCACAATATTTCACCACATAGGTGTCTGTTGCCACGATGCCCGTACTGACGTATGAGAAAACCGAGTGCGGTTCGTTGGCTCCGCCAAAGAGAATGCGGTTGTAGTACACATCTTGTCCTGCCTGTAGCCAATAGTCGGGTGATAACACCAGATGCTCCTGCTCCACCATCTGACAAGCGTTGTTGATAGGTTGGCAGCGCAACATCACAGCATGGAGTGGAACGGGCTCCGAGAACTCCACAATAGTCTGATAATTATAGAGGTATCTTTTCACACCCGCACTAATTGGTTGATGAATTTCAGCACTTTGTTCCTGTACTCCACATCGGTGAGGTTAAAATGCTCCTTGATGATAAGATGGTTGAGTTGTCCCTCGATGTGGTCGTCAATGATGGTGGGTATCTGATGCAAGTAGCGTTTCAATGAGTCGTATGCCAAAGCCACCCGCTCGTAAGAATAATCGAAACGCAATAGCATATCAAGGTTCTCCACGTTGCGACCTGTCATCATGATATACAATGCCTTGTGGTTACGCAATCGTTGTTCTGCAGACCCCCAAAACGCTAGCGACCAGTCGATGATGGGTTGTAAGGCGATAATATTCATCTCCTTGCGTTCACGGCACTCTTTCATCAGTGCCACACTCATTTCCAGATAACTCAGCGTCTCACTCATGATATCTTCACGCAACAAAATGGCGTTGTCCATCGCCTTTGTCTGGGCAGCCATCACCGAGGCGCAATTGTCGCCATCATACATCATGCCAAAGGTGAACTCCTCGCTGGACTGATAAACCCCGTTGGCGTCAAGCCGTGTCCAGAACATCGCATAGTCTTCCAGTTCTCCATCTATCATCTTGTCATAACACTTACGCAGCAAATGCAGCGTGATGTACACTCTCTCTTCATAACGCCCCAGCCAATAGAGGCAGTTCGCTTTCGTGGCTGATATCAAATGATTCCGTGTCATATTCTTACTTTATTAAATAATTAGAACGGTAGAAAATTTTTCACTTTCCAATTTCACTTAACTCCCCATCACCCAAGTATCTTTAAATCCTCCCCCCTGCGACGAGTTGACAACAAAAGAATCTGGATTACGCGAGAACCGAGTGAGCCCGCTCTTCCACACTTGCACATCTTTGCCGCTCACGACAAAGGCTCTCAGGTCGGCTTTGTGCCATACGGTCTCATCGTTTTCCAGTATTTCCAAGTCCTTGAAGTCTATCACTTCCTGAGCAATCCATCGGCGTGGCTCGGTTCTGACCAGTTCTGTCAAATCTTCCAACTCTTTCCCCGAGAGATCTTTGCCAAACACCACTCCATATCCACCTGCTTCACTCACATCCTTGATAACCAAACGCTGGATGTTCTTCAGCACATAGTCACAATCTTTCTCAAAATAAGGAAGATAAGTGGGTGCATTCTGCAGGATAGGCTTTTCGCCAAGATAGTATTCCACCATCTTCGGCACAAAATAATATATACCCTTATCGTCTGCCACACCATTGCCGATGGCATTGATGAGTGCCACATTTCCCGCCTTGTAGGCCTGCATCACATTGGGAATGCCAAGCAGCGAGGAAGCCTCGAACAGAAGTGGATCCATAAACTCATCACTTACCCTGCGGTAGATACTGCCTACGCGGGTCTTTTCCTTATAGATGCCAGCATAATAGACTTTGTTGTCCTCCACAAACAGGTCGCCAGGATAAGCCAATGTGGCTCCTGTCTTCTCCGCAAAGTAACTATGCTCGAAGTAGGCTGAGTTGTAACGGCCAGGGGTCAGAATCACCGAGATGCCCCTACCGTCATTCATCTCAGCCATCATCGTAGCGAGCAACTTGGCATAGTCGCGATTCTCTGCCACATTATTCCAAGCAAAGGTTTGAGGTGACACCTTGCGGGTAATCTCACGGGCAATCATGGGGTAACTGGCTCCAGAGGGAATACGAAGGTTGTCCTCCAACACATACCACTGACCGTCTTTGCCCTCCACCAAGTCAATGCCAGCAATGTGTGCATAAACACCACTCTTGGGACTGATGCCCTCACACTCTGGTATGTATCCCTTCGAGGAATAAACAAATTCCTTAGGCACCACACCATCCTTGATGATTCGCTTGTCGTGATAGACATCCCAAAGAAACTTGTTCAAGGCCGTCACTCGCTGCTTCAGCCCCCTTTCCAAATACGCCCAGTCTTCGCTGGAAATGATACGGGGAATGGAGTCAAAAGGAAACAGTTGTTCGTTGAAAACGCCGTGCTTATAGACTCCGAACCTGACACCGAAGCGTTCCATCCATTTGTTGACAGTATTGCAACTATCCACCAATTCGTTAATCCTAATGTTCATGTTTCAATTTGTGTTTGTGTTGTTATCAATCTGTTAGTCTTCCATTTGTCAAGTAAAATCACTTGAAAGAATACTTTTGTTCCAATTTCTGGACAAAGGTAATACATTTTGAAATAAAAACCAAATAAAATGAATTAAATTGACTCGATTTTTATATTTTTAGTGACAAATTGCTTTATTTTAATAGTTTTTTATTACAAAATGGCATTTACAAACACATTGCCTTTAGCCTCACCACCTCTTTACCCTTATCCCCGCAAACAGAATTCCCTTTCCCCTACAAGCATGTAGTTCTTCCATTCGAGAAGTTATTCACTGTCATTGAATAACTCTGAATCGAAAGATAGAAAACAGTCTTTGTGATACCTTTCCGTTTCCAACTGCGGCACGAAATAAGCAAAGCCATCGCCCGTCATGGAGGCTTGACCAATGACATCAGCATACAGCGTTAATCTATGTTAAAGCCGCTTTTCTCTCTGTCCCATGTTTGCCCATTTCCTACCAATTGGTAACTATGAAACCATTTGGTGCCTTCCTGTGGAAGTGGAGAAAGTGCCGTAACTTTGCACCAGCAAAACAAAAAAATCAAGTATTAACAATTAAAAAACTAAAGAATTATGGCAAAGAATGTTTTATTGATCGGTGCAACAGGTTTCGTAGGTTCAGCGATTCTGAACGAGTTGGTAAGTCGTGGTCACAAGGTGACGGCAATCGTGCGTGATGCAAAGAATCTGGCTGACAAGCAGGGCGTAAAGGCAGTAGTTGCCGACGCAACAAATCCCGCAGAACTGGCTCGTCTGGCCAAAGGCAAGGATGCCGTTATCTCCGCTTACAACCCCGGTTGGAAGAATCCCCGTCAGTACGAAGAGACGCTGGAGAACTATCCCAAGATTGTCGAGGGTGCGAAACAGGCAGGTGTACGCCGACTGCTGATTGTTGGTGGTGCAGGCACGCTGTTTGTGAAGCCTGGCGTTCGTCTCATTGACACTGGTACGCTGCCTGAGGCATGGCTGCCTGGTGTGAAAAGTCTTGGCGAATTCTACCTGAATACACTGATGAAGGAGCAGGACATTGACTGGGTATTCTTCTCCCCTGCAGGTAATCTGGGCAATATGACCACAGGCATTCGCACGGGCAAGTACCGTCTCGGCAAGGATGACATGCTCTTTGACGAGAAGGGCGAGAGTTTCATCAGCGTCGAGGACTACGCCGTAGCAATGGTTGACGAACAGGAGCAGGAGAACCACCACAAAGAGCGTTTCACCGCAGCCTATTAAGGATTCGTCGGGGAACGGTTCAAAAAACAGCCAGGCTCGAAGTAGAGTCTGGCTGTTTTTGGTGCTATGCACTTTCTGTCAGTTACTTTTTATTCCATTGCCGCATAGCACTTCTTTCTATTGCCGCATATGACCAACGAGTCTTACGGGTTACGACCTCGGATTCATTGTATGGATTGTACAATTCATATAATGGATTACACAATTCTAAGTATGGATTGCAGGATTCATAGAATGGTTTGTAGAGAAGAATTTGGTGCTTTCGGCGGAAAAGAGTATCTTTGCAGATGGAAAGATAGCGAGAAAGCCAACGGCTTGATGTCTGTCACCATTCTGAGTGCAAAGATACAAAAAAATAAAGGAAAAAGCAAGTATTTTTTACACCTTATATATTATATGGAATACACTTTTCAAGAAATGCCAGATGTACACGGCAAGGGCGAGCGAAAGGTCTTTCCGAAGGCTACGCATTGTTCGCAAATCTCTAATGACTTCTTCGTGGCGGGTCTGTCGCACCGCACGTCGTATGGGAAAGGCACCATCGAAGGGGTGGTGCAGGAACTGACAGAGGAACTGGACAGTTATCTGACCCTCGGCCACTCGGTGAAGGTGGACGGACTGGGCACGTTCAACATCTCTTTGGGCATGAAGGAGGGGCACGAAACGGAGGAGGTGAAGGAGGGAGATGAACGGTATGACACCTACGGGGTGTATATCAAGACCATCAACTTCATTCCCGACCAGCAGTGGCTCCACCGCCTGCGTCGCAGCACAGAGTTGCACAAGGTGGGTGAGGTGAAGAAACTCCACCAGCGGGAAACGACGCTGGAGGAACGTCGGCTGTGGGTGCTCAACTACCTGGAAGAGCATCCCTACATGCGGGTGCGTGATTACATCTATGGCACACAAACTCCCCGCTCCACCGCCCTGCGAGAACTGCACAAGTTCGTGGACGACCCCGACAGCGGCATCAAGGTCAGCGGCCGCGGAAGCCATAAGGTATTTGTAAAGGAATAATGAGGAATGTTTATGATAGAACAAGTAGAAATAACCTTAAGACCGAAGTCTCGCGGCTTTCATCTGGTGACCAGCGAGATTCTGAGTCAGTTGCCCCAATTTCCTAAGACGGGCATCATCAACATCTTCTGCAAACACACGAGTTGCGGACTGAGCATCAATGAGAACGCAGATCCGGATGTGCGTGTGGATATGGAAACCATCTTCAACCGCCTTGTGCCAGAGAATAGGCCAGAATATGAGCATACGTTGGAAGGGGCTGATGACATGCCTGCTCATGCGAAGTCAACGCTGAGTGGCGTGAGTCTGACCATTCCTATTACCAACGGACACCTGAACATGGGAACCTGGCAGGGCATCTACTTCTGTGAATACAGGAATTATGGTGGAGCAAGAAGGCTGGTCGTAACAATTATGGGAGAATAAGATTCGTTCTTTCCTCAATCGCACCGAAGAATATGACAAAGTTGACATTGAGCATTTAACAAGCAAAGACACAATAGAATTGACAAGCAAATGAGACCACTATCAACAAGAACGGCTGGCTTTACGGATTCCATTATCCGACGAATGACCCGCATATCAAACAAGTACGGAGCCATCAATCTCTCGCAGGGATTCCCTGACTTCGACCCTCCACGTGAGATAACAGACCGTCTGGCAGAGATTGCTCCCAGTGGGCCACATCAGTATGCCATTACTTGGGGAGCACAGAACTTCCGTGAGGCTCTGGCAAAGAAACAGAGCCATTTCACGGGACTGCCCATCGACCCTGACAAAAACATCGTCGTGACCTGTGGCTCAACCGAGGCGATGATGGCAGCGATGATGACGGTGGTAAATCCCGGCGACAAAGTGGCTATCTTCTCGCCGTTCTATGAGAACTATACGGCAGACACCATCCTCTCGGGTGCTGAGCCTGTGTATATCCCGCTTGTTCCTCCGACCTTTGGATTCGATGCCAACCTGCTTGAAGATGCTTTTCGCCAAGGTGCGAAGGCACTGGTACTCTGCAATCCCTCCAACCCTTGCGGCAAGGTCTTCACTCACGAAGAACTTCAGACGATAGCAGATATAATTATAAGGTATGATGGCTATGTGATAACCGATGAGGTGTATGAGCACATCGTCTATGCCCCTTACAAGCATATTTACATCTCGACACTACCAGGCATGTGGGAACGCACGATTTCATGCAGTTCACTCTCCAAGACTTACAGCATCACTGGCTGGCGACTGGGGTATGTCGTTGCCCCAGAGTGCATCATCGACTGCGTGAAGAAGGTGCATGACTTCCTGACCGTTGGTGCTGCCGCTCCGCTGATGGAGGCTGCCACCGTAGGACTCTGTTTCCCTGACAGATACTACGACGAACTACAAGCACACTATACCCACATGAAGCAATTCTTCTGTGACGGGTTACGCCAATTCGGTCTTGACTTTACAGAGCCTCAGGGAGCCTATTACGTGATGCTTGATGTCTCGAAGTATGGTGTGAAGGATGACCTCCACTTCTGCGAATGGCTGGCAGAGCATGTCGGCGTTGGTGCTGTTCCAGGCAGTTGCTTCTTCCGTGAAAGGATACGGGTAGGCGAGCACGGCTCGGGAATGGATGTGCACCATCTTATCCGTTTCCACTTTGCCAAGCGTGACGATACTTTGAATGCCGCTCTCGACCGACTTTCTGAACTTGACAGCAAGGCGAAAGGGTACCTTTCCTCCACGTTCTGAGAACTTTTTGGAATCTTTTGAACCCAAACAGATTCGTTAATTTAAGTTAAAGTCCATTTTAGCCATCCCCGATAAATTTGCAATTCCTACTTTTTGGTAACTATGAGACCGTTTGGTGACTTCTTGTGGGAGTGAAAAAAGTGCCGTAACTTTGCACCAGAAACAAGAAAGAACAAGAAGTTTAACAATTAAAAAATGTAAGACAATGAAAGCAATTGAGACAATCAAGACTGGCAAGAACTTTGCCGCAGTGAACGTAGGTAAGATGAGTGAGATTATCGAGCATGAGTTGCCGATGGGACCCGATGTGGTGATTCGTGGCAAAGTGTTTGGTGGAGGGGCAGTTGGTGCCACTGGCAGCGAGTTCAGTTTTCAGACCTTAGTGCCGGGGCAGGACAGCGGTTTCCTCCACACGCACAAGACCCACGAAGAACTGTACTTCATCCTCAAAGGCGAAGGGCAGTATCAAGTGGATGGCGAGATTTTCCCTGTGAAGGAAGGCAGCATCATCCGTGTGTCACCCGATGGCAAACGTGCTTTGAAAAACTCGGGCAAGGAAGACTTGACGATGCTTTGCATCCAGTACAAAGCCAATGCCTTCACCGAAGCAGACAGCCCGATGACCGATGGCGTGATTCTGCAAGAGCCTCTGAATTGGTAATGATGAACAGGCTTGCGAACATAGACAAGG
Source organism: Bacteroidaceae bacterium (assembly GCA_017483605.1). Lineage (GTDB taxonomy): Bacteria > Bacteroidota > Bacteroidia > Bacteroidales > Bacteroidaceae > Minthosoma. The sequence goes on along the minus strand of JAFUWG010000029.1, from coordinate 64,883 downwards.
TGGTGGGGCATCTGATGGAGGACGAGGGTGTCCGCTATCGGGTGCCCACTTCTTTGGCAGAACGACAGCGGCTGATGCGTGCCCTGATGAACGTGTGGCAGCCTCATCCTGTCAGCCAAGAACTGCTGGAGGCACAAGACCGTGAGTTGCAGAGGCAGCGTGAGGAGAAGGGCGTGGTGGAGTTGGAGGAGGAAGGATTGCTCCTGTGGCAAGGCGACATCACCCGACTGAAGGTGGATGCGATTGTGAACGCTGCCAACTCGCAAATGTTGGGCTGTTGGGTGCCGCTGCACAACTGCATCGACAACTGCATCCACTCGGCTGCTGGCATCCAGTTGAGGGCGGAATGTGACCAACTGATGAAGGCATAGGGACACGACGAGCCGACGGGCAAAGCAAAAATCACGAAGGGCTATAACCTGCCCGCCAAGCACGTGATTCACACAGTAGGTCCCATCATCGAGAACGGCATCCCCACGCCTGAACAGGAGGAACTGCTAGCATCATGCTACCGCTCATGCCTCGCCATCGCCGAGGAGCATCACTTGCAGAGCATCGCCTTCTGCTGCATCTCAACGGGCGTGTTCCACTTCCCCAACCAACGGGCAGCAGAGATTGCCGTGGAAACGGTCAAAAACTTTCCACGCCGTTCGCTCAAGACCATCGTTTTCAATGTGTTTTTAGACAAAGACTATGACATCTATCAAAAACTTCTTTAGCCGTCCGCAACCAGCCACATTGCCGTTGGAGGAAAGGCTTGCCAAGGTGCAGCAATTGCTGCAAGAGGCTGACCATGTGCTCATTGGGGCAGGGGCAGGGCTGTCGGCTGCCGCAGGGTTGGAGTATTCGGGGGAGGATTTTGAACAGGAGTTCCGTCCGTGGTTAGAGAAGTACGGCATCACCGACCTCTATTCCTCCTCGTTCTATCCCTTCGAGACGGAGGAGGAGCGTTGGGCCTATTGGGCAAAGCACATCTGGTTTGCCCGCTACCGCCCTGAGGCGAAGGCACTCTACAAGGATTTGCTGCAATGGGTGGAGGGGAAGGACTATTTCGTCATCACCACCAATGTGGACGGGCAGTTCGAGAAGGCAGGATTCGACACGGAGCGTCTCTTTGCCGTGCAGGGCGACTATGCCTACTTGCAGCCTCGAAGCGGAGAGCCGCAAGTGCTCTATCATAATCAGGAATGGGTGGAGAAAGCCCTTCCTGCCATCCACGACTGCCGCATCCCCTCGGAACTGGTGCCTCGTGTGCCGGAGACGGGCGAACTGATGAGCCCCAACCTCCGTTGCGACGACACTTTCGTGGAGGATGAGTACTGGCATCGGCAAGCCGAACGCTACAGCGAGTTTGTGGAAAAAGCACGCACGGGGCACCTGCTGCTGCTCGAACTGGGTGTTGGCTTCAACACTCCCAGCATCATCCGCTTTCCTTTCGAACGGATGGCGGCTCAGTTTCCTCACACGACGCTGGTGCGGATGAACCGTGACTATCCACAGTTGATGACTCCGGAGGTGAAGAATTTCATCGCCTTCACTCAAACAAGTTTCCCATCCCGCTGCTGTCCTTAGGGTTGACCCACGGGCTTCGCCCAAGGTGGCGATAGGCAAGTTCGGTGACTTCGCGGCCGCGCGGAGTGCGCTTGATGAAGCCTTCTTTGATGAGGAAAGGTTCATAGACCTCCTCCAAGGTGCCTGTGTCTTCGCCAATGGCGGTGGCGATGGTGCCGACACCGACGGGGCCTCCACGGAACTTGTCGATGATGGTGAGCAGGATTTTGTTATCGATTTCGTCGAGCCCGAAGCGGTCGATGTTGAGGGCTTCGAGTGCCATGTGGGCAATGGAGAGGTCGATGGTGCCGTTGCCTTTCACCTGGGCAAAGTCTCGCACTCGACGCAGAAGAGCGTTGGCGATACGAGGTGTGCCGCGTGAACGTCCCGCAATCTCGGCAGCAGCATCGAACTCGCAGGGGATGCCGAGCAAGTGGGCGGAGCGGAGAATAATCTTGGTGAGCACGTCGGCATCGTAGTATTCGAGGTGAAGGTTGATGCCGAAGCGAGCACGGAGAGGGGCGGTGAGAAGTCCGCTACGAGTGGTTGCCCCCACAAGGGTGAAGGGATTGAGGTCTATCTGGATGGAACGAGCGGAAGGCCCCTTGTCTATCATAATGTCGATGCGATAGTCCTCCATCGCCGAATAGAGGTACTCCTCCACCACGGGGGAGAGGCGGTGGATTTCGTCGATGAAGAGCACATCGTTCTCCTCCAGCGAGGTGAGGATGCCAGCGAGGTCGCCAGGCTTGTCGAGCACGGGGCCCGAAGTGACCTTGAAGCCCACGCCGAGTTCGTTGGCGATGATGTTGGAAAGGGTCGTCTTGCCCAGTCCTGGAGGGCCATGCAGAAGGGTGTGGTCGAGAGGCTCGCCACGGAAACGGGCTGCCTCGACAAAGACGCTAAGGTTCTCCACCACTTTGGTCTGCCCGCTGAAATCCTCAAAGCGGAGGGGACGAAGGGCATTCTCAAAGTCCTTGTCCTTGGTGGTGCGTTGTTCTCTGATGTCGAAAGTTTCGTCTGTCATGATTCTCTCACGTGTTTATATTCGAACAGGATGGCGAAGGCAATGGCAACGACCAGTGCGTAGCCTGAGAAGATATACCACGAGGTCTGCCAGCCCTGTGCCTGCTGAGCGAGGGTGAGGCCTTCAGCAAAGACGAAGTGGTTGATAATGGCTTTGGCGGCGAGGGAGCCGATGGTGGCTCCGAGTCCGTTGGTCATGAGGATGAAGAGTCCCTGTGCGGAGGAACGCATGGTGATGTCAGTCTCTTTATCGACGAAGAGGGAGCCTGAGACGTTGAAGAAGTCGAACGCCACACCATAAACGATGCAACTGAGAATGAAGAGCCACACACCGTCGCCCGGATTGCCAAGACCGAAGAAGCCGAAGCGGAGCACCCATGCAAACATGGCGATGAGCATGACCTTCTTGATGCCATATCGCTTGAGGAAGAACGGAATGAGCAGGATGCAGAGGGTCTCAGACATCTGGGAGAGGGAGACGAGCAGGTTGCTGTGGGTGACGAAGAAGAGTCCCTGATATTCAGGATTTTCGCCAAAGGACTGGATGTAGGGGTTGGCATAGCCGTTGGTTATCTGGAGGGAAACGCCCAGCAGAAAGGAGAAGATGAAGAAGAATGCCATCTTCTTGTCGCGGAAAAGGGTGAACGCCTTGAGTCCAAAGGCTTCAGCGATGGATTGGCTGGCGTTGTTGCGTTCGACAGGACAGGTAGGCAACGTGAGAGCGTAGGCAGCAAGGGCAATGCTGATGGCTCCTGACACGACGAACTGCATGGAGGTGTTCTGATAGCCCGTGAAATCGACGAAGAGCATGGCACAAATAAAGCCGATGGTGCCAAACACGCGGATGGGCGGGAAGGCTTTGACGGTGTCGAGCCCAGCCTTGTCGAGCGAGGTGTAAGCCACAGAGTTGGAGAGCGCGAGCGTTGGCATGTAGAACGCGACGCTGAGGGAATAGAAGGCAAACATCACGGTGCCATCTACTTGTGTGCCATTGGCAAGAGCAGAAAGCCCGACCCACGCGCTGAGTCCCATGAAGACCGCCGCCATGAAGTGACAGAAGGAGAGCAGTCGTTGTGCCTGCACCCAACGGTCGGCAATGATGCCCATGATGGCTGGCATAAAGATGGAAACGACACCCTGCATGGCGTAGTAGTTGCCGATGTCGGTGCCCAGTCCTGCTTTGGAGAGGTAAGCCCCCATAGAGGTGAGGTAAGAGCCCCATGCTGCGAACTCGAGAAAGTTCATGATGATGAGGCGGAGACGCATATTTTTCATATCGGTTGAATTTTTGAGTTTTTGAGTTTGCAAGTTCATTCTTCATTTACCATCATTTTTCCTTCGGGTGTCATGCCTTCGCAGGAGATGTACATCTCGTGGCAGGACGAGTTGTTGAAGAACTCGACGGTGGCATTGCCTTGGGTGTCGGTCTTCACGTCGGGTGCCCAGAAGAGGGTACGACGATAGTCTTCCATCGGGGGAAGGGCGGTGTAGTCGTCCATCTCGAAGGTGGAAGGCTTGTTGTAGCCTTGGAAGTAGGTGTTGCGGAGACCTTTTTGCTTCGTCTGGAAGGTATTGTGTGTATAGATGAACACCGTGATAGGATTGGGAATGGTTGGCCGGGTAGAGAGGTAACGTGTGTAGGCATTCGCATCCTCTGTCACATAGACGGCTTTGATTTCGTCGATGAAGACGGGCATATCTTCAGTGGAGGGTGAGTGGACATCGAAGCCCTCGAACTTGGTGCTGCCAAGGTGGGTGATGGCTCCGTAGGCATTGTTGAGAATCCAAACAATGGGACGGTTTTTGTAGCCTAATCCATCAACGGAGATGCGATGCTGCTTGGCTGTGGTTTCGAAAGCCATGCCAGCGAAGGGGTCGTCGATGTCTTCCATTTCCGACTGTTGTGCCATGTCCAGTTCGTTCATCAGGCCACCTGTCATGTCGCCCAAAGTGGCTGTTCGGTCACCTGCCATGGCGGCATCAGCCTCGTCGGCTGCAGCACTCTCGGTGGTGGCATACTCTTCGTCCTTGCCTCCGAAGAAGGGATTGCGAAAGTGGAGCCACTCGTAGAACCCTGGCACCTGCCTGCCTTGGTCGGCAAACATATCGGCATCGGTGTCGGCATTGTAGTAGAGGGAGGCGTATCGCTGTCCTTGTGTCTCAGATTCCCATGCGGCTCGGGCTCCCTCGAAGATGCGTCGGCGGGCTTTGACCACAACGGTTGGCAGCACGTGTTCCCGCCGCTGAATGGGGATGTATTCGTGCTCTTCGGCAGCGGCTTTCTTGGAGGCATCGGTGTTGAAGAGGTTGGGACGGAGCAGGTCGATGGTCTGGGTCTCGTCGGGTGAAAGCCAGCGACGCAACGGAGAAAAATGGCGATCGATGCCCACGAAGTAGTTGGCATCCTTATCGTCCTTTTGGGTGTTGATGATGAGTTTCCATTCGCCGTCGATGTTGGGCAAGGCAAAGGCATAGTTGCCCGCCGAGTCGGTCACGGTGGTTCCTTCGAGGTGCTGTCCCTGCTGATTGTAGAAGTACATGGAGAGGTCAACCCCGTCGGTGGTGTTGCGTTTCCGCTTCTGACCGAGCGTGCCGAAAACATAAAGTTGGTCTTCGATGGGTTGGGTGAAGTGGGCGGTCGTGTCGTTGAAGAGGGTGTAGCCCTCGTTCTGTGGGATAGCATTTGCCATAAGTGCCCAGTCGTAACGTCGCCAGCCTTGCACCATCATGAGCAGGTCGGCGGCTCGGCGATGGTCGCGGTCATCGCTCTCGAAGTAATAGCCGGGGTCGGCGATGTATCCCTTGATGTCGCTCGACAGCAAGAGCCATGTGAGGGCGTTTCCTTCACGGCCGTTGGTCATGGTGGCGGCATCGATGGCAGAGAAAGAGAGGCTGCTGTTAGGCTGTGCCTGAATGTTGACCGTCACTTTCTTGCAGGGTTTGGGGAATGCCTGTGGGGAAGAAAAACGGATGGTGTCGGCATCGCCTCCTTGTGGACAGATGAAAAATTGACGTTCTGTCTGGATGTGTCCGTCGGCAGTGAAGAAAGTGAGTTGACTCACGCCTGCTGGCAGCGAAGGACGGTCGAAGGGCAGCATCATGGCAGGTTCTGCATAGACGGTGTCTGCCTGAAGCACCTTGCCGTTGTGGATGAGGGTGTAACCCAAGAGTCTCCCTTGCAGGGAAGGGGTGGCATAAATGGTCGCCTCGATGGTTTCGTCTTTCAGCGTGTTCAGTTGCATTGCCAGGCCTTCTTCCTCGGCATCGGGAAGGAGGATGTCGTGCTGCCGACCCTTTCGGTCCGCTAAACGAAGATATTTGGCTTTTCCGTCAGGTTTTACCTCGAATATTCCCCTACCCTCCCGGATGGTGCTGACCATACTGATTTCCTGCTTTTTATCGTCCAGTAGGGCACCGTTGGTTTCGAGGGAAGCCCCTGTTTTGTCCATCGCCAAGAAAGCCACACGGTTGGGAAGCCCCTTGATCAGTTTGCCCCCTTCGGGATAGAATTGCACCCGCAAACCGTTCTGCGTGTCGTTCAGTTCGTCCTTCATTCGGACATTGGGGAGTCGCTTTCGATAGCCAAAATCATCCATCACCATCTTGGAGTAATCGCCTTCTCTCGAGGGTGCCCTGAACACAGGGAAGACCCGCGAGAAGATGCCTCCATTGCCCCAGTTGGTCATATAGCGAGTGTAAGCACGAACTTCATAAAACCCGGTCGTGTAAAGGCTGTCCAGTCGGATGTCACCGTATGCCGTACCGTTCTGAATGGGCAGTTTCCGTGTTTCCACCACATCGCCCGAAGGGTTCACCAACTCCACGTACAACACGGCACTCATGTCGGTGGGTTTGCCATTGTCCGCCCTCACCACATAGCCTTTGAACCAGATGGTTTCACCCTTGAAATACCCCGTGTTGTCGAAATGCAGGTACACCTTCTCCTGCGGCATGGCTTGGGAAAACATCATCGCCCGCTTCATGTAGGAGAGAATGCCTGCCAAGTCGCTGTTTTCTTGTGCCATCACACCGGCAACAGCAACCCAACAAAGGATGGAGGTGAGTAAAAGTCGTTTCATTGGTCTTATTTTTATTGTTGTGTCAATCGGTCGGCAGGTTCCAGCACATAAAGTTTGTCGTTCACCCGCACTCGGTCGTTCACCTTGATGCTGATGTGTTGCCCTCGGGTGGCTGTCTGTACCGGTTCGAGGTCGAAGCGGATTTCATCACAGGACTGGATGAGTGCTCCTGTCGTCGTGCCCGTCACCAATATCTTGTCGCCCACGTGCAAGTCCACATTCTCAATCAGGAATTCAGCCACGCCAATCTTCGAGAAATACTTCATGCACTTGCCCACATACACCTTCTTCTCCGTTGCCCGACTGCCGTACACCTCGCACCACTCGCCCAGTTTTTGCCCCTGGTAATAGCCATCCCAAAAGCCGCGGTTGAACACGGTTGCAAGTTGACGGTCCCATTCATCTTTCTTCTCCTCGGTGAACGTATGGTCGAGCACCGACTGAATGGCTTCGTCGTATGCCTTCACCACTGTATATACGTATTCTGGTCCTCTGGCACGACCCTCAATCTTCAGCACACGCACACCGGCGTTCATCATCACATCGATAAACCGTATCGTCTTCAGGTCGCGAGGTGACATGATGTACTTATTGTCAATCGCCAACTGCGTTCCCGTCTCGAGGTCTGTCACCTCATAGCCACGGCGGCATATCTGCACGCACTCGCCCCGATTGGCACTTCGTCCCGCATTCTGCAACGAGAGGTAGCACTTGCCGCTAATCGCCATGCACAAAGCCCCGTGGCAGAACATCTCGATGCGAATCAACTCCCCCTTCGGACCCCGAATGTCCTGCTCCACAATCTGCCGATAAATGTCCCGCACCTGCCACATGTTCAGTTCTCTTGCCAGCACCACCACATCGGCAAACTGGGCATAGAATTTCAATGCCTCAATGTTGGAGATGTTCAACTGCGTGCTCAGATGCACCTCCTGCCCCACCTGTCGGCAGTAGGTCATCACCGCCACATCGCTGGCAATCACCGCCGAGATGTTTGCCTCCTTCGCCGCATCCACAATTTCGTGCATCGTCGGGATGTCTTCGCCATAGATAATCGTGTTCACCGTCAGGTAAGACTGCAACCCGTGCTCGTGACACACCGCCGCAATCTCCCGCAGGTCATCCACCGTGAAGTCGTTGGCACTGTGGCTTCGCATGTTCAACTTCCCGATGCCAAAATATACCGAATTAGCCCCCGCCTTGATGGCTACCGCCAAACTCTCGCGACTGCCCACAGGAGCCATGATTTCAAAATCAGAACGTTTCATGTGTGCAAAGGTACGGAAAATTTTTTGATTTTATCAAAAGTTGGTGGTGGTTTTATGGCACCTCAGGAGTAAATCACCCACTCCCCTCACTTTCGCCCCGAAGAGGTACACCTCGCCACCGTCCTTGATGCCGGTGCGATTCCGCAGTTGGTCGGCAGTGAGTGGGAAGTTTCGGGTGGCGATGTTGGCTTGGGGGATTTGCCGTTTGAGGCGTTTGAGGTTTTTGGAGGAGAAAGGGATTTGCTCATCGACCACAAAGATACGGCCCGGGAAGTCGGGAATGAGACGGTCGGAAGTCATCAGACGGGTCTCGTGGTCGAGTTGGGCAATGCCATATCGGTGGCAAAGGCTGCCCCACGCCCGTGCTTTCATCAGGGTGACATCGGGTTCATAAAGATATGCCTTCACCCCTTCTCCCGCCGACACCATTTCCGCCATTTCATCGGGGAAAGTGAAGGTATATTGCACCGTTGAAGAAGCGAGAAAGTCCACACAATGCACCCTCACACACCCCGCAGGGTCGCTCCCTCCCTCAACAGGGAGGGTTGGGGTGGGTCTTTGCTTCACCAGCACTTCCTTGCACTCGTTTTTCACCCCTACCACATAGACATCCGTCACCTGCCGCAACTTTCGCAGGGCATCGGTGATGTCCACCATCGGCGAAAGTTTCACCAGCACCGTCTGGGCATGTCGCAACAGTTCGTCCTGCCAGTCGATGATGTTCGGTTCGCAATCTTCCATCGCATACACCCGGCTTCCGTCGGAGGCTCTTCTGGCAGGGTCTATATAGACCACTTCCACCGATGGAATGGGCAATTTTTGTCCATCCCCCACCCTGATTTCCGCCACAGGGTGATGCCCGTCGCTCAGTGCCTCAAAATTGTGTTTCGCCACCTCGCAGAGCCGCTCCTGCCGCTCTGTGTAGATGGCACGCTTCATGCCCTCCGACAGATACCAGAAGTCAACGCCCATGCCGCCCGTCATGTCGCAAAGACTCTCCCCCTCGACGATGCTTCGCTTATATCTCGCCGTCACCTCCGAACTGCACTGCTCGGCAGGAATACGTCCGCCCATGATGAGTTCAGGATTGGCATACCACGTCGGCAACTTCGTCTTCAGCCGTTTGCGAGCCTCGATTTGCTCCACCGCAAAAGGCACATCAATGTCGGGATACTTCCTTGCCGCCAACAGCAGTTCGGCAGTATCGTCGTCAAGATGCCGCTGTATAAAATCACGTAAATCGGGTGTCCACATTGTTGCCATGCCAGTGTCTCTTTCATGCCGAAACTCGGAGCATTCTTAAAACTAAAGTTAGATTTTATAAAATTCAAGTTAGATTTATATAAATTTAAGTTCAATTTTATAAAATTTAAGTTTAATTTTATAAAATCTAACTTTAGTTTTAAGAGCCCTTCGAGCCTCCGCCTCTTCATTTCTGCGGCAAAGGTAGCAAGAATCTGCTGAATATCAAAACTTTTCGGGATGATAGGGGGATTGGGAGCACAAAAAAGTTGGGTGGGCGGGGAAGTTGCAGGGAGGTCGGGACAGAAAAAGGGGACGCACAGCGGTATGCCATGCGTCCCCTTGGGACGGCGAGGTGTCAGAGTTTCACCTCACGCGGTTTTTTACTTCACCAGAATCTTTCTGGTTTGTCCGTTCTGATACTTCACGATGTTGATGCCCTTCTGTGGAGCAGCAAGGCGAGCACCGGAAACAGAATAGATGGCAACAGGTGTTTCGCCTGCCAGTGCGTCCATCTGACGGATGGCATCTGGGTCGCTACCGAGGATGTCGGCGTTCTTGCCCGAGCCATAGTAGTAGAGTCTCCACTCGCCTACCACCACGTAGTCGTTAGAACCGATGGTCTCGTCGAGGTGCATACCGATGGTGACGGTGCCGTCGTTGCCCACGTAGAATGGCAGTTCGTTGAGGTAGTAGCCTGCGTTGTAGAAAGCAACGGAAGGAGTGGTTCCGTCAGGAACGATGATGCCGTTGATGGTTCTGGTATTGACTCCTTCTGGCACTTCGTCTGCCGACCTTACACCGCCTTCGGAGAGGTTCATCACGGGCTTGGAGTAGGTCTCGTCGGAAGTGGCTGCGTAGAGGATGGTGCGATGGGTGTCAACACCGCTGTTGATGTTGGCTTCTTCCTCTTCGTAACTACCGGCACGGTAGAAGGCATGAACGGTCACCTTGTAAGTACCTTCTGGCAGACCTGAAAGTGTCTGGCTGAGGGCAAAGGTGTTCTTGTTGTAAGAAGCGGTGTTCTGCTTGTAGCCGTTGAGGGTTGTGGTGGTCCAGCCTTCGATGGTGGAAGTGTTCTTATCGCCACGAGCGGGGTCGAAGTTGTTGTTGACAATCAGGCTGGTGACATCCTCTTCGGTAGCACCTGCGTCTGGGTCGCCCATGTACCAGAGTTTCCACTCGCCAATCACGACGTAGTCGTTAGAACCGATGGTCTGGTCGAGGTGCATACCGATGGTGGCTGCTCCGTCCTCGCCCACGGTGAAGTCGAGTTCGTTGAGATAGTAACCTGCGTTGTAGAAGGCAACGGATGCACTGGTTCCGTCGGGAACAACGATGCCGTTGATGGTGGTTGTCTTGGCTCCATCAGGAACGGTTTCGCCGCCCTTCAAGCCGCCTTCGGAGAGGTTCATCACGGCCTTCTCGAAGGTGTCAACCGAAGTCTTGGCATAGAACTTGGCGAGGTGAGTGTCAACACCGTTGTTGATGTTGGCTGCCTCTTCGTCGTAACTACCGGCACGGTAGAAAGCGTGAACGGTCACCTTGTACTTGCCCTTTGGCAGACCTGAGAGTGCCTGGCTGAGAGCGAAGGTGTTCTTGTTGTAGGAAGCGGTGTGCTCCTTGTAGCCGTTGAGTGTTGTTGTGGTCCAGCCTTCGATGGTGGAAGTGTTCTTGTCGCCACGAGCAGGGTCAAAGTCGTTGTTGACAATGACAGAAGTGTAATCCTCGGGATTCTCTTCGGTAGCCGTGCCGCCACCCATCTTCACAGCCACAGAGGCTGCGTTGAGGTCGGAGATGGTCTGTTCCACCTCGGCGTTGTTGTAAGACTTGGCATCGTAAGCCTGCTGTGCTTTGTCAAGAACAGCCTTGGCGTTGTTGACGGTTGCCTGAGTGGCTGTGGTGTTGCCAGCGATGGCATCGGAGAGCGTCTTGAGGGCAACGGCAAAGTTCGTATAGAGGGTTGTGCCTTCTTCGACAGCCTCCATGGCTTTCTTCAACTCAACCAAAGCCTCGTAAGCGTCGTCTGAACCCTGAGCGTCGGCAATGGCATCGGAGAGGTCGTCCAACTCGGGCTGACCTGCATAGTTGCTGAGGAGTGCCTGAGCGTTGGGCAATGTCTGTGCGATGACCTGAGTCAGCACGTCGGCGTTCTTGCCACGGAAAATGAGTGTGGCACCACCTGCCCAGAGGCGGCAGTTCTCGATGGTACGCACCTTGTTGGTCACACCCAGTTTCATGGTGCCGTCGGTAACCAAACCATACACTGTGACAGGGAACTTGGCATCGGCAAATGCGGTGGATGCCTCTTCTGGTTCGTTCAGGGTCACGTCGTCTGGGATGTTGCCCGACGGAATCTTGGTTTCGAAAGAGTTGATGTAAGCGTAAGCCGTTGCGATGGCTTCGTACTCGTCGGTGTAAGCATCGCCAGGACGGAAGGCTGCCTGAAGGTTGAACTCATAAAGACCATTCTGCAAGCCTGTCAACTCTTGGTAAACGTTACAAGCCACGTTGTGTGCCTGCATCACAGGATAAACATCGGTGTTGCCGGCTGGCCAAGTGATGCTGGTGTTCGTCACGCCCAGCCATCCGCCTGCCTCGGCAAACTTAGGATTCTTGAGCAGACCGGTGCAATCGTCACCATCAGACATGGCATTTGCCATGGCATCCTTCAGAATCTTGTCGAGGTAATCGGCTTCGGCAACAATCTGGGTGTTGTCGAGCAGTCCTTCTGTCAGGACATAAAGAGCACCACCGTTCTTGTTGAAGTCGCCTGCGGCTTCGCTGTCGGTCATCAAGTAGTCGGCAAGAAGGTTCACCTCGTCGCTTTCGCTGGTCGTGGAGTTGAGCCATGCGTCAGCCTCGTTGTACTTGTCAAGGAATACTTTGTAGGCAGCAATGCTTTCTGTGAGGGCTTTAGAAGCGGCGTTGAATGTTGTGATTTTTTTCTTTCCTTCATCAACATTAACTATATTCTCTTCGAACAAAACGCCTCTTGCTGCCAAATAGGTCTTATAAACAGAACTTTGGCAATAAACTTCACCATCAGCCAACAATTTCTCATAGTCGGGCTCTGCATCAATAATCTTAGCCACCACATGCCTAAAGACAGCGTCAGAAAACCCCCAATAATACAGATAAACATTGTCCAAACCGATCCAGTTGGGACCTTTTGTTTGTACATCAATACCGAACTCCAACTTGCCATCATTTACAACAGCATTGATTTCCATCGGTTGCTCAATGTCAATTTGAGTAGCAGTGATTATCTTCTGAATGTCGCCAGCATACAGGTAAGTTCCACCTGTCACGTTAGCAAAAGCCAAGGCAGTCAGACAATAATAACCTGCTGGCAGACCTGTAGCGGTTGCTGAAACCTTACCGATGGAGAAGGCATCCCAGTTCCAGTTCTCGTAGTGGTTGCCTGTCACATTGTAATCCTTGGCGTTGTTGCCGTTGGAAGCCTGCTTGTTGGAAGCACCCGTTGTGGATGTCCAGCCCGTGAAATCGCTGTCGTTAAAGTCTGTAGCGATGCCAAGAGGTGCAAGCACTTCCACAGGATTTTCAACCGTGGCGATGTTCAACTTGGCATTGAAGATGGCAGCATCAAGGGCTTTCTTCTGTGCCTCCATGTCTTCGGGCTTGCTGGAAGTGTTGGCGTAGGCATCTTTTGCCGCTTTCAGCGTAGCGGCATCCACACCGCTCACTTTTTCTGCTTCGGCTATCGATTCGCCAAGTGCTACAGCAGCATTATATTGTGCAATAGCCGCGATACGAGCAACATAGTTTGAAGCAGAGACGAAGTACCAAGTAAGTTGACAGTCCGCCATAGCGTACCCATCAGAATTTTCGGGGTCACACATATAGATACGTGTATCATTCTTCGAGGGAATGAGTCCCAGATAAGCATCTGGATACTGTGTGGGATTGAAGTCTTTGTTCAAAGTGGAGAACCCTATTTTGTAGGTATTTCCACCTTGAGCAACAAACGTGAAAAGGTCATCACCTGTGTTGTTCCCACTTTCATCCACCCAAATGCCATCCGATTTGATGTAGAGCGGTAGGAACTCTGTGGCTGTCTCGGCGGCGTTGGTGATGAGGTATGCATTGGCATCCTCTTCAGACTGAACCAGAATCACTTTGTGACCTGATGTTTCGCTAACACTGGCTCGTGTGCCCCAGTCATTGGCACCTACAAAAAAGGCACCAGCATCTTTGTTGTAAAGGTACAATTCTTCACCCACGGCAAGCGGAGTTACAGCAGGATCTGCCGGCTTTGTCCATTGAGCAAAGGATGTTACACTTACGAACAGAGATGCAATGAAGAATACAAATTTGTTCATTGTGAATAAAGTTTATAGATTAAGTTAGTATATATAAAATTAGTATAAAGTTGTCATCAAAACTCTGCTATCGTTAAAGGTTGGCAAGGCTTTCCTTTTTAGGTCAACGCTTGCAAATTTATGAATTATTTTGCAATCTTAACAAACTTTTGTGCTTTTTGTGTCTCTTTGGCTTCGGTTTTTGTTGCTTTTCTATTATCTTTGCAAAAATTTCTGGCAGAAGAAGATGATTTTCAACTATGATGTAGTGGTGGTGGGAGCCGGTCACGCAGGATGTGAAGCGGCTGCCGCTGCTGCCCGATTGGGTGCCCAAACGTGTCTCATCACGATGGACATGAACAAGATTGCACAGATGTCGTGCAATCCTGCCATTGGTGGTATCGCCAAAGGGCAGATTGTTCGTGAGATTGATGCCTTGGGAGGCATGACAGGTATTGTGACAGACCGTTGTAGCCTGCAATTCAGGATGTTAAACCTATCGAAAGGTCCTGCCGTATGGAGCCCTCGTGCTCAGTGCGACCGCAACAAGTTCATTTGGGCATGGCGTGAAATCTTGGAAAACACGCCCAATCTGCACATCTGGCAAGACCAAGTAAGGGAATTACTTGTTGAAAATCAAGAAGTTCAAGGTGTAAAGACCTACTATGGAGCCGAGTTTCGTGCCAAGTGCGTCATTATCACCGCGGGCACATTCCTGAATGGCCTCATGCACATCGGCAGGGTGAAGATTCCTGGTGGACGATGTGCCGAAGCGGCATCGCTTGAACTGACAGAATCTATCACGAAGCATGGCATTCGTGCTGGTCGGATGAAGACGGGTACGCCTGTGCGTATTGACAAACGTAGCGTGGATTTCTCGTTGATGGAGAAACAAGACGGTGACCACGATTTTCACCAGTTCTCTTATATGCCAACGGAGCATCAGGCAGTGTCGTCACGTAACAATTTGCCCTGTTGGATATGTTATACCAATACGGCTGTTCACGATGTGCTCCGTTCGGGATTGGCAGACTCGCCGCTTTACAATGGACAAATCCAAAGTATCGGTCCTCGCTACTGTCCCAGCATTGAGACGAAACTGCATACGTTCCCTGACAGAGACGAGCACATGCTGTTTCTCGAGCCAGAAGGAGAGAGCACGAACGAGATGTACCTGAACGGTTTCTCTTCGTCTCTTCCGCTCGATATACAGTTGAACGCGCTCCACCAGATTCCAGCATTCCGCCATCTGGACATCTACCGTCCTGGCTATGCCATCGAATATGACTTTTTCGACCCGACACAACTCACCCACTCGCTCGAATCGAAGGTGGTCAAAAACCTCTTCTTTGCGGGTCAGGTGAATGGAACGACTGGCTATGAGGAGGCCGCTGGTCAAGGTATCATCGCCGGCATCAATGCTGCCATCAACTGCAGCGTCACCTCCCTCAACAACGGAGAGCCTTTCACCCTCCAACGTAACGAGGCCTATATTGGTGTGCTTATCGACGACCTTGTCACCAAAGGCGTGGATGAGCCTTACCGTATGTTCACTTCTCGTGCCGAGTATCGCATCCTGCTCCGTCAAGATGATGCCGACATGCGTCTCACGGAAAAGTCATATCACCTGGGGCTTGCATCAGAGGAACGCTATCAACTCATGTTGTCGAAAAAAGAAAAACGAGATGCTATCATCGAGTTTATTTCCAACTTTTCATTGAAGCCAACACTTATCAATCCCGCCCTCGAAGCCCTCGGCACTACCCCACTGCGTCAAGGTTGCAAATTGGAGGAACTGTTGGGACGACCACAAATCAACATCGCCAACATCGCCCCTCACATCGAGCCGCTTCGCAAAGCCCTCGACCGCATCCTTGCCGACGAGCCTCGAAAGGAAGAAATCATTGAGGCAGCAGAGATACAGATAAAGTATAAAGGATACATCTACCGTGAGCAACAGATGGCAGAGAAGATGGTTCGTTTGGAGAATATCAAAATCGAGGGGAAGTTTGATTATCCCAACATGACCCAAATCTCCATCGAGGCTCGGCAGAAACTCCAAGCAATACAGCCCGTCACTTTAGCACAGGCTTCTCGCATTCCGGGTGTCTCACCCTCCGACATCAACATCATGCTTGTTCTGATGGGACGTTAAAGCAACGCTCGATGTTCCACGTGAAACAAGTTGGACGTATAAAGAGTAAAATCAATCACTTACAAAGCGAAAACTCAATAAACAATATAACAATTATCAAAAGACAATGAACAATCAGTATCTATTAGACCATCTTCGTAGCATCCCTGACTTTCCACAGCCAGGTGTCAACTTCCGCGATGTAACCACGCTTTTCAAGGACGCCAAGGCACTTGAAATCATGGAAGAAGAACTCTATGAACTTTACAAAGACAAGGGTATTACAAAAGTTGTTGGGCTCGAAACCCGTGGCTATGTGATGGGGGCCATCTTGGCACGTCGTCTGAATGCTGGATTCGTGATGGCTCGCAAGCCAGGCAAATTGCCTTACAAGACACTTCAAGAGTCTTACGCGAAGGAATATGGCACTGACACCATCGAGATTCATGTTGATGCTATTGAAGAAAATGATGTGATACTCCTACACGACGATCTGCTGGCAACAGGAGGAACCATCAAAGCAGCATGGAATCTCGTCAAGAAGTTCAACCCCAAGAAATGCTATATGAACTTTGTCATCGAGATTCGCGATGAAGGACTGAAAGGTCGTGAGGCAATCGGTGATGGGATCGAAGTAACAACCCTCATTCGTGTTTAACAAGCCATTCAGCATTTTCACACTACTTGCTGATAATTGGCAAGTTAGAAAGAGAATGTTTCACGTGGAACACTTTATGCGGTTAAAGTAACGCTTCAACAAAGATGACAAAGGACGAAGAACGGCTACAACGTTTGAAGGTGATTGTCAATAGCCTTAGTGAAGAACCTGGATGCTATCAATATCTCGATAAAGATGGCAGGGTAATTTATGTGGGCAAGGCAAAGAACTTGAAGCGTCGTGTCAGTTCCTATTTCAACAACTCTCCCAAGAACCGAAAGACACAGATTCTTGTCAGCAAGATTCAAGACATCAAATATGTGGTGGTTCCGACAGATGAAGATGCACTGATTCAGGAGAACAATCTCATTAAGGAGCATCAGCCTTTCTACAACATTCTGTTGAAAGACGGGAAGACCTACCCTTCCGTTTGCATCACCAATGAATATCTGCCTCGTGTCATCAAAACCCGAAACATCGATAAAAAGGCAGGAACCTATTACGGTCCTTTCAGCCACACGGGAACATTGAATGCCATGTTGGAACTGATTGACAAACTCTATCAAATCCGTCTCTGTCATACGTATATCAGCCAAGAAAAGATAGAACAAGGGAAAATCAAAAGTTGCCTTTATTTTGATATTGGCAAATGCAAAGCCCCTTGTGTCGGACGCCAAACCCATGAAGATTACTTAAAGCAAATCGAAGAAGTGAAAGAAATCTTGAGCGGCAATACTCGAAACCTTTGTCAACGGTTGCAAACAGAAATGCAAGAATTGGCAATACAGGAAAGATTTCTGGAAGCGGAAGCGGTAAAGAGGAAATATTTGTTGGCAAAAGACTTCGACAGTAAAAGCCGAGTCATCACCAGTACCAACCAAAACATCGATGTTTTCAGCATTGAGGATGATGAAAACAAAGCGTATATCAACTACATGCATGTCGTGAACGGATGCATTACGCAAGTCTTCACCAATGAATATAGAAAACGCCTGGACGAGACACCCGAAGAAATTCTTTCGCTTGCGATTGTTGGTATGAGAGAAAAATATGGAAGCGAGTCAAAGGAAATAGTCATTCCTTTTGAACTGGATTTCACGCTAAAAGATGCCCAATTCATCGTGCCAAAAGCCGGAGACAAGAAAAAACTTCTCTTTCTTTCCGAAGCAAATGTAAGGCAATACCGCATTGATGCACTCAAACAAGCAGAACGACTTAATCCTGACCAACGAAATATCAACATTCTCAAAGAACTACAACGCAAACTAAAACTGGAGAAACTCCCCATGCGTATAGAGTGCTTTGACAATTCTAATATTATGGGGCAAGATGCAGTAGCGGGATGTGTCGTATTCATCGGTGGAAGGAAATCCAAAAACGATTATAGAAAGTATAATATCAAGACGGTCATTGGCCCTGATGATTATGCATCTATGAGCGAGGTGGTGTACCGAAAGTACAGCCGAGCAATTGCTGAAGAAACTCCCCTACCCGACTTAATCATTACCGACGGTGGAAAGGGACAAATGGAAGTGGTTCGGAAGGTTATAGAAGACCAACTGCACTTAGAAATTCCCATTGCAGGACTTGCCAAGGACAGCCACCACCGGACGAACGAACTATTGTTTGGTTTTCCACAAAAAGTAGTGGGCATCGAGATGGACAGCCCACTCTTCAAACTGCTCACGCAGATACAAGACGAGGTTCACCGCTTTGCTATCACTTTCCACAAGCAGAAACGAGCCAAACACACTACAGAATCGGAACTTGATCACATCAAAGGAATTGGTGCTACAACCAAGACCTTGCTACTCAAGCATTTCAAGAGCCTTAAAAGAATAAAAAAGGCTGATTATGAACAACTTGTATCTGTTGTCGGAACAGCAAAGGCTCAGTTGTTGCAAGAAGCCTTTCATGAATAAAATTGATACATCTTTATATTTTATGAGAACAGTCATACAAAGAGTTTCAAGAGCATCCGTCACGATTGATGGGCAAGTCAAAGCATCAATTGGTCACGGCTATTTGGTGCTTCTTGGTTGTGAAAATGCTGATACAGAGGAAGATATACAATGGCTGGCAAAGAAAATTTGTGGCTTACGCGTCTTTGATGATGAGAACGGCGTGATGAATAAGTCTATTATGGATGTAGATGGCGAGGTCTTAGTGGTCAGCCAATTTACCCTTTGGGCAAGTTATAAGAAAGGGAATCGTCCCTCCTATCTGAGAGCAGGAAGCCATGAGGTGACAATACCACTTTACGAACGATTTTGTTCGGTTTTATCGGATAATCTGGCAGGTAAAGTACAGACGGGAGAATTTGGCGCAGACATGAAAGTGGAACTGCTCAACGACGGTCCCGTAACCATTTGTATGGACACTAAAAACAAAGAATAAAAGAAAAATGGAAGACAGCAAGTATGAAAAAGTTCTAAGTGAGTATCACTTGGAGTTGGATGACGAGCAAGTGGCTCGCCAAGTAGAAATTCTTCTGAAAGAGCATTTGCAGGAGAATGATACAGTAGAAGTGAAGAAGTTCCTCCTTAACAGCGTGGAACTCACCACATTAAAGACCACGGATAGCGAAGACAGCGTACTCCGTTTTGTAGAAAAAGTCAATAAGTTTGACGATGTATATCCAGAGTTGGGACATGTTGCAACCGTATGCGTGTATCCTAATTTTGCCAGGATTTGTCATGACACATTGGAGAATGAAGAAGTGGAAATTGCCTGTGTTTCAGCCTGTTTCCCTTCCAGCCAGTCTTTTGTGGAAGTGAAGATTGCAGAAACAGCCCTCGCCTTGAAAGATGGTGCCACCGAGATTGACATCGTCATCCCTGTTGGCAAGTTCCTATCAGGGGATTATGAAGGAATGTGTGATGAAATCGCAGAAATCAAGGCGGTTTGTGGCGAGAGAAAATTGAAGACGATTCTTGAAACAGGATGTTTGAAAACAGCATCTAACATTAAGAAAGCCAGTCTTTTAGCGATGTATGCAGGAGCAGATTATATCAAAACATCTACTGGTAAATTAGAACCTGCCGCCACACCCGAAGCAGCCTTCGTGATGTGCCAAGCCATCAAGGAATATTACGAAAAGACTGGCATCCAGATAGGTTTCAAACCCGCAGGTGGCATGAAGACTGTGCAAGATGCTCTGGTTTATTATACCATTGTAAAGGAAGTGCTTGGTGAGAAATGGTTGACCAACCAATGGCTGCGCCTCGGAACCAGTTCTTTGGCAAACAAACTTCTTTCCGAAATTGAAGGAAAAGAAGTAAAATTCTTCTAAAAACATCTACAGTTGACGGTCAATGACAAAGTCAACATAAGCGAAAAGGGCTTGCTTGGCATCGGACGAAGGGTAACGGTCAAGCAGGCTCTTTGCTTTTTGGGCATAATCTTCCATCACTTCGACAGCATATTCCATACCGCCATTTTCCTTGGTGAAATCGACCAAAATGATGACCTCATCTTGTGTCACGCTCCGTGCTTTCACCTTCCGGGCAAGCGTCAGCATCTCTTCGTTGTTCGTTGCGAGTAATGCATGAATAAGTGGAAGTGTCAATTTGCCTTCCTTCATGTCATTGCCTGTCGGTTTCCCTACAGAGGCATCGTGGTGATAGTCAAAAATGTCATCGCGAATTTGAAAGCAAATGCCTAAGTATTCACCGAAGGTTCTCATGACATTTATGTCCATTTCATCGGCAGAAGTGGACATTGCCCCACCCTCTGCACAAGCAGCAAAGAGAGCGGCAGTTTTGTTGCGAATGATGTCGAAATATACCTCTTCGTTGATGTCGGTGTTCTGTACATTGTTCAACTGGAGCAGTTCACCGCTGGCAAGATTCTGTGCCGCAATGGAAACAATTTCAATCAATCGAGAACTTTTAGTCTTAGCAGCACAAAGCAGCGCATTAGCCAAGATGAAATCGCCCACCAACACCGCCACTTGATTGCCGTATGCGTCATTGACCGACTGCTGACCACGACGCTCCTCGCTCTCATCCACAATGTCATCATGCACAAGGCTGGCGGTGTGGAAAAACTCGAAGGTTGCAGCAGTATAAATGGCGTTGTCATTGGCTTCTCCAGACAGCATTTTAGCAGTGAGAAGCGTGAGCATAGGACGCATCATCTTCCCTCTTCGGCGAGCAATCTTGCCCAACACTTCCTGCAAGATAGGATTGGAGTGCTGAAGATAAGAATCAAAGACTTGCTTATAGCGAGTCATTTCTACATCAATCGGTTTGCGTATTTGCTGTAATGCGTCCATATTTTGAAAATTCGAATGCAAAGATACTGCTTTTTTCAAATATTTTTCGTAAGTTTACACACAAAATCCAAAAAGACATGAAAAAACTGTTTCTTCTCGATGCTTACGCATTGATTTATCGGGCTTACTATGGCTTCATCAAGAACCCACGCATCAACAGCAAAGGTGAAAACACATCGGCGGTGCTGGGTTTTGTCAATACCCTCGAAGAGATTCTGAACAAAGAGAATCCCGAGTATATCGGTGTGGCGTTCGACCCTCATGGTCCTACGTTCCGTCACGAAGCATTTCCTGCGTACAAAGCCCAACGAGAGGAAACTCCCGAAGGCATCCGTTTTGCGGTGCCTATTATAAAAGATGTGTTGAAAGCCTATCGCATACCCGTGATTGAAGTGCCAGGATATGAGGCAGACGATGTCATCGGCACTTTAGCAAAACAGAGCGAATCCATCGGGGAAATTGACACCTATATGATAACCCCCGACAAGGACTATGGGCAGTTGGTGGGCAAGAACGTGAAGATGTACAAACCACGGTTTGACGGTGGCTTCGACATCTTGGGCGAAAAAGAGGTGTTGGCGAAATATGGCATTAGCCAGGTGTCTCAAGTCATCGATCTGTTGGGTTTGATGGGCGACTCATCAGACAACTACCCTGGCTGTCCGGGTGTGGGAGAGAAGACAGCCGTGAAACTCATCAACGAATTTGGCAACATCGAGAATCTGCTTGCCAATACCGAGCAACTGAAAGGGGCGATGAAGAAGAAGGTGGAAGAGCACGTAGAGGACATCAAAATGTCCAAGTTCCTCGCTGAAATCAGGACAGACGTTCCTGTGACCCTCGACCTCGAAAGCCTTAAACGGGAACCCATCGACGAAGAGGCCTTGAAAGAGATTTTTGAGCGTCTGGAGTTCCGCACGTTGCTGAAGCGAGTTTTCGGTGGCGAGCCCACCTCCCCCTACCCTACTGCCAACAAAACAACAACCCAACCTAAGCAACCCGACCTTTTCAGTGGTGACTTGTTCGGAAATCCCACTCCGGCATCTCAAACACCCGTTTCTGAGGCAAAAAAAGAGCCAAAATCTCCAGCCGAGGGACAAGGCGACCTATTTTTTTCAAATCTCAGCGACTTGAGCACCACGCCTCACGATTACCAACTTATTGATTCGGAGGAAGAAATGGGGAAATTGGCTGCAAAATTGTTGACTTTCGATTTTGTCAGTTTAGATACAGAAACCACTTCAGTGGATGCCGTTTCTGCCAAATTGGTCGGTTTGAGTTTCGCCGTGCAAGAAGGAGAGGCATTTTACGTTCCTGTGCCGAGCCATGGAGGATGGTCGGGCGAAGATTTTGAGAAAGCCTTAAAAATTGTTAACACGTTCAAGGCCATCTACGAATCAGAGAAAATTTTGAAAATTGGTCAGAACATCAAATACGACATGATGGTGCTCGCCAACTATGGCATCCACCTCGAAGGCAAGATGTTCGACACCATGATTGCCCACTACATCCTCGCACCCGAACTTCGCCACAACATGGATTATCTGGCTGAGGTCTATTTGCAATACCGAACCATCCATATCGATGCCTTGATTGGCTCTGGCAAGAAACAGAGATCCATGCGAGAGTTAGACCCGAAAGACGTGTATGAGTATGCGGCTGAAGACGCTGATGTGACCCTCAAACTCAAAAATCTGCTCGAAAAGGAACTGCACGAAAAAGGGCTCTTCCAACTTTTCGACGACGTGGAAATGCCCCTTGTCCCCGTGCTGGCACGCATGGAGATGAACGGTGCCCGCATCGACCGCGACTCGCTGGCAGAGACCTCACGCATCTTCACCGAACGCATGGACGCCATCGAGCAGGAAATCCGCGAGGTGGCAGGGCAGGAACTGAACATCAGTTCGCCCAAGCAGATTGGCGAATTGCTCTTCGACCAACTCAAAATCGACTCCAAGCCCAAGAAGACCAAAACGGGGCAGTATGTGACCGACGAGGCAACGTTGCTTGCCCTGAAGAGCAAACACCCTGTGGTGGAGAAGATTCTCGATTATCGCGGCTACAAGAAACTGCTCAGCACCTACATCGATGCCCTACCCCAACTGGTCAACCCCCGCACAGGGCATATCCACACATCTTACAATCAAGCGGTGACCGCCACGGGCCGCCTCTCTTCCAGCAACCCCAACCTGCAGAACATCCCCATCCGCGACGAGAACGGCAAGGAGGTGCGTAAGGCGTTCATCCCCGACGAAGGAGAGGAGTTTTTCTCTGCCGACTACAGCCAGATAGAACTGCGACTGATGGCACATCTCAGCCAAGACCACAACATGGTGGAGGACTTCAATAGCGGTCACGACATCCATCAAGCCACCGCCGCCAAAATCTTCAAAGTGGATATCCACGACGTGACCAGCGACATGCGACGCAAGGCAAAAACTGCCAATTTCGGCATCATCTACGGCATTTCCGCCTTCGGATTGGCAGAGCGAATGGAGGTGAGCCGAAGCGAGGCAAAACAACTCATCGACGACTATTTCACCACCTATCCTGGTGTGAAAGCCTACATGGACAGAAGCATCGAACAGGCACGCCAAAAGGGCTACACAGAGACGCTGTTCGGACGTCGTTGCCAACTGCCCGACATCAACTCCCGCAATGCCGTCGTCAGAGGTTATGCCGAACGCAACGCCATCAATGCCCCCATCCAGGGAACGGCTGCCGACATCATCAAGGTGGCAATGATTCATATCGACCAAAAGATGAGAGAGCAGGGCTTGAAGTCGAAGATGATTCTGCAGGTGCACGACGAACTCAACTTCTCCGTTGTGCCCGAAGAGAAAGAACGGCTTCAAGAACTGGTTATCAATGAGATGCAGAATGCCATCAAACTCTCCGTCCCACTCTATGCCGACTGCGGATGGGGCAGCAATTGGCTCGAAGCACACTAAGATTCGGGGGCGATGACTATTTTAAATAAAGGTGGGAAAGAGATAAAAGATAGGCCAGTGCATCGTTGGCCAACATCCCGAATGGCATCTTTTATTTCTTTCCCATCTTTGTGTTTCATCATCTTCTTTTCATGCTTGATAAGAGCAGCCGACGCCAATGCCCAACACCCCTTCACCGTCCTTTCCTACAACATCGAAAACGCCTTCGACACCATCCACGACGAAGGCAAAAACGACCTTGAGTTTTGTGCTGAAGGCGACCACCACTGGACGAAAGGACGACTGTTCAAAAAACTCAAAAACGTCGCCAAAGTCATTGCTGCAGCAGACGAGGACAGACCTATCGACCTGGTCGGCCTTTGCGAAGTGGAAAACGACACCGTGATGGAATACCTGACCCGTCGCACCCCACTCGTCAATTTGGGCTATCATTACATCATGACCCATTCCGACGACGAACGTGGCATCGATGTCGCCCTACTCTATTCCCCGTTCACCTTTCATCCCGTTGATACTCAGCACATAAAGCCGCACATTCCTGAACACCCCACCCGCGACATCCTGCACGTTGCCGGCACCATCGCAAGTGGCGACACGCTGGATGTCTATGTCCTCCATCTCCCCTCCAAACGAGGCGGAGCAGAAGCCCAGCGACGCAGCATGAAAGTGGTTGCCCTGCTGCAAGAAAACCTCGATTCCGTCCTCGCTTGCAGACAGCATCCCAACCTCATCCTCATGGGCGATTTCAACGCCGACTCCCGCTCCCCTCAACTCAAAGCCCTCACCCGTCATCTCCCCTTGAAAGACCAAACCGCCCGCCTCAAGCCAGGCACCTACAAATATCAAGGCGAGTGGTCCACCCTCGACCATATTCTCACCCACACCACCACCCTTTCCCCCACCCTCTCTCGCATCCTCTCCCTCCCCTTCCTCATCGAGCCCGACCCCACCCATGGCGACATCAAACCCCGCCGCACCTACCTCGGTCCCATCTACAAAGGAGGCGTCAGCGACCATCTCCCCATCATGACACGCTTTAACCTCCTTCCTTCCACCCCGCAATAGGACAAAATGACACGCCCGATGCCTCTCAAGTGGTGTGAGTCACACCGCCCGGGTGGTCTGAGTCACACCACTTCAGCGGTCTGACTCAGACCACTTTCGACGTGTACGGCACGCCGTTTTAGGGGCGACAAAATTGCACTCATAGGGGACACCCCGATTCGTCCCCGGATGGTGTTTTTACCCTCCCGCACGCCCTTTGTGTGAATAAAAAGGGTGTAAGATTTGCTATATTCGGAGAAAAGGGCTACCTTTGCAAAAAGGAATGAAAGAGAGAATAGGATTGATATGGCAAATTACATTTTTGAATTGAAGGATAAGGTGCGCGACTATGAGTGCGACCTTCAGGGAATTGTGAACAACGCGAACTATCAGCATTATCTGGAGCATTGCCGCCATGAGTTTTTGCTGGCTCACGACATCAGTTTCGCCCGGCTGCATGAGCAGGGAACGGATGCGGTGGTGGCTCGCTTGACCATGCAGTTCAAGGTGCCCTTGAAGAGCGGCGACGAATATGTGAGCCGGTTGTGGATTAAGAAGGATGGAGTGCGGTACATCTTCATGCAGGACATCTTCCGCCTGCCAGATGAGAAACTCTGCATCCGTGCCCAGGTGGATTCGGTGTGCCTGGTGAACGGCCGCCTGTCTGAGAGTGCTGAATTGAACGAAAAATTTGCCCCTTTCATTGCCCAGTGAACACCCAAGAACTCATCTGTGCGATTGCCCTGACGAAACTGAAAGGCTTGAGTCTGCTGAATGCCCGAACGCTGTATGACGCTCTGGGTTCGGCCAGTGAGGTATTTGCCCATCGGAAGGACATCGTGAGTGTCATTCCCGATGCCAGCCCACGTCTGGTGGAGGCACTTTCCCACGTGGAGGATGCCACGCAGGAGGCGGAGCAGGAGATGGAGTTTGTGGAGAAAAAACGGCTGAAGGTTCTGACGCTGAACGACGATGCCTATCCACAGCGGCTCAAAGAGTGCGAAGACGCCCCT
This sequence comes from Bacteroidaceae bacterium, assembly GCA_017483605.1. Taxonomy (GTDB): domain Bacteria; phylum Bacteroidota; class Bacteroidia; order Bacteroidales; family Bacteroidaceae; genus Minthosoma. The sequence goes on along the minus strand of JAFUWG010000029.1, from coordinate 39,319 downwards.
TTGGTGCTGTTCAACTATGGCGATGCCGACCTCAATCGTCAGCACGTCATCAATGTGGTGGGCACACGGAAATGTTCGGAATATGGCAGAGAGGTCTGCCGCAATTTTGTCGCCGAACTGAAGACGCTCTGCCCAGACGTGCTGATTGTCAGCGGATTGGCATACGGCATCGACATCTGTGCCCATCGTGCCGCTCTGGATAACGGCATCGACACGGTTGCCGTGCTGGCTCATGGGCTGGACAATATCTATCCTTCCATGCATCGGCAAACCGCTGCCGACATGATTCATCAGGGTGGGGGATTGCTGACGGAATACACCACGCAAACTCGACCGGAGAAGATGAATTTTGTGCGTCGCAACCGCATTGTGGCGGGCATGAGTGATGCTTGTGTGGTGGTGGAGAGTCCGAAGAAAGGTGGTTCACTCATCACGGCCGAACTGTCTAATAGTTACAATCGCGATGTTTTTGCCTTCCCTGGCCGTGTGTACGACGAGTACAGTGCCGGGTGCAACAAACTGATCAGAGAGAATCAGGCAACGCTCCTGACGGGTGCGGAAGACATGCTGGAGGCTTTGGGTTGGCATCGTGCAGCCGACGATGCGGTACGTTCCCAAGCCGTACAACAGGATTTGTTCCCCGACCTTAGCGATGAGGAACAAGCCTTGGTCAACGCCTTGAAGACGGTGGACGACAAACACATCAATCAGATTGCTTTCGACACCAACATCCCTTACTCGCGTGCCAGTATGATTTTGTTCGACCTTGAAATGAAAGGCATCGTCAAGGCTCTTGGCGGAGCAAGGTACAGGTTGGTGCGGAAAATAGGGTAGAGTAGGGGGCTTTGTAGCACCATGCGGACGCTACAAAGCCTGCATATCATTCAGTTTTTTATAATAACCGTTCATGGCTATCAACTCTTCGTGTGTGCCACGCTCTACGATTTTACCCTCGTGAAGAACATAGATTTCGTCTGCGTTCTTGATGGTTGACAAACGGTGGGCAATGGCGATGGTGGTACGCGACTTCATCAGTTTCTCCAATGCGTCCTGCACCAGCCGTTCGCTCTCCGTGTCGAGGGCAGAGGTGGCTTCGTCAAGAATGAGAATAGGAGGATTCTTGAGAATGGCACGAGCGATGGAGATACGCTGACGCTGCCCGCCTGAAAGCCTTCCGCCACGGTCTCCCACATTCGTCTGATAACCATTCTCCATCTCCATGATAAACTCGTGGGCATTGGCAATTCTGGCAGCCGCTTCCACCTGCTCCTGTGTGGCGTTGTCCACACCGAAAGCAATGTTGTTAAATACCGTATCGTTGAAGAGAATCGCCTCCTGGTTCACATTGCCAATCAAACTGCGAAGCGAACGGATGGAGAGTTTACGCACATCCTTGCCATCAATCAGGATGGCACCAGAAGTGACATCGTGGTAGCGAGGAATCAAATCCACCAATGTGCTCTTTCCCGACCCCGACTGACCCACCAAGGCGATGGTCTTTCCCTTTGGAATGGTGATGTTGATGTCGTGCAAAATGGTGCGTCCCTCCGTGTAGGCAAAACTCACATGGTCTATCTGGATGGAGGTCTTCAGTTCCTCAATCTGTTCGGGTTGAGGCAGTTCCTTGATGTAGTTTTCGGCATGAAGAATCTTGTTGATACGTTCCATCGAAGCCAATCCCTTCTGGATGCTGTAGCCCGCTTTAGACAAGTCTTTGATGGGTTGCAGGGTGGTGTACAGGATGACCAGATAGTAGATGAAGTCGTTGGCATTGATAGGGCTATTGCCCGAGAAAATCAGATAGCCGCCAAACCACAGGACCACCACAATCATACACGTGCCCAAAAACTCACTCACAGGGTGAGCAGCAGACTGACGGATGGCAACCCGCATGGCGGCATTGCGATACTCGTTGTTCACCTTGTTGAAGCGGTCTTCCATCTTCTTCTCGGCGATGAACGCCTTGATGATGCGGAGTCCACCCAACGTCTCCTCTATCTGGCTGATGCCGTCGCTCCATTTCGATTGGGCAAAGAGCGATTTCTGCTTCAGTTTCTTGCCAATGCGACCAATTCCACCAGCCAACAGCGGCACAACCAACAGCGTGAACAACGTGAGTTGCCAACTCATGGCGAACATCGTACCTACATACACCAGAATGAAGATAGGATTCTTGATGATCATGTCGAGCGACGAGGTGATGCTGCTGTCTATCTCGTTCACATCCGTGCTGACACGTGCCAGAATATCGCCTTTCCTTTCCTCCGAGAAGAAAGAGAGCGGCAGCGAAAGAATCTTCTTGTAGATGTCCACACGAATGTCACGCACAATGCCTGTACGCAGGGGCATCAGCATGGCAGAACCAGCAAAGTAGGTGCCCGTCTTGAACAGGGTGAGCGTGGCAAGAATCACACCCAGCATCAGCAATGTGGTGGCAGGACCATACGTGTCCACCATCAACTGCGAGTAGTAATAGCCGTTGTTCTTCACCACCTCCAGCAAGTCGCCCACACCCTTCGAACCCCATTCGATGAACTCGTACCGTTGCGTGTCCACCTTGAAGAGAATGTTCAAGATGGGCAGCAGAATGGAGAACGAAAACACATTGAACAAGGCTGCCAGTATGTTCATCAAGAACGTGCCGACAATGTATTTCTTGTAGCGGGCAAAGTACTTGCCCATTTGAAGGAAAAATTCTTTCATGCTGTTTTTGCCTTGAATGCCATTGCGTAGAGTTTCATCTGCTTCATCATGGCGAGCAGACCATTGCTACGAGTGGGGGAGAGGTGTTCCTTCAGGCCGATGTCTTCGATGAAGTGGAGGTCGGCAGAAAGAATCTCATCAGGCGTGTGGTTGTCCAGCACACGGATGAGTAGTGCCACAATGCCCTTCACGATGAGGGCATCACTCTCTGCCTGAAAGTGAATGTTCCCTTCGGGTGTCAGGTCGGCTTGCAGCCACACGCGGCTCTGGCAACCATCAATGAGGTTGCTTTCCACTTTGTACTTCTCCGGCAGGGGCTCCTGCTCGCTGCCCAGGTCGATGAGCATCTGATACTTGTCCATCCAGTCGTCGAAACCTTCAAACTCTTCGACCACCTCTTGCTGTATTTCTTCTATTGTCATTGTTCTGTCCATATTACCTCAAGCATGGTCTGACCGACTGCCTTGAGTGTTTCTCGGTTGATATTTTTGATGTTGTCATTCACCGTGTGCCAAGTGGCGGGGAAGCCCCCGTCCTGCGTGTCAGTACCTATCACGTCGATGCAAGGAATGCCGCCGCGGTTCACCTGCACGTGGTCGTCCGTGATGCCACCTCCCTTGTCGTCATAACTGAAATACTTTCCGTAGCCGATGCGATGTGCTGCCGCCCACACCTTATCCACGATGGAAGGGGCGTATGCCATCGAAATCTGCTCACGATAGAACACCGTGTTGTTGCCACCCACCATGTCGAGGTTGATGCCATAGCGAGCCGTATAGCCGTCGATGTGGCGAACCCCCGACCAGTATTGGCTGCCCAGACACCAACTGCTCTCCTTCAGTCCTCCCGACTCACCGCTGTCCTCCGCATCCCAACAGATGAGGTCAACACCCACCTTCACCTTACCAGAATCTGCCTGCAGTTGCAGTTGACGGGCAATTTCCAACAGGATGCCCACCGAACTGCCACCGTCGTTTGCCCCATCAATGGGCGTGTGGTGCTTCTCCTCGTCAGGGTCGTTATCAGCCCACGGACGGCTGTCCCAATGTCCCGAAATCAAGATGCGTGCCGAGGCATCAGGATTGTACGATGCGATGATGTTCCTCATCCTCACAGGGGTGCCGTCATACAGCGTGGCATCGGCATACTGGTCATAGACCGTGGCACCGAAACGCTTGAACTGCCGGGCGATGTACTCACCACACGAGTCATGGGCAGCAGAGTTCATCACACGAGGCCCAAACTGGCATTGCTCCGCCACATACACGTAGGCAGAATCTTCGTCAAAAGCAGGTGCTGGCGACACATACACAGTCTCTACAGGCTTGCTCCCGACACACCCAATCATCAGCATCGGAAGCACCAACAAATATGGCAATTTCTTCATTTCTTTCGATTTAGCGTGTGCAAAGTTACAAAATATCATTTTATTTCGTACCTTTGCAGCGGATTTCATCCATTGATTTTAGAAAAAATAACGAAATATGGCTTTGAAAGCAGGTATTGTTGGTCTGCCGAACGTAGGCAAATCAACACTTTTCAATTGTCTGTCCAGTGCCAAGGCACAGGCAGCAAATTTTCCTTTCTGTACGATTGACGCCCAACTGGGGCAGGTGAGCGTGCCAGACGAGCGACTCACCAAGTTGGCAGAGTTGGTACACCCGGGACGCATCGTGCCCGCCGTGTGCGACATTGTGGACATTGCAGGTCTCGTCAAGGGAGCCAGCAAGGGCGAAGGCTTGGGCAACCAGTTCTTGGGCAACATCCGCGAGTGCGACGCCATCATCCATGTGCTCCGATGCTTCGACAATGGCAACATCGTCCACGTCGATGGCAGCGTTGACCCCGTGCGTGACAAGGAAATCATCGACACAGAGTTGCAGTTGAAGGACTTGGAAACCGTCGAGGCTCGTCTGAAGAAGACGGAGAAACTCGCCAATGTGGGTCACGACAAAGATGCCAAGGTGGAGTACGGATTGCTGCTTCGCTACAAAGAGGCGTTGGAGCAGGGTCTTTCTGCCCGCACCGTACAGCCAGAGAACGACGAAGAGGCGTTGGCAGCCAAGAACATGTTCTTGCTCACCACCAAGCCCGTACTCTACGTCTGCAACGTGGACGATGCCAGTGCCAAATCGGGCAATGCCTACGTGGACAGGGTGCGTGAAGCCATCCAAGGCGAAAATGCCCAACTCATCGTCATCAGTGCCCAAACCGAGGCAGACATCGCCGAACTGGAGAGTTACGAAGAGAAGCAGATGTTTCTCGAAGACATGGGCTTGGAAGAGAGCGGCTGCAACCGCCTCATCAAAGCCATCTATGCCCTCCTCAACCTGCAGACCTTCATCACCGCAGGCGAAATGGAAGTGAAGGCATGGACGTTCCGCCGCGGATGGAAAGCCCCCCAGTGTGCCGGAGTCATCCACACCGACTTCGAGAAAGGCTTCATCCGTGCCGAAGTCATCAAGTATGAAGACTACATCAAGTATGGCAGCGAAGCAGCCGTGCGAGAGGCTGGCAAACTGGGTGTGGAAGGTAAAGACTATGTCGTGCAGGATGGCGACATCATGCACTTCCGATTCAACGTATGACGACCATGGCACCTCTTTTCATCGACTGGCAACCCTCCGTCGAGGCATTCTCCATTGGTTTCCTCAGCATCAGGTGGTACAGCCTCCTGTGGTGCCTCGGGTTCATCGTCACCTACCTCATCGTGCAACGGCTCTACAAGCAGCAGAAGATTGAGGACGAGAAGTTCGACCCCCTCTTCTTCTATTGCTTCCTTGGTGTGCTCATCGGGGCACGCCTGGGGCATTGCCTGTTCTACGAACCCCAATACTACCTCACCAGCGTGACAGGTTTCATCGAGATGCTCCTTCCCGCCCGTCTCATGCCCGACGGCAGTTGGCGGCTGACCGGCTACGAAGGCTTGGCATCCCACGGCGGCACCATCGGCCTCATGATTGGCATGGTGCTCTACTGTCGCAAGACCAAGGTCAAGCCGTGGGTCGTGATGGACAATGTTGCCATCTCTGTCCCCTCCATGGCGTGCCTCATTCGCTTGGGCAATCTGATGAACTCCGAGATAGTCGGCAAGACCACCGATGTCCCCTGGGCATTCATCTTCCACAGCCACGAGTCGCTCATCGATGGCATCGCCGTGCCGCGCCATCCCGCCCAACTCTACGAAGCCCTTGCCTACCTCGTCATCTTCGTCTGCGGGGTCATCATCTACCGCCATTGGCACAAGACACAGGCAATGGCACCCCAGTCGCCCATCGCCGTCGGCACTGGCTTCTATTTCGGCTTCTGCCTTGCCACCATCTTCACCTTCCGCTTCTTCGTCGAGTTCTTGAAGAAAGAGCAAGTTGATTTCGAGCAATCCATGCCCCTCGACATGGGACAACTCCTCTCCGTCCCCTTCGTCCTGCTGGGCATTTGGTGCATGTGGAACGCCAAGAAAAAGCAGGGGAAATAGAAAACGAAGGAAATCCGAAACTTTCATCAAGTGTTTTTAAGGAGATGTTTGAAGACATCTCCTTTTTTGTCGTCATGTCAATTTTGTCGTGGCTAAAACGGCGTGCTGTACACGTCGAAAGTGGTCTGACTCAGACCGCCGAGGTGGTGTGACTCAGACCGCCCAGGCGGTGTGACTCACACCACTTTAGAGGCATCGAGTGTGTCATTTTGTCCTATTCGACGGAATGAAAGGGGAGGGTAAAGGCAAACCGCAAACCACCACCCGGGTTTTGCTGGACACGGATGGTGCCGCCATGCCAGAGGACGGCATTCTTAACGATGGAAAGTCCCAGCCCTGTGCCACCCATCGAGCGACTACGACCTTTGTCAATGCGGTAGAAGCGTTCGAAAAGGCGTGGCAGGTGCTCGGGGGCAACCCCCTGACCGTTGTCGCTAAAGGTAAATTCCCATGTGTCTTTCTGTTGCTCGGCCGAGAGTTCCACCGTGGTGCCTTCGCCTGCATGGTGAAGGGCGTTGTCGAAGAGGTTGCGGAAGACGCTGTAGAGCAACGACCAGTTGCCTTGCACATGGATGCCTTCAGGCAATTCGTTCTTCAGGGTCATGCTTTTTCGCTGAAATGCCAGGGAGGTCTCTTGTACGATGTCAGCCACCAAGGCGGACACATCCACTCTCTCCTTCGACAACATTTCGGGGGCATAATCCATCCTGTTCAGCGTGGAGAGGTCTTGCAGAAGGGCGGTCAAACGTCGTGCCTGTGCGTTGGTTCGCTCGATGAACTGCCGTTGGGTGTCTGGTGGCAAGTTGGGGGTGTCAAGGATGGTGTCTGTGTAGCCGAGAATGCTGGCGACGGGGGTTTTCAGTTCGTGAGAGATGTTCTGTGTCAACTGCCGACGCATCTTGTTCTGCTCTTCCGACTGCTGCCGGCTGATGGTGTCGTCCAATCGGCGAGAATAGCGATGCAACACATACCCGACAATCAGCATGACGAGCAGGGAGAAAAGCAGCAAGTACCAGTCGCTCGCCTCGTTGAGCGGGTCGAGCACGTGGCGGTCGTAGTCTTCAAACACGAGAAAGACCACGGCATACACCAGAAAAATCGCCATCACCGTGACGAACATTTTTTTCCCGATTGTCATCTTATGATTGTCAGTTTTTAATTGTTCACTCGAAAACGATACCCATAGCCAACGTGGGCAACGATGCAGGGAGCGTAAGGCCCGATTTTCTTCCGTATGCGGGTCACATTCACATCCACCGTCCTGTCTGTCACAATCACATCGCATGGCCACACGCTTTCCAATAGTTCCTGCCTTGAGAACACCTTGCCCTGATGGGTGAGCAGCAACCAGAGGAGGTCAAATTCGGTCTTGGTGAAGGAAACGGCTTCTCCGTCCACCGTCACGGTCTTGTGTTCAAGATTCATCACGAGCCCCTGATGGCTGGCGGTTGTCGGTTGCCTCTCCACGGTTGGAGCAGTTCTGCTGAGCACGGCTTTCACCCTTGCCAGCACCTCCTTGACGGAAAAGGGTTTTGACACATAATCGTCGGCACCCACGCCGAAGCCTGTCAAGGTGTCGTCCTCCGTGTCCTTGGCCGTCAAAAAGATGATGGGCACCTTGGCTGTGGCATCTGATGCCTTCAACTGTACCGCCAACTCAAACCCCGACATACCCGGCATCATCACATCCAGCAGCAACAGGTCGAACCTCTCCACACCTTTCTGCAAAGCCTCTTCTGCCGAATACGCCTCCTCAACCTCATAGCCTGCTGCCATCAGGTTGAATCGCAGAATCTCGCAAAGGTCCTGCTCGTCATCGACTATGAGTATGCGGTGTTGGGGCATGACGTTCATGTTTTTTAAGATATCGGTGCAAAATTACAATTTTAAGATGTTTCACACAAATTTGCGTGGGCTTTATTTGCCCAATCGTGCCTGCACCACGTTCACCACGTAGTCGCCCAGTTTCTCACACTCGTTGACGAGGTCAATGTACATGGTGCCTACGGTGTAGTCGTATTCATGGTCATTGATGGCTTGGATGTTCTCGGTTTTCAGCGTTTGACGCATGGCATTGATTTCGTTTTCGATGCGATAGGTCTCGCGAATATCGCTTTCCTCTCGATTTTCCACCACACGATTCATCTGCGTCAGAGCCTCCTCCACAAAGTGCATGATGGCTTGCAGATTGACATACTGCTTTGTGGTGAAGTCTTTTCCCGACTCTTGACGACGATTCATGGTGCGAGCAAGGTTGTAGCAAGCATCACCAATGCTTTCCAGTTCGCTGATTTCACGCATCATCAAACGAATCTTCATCTTGGTTTCGTCAGAAAGATGCTCTTCGCTCACCTGCTCCAGATAGCGGGCAATCTCTATTTCCATCTGGTCGGTGATGTCTTCCTGTGTCTCTATCTGACTGAAGAGTTTGGTGAATTTTGAACTCTCCTTCTCATTCAGCAATTGACGAACCATGTCGAACATCTGATGCACCCGCTCGGCAAAGAGTTTGACCTCCTTTTGGGCTTGCAGCACCGCGATTTCGGGTGTCTGCATCAGACCCATGTCGATGTATTTGAGACGGAAGGTCTCTTTATCTGCTTCTTGAGCCTTAATCACCCAGCACACAATCTTCTCTATCTGCGGAATGAACCAGATGAGGATGGCGGTGTTGGCAAGATTGAAACAGGTGTGGAAGGCTGCCAAGACGAAACTGAGTTTGGCGGCATTGGCGAGAAAAGCCGCTTGCCCAACAGCCTCTTTGGTCATCTGGGCATCGTAGCCCACCAAGCCACAGACAAAATTGACGAAGGGGTGAAACACCACCAACATCCAACATACGCCGAAGAGATTGAAGAACATGTGAGCAAAGGCGGCACGACGTGCTTGGGTGGAAGCAGTCAGGGCAGCGAGGTTGGAGGTAACGGTGGTGCCAATGTTCTCACCCATCACGAGGGCGATGCCTTGATAGATGGGCAGGGCACCGCTCGAACAAAGTATCATGGTAATCGCCATGACTGCCGCCGATGACTGTACGCACATGGTCAGCACACCACCGATAAGCAGGAAGAGCAGGGTGGTGGTAAAACTCTGTGGGTCAAAAGAGGAAAAGAAATTCAGCACAGCAGGGTTTTCGCCTAAGTTCATATCCACTCCTGTCTGTCGCAATGTGCCAAGACCGAGAAACATGAAGGCAACACCGAAAAGGAAATCGCCCACATTTTCATGCCGTTTCCGATAGATGAGGAACATGGCAACAAGAAATGCCGGCCAAACGAAGTCAGTAATGTTGAACGAGAATCCTGCCGACATAATCCATGCTGTGAGCGTGGTGCCGATGTTGGCTCCCATAATCACAGAGATGGCTTGTGCCAACGTGAGCAGTCCTGCATTGACAAACGAGACGGTCATCACCGTGGTGGCTGTAGAACTTTGAACGGTGGCTGTCACCAAAATGCCCGTCAGCATCCCTGTAAAACGGTTGGTCGTCATACGTGCCAACACGTGCCGAAGTCCCGAACCTGCCATTTTCTGCAAGGTGTCACTCATTTGTTTCATGCCGAAAATCAGCAATGCCAGCGAGCCTAAGAGGCGAAACGCCAGCCACAAAATTTCAGAGGTTGAATCCATTTTTTCTTTTCTGTTTGGTTTTCTATGCTGCAAAGTTACGGTTCTCCTTCTCCCCGTTGAAATATTTCCTGTTACGATTCTGTTACAAAATAAAGTTTTTTCAAAAAATTACACATTATTATATAGGAAGAAAAAATTTTTGTGTACCTTTGCACCCGATTTTTGAACATTTGACATAACGAAGAATCATATATGCAGAAAAATTTGGTGATTGTGGAGTCTCCTGCCAAGGCGAAGACACTGGAAAAGTTCTTGGGCAAGGAGTATAAGGTGATGAGTTCGTATGGACACATCAGAGACCTGAAGAAGAAGGAGATGAGCGTGAATCTGGATTCGTTCGCTCCTGAGTATGAGATTCCGTCGGACAAGGAGGCGGTGGTGAAGGAACTGAAAAAGCAGGCGAAGGCGGCTGAAACAGTTTGGCTGGCTTCGGATGAAGACCGCGAGGGGGAGGCTATCAGTTGGCATCTGAGTCAGGTGCTGGGGCTCGACCCGAAGGCGGCTAAACGGATTGTGTTTCACGAGATTACGAAGTCGGCTATCCTGAATGCAATTGAGCATCCTCGCACGATTGACATGGGTCTGGTGAATGCTCAGCAGGCTCGTCGTGTGCTGGACAGAATCGTGGGCTTCAAGTTGTCGCCTGTGCTGTGGAAGAAACTAAAGCCAAGCCTGTCGGCTGGCAGGGTGCAGAGTGTGGCGGTGAGGCTGATTGTGGAGCGTGAGAAGGAGATTGAGCAGTTCAAGAGCGAATCGACCTATCGAGTGAGTGCCGTGTTCACGGTGGAGGGTCAGGAAATCAAGGCGTCGCTGGGGCATGGCTTCAAGACGGAGGCAGAGGCGGAGGCGTTCCTGCTTTCGTGCAAGGACAAGGAATTCGTCATCACGGACATAGAGAAGAAGCCTGTGAAGAAGAGTCCCGCCCCGCCGTTCACGACTTCGACCTTGCAGCAGGAGGCGGCACGGAAGTTGGGCTTCACGGTGAGCCAGACGATGATGGTGGCTCAGCGGCTGTATGAGTCGGGACACATCACTTATATGCGAACGGACTCGGTGAACCTGTCGTCGCTGTGTATCGGCACGACGAAGGATGAAATCGTGAAGATGCACGGAGAGAGGTATTCGAAGCCTCGTCAGTTCCACACAAGTTCGAAGGGTGCTCAGGAGGCTCACGAGGCGATTCGCCCGACGTACATATCGGAGCATGAAATCGGCGGCAACACGCAGGAGAAGCGGTTGTATGACTTGATTTGGAAACGCACGGTGGCATGTCAAATGGCTGATGCGGAGGCTGAAAAGACAACGGTGACGATTGAGGCGAGGGGCGTGGACGCGTCGTTTGTGGCAACAGGCGAGGTGATTACGTTCGACGGATTCCTGAGGGTGTATCGTGAGTCGTATGACGACGATGTGCAGACGGAGGAAATGGAGGGGCTGCTGCCTGCCGTGAAGAAGGGTGAGCGACTGGACATGAAGGAAGTGGTGGCTACGGAACGGTTTTCGCAGCACCCGTTACGATATACGGAGGCAAGTCTGGTGAAGAAGATGGAGGAACTGGGCATCGGCCGTCCTTCTACGTATGCACCGACCATCTCGACCATTCAGCAGCGTGAGTATGTGGAGAAGGGCGACAAGAAGGGGGAGGAAAAGATGTACAACATCCTGAAACTGTCGAACGGAAAGGTGAAGAAGACCACAAAGAAGGAGGTGATGGGGAAGGAGAAGGGCAAACTGATTCCGACGGACATCGGCGTGGTGGTGAATGACTTCTTGATGCAGTCGTTCCCCGACATTGTGGATTATAACTTCACGGCGAACGTGGAGAAGGACTTTGACGAAATTGCTGAGGGGAAGGAGAACTGGCACGAGATGATGAAAGACTTCTACGGGAAACTGGAGCCGATGATTGATGCGACGTTGCAGGAGAAGGGTGAGCACAAGGTGGGCGAGCGTGTGTTGGGCTCGGAGCCTGGCACGGGCAAGCCCGTGAGCGTAAAGATTGGCAGGTTCGGCCCGATGGTGCAAATTGGCATTGCGGGTGAGGACGAGAAGCCTCGGTTCGCTCAACTGAAGAAGGGGCAGAGCATTGCCACCATCACGCTGGAGGAGGCTCTGGAACTGTTCAAGTTGCCTCGCACGCTGGGTGAGTATGAAGGAGAAACGGTGACGGTTGGCACGGGTCGGTTCGGTCCTTACGTGTTGCACAAGAAGAAGTATGTGTCTATTCCGAAGGACGTTGACCCGATGAGGCTGGAGATGGAGGATGCCATCCGACTGATTGAGGAACGCAGGAAGAGCGAGGCATCGGCTCACATCAAGACATTTGCCGAGGATGCGGAACTGGAGATTCTGAACGGAAGGTTCGGACCCTACATGAAGTACAAGGGCACGAACTATAAGATTCCAAAATCGGTGAAAGAACCTGCCACACTGACGTATGAGGAGTGTATGGAAATAGTGAATGCTCCGAAGGCGGAAAAGAGGGGAAGGAAAGGGAAGAGTGAAGAATGAGGAATCAACCTAAAAACTCAAAAGTTGAAGAATATGACGCGTATCATCTTGATAGGTTACATGGGTGCGGGAAAGACCACGATTGGGAAGGTGCTTGCTCGCGAAGTGGGGCTGGAGTTCTACGATTTGGACAACTACATCGAGGACAGGTTCCACAAGAAGATTCCTGACATCTTTGCCGAGAAAGGTGAAGAGGGCTTCCGTGAGATAGAGCGGAAGATGCTGCATGAGGTGGCTGAGTTTGAGAACATCATCATCTCGTGTGGAGGTGGTACGCCATGTTTCTTCGACAACATGGAATACATGAACTCCCGTGGCGAGACGGTATTTCTCAACGCGTCGCCCGAGGTGCTGAAGGAGCACTTGAAGATGGGCAAGACGGTGCGTCCGCTCATTCAGGGGAAGACGGAGGAAGAACTGGTCGCCTACATCAAGGAGTCGCTACAGAAGCGTTTGCCGTTCTATCAGCAGGCGAAGCACACGGTGGACATCGAGGTGATACACACAAGAGAGCAAATCAAGAATTATGTAAATGAAATAATGGAACTGGTGCAATGAGAAAATGGCGTATTGAAGACTCCAACGAGTTGTATGGCATCAATGGTTGGGGCGTTAACTATTTCCACATCAACGAGAAGGGAAATGTGGCAGTGACACCGAAGAAGGACAGCGTGGAAGTGGACTTGAAGGAGGTGATGGACGACCTCGCTTTGAGGGATGTGTCAGCACCGGTGCTGGTCAGGTTTCCCGACATCATTGACAACCGCATCGAAAAGACAGCCATCTGCTTTGACAAGGCTGCGAAAGAGTATGGCTACACGGCTGAAAACTTCATCATCTACCCCATCAAGGTGAATCAGATTAGCCCCGTGGTGGAAGAGGTCATCAAGCATGGCAAGAAGTTTAACCTCGGATTGGAGGCAGGGTCGAAGCCCGAACTTCATGCCGTGCTGGCGGTGAATATGGACAGTGACTCGCTGGTGATTTGCAATGGCTATAAAGACCAGGACTATATCGAGTTGGCACTCCTTGCCCAGAAGATGGGTAAACGCATCTTCATCGTGGTGGAGAAATTCAACGAACTGGAAATCATCACACGCACAGCGAAGAAGTTAGGTGTGCGTCCCAACATGGGCATCCGCATCAAGTTGGCGGCATCAGGCTCTGGCAAATGGGAAGAGAGCGGTGGCGATGCGAGCAAGTTTGGCTTGACATCGGGCGAACTTTTGGCGGCTCTTCAGTACATTGAGGAGAACGACATGAAGGACTATCTGAAGTTGATTCACTTCCACATCGGCAGCCAAATTACGAAGATTCGCCGCATCCAGAACGCTCTGCGTGAAGCCAGCATGTTCTATGTGCAGTTGAGGCAGATGGGATATGGCGTGGAGTTTGTGGACTGCGGCGGTGGACTGGGTGTCGATTATGACGGTTCCCGCTCCAGCAACAGCGAAAGTTCGGTGAACTATTCCATTCAGGAGTACGTGAACAACTGCGTCTATACCTTTGTGGAGGCAGCGAACAGCAACGAAGTGCCTCAGCCCAACCTCATCACGGAGGGTGGTCGCTCACTGGCGGCTCATCACTCGGTGCTCATCATGGAGGTGCTGGAAACCACCGAGGTGCCAGCCATGCCAGATGAGTTTGAGGTGGGAGAGAATGACCACCAGTTGGCAAAAGACCTGTACGACATCTGGTGCAACATCAACGTCCGCAATATGCTGGAGAACTGGCACGATGCTCAGCAGATACGCGAAGAAGCACTCGACCTCTTCTCTCATGGCATTCTTGACCTGAAGACCCGGGCAGAAATCGAACGGATGTATTGGGCGGTGGCTCGCGAAATCAACACGCTGGTGCATACGATGAAGCATGTGCCCGAAGAGTTCCATTCGCTCGACAAACTCTTGGCAGACAAATACTTCTGCAACTTCTCGCTCTTCCATTCGCTGCCAGACTCTTGGGCGATTGACCAGATTTTCCCCATCATGCCCATTCAGCGACTCAACGAGCGTCCCGACCGCAACGCCACGCTGCAAGACATCACGTGCGACTCTGACGGAAAGATTGCACAGTTTGCCACCGAGACGGGAGTGAGCCACTTCATCCCGCTGCATTCGCTGGACAAGAAAAAGGGCTCCTACTATATCGGCGTGTTCCTCGTAGGTGCCTATCAGGAGATTCTGGGTGATATGCACAACCTCTTTGGCGACACCAATGCCATCCATGTCACCACCGACAAGGACGGCTACCACATCAAGAACATCATTGACGGAGAAACCGTCGCCGATGTACTCAGTTATGTGCAGTATGAACCCAAGAAACTGGTTCGCAGCCTCGAAATTTGGGTGAAGCAAGCCATCAAGGAAGGCAAAATCACCCTGGAAGAAGGCAAGGAATTCCTTGACACTTACCGAAGCGGGCTTTATGGATATACATATTTGGAATAAAAGTCTATGGCAAATCTTAAAGGTCTTGCAAAAGACACCGCAATTTATGGTTTGAGCAGCATTGTAGGGCGTTTCCTGAACTACTTCATGGTGACGCTCTACACCAACTATATGCCCAAAGAGTCGGGCGACTATGGAGTGAGCGTCAACGTTTACGCCTATACCGCTTTGGCACTTGCCCTCCTCACCTTTGGCATGGAAACCACGTTTTTCCGTTTTGCCAACAAGGAGGGTGAGAAGCCCGATACCGTGTTCTCTACGGCAATAGCAGTCGTTGGCACGCTTTCAGCCCTTTTCTTGGCAGGTGTGTTTGGGTTCATCACTCCCATCAGCGATGCTTTGGGCTATGCCGACCACCATGAGTACTTGCTCATGATGGCAACGGTTGTTGCACTCGATGCCATCCAAGCGATTCCCTTCAGTTATCTGCGTTATCAAAAGCGACCCATCAAGTTTGCGTCGCTCAAATTCCTCTTCATCTTCTTCAATATCGCCTTCAATCTGCTCTACTTCGTGGTGTTGGGCAAGACGGAAGTCTATTACGTGTTCCTCATCAATCTCTGGTGTACGGCAGCCATCACGTTCTTCTTCGTTCCCGACCTTTTCAAGGTGAAGTGGCAGGTTGACTTCTCACTGCTCCGCCGCATGTTCTCCTATTCGTGGCCTATCCTTGTGCTGAGCATTGCCGGTGTCCTCAATCAGACCGTCGATAAAATCATCTTTCCGTTGGTTTGCGACGAGGCAGATGCCAAGGCACAACTCGGTGTGTATGGAGCCTGCGTGAAAGTGGCGATGATTATGGCGATGATTACGCAGGCGTTCCGCTATGCCTACGAACCCATCGTGTTCTCTAAGGCGAAAGACAAGGACAGCAAGGAGTACTATGCTGTGGCAATGAAGTACTTCATCATCTTCACGCTCTTCGCTTTCCTTGTGGTGATGGGCTATATGGACATTCTCAAGTGCATCATTGGTAAGGAATACCGCGAGGGACTCGTTGTCGTGCCAATTGTGATGGTGGCTGAAATCATGATGGGCATCTACTTCAACCTCTCTTTCTGGTATAAACTCATCGATAAAACCATTTGGGGAGCATGGTTCTCCTTGGCAGGATGTGCCGTGCTCGTCGCCATCAACGTCATCTTCATTCCGAAGTATGGTTACATGGCATGTGCGTGGGGCGGCTTCGCTGGCTATGCCACCTCTATGCTGCTCAGTTACTTCGTGGGTCAGCGGCTCAATCCCATCCACTACGACCTTCGAGGCATTTTTACCTACATCCTGTTGGCTGTGGTTCTCTTTGTGGCGATGGAGTATTTGCCCACTTCATGGCCTGTTTGGGTGCGTATCATTCTCAACACAGGCCTCATCCTCCTCTTCCTTCTCGAAATCATCCACCGAGACCTGCCGCTGCATAGTCTGCCAGTAATTGGAAAGAAATTCAAAAAATAACCTCAAGACATGAGAAAAATCGCATTCATTTTACTCACCCTTTTGAGCCTCAACGCTCGTGCAGACGAAGGCATGTGGGTGATGGGAAACATCTCTGCAAAGGTAGATTCTGTGCTGCACAGCATGGGACTGGAACTGACGGCAGAAGAACTGTACAGTACGGAACAGCCATCGCTGAACAATGCCATCATCCAGTTGGGTGGCTTCTGTTCGGGTGTAGTGGTGTCGCCTGATGGCTTGGTCTTCACCAACCACCACTGCGGCTTTGGTTCCATCCAAGACCACTCCACCACAAAACATGACTACCTGAAGTATGGCTTTTTTGCCAAGAAATTTGAAGATGAACTACCCAACGAAGGGCTCTATGTGCTCTTCCACATCAAGACGGTTGATGTGACAGACCTCATCCTTGGGGCAGTTCCACAAGGTGCGACAGAACTGGAAAAAGACTCTGCCATCAATGCCACCTCCTTCCGCCTCATGCAGATGGTGGATTATAGCGGCAAGGGCATCGAGAGCGAGGTGAATCCTTTCTACAAAGGCAGCAAGTACATGCTCTCGGTTTATCAGCGTTATGATGATGTCCGCCTCGTCTATGCCCCACCACAGTGTCTCGGCAAATACGGTGGTGACACCGACAACTGGATGTGGCCTCGTCAGACTTGCGACTTCAGCGTCTTCCGCATCTATGCCGACAAGGACAATAACCCTGCCGAATACAGCAAAGACAACGTACCCTACCATCCGGTGAAGTATGCTCATGTCAGCACACAAGGTTATCAAGACGGCTCGTATGCCATGACCTTGGGCTATCCTGGCAGCACAGACCGTTACCTCTCTTCCTACGGCATCGAAAGCACGATGCGTACCACCAACGATGTGCGTTATCAGGCGCGTGGCGTGAAACTCGACATCCTCAACGAAGCCATGCGCCAGAGCGATGCCCTCCGCATCATGTATGCCTCTAAACACGCCAGCAGTTCCAACTACTGGAAGTTCTCACTCGGTCAAAACACAGCCCTCGACAATCTGAAAGTCATCGACGAAAAGCAACAACTGGAGAAAGAACTGATGGAGTGGGCTGCACAGGACACCGTGGCTCGTGGTCAGTATATCGGCATCCTCGACTCGTTGAAAACGGCTTACCAGCAGGATTACTCCTCGCTCTATGCCTACAATCTTTGGGTAGAGTCCTTCTATGGTGGCAGTGACATTTTGGGTTTCGTCGTACGGAATATGATGGGAGCGATGAATGGTCGTGCAAGCGGAGACTTCCACGAAAAAGTGGAAAAGGCATATCGTGACATTGACGTACCTACGGATAAAAAAGTCTTTCTCGCCCTTTTGAAAAACTACATTGAGCATGTTCCTGGCGAGCAGTTCCTACCTCAAGGCTTGATGCACGAAGTAGATTCTATCTGGCATGGTGACTACAGCCTTTATGTAGATAACCTCTATGCCAACTCGGTATTTGCCCGTCCTGAAGAAATCAAGCAGGTGCATGACTTCTCAGAAGCAGCAGACGACCCGATGGTGACCATGGCGATGGATGCCATCACAGCCCTTTATGCCGTGTATGGAACATCCAGAGGCAATGAGAGTGAGTACGAAAGGCTCTTGGGCGATGGCATCCGCGAGATGAACCACGACAAGGAGTATTATCCCGATGCCAACTTCACCATGCGACTCAGTTATGGTCTTTGCAAGCCCATCGACTTCGCTCCTGGCACCACAGGGCTGAAAGAAGAGGCAACCAACCTCATCACTTCTCCCCGTTCCTTCCTCAACAAGCACGAGCAGAACCCCGACAACCTTGACTTTGAACTCATCCCTCAGGTGTACAAGTGGATGAAGAAAGGCAAATTCTCCCCTCAGTACATCGACAAGCGGACTGGCGAACTGCCTCTTTGCTTCCTCACCACCAACGACATCACAGGCGGCAACTCAGGCTCAGGTATGTTCGACGGCAAGGGTCGTGTCATCGGTTTGGCATTCGACGGCAACTGGGAAGCCATGTCGGGCGACCTCAAGTTCGACAATGCCTTGCAGCGTTGCATCGGTGTGGACATCCGTTGGGTGCTCTCGGTGATGGATGACTACAGTCATGCAAAACGACTCATCAAGGAACTTACCCTCGAATAAAGAATAGCACAATCGTCCAAAGATAACACAATCATCCAAAAAGTGCGGTGATGCGGAAAAAAAGTCCGTTTCATCGCATTTTTTTTCATTTTTGATTTGTAACTTTGCCGTCAACTAAATAACACAACTAACTTATTCCAAAGTCCTATGAAGAAAAACTTACTTACTCTCCTGATGGCAGGTTTTGCCCTTCTGAGTTATGCCGACTCGAGGGTGACCTACAACATCAACGTGGTTCGCGATGTGGAAAAAACATCCGAAACCCCCACACTCATTCAGGTCAGCACCAACGTGCTGGTGGATGCTTTCAACGCATCGTCTGCTGCTGCCGTTGACCGCGGCTTGAAGGATGGCAGCATCCTTTTTCTTGGCAGATATAACGACAAGACCTACGACAGCAAATCCTACGGCAATGGCTTCTGGTTCACACAAAGCGGCATTCCCTGTGCTTCCAACCACAAGAACCGCCGTGTGGCTTGCAAGTACGAAGAAGGTTACTTCAGCCTCATCCACAACAATGAAAGTGTGACGGAAGACAACGCCTTCTCTTTCATCGAACTGTTCGTGCAGGGCAAAGACACGGTGCAGTACAATTTCAGCGTGTCTTTCGGCAAGAATGAAAGCATCGAAAGCGACCAGCCGGCGTATGTGGAGACCCTCGACCACCGCATGGACGAAATCGAGACCTGGAAACTCACCCCGCTGGTGCGTCAGAACGACGGCGAATGGCTCGCCCAGAACTACATTCAGGTGCAGGCAGGCGACAAAGTGACGTTCAGCGTGGCAGACAAGGGCGACAACACCACTTACCGTGTCCGCTACCTCAACAGCGACAACAAACAGTTGCGTGGCTACAAGGCTGACCCCGAATATGTGCTGACCGAAAGTGCCACACCCGAAGATGCGGGCTTCTACTATTGTAATTATATGTATAAGGACGCAGACGGAAAGACCACCACTCAGGCAGGATTGCGTATCTATGTGGATGTGCAGACCAAGCCTCTCGGCACTTTCTGGGACTGGACAGGCGAGGTGCCGCAGTTCGGCTACAACTTCCACGATGAGTATGGCAATATCCCTGCTCCAACCAAGGTTCACAACATCAAGAAGCAGAATGGACAGAAAGCCAATCAGGAGGTGGGCGAATGGTGGTCGGTCTTCTGGGGCGATGACCTCAATTCCGACGTAGGCGGTCAGGAGAAGGCTCGTGAAGCCGCCAAGAACATGGTGGAGAAGTACGACACCGACTTCAAGTACATCTATGAAAACATCGGTTGGCCACCCAACTTGAGTGCTCGCAATGGCTACCACTCGATGGTGTACATTTTCGGTTCTGGTCTTGCCAACGACAACACATCGAAGACAGAAAAGGGTGGTTATCAGAGTGCCACATCTGCCGATGGCGGCTACTATGCCTGCGTGTGGGCAAGTTACTATCCTTTTGCCAGTTTCCGCAACGAGCACATCTACAGCGACTGGGAGGCTCAGCGTGAAGCCATGATACACGAAGGCATCCACACCCTCTTTGCCGACATGGACGCCTGCAAGCGTTCTTCTTGGTTCCATGAGGGCGGCAACGTATGGACACAGCAGGAACTTCATGCCCGCCGTGACAACACATACGGCACCCCTGGCTTCTTGAATGCAGGTCCTGTTTTGGCACCTTTCATGCCGATAGAGTGCTACTCGGGTTGGTTGCAGGACGGCTCGTTTGGTGGCCCTGCTGCCGAGGGTGTGAACATGTATGGTGCCAGTGGTCAGATTTGCACATGGCGAAATCTGATTGGCGGCACACAGTATGCCGACATCTTCCCCACCGTGTTGAGTGCCGTTGCAGGACCCGAATCTGTGGGTTGGATCTGGCGTTATTGCAAGAACTATGTGCTTGCCACCATTGGCGACTCCATCGGCGACACAGCCATGCGTGCCCTCATCACGCAGTATCGTGCCCGTCTGGCTCTTTTCGACCTCAATGGTTGGGACAAAGGCTATCGTACCGTGGCTGACAATAACTTTGGCGTGACGGTCAAGGCTGAGTGGAAACCCTGCTGGATTGAGTGCGACCCTCATGTGCTCACACCTTATCAGTCGGTGCAACGCAACTCTACAGACGGATGGATGGCTCCCGACACGTTGACCAACCCTGGCTGGAGCGGTGCCAACTATATCCCTATCCACGTGAAGAGCGATGCCACGTATGCCGAAGTGGAGTTCCGACCCGAAGACACCTCCGAACGTGCCCTCCTCTGCTACCGCACCAAGAGCGGTGAGTGCAACTACAGCCAACCTGTCAGTTGCGGAAAGATGCGTATCGACCTGACAAAGAAGCCTGCCAATGGCGTTATCTTCTGCGTGGTGGTCAACACCGACTATCGCTATGAGGGCGATGCACAGCGTAAGCACCACTGGGACTACCGCATCCGTCTGGGTGAAAACGCCCTCGCCATTGCAGACACGCATCTGAAGTGGTTCTTCTACGAGAACAACATCGTCGATAAGAGTTATGACGAGGCTGAGGCTGTCGGCATCGAAGATGTGAAGCAGGAGCCTACCGTTGCCAACAGCGAGCGTGCCCAGGTGAAGATTCTCAGCAGCGTCCTCTCGTCGGGCAACACCATCCAGTTGCAACTCGACGGCGTGGAGGCTTCCGACGTGAAGGTTCACATCGTAGGTCTCTCTGGCATCGTGGTAGATAACGCCCAACTGCAAGGCAACTTCTACACCCTGCCGTCTGACCTCCACCACGGATTATACTTCATCCGATTCACATACAACGGTAAATCTGATACCTACAAAGTGATTGTGAAGTAACAATCCTGCCCGAAAAACACTCAATGCGTGGCACGGCTCAAGGTTGCTGCCACATGAAAGCCCCTGATACCATCGCGGTGTCAGGGGCTTCTTTTTACTAACTAAACAATATCTAACCTAAATCCATGCTGTGGTCGTTGTGCTATATATGTAGATTTCACCTGTGTTTTGCTGTGTGTGTTCTTAAAACCAAACTTAGATTTTATAAAATTCAAGTTAGATTTATATAAATTTAAGTTTGATTTTTGTAAATTTAAGTTTGATTTTATAAAATCTAAGTTTAGTTTTAAGAGAGAGGGGAGCCAAAGGGTGTTGTCAAGTCCCGTGTAGGGAAAGTTACAAACCTACTGTTGGGGCATTTCCAGCCAGAGGACAGGGAAAGTTACAAACCTGTCGTGAAGGGTGTTTCCACCCTGTTGGCTATGAGAGATTACCAAGCGTAGTGACGGTGGTGTGGAGGTGGCGGTGGAGGAGGTGCCCCATGAACATGGTAGCCGTAACCTGGACCGTAAAAATCGTGCTCGCAGAAGCAAGACTGGAACAACAATGCACCGAGAATCAGTGAGAGTAAGAGAATTAAGTTCTTCATAAGGCTATCTGTTTTTTGAGTTTTTGAGTTTGTAAGTTTTTGAGTTCGTGAACTCGCGAGGTTTTAACGCTCGATGTTTTTTGTTTCTGGTGCAAAGTTAGGTGGTTTTGGGTGGATGGCAAATGTTAATTCTCCTAATCGTAAAGGTGAAATCCCTAAAGTGGGGGGACTTTTCCCCTCGAACTATGAAATAAATTTGTGCTGTTTGATGCTCATTATCAAATATTATCTGTACCGTTGGCTTCACCCAAGGTACTCACGCTCGGAAAACCTCAAATAAATTTGGTTTTTCGCTCACTTATTCGTACCTTTGCACCCGAAATTCAATATGTGGACAGATTTGGGCTGCTTGCAACCACAGTAAAAAATGCTAAAACGACAATGACAACCTAACGACGGGTGGTGTTTCTTTGTCGGTGCATGTTTTCCCATTCTTTCCCCATCTATTTTCTTAATTATTTATCGTTAATTATTAATTAAATTATGGGTTATCTATTTACATCAGAATCAGTGTCGGAGGGGCATCCCGACAAGGTTGCCGACCAGATTAGCGACGCTGTGTTGGACAATCTTTTGGCTTACGACCCGGAGTCGAAGGTGGCTTGCGAAACGTTGGTCACGACAGGTCAGGTGGTTGTGGCTGGAGAGGTGAAGAGCAATGCCTACATCGACTTGCAGGAGGTGGCTCGCGAGACGATTAACGGGATTGGCTACACGAAGTCGTCGTATAAGTTTGACGGCGAGAGTTGCGGTGTGCTGAATGCCATTCACGAACAGAGCGGCGACATCAACCGTGGTGTGGAGCGTGAGGTGCCTGAAGAGCAGGGTGCTGGCGACCAGGGCATGATGTTTGGCTATGCGACGAACGAGACGGAAAACTTCATGCCGCTTTCGCTGGATTTGAGCCACCGCATCCTGAAGGTGCTGGCTGACATCCGTCGGGAGGGGAAGATGATGACTTACGTGCGGCAGAACGGAAAGGAAGTGACGTATCTGCGTCCCGACGCAAAAAGTCAGGTGACAATTGAATATGGCGACGACGGGAAGCCTCGGCGTGTGCATACCATCGTGGTGAGCACGCAGCACGACGAGTTCATCCTTGCGGGTGAGGAAACGGGGCTGACGCAGGAGGAGGCTGACGAGCAGATGCTGCATCGCATCAGGGAGGATGTGATTCATGTGCTGATTCCAAGAGTGATTGAGGAGATGGACGACGAGCGGGTGAAGGCACTCTTCGGGGAGGGCATCACGTATCATGTGAACCCGACGGGCAAGTTTGTGATTGGCGGTCCTCACGGAGATACGGGACTGACGGGACGGAAAATCATTGTCGATACTTACGGCGGCAAGGGTGCTCATGGCGGTGGTGCCTTCTCGGGCAAAGACCCCAGCAAGGTGGACAGAAGTGCGGCATACGCTGCCCGTCACATCGCGAAGAACCTGGTGGCTGCTGGTGTGGCTGACGAACTGCTGGTGCAGTTGAGTTATGCCATCGGTGTGGCAAAACCCGTCAGCATCTATGTGAACACCTACGGCACGAGCCATGTGCCCATGACGGACGGGGAGATTGCGAAGAAGATTGACGGGCTGTTCGACTTGCGTCCGAAAGCCATTGAGGACCGCTTCGACCTTCGCAAACCTATCTATCTGGAAACGGCTTCCTACGGACATTTCGGCAGGAAGACGGAGAAGGTGGTGAAGACGTTCAAGAATCCCTATTACGGAGACAAGAAGATGGAAGTGACCTTGTTCCCTTGGGAAGAGACGGAGAAGTACAGGGAAAAGATTCAATCGGCATTCTTCGGATGACAACCCCATACGACAGCATATTCACGACATTCAACTCCAACGGCATTGGTCAGACGGAGTTCTACAAGCAGGGAGTCTCTCTGCCCGACCACACGGTGGCGATGGCAGAGCGAGGATATGCCATGGGCAGTGATGATGTCATCGTGGTCTGTTTGGCGGTGATGTTCTGCATCATGGCTGTCATCTTCTTCAAGGGAAGAACGATGCTGAAACATCGGCTGAAGGACTTCTTCACCAGCAAGCGACTGTACAGCGAAGAGCATATCAGCGACAACTCGAGCGAAATGATGCATGTGTTCACGCTCATCTTCATGGGGGCAATGAGTCTGTCGCTCGCTTTCTTCGACGACCTGTCGGAACTCTACAGCCTGAGCGGGGTGATGGGGGTGCCGTATTGGCTCTTTCTGGCAGGGGGATTGTTCGGTCTGCTGTTTGTGTATCTGAAAGCCGGCATTTATCATGTGGTGAACTGGGTGTTTTTCGACAGCGAGTCGAACAAACGTTGGATGTCGAGTTACTTCACCATGACATCGCTGACCGCCTTCTTTTTCTATCCCATTTCGCTGGTTGACATCTTCTATGGCGGTGCTCCTCGTGTTGTCATCGCATGTACCATTTTGGTAGTGTTTTTATACGAAATTCTCCTATTTTATAGGCTTTTCAGTAACTTTAAGTTGAAAAAATATGGCTATTTGCCCATTTTTTTGTACTTTTGCAGCGTCGAATTGTTGCCAGCCCTGGTCTTGTGGAATGTTTCGGGTTGGCTCACCGACAATATTATAGTCAAAAATTTGATATATTGATGGCAACAAAGATCTTAGTATCTCAACCAAGACCTCAGACAGAAAAGTCACCCTATTTTGAGGTAGCAAAGAAATACGACATCGAACTGGTTTTTCATCCGTTCATCAAGATTGAACCCATGTCAGCCAAGGATTTTCGCCAGCAGAAGGTCTCGATTCCAGGGCATACCGCTATCGTTTTCACCTCCCGCCATGCCATTGACCACTTTTTTGCCCTGTGCAAAGAGTTGCGTGTGTCCATTCCCGACGACATGAAGTATTTCTGCGTTTCAGAACAGGTGTCGCTCTATATCCAGAAGTATGTGCAGTATCGCAAACGCAAGAATTTCTTCCCTGAGAGCGGACGCATTGCCGACTTGCTGCCCATCATCCAAAAGCACAGCAGCGAGAAGTATTTCGTTCCTCAGTCGTCGGCTCACAACGACGACATGAAGGCATTGCTGGATGAGGCTGGAGTGGAGCACGACGAAGCCGTGATGTACTACACCGTGGCGAACGACTTTGCTCCCGACGAGAAGTTTAACTACAACATGCTGGTGTTCTTCTCGCCAGAAGGTATCCACTCGCTCGTCAAGAACTTCCCGAAATTCAAGCAGGGCAAGGTGAAGGTGGCTTGTCTGGGTGCCAAGACCATCAAGGCAGCCGAAGATGCAGGACTGAAGGTGGACTATCAGCCCACAGCCGAACTGCGTTCCGTACCTGCCATCATCGAGGCATACGCCAAGACCCTTTTATCATAAAAGAAGGGGGGCACTTTTTTTCTTCACTGGTTACACCGAACAGAGGTTGACAGAGATGTGATGGAAAATACACTGAAGAAATCGGAGCGGCTGACCAGCAGGCTCATCATAGACAAACTCTTTGCAGGAGGAAATGCGTCGATGGCGACATTTCCCCTGCGAGTTGTTTTTATGAGGATGGAGAAAAAAGATGGAGAGGATAAGGGCATGGAGCAAAAGAATGTGGGGAAAGAGGGCGTGCCACCCGTCTCCATTTTGGTGTCTGTGCCCAAAAAGCGTTTCCGTCATGCCGTTGACCGCAACCGCATGAAGCGGCTGGTGAGAGAGGCTTACCGCACCAACAAGCACGTGCTGTGGAACACCCTCGAAGGGAAAGACTACCGGCTGGCGGTGGCTTTTGTGTGCATCACCGATGAGTTGCCTTCGTTCTATTCGGTGAACAAAAGCATGAAGAAAGCACTTGCCCGGATTGCGGACAAACTTAATCAAGAAGCGTCATGAAATGGTTGACCTCCTTGCTGTCCTACCTGCTGCTGCTGCCCATCTATTTCTATCGGACGGCTATCTCCCCCATGCTGCCCCCTTCGTGCCGCTACACCCCCACCTGTTCGCAATATGCGGTGGACGCCATCAAGAAGCACGGGCCTTTCAAGGGGTTCTATCTGGCTTGCCGACGCATTCTCAGATGCCATCCGTGGGGAGGAAGCGGCTATGACCCCGTGCCCGAAAAATTTCATTGGTAGCACGCCTCCGCTGTTTCATCTGTTCATCCTTTTCCGCAAGAAAGAAAAAACGATTACCCATGTTCAATTTCCACACCCATCATACGGACGATGTGCCTTGTATTCTCAATTGCAGTCCCGACGATTTCCTGCTCCGGCAAGACCATGAACGAGCGGACGTAGCCTTTTCTGTGGGGCTGCATCCGTGGAATGTTTCTGCCGATTGGCAAGAGAAAGTGGAAAAAATGCGTTCTGTGACGACATCTCCCCGTGTGTGGACCATCGGAGAGTGCGGACTGGATAAAGTGCGTGGTGACGCTCTTTCGGTACAAATTGAGGCTTTCCGTGCTCAAATCGCCATTGCGGAAGCGGTGAAGAAGCCGATGGTGATACATTGTGTGAAGGCTTTCGACGAATTGCTGGCTCTCCGCAAGGAACTGACGGAGCAATGCCATCGAGAGGGTAGGGCGGCACAGCCGTGGGTGATACATGGCTTCAGGGGGAAACCTGAACAGGCAAAACAAATGATGGCAAAAGGATTGTTGCTGTCCTTCTGCCATCTGTATCATGTAGAGACATTGCGTCTCGTCTTTTCCCTCTACAAAAATGCTTCTGCGGAGGAGGGTCGTTCAAGGGTCAGTCCTTTTTTCCTCGAAACGGACGACCATCCTTTTTCGGTCCATCAAATTTACGAGCAGGTTTCCCATCATCTCGGCGTGGACGTTTCTCTTCTCGATAGTCTTTGCGACCCTCGCCAAACGATTTTTCACCAAAAGGCTTTTTAGCCCCTCCCTGACCAGAGAAGAACTCTTTCCGTGCAGCCTGTCTGGACTCGCGGCTTTCCGATGGCTTGCTGTCTCTGCGGTCAGAATGTCTGCCGTCACTGTGGTCAAAACGCTTGCTTTCTCTGTGGTCGGAAGACTTGCGGTCATCTCTTTCGGCATAGACTTTGCGGTCACCCCACTTGCCTAAGTGACGATTGATGATTTCAGCCTCTTCCTCGTCAGCAGCCTCATACATTTTCCAGCGTTCAGCCTTTCCAGATGGCCGCTGACTGCCTTCTTTGTAAGGCTTTGATTTGAAGTAGTGGCTCTCGTCGTCCGTCTTGCGGTCTCCACCCCATTCGCCGTCTTCATTTTTCTTGTGAGGCTTGAATTTGAGGTTTCGCTTGCGGTCTTCATCCGACTTGATGTCCAGACCTTCCTCACGACGCTCTTTCAGGCTGCCGTTGAAAATCTGGTACTTGCGGAACTCACACTCCAGCGAGCCATTGAAGAGGGCGAAACGTGTGGAGGCACGGAAACCAATCTTGGCAAACAACTCTTCGTGGTGAGAGATAATCCAAGCGTCGTTGCCCACAAAGTTGTGTTTCAGATTTCTGCCAATGGTCTCGTAGAGGTCGAAGATGTCATCGCTGGTGATGCGGTCACCGTATGGCGGATTAGTAATCATGATGGCTTTCTCCACCGGCTGCTCAAACTCGTAGAAGTCACGCTGCTCCACGCTCACCACATCCTTCACACCCGCATTCAGCACATTATCTGTAGCAATCTGCACAGCCTGACGATTGATGTCGTAGCCATAAATCTTGTGCTCGAACTCACGTTCCTGACTGTCGTCATTATAGATGCGGTCGAAGAGGTCGGCATCAAAGTCCTTCCACTTCTCGAAGGCATATTCCTTGCGGAAGACACCCGGATAGACATTCAGGGCTATCAGGGCAGCCTCAATCAAGATGGTGCCTGAACCGCAGAAGGGGTCAATCAGGTCGCACTCACCGTCCCAACCTGTCAGCATAATCAGACCAGCCGCCAGCACTTCGTTGATAGGAGCCTGCACGGTGGCAGTCTTGTAACCACGCTGATGCAGACTTTCACCCGAAGAGTCGAGCGAAATGGTCACATCATCCTCTGCAATGTGGACATTGATGCGGATGTCGGGGTTGCTGATGCCCACATTGGGGCGGTCACCGTCGGTCTTATCTCTCCAATAGTCGGCAATGGCGTCCTTCACACGGTATGCCACAAACTTGGAGTGGCGGAAGTTTTCGCTGAAGATGACAGAATCCACCAAGAAGGTGTTCTTCACGTCCATATACTGTTCCCAGTTCATCTGCTTCACCACTTCATACACCTCGTCTGCATCCGTTGCCTTAAACTCCTTGATGGGTTTGAGAATCTTCACAGCCGTGCGAGTACAGAAGTTTGCCTTGTACAGCATCTCCTGGTCTCCTGTGAATGAGACCATGCGACGTCCAATCTCTACATCGTTTGCCCCGAGATTGATGAGTTCTTTTGCAAGGACCTCTTCCAGCCCTTGAAAGGTTTTTGCGATTATTTTGAATTCTTGCATATTCTTGTTTTTTATTAAACTAGTCAAACTAGAAAAACTAGTTAAACTAGGATAGACCAGACGGGCTAAAAATCTACCTCTTCTGAGTGATGCTTGCCCCTGCTGGCACGTCTTGAGTCACCCAGATGTTGCCACCGATGGTGGCTCCCTTGCCAATGGTGATTCTGCCCAGAATGGAAGCGTTGGAATAGACAATGACATCGTCTTCCAGAATAGGATGGCGAGGGATGCCCTTGATGGGGTTGCCTTCGGCATCGAGCGGGAAACTCTTGGCTCCCAGCGTCACACCCTGATAGAGTTTCACGTTGTTGCCGATGATGCAGGTTTCGCCAATCACCACACCTGTACCGTGGTCGATGGTGAAATACTCTCCGATGGTGGCTCCCGGATGGATGTCAATACCAGTTTCGGAGTGGGCTATCTCGGTCAACATGCGGGGAATGAGTGGTACGTCCAGATTCCACAGTTCGTGAGCGATGCGATAGATGGTCAGTTCCTTGATGACAGGATAGCAACTGATGATTTCTCCGTAGTTCTTGGCAGCGGGGTCGCCATTGAAGGCTGCCACCACGTCGGTGGCAAGCACACGGCGTATTTCCGACAATCGGCTGATGAATAGTTCTGCACGATCTTCGGCTATGCGATGCATTTCGGAATTGATGGTCGTAGCACTGTAGGCACCGTAGGCAGCCAAGTCTGATGTGTCGCTTCTGAAATTGGCAAAAGCCAACCCTGCCTGAATCTGCTTGACCAAGAGGGAATAGAGTTGTTCGATGCCAACTCCAAGGTGATACTTCAGTGTGTTTGTGTTGATACTCGACTGACCATAGTAGCCAGGGAAGATGATTCCTCTGGCAAGGTCGATAATTTGGCGTAACACGTCGCCCGAAGGCAATGGAATGCCATCACTGTGCTCGTGATAGAGGTCCTTGTAGGACGCAGGACATGCGAGGTCGTCAACAGTCTTTGTCAGAATGTTAGCGAATGTCTTTACACTCATTTTGGGTTTTATCTATGCTTTGTTTTATCAATCAATGCTTTATAAATAACGCTGTTTCTATAAAATCCGCAACAAAGTTAGTTAGTAAAATCCGAACTACAAAATTTATTGGAAAAAACAGCACAAAAATGCCTTGAATGCCCGAAAAAAAATTTTTTTTTAACTTTTCTTATATTTATCAGCAACATTTCTTGGTCTATGTATGGAAAAATTTATACATTTGTACTCGATGTCGAAAAATCGAACAAACTTCGAGGAATTAAAGAACATTAGAAAACCAAATTATCATTCATTCACTTAAATCCAAACAAACTATGAAGAAAGTGCTTTATCTCATTGGATTTGTTGCTGCTACGCTGCTGACAAGTCCGGCTTCGGCACAAGAAAAAATCTTTGACCATCTTGCCATCGGTGCAGAAGTGGGAACCACGGGTTGGGGTTTTGAAGTTGCCGCTCCACTCACACACTATGTCACCCTGAGAACTGGCTTCACCACTTTCCCACGTATCAGTTTCAACACTGATGTGGATTACACCACTAAGGGTACGGAAAAGAACGTGGACATCACAGGAAGGATACGCATGTCAGACTACAAGTTCCTGGCTGACATCTACCCCTTCAAGAACAGTTCTTTCCACGTGACAGGCGGTTTCTATGCCGGCATTCCCGACCTCGCAAAAATCTACAACACGGGAGTCATCGAGGTGGATCCCGGAGAAGGACTTGAAATCGGTGGTGTGTTCATCCACCCCGACAATGAAGGTCTTGTGAATTTGAAAGTTCAGACCAAGAGTTTCAAGCCATACGTAGGTCTCGGTTTCGGACGTCCCATCTCTTCCAAGCACAAAATCGGTACTGCTTTCGACCTGGGCGTGATGTTCTGGGGAAAGCCTGCCGTGAAGGTTTACTCTCCTGACGAAGAAGGATGGGTGAAAGTTGACAGGAACGACGTCGATGATGAGGACTTCCACGATGCTATCAAGACCATCGAGGGCATTGGCATCTATCCTGTGCTGAACTTCCGCATCTACTATAACATCTTCTAAGTAAATCAACTTCATTAACCTCATATTCTAATCAATTAAAAAAACTGACAGTAAAATGAAAAAGAACATTCTTTATTTAGCCGTGCTTTTCGTAGGATTGGCATTCTTTACGGCATGTAGCAGCGATGGTGATGACGTGGAAGCACCCGTGGCTCCAACACTCCATTCCACACCGGCAAACGAAGCACTGACACTCGGCTTCAGTTCAAGCACAGCACCTTTCAAGGAAATCATCTTCTCCGAGACTGGCAAAGCCATCATCACCAGAAATGTGCTCACTCCATCCTCTTCCAAGAGACGTGCAAGCGACAGCAGCGAGAAGTATGTGGTGGGTACTTACAAGACCAGCAACAACACATACGTCGTGTCTGTTGACGGTTCTGAGTACTGCACAGTGGAAGTGACTGGCAAGACGGGCACGAAGACCAGTGTGAAAGTGAGCCTGAAGAGCGGTAGCGACATTGAGGCTACTGAGTATGAAGGCGAAGCATCTATCGGTCAGAAAGTGGCTGCCGACGAGATTACTTCAAACCTCTGCCGCGAATGGACAGTTGCAACGACTCGTCTGCGTCACAAGGATGGAGTCACCGCTGTGAAACAGTTTGAAACTTCTGCCGAGGCTGCCAGCCTGAACGCTATTCTTGCCTACGCAAAGACGGTTGCCAGCATCGATGAATCATTCGACGAGGACATGGTCATCACCAGCATTGAATTTACTGCCGACGGAAACTTCTGCATCTTCTTCAAGAATGGTGAGCACTACATCGGCAAGTGGTCGTGGAAAGACACCAGCAAGGGCTACCTCCACTACAATTGGAACGATGCCGACATGGGTAACCAGTTTGAGAATGGTGAGGCTGTGTTTGATGTTCGCCAATACAAGAAGGTTAGTTACTACACACTCACGCTCGGTGCTGACATCAACAGCGGCGGTAAGAAATACACCGTGGAACTTTCATTCTATCTGAATGAGAAATAAAGTTACATCCATTTCATCTACAAAAAAGGCTCTAAGCGTTGCTGCTTAGAGTCTTCTTTTTTAATGGATAGCAATGCTATCCGAAATGTTATCTGAGCGTGAGTTTCAGCGGATTTCTTACGTTGGCTGCCGAGTCGTACAAGAAAGCCTCCCAAGCAGAAAGAGAGGAGAAGGAGGTGGAAGGATTCTTGTCCCATCCCGAACCAAAATAGTAGGTATAGGAGGCGGAAGGACGGTAGGTAGTGGTGGCAAGGACATGACCTGTGGCGATGCCGTTTTCACGAGCCTGATAGGTGGTGGTGATGTCTTTCTGAGGATAGAGCAGTCCGATGTAGATATGACCCATCTGCTTGCCCAGTTCCTCCTTGTATTTGGCGTTATAGACACTGGCGTCTCCCAAGTCTTCATAGCCCAAATAGCCATTCTCCTGAGAGAGCACGTAGGCGGATGGGTTGGACTTGTGAACGACCGTACCCGAAGCCATCTGGACAGGTTGTGAGAGTCCTTCGTAAGAGACTGTGACACGATTGAAATGACTGCCTGCATCGAGCGAGATGAGGCGTGTTTCGGTCACCTTCTTTCCTTCATATTCCTGCTCTGGATAAGTGAATCGGACGGTGAAACGGAGAGGTCCCTGATCGAGTATCTCAAAAGTCTTGTAGCACTGAGGCATGAAGAGTGTACCGTCAGCATTCAGCAGGGCATTGGCACCACCTCCGAGTGTCGGACCGACGGTGTAGCAATCCATCCCCTTGCCGTGGTCGATATGATAGCAGAAAGCGTTATAGACTTGGTCAGCCAAGTCGTGATAGCCACGTTCATGCAGTTGCTTGCTCACAGACCGCATCTCCTGGTTCTGTTCGGAGGCATACCAGTAGTCGAGCATCAGTTTGGAAGTGCTCTTGTTGAAGAGGTCGTAGCCCACAGCACCTCCGTGTCCATACACACGATAAGCCACGCAGTCGTTTTCCCATCCGAACTCATCCTGACGTTCTGTGAAGAGACGTCCCTTGGCACGTACTTCGTAAGTCTGTGGAGTGCCCTTCTGGGCGTAATAGACAGATTTTCCCTTGGCTCCCACACCTGCCTGAAAGATGAGTTTTCCGTCCCATGTCAGTTGAGAAGGAATTTCTTTTCCGTCGGCATCGGTCACGATGATGGTTTCCGCCATGTCCAGTTTCTTTTTAATGAGGTTGGCATCCGCTTCCACCATTTCCACACGGGCATGTTTGATGGGATTGGAAACGGTGATGGTCACACGGTCGGCAGCGTTCATGACAGTTGCCAACAAAATGGAAAACAAGAAAGTAAAGGTCTTTTTCATTGGTCAATCATTGTTAGTTTTTACAAAAGTATGGATAAAAATTGGATTGACAAAACTTTTGACAATAAATGAAAATATTTTTTAACAACGAATGAAACGAATTGAACGAATTTTTTTAGAGAGAATGCCGCAAGCGGCAACGAATGGAAACGAATGTAAAAAGGCTCCGATACGTTTTGTACCGAAGCCTTTCTTATTAAGATTGAATCAAATTCGTTGTTTTTACATCATGCCGCCCATACCTGGAGCACCCATTGGCATTTCTGGCTTGTCCTCCTTGGCGTCGCAGATGACACACTCGGTGGTGAGGAACATACCAGCGATGGAAGCAGCGTTCTCGAGGGCTACACGGCAAACCTTGGCTGGGTCGATGATGCCCGACTCACGAAGGTTCTCATAGGTGTCCTTACGAGCGTTGTAGCCGAAGTCACCCTTGCCATTGCGAACTTTCTCTACCACAACAGAGCCTTCCAGACCGGCGTTCTCCACAATCTGACGGAGAGGCTCTTCGATGGCACGCTTCACAATCTTGATACCAGTAGTTTCGTCGGCGTTCTCACCTTCCAGACCTTCGAGGCTTTCGAGCGAACGGATGAAGGCTACACCACCACCAGGCACGATGCCTTCTTCGATGGCAGCACGTGTAGCACAGAGAGCGTCATCTACACGGTCTTTCTTTTCCTTCATCTCCACTTCGGAAGCAGCACCTACGTAGAGCACAGCCACACCGCCTGAGAGTTTAGCCAGACGCTCCTGCAGTTTCTCCTTGTCATAGTCGGAAGTCGTGTTCTTGATTTCGTTCTTAATCTGGTTGACACGATCCTGAATGTTCTCCTTCTGACCCTTGCCACCTACGATGGTTGTGTTGTCCTTCGTGATGGTCACTTTCTCGGCAGAACCCAACATTTCGATGGTAGCCTGTTCGAGTTTCAAGCCCTTCTCTTCAGAGATGACTACACCACCAGTCAGCACGGCGATGTCTTCGAGCATAGCCTTTCTGCGGTCGCCGAAACCAGGAGCCTTGACAGCACAAATCTTGAGTTGAGCACGCAGACGGTTCACAACGAGTGTGGTCAATGCCTCTGACTCCACGTCTTCAGCAATCACGAGGATAGGACGACCTGTCTGAGCAGCAGGGTTCAAGATAGGAAGGAACTCCTGCAAGTTGCTGATTTTCTTGTCGTAGATGAGGATGAGCGGATTCTCCATCTCACACTCCATTTTCTCCGTGTTCGTCACGAAGTAAGGAGACAAGTAGCCACGGTCGAACTGCATACCTTCCACCACACCGATGGTGGTCTCACGGCTCTTAGCCTCTTCGATGGTGATGACACCGTCCTTCGATACCTTCTTCATGGCGTCGGCAATCAACTTACCAATCTCCTGATCGTTGTTGGCAGATACGGTAGCCACCTGCTCAATCTTGTCGTAGTCGTCACCCACCTGCTCACTCTGAGCCTTGATGTGCTCAACCACCTTTGTGACAGCCTTGTCGATGCCACGCTTCAGATCCATGGGGTTGGCTCCGGCAGCCACGTTCTTCAAGCCTGTAGCCACGATGCTCTGAGCCAGTACGGTAGCCGTTGTGGTACCATCGCCAGCGTCATCACCAGTCTTGGATGCCACGCTCTTCACCAACTGAGCACCTGTGTTCTGGAAAGCGTCAGCCAGTTCAATTTCCTTAGCCACGGTCACACCATCCTTGGTGATGTGAGGAGCACCAAACTTCTTTTCGATGATTACGTTACGTCCCTTAGGACCCAGTGTCACCTTCACTGCATTTGCCAACTCGTCCACACCCTTCTTCAGTTGTTCACGAGCCTCAATATTGAATTTTAATTCTTTAGCCATTTTCTTAATTGATAATTTAGAATGTATAATATATAATAACCCTTCGGCTTGTCAACATTGCGTCAGTCTTATTATAAATTATAAATTATGAATTATATATTACTTCAGTATTGCAAGTACGTCGCTCTGACGCATGATGAGATATTTCACACCTTCGTACTCCAGTTCGCTGCCGGAATACTTGCCATAGAGCACCTGGTCGCCTACCTTGACCACCATGTCCTCATCCTTCGTACCGTTGCCTACTGCAACAACTTCGCCCTGGAGGGGTTTTTCCTTTGCTGTGTCAGGAATGATGATTCCGCCGACAGTCTTTTCTTCTGCAGGCTTTGGGAGCACCAGCACCCTGTCTGCCAATGGTTGAATGTTCATAAGTCGTTTTATGTTTTAAGTTTTGTTATTATTATATGATATATGTATAGACTTCAAAATCCAAACAAACCTATCCACAAATGACATGCCACCCACCAACATCAACTGACAGGGGTGACAAACTGACATAAATAGGGTGACAAAACATCACCAAAATGATATATATTCTCTTTTTTCTTTTTAAATTTTAAAAACTTGATATGATGTTGTTGATAGTGTGTTGAAAATGTTCATAAGGGTGGGGGAGGGGGTCGTTTTCAGGCAGTTAGGTTGTTGAGAAATGACGAAAAAACGGATGAAAATTTTTTAAAAAAAAAGAATAACTTTTCTTGGTCATTTGAAACCGTTTCGGGCATATAAATCTCGCTCGGAAAATCAAAAAAAGTTATTGTAAGTTGTTATTGAGTTATCACACAGATGTGAACAGCGATATGAACAGAGTTGTGAACAACGAATTTATCTAATTTTACGAATAGAGTGGGGAAATGTCGTGATACGGTTTTTCTGGAAACTAATTTGAATAATTAGAATAATTTTATCCATAAATTTAAATAATTATAGAAATTTGTGGCCAAAATTATTTATATTATGACAATTTATTTCTTAAAAATCCATGGCGATTCATTGGATAGTTACGTAATCTGTGGTTAAAAGTTCATTCATTGTCTCAGCAGTTCCATAAACCGCTTTTTCATCGCTTCCTTCAGTTCTCCCTCGTCCAGTACAAAACTGTTCACAACCTCGTCGAAAGCCTTTTCCGCCTTCGCCCTCATCTGTGCCTTGCCAGCACGGAGTCCTGAAGCCAGTTCCGTCTTCGGCAGCAATTGCCTGTTGAAATTTCCGTCGCTCATCTCACACTTTATATTTTACATTTAACATCTGATGTGATAACCTTGTTGATAAATCATTTACAAATTTACGATAAATCATCGAATTGTCATTCTTAATTGAGTGATTTTTATTAACTTTGCACTTATCAACACCGATTTTTACAACTTATGGACATATTGTTGACAACTGACGAACGAAGCAAGAGCAAAGTTGAGTTTACTCATGCTTTGCCTGGCAAGGAGGAAGAAGGCGAAGCCAACATGGACGAGCAATATATGCGTCGCTGCATCCAACTGGCACGCAACGGGCAGCAGAATGCACAGCCCAATCCGATGGTGGGAGCCGTGATTGTACACGACGGACACATCATTGGCGAAGGCTACCACGTGCGTTGTGGCGAAGGTCATGCCGAGGTGAATGCCTGTGCTTCGGTCAGCAAGGAAGATGAACACCTGTTGACAAGTAGCACCATCTACGTGAGTCTCGAACCTTGCAGCCACTACGGAAAGACCCCTCCGTGTGCCGACTTGCTGATTCGGAAAGGATTCCGTCGCTGTGTCATCGGTTGTCAAGACCCTTTTGCCAAGGTGCAAGGCAGGGGCATCCAGAAGTTGAGAGATGCCGGCATGGAAGTCACCGTAGGCGTGCTGGAAAAGGAGTGCAGGGAACTGAACAAGCGTTTTTTCACCTATCACAGCAAACACCGTCCGTTCGTCACGCTGAAATGGGCTGAATCGCCCGACGGATACATCGACGGACACATCTCCAACACCTACACTCAGATGCTCTGCCACAAGCGACGTGCCGAACATCAAGCCATCCTCGTGGGACATCGCACCTACGACATCGACCATCCTCAGTTGAACGTGAGGGCATGGTATGGGCCATCTCCCAAGAAATACGTAGTTGCCAACACCCCTGTTGATAACCTGCAAGAAGGCTTCACCCTCATCCAGACCCACGACATACCCACGCTGCTCACTCGTCTCTACGAAGATGGTGTGCAGACCCTGCTCGTCGAGGGAGGTGCCCGACTGCTCCAGTCCTTCATCGACGCTCAACTCTGGGACGAGTGCTACCGAGAAATCGGCACCACCCCCATCAACGGAAAAGTTCCCGCCCCACATCTGCCAGCCTCCATCGTGGCGACGGAAACGACAACGTGGAACGGGAACCAGGTGGAGAGATACATCAATCAATAAATCCTTTCATCTTTTTTGAAGTAGTTAAGTAGGACAAAATTACACACTCGTATCCTCTTAAGTGGTATGAGTCACACCGCCTCGGTGCTGTGACTCATACCACCGAAGCGGTGTGACTCAGACCACTTGAGAGGTGTACAGCACCCATATTTTTGATAAGACATTATTGACAAACAGATAAACCGAAATAGTTGATTGATATGTCTCTCCACATTATTTTAATTGGCTATGCCTAATAAAAGATACTCAATCATAAAATTGATGATAATTCATGCTCAATTCCTGACAATTTATGTTTAAACAATCTTTTTACAATTTTTGTTTTCAAAATTTTTCCCTCCAAACCCTTGTCCCATGAAAAATTAGTCGTATATTTGCAATCATTCAAAAAGAATTGCCTATGTAAATAAACTGACATAAAGACATATTGGAAAAAGCATTGGCTTTATACTCTTGCTATCCGAAATCGGCAAATAGAAG
This sequence comes from Bacteroidaceae bacterium, assembly GCA_017483605.1. Lineage (GTDB taxonomy): Bacteria > Bacteroidota > Bacteroidia > Bacteroidales > Bacteroidaceae > Minthosoma. The sequence goes on along the minus strand of JAFUWG010000029.1, from coordinate 2,045 downwards.
AAGCAACCAAAGTAAAAGTTAGTGCTCATGTTGTTATCAGCGTGGGCTTTTACTCGTATATGGTTGCATGGTGTTTGCCGATACCAAGGATAGCGTAGACGAAACAGTCCACGTTTTCTTTTTGTCTCTATTTCAATGACAAACACTATGGTACACATTGGTCAACTCATCAAACAAGAACTGGAGCGGCAAGACCGCACACCCACATGGCTCGCCAGGCAAATCGCCTGCGAGCGTCCCAATGTGTACTACATCTTCAAGCAACCCTCCCTCCACACCGAACTCATCGAACGCGTCTCCCTCGCTCTCCACCACAACTTCTTCCAAGACCTTGCCGACAACCTCCCAAAACCGTAAAAACTTTATACGGATGTGTAATAAACTTCTGACACTTTTTCCAAGGTATGGAAAAGGGAATGTCGTAACTTTGCAGCCAGTAAGACAAACTATAGATTTTTCATATAAAGCAGATTATAAGATTCTTTAGATTATTTAATCAAAGGTAGATTATCGACATTTTTTAGATTAATTATTTATTAACCTAAAAATTCTGATGATTATGAAGAATTTGAAAAAAACACTTAAAAATGTGGTGTTTGTTTTACAGAAAGCATTTAAAGTCGTTATGGCTGCTGTGCAATGTATCAGATGCTACGTTTTATACGTCATTTTTTAATTGCATGAGATGCTTTCGGGTCTGTAGAATAATCTCTACAGACCTTCCTTTTAAGTTTTTTATTAACCAATTACATATAATAAAAAATGGAAAAGACACTTAATCAAAAAATTGAGGAAGAAATTAAAGCAAAGATTTCTGACAAGTCGGCTTTCACCTGTAAGGATGAAACGATTACAGATGTTTCACAATTAACTCTCAATTTGAACGAGGATTATGCTCAAAACATGCCAGAACGAGTATTATTTAATGGCAATGCACGTTTTAAATTTGAGCCTAAAGTGGAGAATCTTGTTGGAAATTCTGCTATTTGCCATTTTTCGGAGTATGCCACCATCCGAGATTTCCATGTAGTGGAAGTAAATAAACCAATCAAAATAGAAAAAGGAATATTATGACTACTAAAAAATTAAAATTTATGATGGTGGCACTGGGAGTGCTGCTGTCAGTTAATGCAAATGCGAAAGTCGAAGTGGATGGCATCTATTATAACTTGGACAAAGATGAGAAACAAGCAGAAGTGACATATGGAAATAGCAAATACACAGATAAAGTTGTTATCCCCGAATCTTTTTCGTATGATGAGGTCATTTATTCCGTGACGAGCATCGGCTGGGATGCTTTCCGTAATTGCAGTGACTTGACTTCCGTTACCATCCCCAACAGCGTGACGAGCATCGGCCGGGGTGCTTTCCGTAATTGCCGCGACTTGACTTCCGTTACCATCCCCAACAGCGTGACGAGCATCGGCGAGTATTCTTTCTATGGTTGTAGCGGCTTGACCTCTCTGAGCATCCCCAACAGCGTGATGAGCATCGGCTATTTTGCTTTTATTGACTGTAATGACTTGATTTCCGTGTATATCACCGACCTTGCTGCTTGGTGTAACATATCTTTTGACGGAGATGGCTCTAATCCTCTTTATCATGCCAATATTTTTTTAAATGGGGAAGAAGTAACAGACTTGGTTATCCCAAACGGCGTGACGAGCATCGGCGGTCGTGCTTTCCGTAATTGCCGCGGCTTGACTTCCGTTACCATCCCCAACAGCGTGACAAGCATCGGTGAATCTGCTTTCAAGGACTGTATTTAGAGTCCTCTAAACAACCATAAACAATGAAAAACACACAAAGATAAATCGCTGTATATCAACTACTTTTAGATTTTAACACTTCGGGCTTGCTTTTTGGTGGTTCTCAAAAATCCGCTTACCTTTGCAACGCATTTCTACCGCGGAGAATTTTGAGGGCTTTTATTTTGCCATCTCGTGGACAAGGTTGACAAAAGTTGACAAGAGTGTACAACGGTTGACTGATGAACGAGAGGGAAAAGAGCAAGGAAGTGACCTCATTTGAAGAACGTGACATCG
>JAFUWG010000021.1 GCA_017483605.1 Bacteroidaceae bacterium | reverse complement strand
GAAGTCTTGGGCTCCTAACGGCAATGACATAACTGGTGCTGCCCAAACAGAAGCCATAAGAAAAGTATTCAAGCCGAATGACTGGAACCACATTGCCATCTCCTTCAACAAGCGTGCGCTCAAAGTCTATCTCAACTACTCTCGCATTGTGAACATTCCTAATCAAAAGCAGCCGCGATGGTGGTGGATGGAAGGTAGTTCTGACAGCAACAAGGGTATTTATGTTACAAACATCGTGATGGCTAAAGGTGCTGTAGAACTCTATGAGCGCAATACAACAGACTACTCTTCTGCCGTTGAGAAAGCCATAGCTGAGACAGGAAAGTTCGTCACCAACAACATCCTCTTCGAGACGGGCAAGGCCACGCTGAAGGCTGAGTCGATGGAGGAGATTCAGAAGGTGGCTGACTATATGAAGAAGAACCCGACGGCTCGTTTCGAGGTGCAGGGACACACCGACAATCAAGGCTCTGACGCCATCAACGACCCGCTGTCTCAGCAGCGTGCCGAGGCTGTGGTGAAGGCACTGGAAGGCATGGGCGTGGACGGTTTCAACCTCCGTGCTGTGGGCAAGGGCTCACACGAACCTGTGGCTGACAACAAGACCGATGCGGGCAGGGCACAGAACCGCCGCGTGGAATTTATCAAGCGGTGAGTGCAGAGCGGAAAATTCGTTTTCCTGCTATGCCGAGCCGCGGCGATAAATGGGCGAAGCCAATTCATCAAGAAATAATCTGATAGATATTAATAATGTCAATGCTGGTGGCTGCTGCTCGCGACGAGTGGCAGCCACCGTTGTTGTCGGGAGGGATGCAGGAGCAACCTCGGCGGAGGAGGCGAAATGACCCCAAAAGTGGTCTGAGTCACACCGCCTCGGCGGTCTGAGTCACACCACTTGGGCGGTGTGACTCAGACCACTTTAGAGGTATCGAGGGGAGGGTGGAAGGGGAAGAAAAAAATGACTGAAAAGGGCTTGCTAATCACAATTTTTGTGTACCTTTGTGGCTGCAATTGAAAGAAGGTTATTTATGAAGAAAAGTGTATGGTTGTTGGTTGGGCTGTGGATGGTGGGTGTCGCCGTGAGTGCACAGCCGTGGGAAAAGGTGTACCCGAAGGTGGTGAAGAGCATTAAGGCTCCGAAGATGACGGGGCGGCGTGTGTTGAACATCGCCGACTGTGGGGCACGGACGGATGCCTCTGCCGAGGTGAACCAGCGGGCTATTAACGAGGCTATTCGCCGCTGCCACGAAGAGGGCGGCGGCAAGGTGGTGGTGCCTGCCGGCGTGTGGCAGACGGGTGCTTTGACGCTGAAGAGCCGTGTGAACCTGGTGGTGGAGCGTGATGCCACCTTGCAGTTTGTGTTCGAGCCTCGGCTCTATCCGCAGGTGCTGACGCACTGGGAGGGGTTGGAGTGCTACAACATCTCGCCGTTGATTTATGCCCGCGACGAGGTGGACATCGCCATCACGGGCGAAGGTACCATCGACGGCGGCGGCACGAACGAGACGTGGTGGACGTGGACGGGTGTGGAGCGGTTTGGCTGGCAGGAGGGCATGTACTCGCAGCGGCAGAGCCGGCAGCAACTGCAGCGGTGGAGCGAGGAGCAGGCGGATGTGGAACAGCGGCGGTTTGACCAGACGAACCCGATGCGTCCGCAGACGGTGAACTTCATGCACTGCCGGCGTGTGCTCATCGAGGGTGTGACCCTGCTGCGGTCGCCCTTCTGGGTGCTGCACCCCGTGATGTGTGAGGACGTGACCGTGAGGGGTGTGACCATCGTTAATGCAGGCCCGAACGGTGACGGTTGCGACCCCGAGTCGTGCAACCGTGTGCTGATTGAGAACTGCCGCTTCCGCACGGGCGACGACTGCATCGCCATCAAGAGCGGCAGGAATGCCGACGGCAGGCGGTGGGGTGTGCCTTGTCGGAATGTGGTGGTGAGGAACTGCCGGATGGAGGACGGCCACGGCGGCATCGTGGTGGGCAGCGAGATTTCGGGCGGCTTCAGGAACCTCTTTGTGGAGGACTGCCAGATGGACAGCCCCAACCTCGACCGTGTGGTACGCATCAAGACCAACACTTGCCGTGGTGGGGTGGTTGAGAACATCTATGTGCGGAATGTGGAAGTAGGCGAGTGCCGTGAGGCTGTCTTAAAGATCAACCTCAACTACGAGCCTCGCGAACAGGCTCAGCGGGGCTTCATCCCCACGGTGAGGAACGTGCAACTTGACAACGTCAACTGCCACCGGAGCAAGTACGGTGCCTACATCGTGGGGCTGGAGGAGAGCGAGCAGGTGCAGGACATCGCTGTGAGGAACTGCCGCTGGTCGGGTGTCACCTCGGGCGGCAACCGCATCGAGGGCAAGACTCGCAACGTGGTGTTTGAGGGGGTGAGGATTGAGGGGTCAGAATAGCATCTGACGGAACATCTGCTGATAGGCGGCGACCTTCTTTTCGAAAGCGAGGGGGTAGGCACGCGAGGACGACGGAAGGCGGTAGAGAAGAAGCGGCTTTCCGTCTTTGTTGTGGACGTGGGGAATGGGGACGGAGGTGTTCACCTTGGGCGGCTGGGGAATGCCCAAGGAGGCACAGATGGTGTCGGTGGCTTTTTCGCCTGTGGTGACAATGGCTTGGCAGTGAGGCAGTTGCCGAAGGAGGGCTGGGATGTCGGTGGGGACGACGACTTCGAGGAACTTGTCGGAGGCGTTGTCCTTGAGGCGGCGGATGGCGGTGGAGGTGTCGAAGAAGGCGATGCCTTTCTGGTGGCAATGGGCAACGATGTCTTCCAGTTTGAAGCGTTTGTGCTCGGCATCGACAAAGTGGTTCCTGTCGCCGAAGAAGATTTGCCCCTGGATGCGCCAGTGGTCGTTGATGAAGTTAGGGTAGTAAAAGTCCATGCACCAGCGTTTCCTCTGCGGCGGAAAACTGCCGAGGAAGAGCACACGGGCGTTCTCGGGCAGGAAGGGGATGAGCGGATGGTACTCCACATCGGCGGTGCTGCGGGCGATGTTGTCGGTGTTCAGGTAGGTCATGGGCGTTTTGTTTTTGCAAAAGTAGTGATTTTCAGTGGTTCTTGCACTTTGTGCCTTCGGAAAAACAAGAAAAAACAAAAGAAAACGAGAAAAAAGGGGAGAAAATTCATACCTTTGTGGCATGAAAAACATTTTCTACTTCAAGAAGAGCGACCGACGGGCAATTGTGGCGTTGGGGTGCATCGCTGTGTTCTGCATCGGGGTGCTGCTGGTGGTGGATAGGCCTTCTGTTCAGCCCGTCCCCGCTGCGGAGGGGGAGGCGATGACGGATGCGGGAAAAATTACCCCCCCCATTTCTGGCGTTTCGCTTCGTGCGTTCGACCCCAACACGGTGGATTCCCTCACGCTTGTCGGCTTTGGCATCAAGGCATGGAAAGTGAAGAATTTCCTGCATTACCGTGCGGCGGGCAAGGTGTTCCGCTCGGCTGACGACATGGGGAAGACTTATGGGTGGACGGAGGAGGACGTGGAAAGGGTGGCTCCGTATGTGCGTGTGGGTGCTTTACCTGAGAAGGAAAAGGTGGCTCGCCGCGAGGAACGGGGAGAGCGGTTGGAGCGAAGGGATACGGCTGCTCATTTTGTGTCCAACAAGTTTCGTTCGCTGGTCAAGGTGGATGTGAACGAGGCGGATTCCGCCACGCTTTGCCGCATCCCCGGCATCGGTGTGGGCATCAGCAACGCCATCCTCCGCTATCGCCAACGTCTGGGCGGCTTCTATGCTCCGCAACAACTCCTCGAAATCTCCATCTTCTCCCCCGAACTGCTGGAGTGGTTCACCATCTCCGACACCCCCTCGCTCACAAAAATCAACATCAACCGAGCCTCTTTCCAACAATTGAACAGCCACCCCTACATCACCTACGACCAAAAGAAAGCCCTGCTCCAATATCTCCGCCTCTACGGAGAAATTCAGAACCAGCAGCAACTTCTCTCCACAGGTATCTTCACCACAGAAGAATGGGAACGGCTCAAGCCTTACATCAATTATGAATAAAGAAGACTACGAGAAACATAAGCCCTTTGCTGGCGAGAAGAAACCCTCCATGCTTCGGCGGCGGGTGGGGCATGACTATGAATCACGCCGCATCTACCTCATCACGATGACGGTGGAGGGGAGGCGACCGCTGTTGGGAAAGTTGGCGGGAAGAAGCGATGCGGAAAAGGGAACGGCGGAGTATCCAAGGGTGGAGTTGTCGGAGTTGGGAGAACGAGTATGGGGATGTTGGATGGAGATAGAAACTTTACACCCAGAAATTAAAGTGGTAGCATTGCAAATGATGCCCGACCATCTGCATGGCATTCTCTTTGTGAGAGAAAGGATGGGGCAACATTTGGGCAAAGTTATCAAAGGCTTCAAAACTGGTTGCAACAAGGCTTACCGTGAGTTGCTGTTAGGTCTGCCTGTCAACTATGCTGCAACATTGTTGCAGCAAAGCGGACAAAAGAAACCCAAAGACGACCGCACCCACGGCTACCTCTGGTCTCGTGGTTACAACGACCACATCCTTTCTGGCAAAGGTGAACTCCAACGGTGGATTGACTATCTCCACACTAACCCCCTCCGCCTCCTCATCAAACGTGAGCACCCCGATCTCTTTCGTGTCCGTTTCGGCATCAACATCGCCGGGCAGACTTATGCAGCCATTGGCAACCAGTTCTTGCTCAACTACCCCCGAAAACTGCAAGTGCAGTGCTCCCGCAGCCTCACTGATGAACAAATTCAAGAAAAGGTTGCCTTTTTCTTGAAAGAGGCAAAGCAAGGTGCCATCCTTGTCTCCCCTGCCATCTCCAAAGGCGAGCAAGCCATCATGCGTGCCGCTCTCGACGCTCGCCTCCCTCTCATCTTCCTCACCCCTTGGGGCTTCAACACCTTCTCCAAGCCTGGGCATCAATACTTCCAAGCCTGTTCCGAAGGTCGCTTCCTCCTCCTTGCCCCATGGGAGCACCAGAACCAACGCATTCCTTTGACCCGAGAGATGTGCTTGACACTGAATGGGATGACTCAAACCATCTGTAAGGTTTGATGTTTAGACTAAATAACTTTTCTTTATGTTTTTATAACGAAGAAGTCGCATAGAGGACAGGGAAAAGTTCGTACCTTTGCAGAAAAAACATGAATATTTTGATTGTTGGAGCCACTTCGGGTATCGGAAGGGCATTGTTTGAAAAGTTGGCAAAGGAGGACAATACGGTGGCTGTCGTTGGACGGCGGCAGTGCCTGTTGGATGAGTTGTGCCAACGCAATCCTGAGAAAATCTTTGCGGAGAAAGCCGATGTGACGAACATCGAAGAGGTGTCAGCGGTGATAGAAAGACTGGCAGGGAAGGTGGGACGCCTTGACCTTGCCATTGTCTGTGCAGGCACGGGAGAACTGAATGCCGCCCTTGACTATGAAAGGGAAGTGCCAGCCATTCAGACGAATGTCGTGGGTTGGACGTATGTGGTAGATGCACTTTATCGGCGCTTTAAGCAGCAGGGACAGGGACATCTTGTCGCCATTACCTCTGTGGGCGGCTTGCGGGGCGAACCGAACGCACCTGCATACAGTGCCACCAAAGCCTACCAAATCAACTATCTGGAGGCATTGCGGAAGAAGGCCTTTAAGGGCGGGAAGAAAGTCGTTGTGACTGACATCCGCCCCGGGCTCACTGACACGGCGATGGCGAAAGGCGAAGGGCTTTTTTGGGTGATGCCTGTCGAGAAGGTCGCTTCGCAAATCTTGTCTGCCATCCGGAAGAAGAAAGGTGTGGCATACGTCACCAGACGCTGGCACGTCCTTGCTCTGCTGAACAAGAACGTGCCTTGGAGCCTTTATAAGCGGATGTGACCCTTCATTTCCTCATCCTCGACGTGTCCACTTCCTCGCGCTTCTTTTCCTTGTAGCCGCCAAACTTGTAGGTGAAGGTGATGCCAGCGATGCGGTAGCAGGAGAAGTCGGTGCGGAGGCGTTGGTGTGCCCAGGTGATGGTGGGGGAGATGGAGCGGGTTTGGAAGAGGTCTTGGCAGTAGGCGGTGAGGATGGCACGGGAGTGGGCAAAGGCATAGCGGAGGGTGAGGTCGAGATTGCCCGAGGCGGGGAGGTCCATCGTGCCTTGGATGGCTTTGCTGCGGATGAAGCCATAGACGGTGAGGGAGAGGTTGCGGCGACGGGAGAAGCGGAGGGTGGTGCTGGAAGTAGCCATGCCGTAGGCGATGTCGCGGCCGAAGGGGCAGGTGTAGTAGTCGCTGTCCTTCTCTCGCATCCACACGCCGATGAGGTTGAGGCGAGTGGTGAACCACCATGAGAGGTTAAAAGGCAGGGATGTCATCAGTCCCGCCTGTTGATGGAAGTCGAAGTTGTTGAACTGGGCGATTTCGTTGAAGCGTTCGGGCGACTGGTACATGGTTTGCATGAAATAGTCTTTCTGATAGGTGAACCAAGTGCGGAAGATGTACTTGCCCTTCAGGATGTGGCTGATGCTGGTGCTGTAGGTCTTGGAGGGTTTCAGCAGTGGATTACCAAGGATTTCTTCATACGCACCGCCATAGTAGGTGGTGGCGTTCTGCACAGCCCAATAGTCGGGATAGCGTTTGTCGCTGCTGAGGGAGAGTTGCCAGATGCATTGGGCCTGTGGAGTGAAGGAGAGGTTGAGGGTCGGGAAGAAGTCCCAATCGTTCCACACGGGTGTGCGGTAGTGTTCGGCGGCGAGAGAGGCTTCCGCCGAGAGGTGGGTGCTGAATGTGTGGGAAGCCCCTGCGTAGAGGTTGAAGGTCTTTTCTGTGTTGCGAGACAGGAGGTCATCGGGCAGGTCGCTTTGCAGGGTGCTGCCCGTGGCGGTGTAGTGCTGTCGGCTGTGGTCAATCACGTAGGTGTAGGTGGCTCCGTAGTTGAGGCTCCAGTTTTTCTTCAGGGTGTGCTCTTGGCGGAGGAAGTATTTGGTGCGGTTGATGCGTTGCTGGTTTTGTGTGAAGAAGTCCAGTTGGCTGCCGTTGAGGTTGCTGACGAGGTCTTGCGAGTGGTTGCTTTCGTAGTAGGTGAGGTCAGCCCCGATGTTCAGCCCGAAGGGAAGGGTGTAGTCGATGTGCCCGTTGTGGAGGATGTCCTTCTTGGTGTTGGCGATGGCCGATTGCTGCACACCCGTCATGTGGCTCTGGTAGTTGCCGCCGTCGTTATTGCCGGTGTAGGCGAGGCTCAGTTGGTGCTGGTCGGAAAAGTCGTAGTCGAGCCCGATGCGGTAGTCGTGGGTGGGGCGGGCATCGGAGTGGGTCACGTTGCGAGTGTCGATGGGGTGTTGGGTGCCGTCGTTCAGGGTGTGGAGGCCCGTCTGATGCGTTGTGTGATAGCCCTTGCCGTGGCTGATGCTGTAGAGGGCATCGAGCGAGAGTTTGCCTTGGTGATAGAGCAGGGTGGCACGTTCGTTGAACGAGGCTTCGTGCTCCGTTTCCGCTTTGGCATAGAGTTCGCCTTGCAGGGCGGTATCTCCGTCGGTGGCTTTGTTCAGCACCAGATTGAGGAGGGCACCCCGCACTTGGTACTTGGCAGGGGCAGCCATCATCAGTTCCGCCTTTTGCAGTCGGCTGGCAGGTGTGGACTTGAGCAGGGTGAGGAGTTGCTGGCGGGTCATGGAGGTGAGTTTGCCATTGATGATGATGGGCACCGACTGTCCGCCCAGTTGTACGTCGTCGTCCGTGGTGGTCACGCCGGGCAGTTCTTTCAGAGCGTCGAAAGCGTTGTCGAGCGGTTTGCCCTCCGTCAGTTGGGGCATGTCGAAGATGAGTTTGCTGCCATCGATTTGCACGATGGGGCGTTCACCCTTCACCATCACTTCGGGCAGGGTGAGTTGGAGGCTGTCGGTGGTGGCTATTTGGATTTGATGAGTAGAGAGCGTGTCGCTTTGGGCTACGCTACAGATGGGCAGTGCCGCCCATGCCATGATGGTCAATAGTTTCTTCATGTTGTTTTTGCTGCAAAGTTACGGAGCCTTTTTCGTTCATGAAGAAGACTTTTGGTTACGTAGTCTTACCAACGAGACAGAAAAGTGTTATTTAGTCTTATCAAAAACATGGAATCTCCCTGAAAACCCTTAATTTTGCAGCATGAAACTGCCACTCAAAACCATCACCATTCTTGTCTGCACCGCCCTTGCAGCCATCTTCCTCTTCCAACTTTACTGCCTTCACAATCTCTACGAGACCCGCAAGCAGGAGATGGAGGAGAGCATTGTGGAGGCACTTCGAATCTCTGACTATAACGAGATGGTGCTCCGCATCGCCAAACTCTCGCAAAAGACACAAACGCATGGTGAGGTCAGTTATGCCACGGGCTACAAGATGGACGTGGACAATCAGATGGTGTACGCTGGCTCTTTCACTGCCGTCCGTCAGAAGGGCTACGACGCCATCATCATGAAGGACGAGGAACTGACGGACACCATCACCATTCGGCGTGACAGCGTGGCTGGCAAACGGCACATGCGGGTGGACGTGCATTCATACGACACAGAAGAAGCCGAGAAAAACAAGGCATTGGTCAGTGGTGGGAACGGGCTTTTCTCCGCCGTGGTAGACGACCAGAAGTCTGTCCGCGACTTGACGCAGATGATGCAGCAGGGCATCCACAACGGCATCGACCTGTTGAGCGAACCTGACGTGACGGTGTTCGACAGCCTCCTGACGTTGAGGCTGCAAGAGCATCACATCGACACATCACATCGGCTGGAGCAATTTCATTTCCATGTGAATGCGGTTGATGAGACGGACACACTGGGAATAGATACACTTAACATGATTACCACGCCTCACTATCAACCGACCGAGAAAGCCGTGCATTACGATTACCACTACACTTCGTCGCAGCACGACCTCTATCGCCTGTGGATGGAGCCAGTCGCTGTGAGCGTGTTGAAGTCGCTGAAAGGCATCATCGCCAGTTCCCTGTTCACGTTGATTGTTCTAGTCTTTACGTTCTGGTATCTCATCCACACGCTGCTGAAACAGAAGACACTCGACGAGATGAAGAGCGACTTCACCCATAACATCACCCACGAACTGAAGACCCCCATCGCTGTGGCATACGCTGCCAACGATGCCCTGTTGCATTTCCATCAAGGAGAGGACGCGGCGACACGGGAAAAATACCTTCGTGTCTCTCAGGAGCAACTGCAACGATTGGGTGGTATGGTGGAGCAGATTCTGTCGATGAGTGCAGAACGGCAGAAAAACTTTACGCTGAAACTGGAAGTGCTGAATGTGAAAGAGGTTGTGGCTGCTGCCGTGGAGACTCTGAAGATGAAGAACGAAAAGCCGCTCCATATCGCCACCGCCATTCAGCCCGACAACCTGATGCTGACCGCCGACCGCACCTTGCTCTTGCAGATGCTAGGCAATCTGCTGGATAATGCGGTGAAATACTCGGTGGCAGAGGCTGACATCAACGTTTGTGGCGGCATCACTCGCGATGGGACAACGTTCATCTCTGTCAGCGACCGTGGCATCGGCATCACCCTCGAGCAGCAACGCCACATCTTTGAAAAGTTTTATCGTGTGCCCAACGGCAACCTCCACAACGTGAAAGGGCATGGACTCGGGCTCTATTACGTGGCGACCATGATGCGGTTGCACCGAGGCTCTGTTTCTGTCGATAGTAAGCCAGGGGAGGGCAGCACGTTCATCCTTCATTTTCCCAAACCTAACGCCCACACGCTCAACCTATTGGCATGGCTCATGGGCGGCATGCTCATCTCTTTCCTATAATTCCTATGACTCCAAACGAAAACATAACGGTACTCTTGGTTGAGGATGAAGCCACCCTCGCCCTCATCATCAAAGACACGCTCGATCAGCAAGGCTTCATCATTCACATTGCTCACGACGGCGAAGAAGGTTTGCGGATGTACCACACACTCCATCCCGACATCATCGTTGCCGACGTGATGATGCCCCGCATGGATGGTTTCGACATGGTGAAACGTCTTCGTCAGAACGACCCACACATTCCCGTCCTCTTCCTCACCGCACGTACTGCCACCGAAGACGTGGTGCATGGTTTTGAACTCGGAGCCAACGACTACCTTCGCAAACCCTTTGGCATGCAGGAACTGATGATTCGTCTCAAAGCCCTCGTCGGACGTGCCTGCATCGCTCCCGCCCCCGACAAGAAGGAGGAGCACCGCTTCATCCTCGGCAACTACCAACTCGACACCCTCACCCAGCAACTCCTTTTCTCCGATGCTGACTTCACCCCGCAGGTCTTCTCGCTTTCCCATCGAGAGGCTGAAATCCTGAAACGGCTCTGCCAGCACCGAGGTGACGTGGTGCCCATCCGCGACATCCTCCTCGAACTCTGGGGCGACGACTCCTTCTTCAACACCCGCAGCCTCCATGTCTTCATTTCCAAACTTCGCCACAAACTCTCTCGCGACCCCGACATCCGCATCATCAACGTGCGCGGCATAGGCTACAAACTCATCACGAAAGACTGAACTCACCCTCTGCCCGAAGCCTCAAAAGTGGTCTGAGTCACACCGCCCAAGTGGTGTGACTCAGACCACCGAGGCGGTGTGACTCAGACCACTTTTGAGGTGTCGAGCACACCTAAAATGACAAAGAGAGGAAATGCCGATGGGGGCACTTCCTCTCTCTCCTTATGGGTTCTTTGCAGGGGTTAGTAAACTCTGAATCCGATAATCTTTCTCACCTCGCGGAGTGTGGCAGCCGCACTTTCGCGTGCCTTTTCGGCACCGAGTTTCGCCACCTTGTCGAGCAGTTCCTGGTTGTTCTGGTATTCGAGAATGCGTTCGCGGATGGGGGCGAGGGTGTTCACGATGTCCTCAGCCAGTTGCTTCTTCAGGTCGCCGTAGCGGATGGTCATGTCGTTCCACTTCTCGTTGAAGTAGTCGTAGGTCTCCTTGCTGGAGGCAATTTCCATCAGCGTGAAAAGGTTCTGGATGACCTCGGGCTTCTCCTGATTGGGCTCCGTAGGACCTGAATCGGTCACCGCCTTCTTCACCTTCTTCTCGATGCTCTTGGCGTCTTCGTAGAGGTAGATGCAGTTGCCTTCCGACTTGCCCATCTTGCCACTGCCGTCGAGTCCGGGTATCTTGATGGCATGGTCGCCAAAGTAGAAGTTCTGCGGCTCGGGGAAAAACTCCACGCCGTAGATGTTGTTGAAGCGACGGGCACACTTGCGTGCCATCTCCATGTTCTGCTCCTGGTCTTTGCCCACGGGCACCTTGGCGGCACGATGCTGCAAGATGTCGGCGGCCATCAGCGTGGGGTAGGTGAGCAATCCGGCGTTCACGTTGTTGGGCTGCTTGCGTGCCTTCTCCTTGAAGGTGGTCACACGCTCCAACTCGCCGAGGTAGCAGTTCATGTTCAGATAGAGGTACAACTCGATGGTCTCGGGCACGTCACTCTGTATGTAGATGGTTGATTTTTCGGGGTCGATGCCGCAAGCCAGATACTCGGCCAAGATGGTGCGAGCCGACTGCTGGATGTCTTCGGGCTTGGGGTGTGTGGTGAGCGAGTGCCAGTCGGCAATGAAGTAGTAGCAGTTGTAATCATCCTGCATCTTCACAAAGTTCTGCACTGCTCCGTAATAGTTTCCGAGGTGGAGGTTTCCCGTAGGGCGAATGCCACTCAAAACGATTTCTTTCATGTTTTATTTGCTTAAATTTTGTGCAAAGGTAGTGATTTTAAGTGAAAAAACGCTTATCTTTGCGATTGAAATAACGCTTTTTTATGAGAATAGGCATTTACGGAGGAAGTTTCAACCCCATTCATAGGGGACACACCCAGTTGGCAGCATCAATTGTGCAGCAAGGGCTGGTGGATGAGTTGTGGCTGTTGGTGTCGCCCTTGAATCCGCTGAAGCAGGGGACAGCGAGCGACATCGCAGAGTATGAGCATCGGCTGAACATGGCAAAACTCGCAACCAAGAAGGTGAAAGGTGTGAAGGTGTCGGACTTTGAGCGGCATCTGCCTGTGCCATCTTATACCATCACCACATTGGGCGAACTCCGCAAGGCGTATCCCGAGCATGAGTTTGTGCTGGTGATTGGGGCAGACAATTGGGAACGCTTCCCAAGGTGGTATCATGCCCAGGAGATTGTCGATACCTATAATATATTAGTGTATCGCCGCCCCGGCTGTGAGATAGATGAATCGGCTTTGCCCCCTTCGGTTCGAGTGGTGGACACTCCGCTTTATGACATCAGTTCGACGGAGATCAGGGAAGGGATGCAGAGAGGAGAGGACATGAAAGAATGGGTGGACGAGAAAGTGTCAGGGTATATCAAGAAACATGAATTATATAGGTGATTCCCAATTGTTCCTTCCGTCTGTTCCATCCGCAAGGCATGACCCTGACAAAAGAAAAACAACTCCGAAAAGAAGATTCTGGCAAGAACACTTCATCAAGACAAATATTTTTTGTAATTTTGTGCCCGATTTTCACGCGGGTTCATGATGGACTGCGTCGGGGAGTTGAAACTGAAACGCAAGGAAAACGGTAATGGAACACCAACAAAACAACAATCATCAGACGCTACAGACATTGTGCGAAGCCGTGGAGCAACGGCTGGGCAGGAAACCGAAAACGCCCAAGGATTTCGACAATCTCATGGGCGACATCTGGCAGAAGACACACGAACGCATCAGTGCCAGCACCCTCATGCGTATCTGGGGATATACCAAGAGCAACGGAATGCCCCGCATAGACACGCTCAACATCCTGGCTCACTATCTCGACTATGCCGACTATGCAAGTTTCGTCGCCACCTTACGTTCCGAATCTATTTCCCCCACACAAACTACGCCTGAGCCTGTGACTTCTGTCGTAAACAATCGTAAGAAGTCGATGCACGGTTTGCTATGGATTTGTATAGCCCTGTTTATCGCCTTGCCTCTCATTGCCGTATGGCATTTCTGTCATCAATCGGATGAAGATGCCAAAGGCCACATGTTGTGCAAGGGGGAATATTTTGCCACCTATGACGAGTACCTTTCTCTCTTTGGCATCAATACCCCTTACGAACAGCACTACAAGAAGTTGCCCGACTATCCGGACATTGTATTGTGGGGCCCTCAGTACCAACATCCGCAATACCACAACAGCGGTGACAGTGCCGCACTCTTTCCCACCATCTCGGAATACTTCACAGGGACCTGTCCCGACAGTGCCAACCAGACAATCGTCGATTTCAACGAAAAACGATACTATCAAGCCATCGCCAACAACGAGGTGCGGTGTGTGTTCATGCAAAACCTTGTCGATTCGGGTTTTGTCTTTCTCGGTGTCTATCGCATGTCCCTCAACATGTCAAACACCGACTCCGTCGTTTGGGTTCGTGTGGCCGACTCCTGCGACCTTTCCAACCTTGAGGCCCTCATCGACTACAGGAACTAACCCTCTTTTTTTGATGTTCTCCGTCGTGATGTGCAGATTTCATGCATCTGTTCCCTCCCAGAAGTGCGACAACGCCCTAAAGCCCCATTTTATCGGGGATTTCTCTTCTTTTCCACCTTCCTTCGAGTGCTGTTTCACAGCCATTTCAAATTTGAAATAGTATTTGAAATGGCTTTTTTTATGCCATCTTTTTTGCGATTGCGTATCTTTGCAAAAGTGAGGTCAGACTCGAATGCTGTATTCTGCAGCACTGTAGGATATAGGAGAAAGCCGAAAATCCTTGAAAAAGAGTAGGCATAACTATAAAAATTCACTACAATGAAGAAGTATCAGAAAGCCCAAATGAAGTCCAAAGTCAGCCGTCGTTTCTGTGACACAAGTCTCAACATTTGATGAGCGTGCATTCCTCAGAAGACAATTGTAGGCATGACTTTGCCCATGCACTTGGTTTCAACCTTGAAATGAGTGCGTGACGAGGATAAGGGGGCTGTCCAACACATCCCCCTCTTCCTCTGTTTGCTGCATCATTAACCTTTAGCGAACTAAAAAGAAAACTATGTTGCTAAGACAGTCAAAAAACAGTTTTATCCGGTGTACAGAACACTACGGTTTCATCACCAATCAACTTACTGGCCAAGATCGCACCTACGACGAATTTGGTGCAGATTTGTTGCGAATGATTATGCGGGAACCCCAAGAGATAGGTGATATTGTGGCACATCTGCTGGATTATTATGAAGGTGTAGACAGCGACACCTTATATAATGATTTTATGGAATTCATAGAACCTCTGGTAAAGGATTCCTTCGTGGTTATGGGCGACACTGCCGAAGAACTGGACTCTTTGGATTTGGAATTCGATTACGATAAAAAGGTGAACGTGTCATCGTCGAATGCTGCATTTAGCCCTTCAGAAGAGGAACCCTCTGATGAACCCCATGATTATTATTTGGAGGATGTACGTGCCCAAAAACTGATGCCCAATATCCAGCTTGAACTTTCCAGCCGGTGCAACGAACGATGTATTCACTGTTATATTCCGGATGGAAAAAAACAACACGGGTTTGAAATTCCCACACAAAGGGTGAAAGACATCATAGACCAGTTTCGAGAGATGGGGGGGCTACATGTGACTTTGTCTGGCGGTGAAGTGTTTCTACATAAGGATTTAATGGATATTGTAGCCTATTGCAGAGAGAAAGATTTGGAAATATCCATATTCTCCAATCTGATTTCCCTTAAAGATAGCCAAATACCTGTTCTGAAAGAGGCGAACATCCTCCTGATACAGACTTCGTTGTATTCAATGAATCCAACCATACACGACGCAATCACCAAGGTGAAAGGCTCGTGGTCGAAAACGATGACCGCAATCGAGAAACTCGTTGGTGCAAATATCCCTCTTCAAATCTCATGCCCTATAATGACTGCGAATTACGATAGTTACAGAGGAGTCTTTGAATATGCAACAGCAAGGAATATAGCCATCCAGTCTTATTTTTCACTAATTGCACGAGCTGATCTTGACACCGATAATCTATCCTATCAAATACCTCTCCACAAGATAGCATCTATTATTGAGGATTTCAAGAAGTACAACGTTGATATATATAATGAAAGGAAAAAAGGAACATCGCGGTTGCAGCGATATGATATAGACCCCAAGCGATTCAAAGAAGAAGCAATTTGCGGTGTAGGCTACGACAAGTGCTGTGTTGCAGCAAATGGGAATGTCTATCCTTGTGCGGGGTGGCAAGGCTTTGTCCTCGGTAATGTGTTTAGACAATCCCTAACGGAGATATGGAGACAGTCGCCCAAACTGGAAGAACTTCGTGGTGTGAAGCAAAAGGACTTCCCAAAATGTCTGAACTGCATGGCACGCGACTATTGCTATATGTGTCTTGTACGCAACTACAATGAGAATGAGGGCGACATGTACAAAGTCAGTCCGCATTTTTGCGATGCTATATTTCTCACAAAGAAAATTATGGAAGACAGAATTGTATTGGCAAATCATTTCAAAAAAGAATATGACGGTCTTTGGGAGGATTACAAGGGTCTGCCATTAACTGAAAATGGCTACGACATAGTAGATCATCTCTATAAGGATACCATGCTTTTTGTGGGATTGAATCCTGCTATGGATAGATCTGACAAAACACGAAGCAGAACATTTGGGGATTTGAAGGCAGATGCCTATCCATATTTCCGAACTATCACAAGTATTGCCAATTCGGTGGGCATCCCTCTCTATTCTTATTTGGACCTATTAGGCATTCGAAATAACTCACAGACAATCATCAGAGGAAATGTTGACAAAGACTCTAAAGCCAAAGGGTTCTGCGAGAAACAAGTGGACATAGCAGTGAGGGCGATGCGAATGGCGAAGCCGAAAGTTATCGTAGTGTGCAATGCCTTTGCTCGTGACCTCCTGAATGGACATGACGGCTTCAAAACGGTATTCGATGACAAAATCGGGACAGATGTTGTCGTCTGCAGAAATGAACTGGAGGGCACGCCCGTTTTCTTCACAAGTATGTTGTCGGGGCGACATTCATTGGACGTTGGCTCACGCAAGAGGCTGATATGGCATATAAAGCAAGTATTATAATGTGTTGATATATGTTGAGAGTTTGGTTGAATAAAATAAAGGAATACGATGACGGGAAAAGTCGACGTCATCGCCATTATACAAAAGATGAACTGGATTTCTTTCGTCACCAACAGAAGATGGGAATCTGGTATATGTTCATTATTCTCATTGCTTCAATGGTGATGATGGGTCTTGCGGTTTTCTTAGTTCTAAACGACAAATAACTTCATGGAAATTATACTGATCATTATTGTCTGTCTGTTTCTCTTCTTCGGCGTAGGCCTTCTGGGATGGGGCATGAAGGCTTTGGGCTACGTCTTCGACGTTGTGGCCCAGGGCATCCGTCCCGGTCTGGGTTGCCTGATTATTGTGTTCCTGCTCTTGGCCATCCTTTTGGCCATCATATAAACAAGCACACAATATCGAAGCAGAACGATAAATAAATAACAATGTATTCGTGTCAGAACTTCCACCGCACTTGCACCTGCAAGTCCTCCCGATGGTCGGCATCAATCATCTCTAATTCCGTTCCGATACGCTCCCTGTTGAAATACTTCGTCATGCCGAGTTTGGCATTGATGAAAAGAGATTGCTTCACGACGGGGATGGAGGCAAGGAGGGTGGTGCGGATGCCGTGGTCATAGTAAGAAGTCGAACCGAAAGCATAGAGGAGCGTCGGCTCGTAATGATAGACGCGGGCATTGTAGCCGTCTGTGTTGAAATAGGTGATGCCGAAGTCGATGCGGCATTTGTTTCGGAGGCTTTGCCAACGGATGTTTTCTCCGATGGTAAAGCCTTTTTCGTTGGGGTTGTCACCGAAACTGACAAGGGTGCCTGCCACGGACGTGCGGAGGGACACAGACGGGGAAAGGGTGCAGTTCAGTTGCAGTTTCAAGTTCTGGTTCGTGTTGTATTCCAAACTTCTCAGCGTGCCATCTTCGAGCGTGAAATCTTTTTGTTTCGCCTTGATGCGGTAACGGGCAAGCAGACTCCAGCGGCTGCTTGGGGCGTAGGTGGCTTGCAACAAGCCCTCATAGCCATAGGAACTCTCCGACACTTGATACTTCAGCCACGGGAAGTACATGGCATCGACGTATGCTTCGATGAGGGTGTTTCTCACAGATTTGGTTGTCCAACTCAGAAAGACACCCTCCTCGTTCTGCACCGCCGAATTCTCGCCGAAAGTCTTTCCGTTGAGGCTCACAAACTTCGCTCCGTAGTATCGCCCGATGAGCGTCAGCACATTGTCGCCGTTCACTCGCCATCGCAGGGCATTGAGGGTGGCGGTGCCACTCTGGCGTTCGTTGTTGCTCAGGGCAGTCTCGCCGCTGAACGTGAGGGATTGGTAGCGGTAGGCGTAGGCAAGGCTGCCGACGAAAAAGTCCTGTCCGTGGGCGTTGTAGTATCGGTAGGTGCTGGAAGGGGTGTCGTGTTTCGGAGCCAAAGGCACCGACAGATGCGTGGTGATAGCCGTGGCCGAGAGTTGCAAACCGCCACTTTCCCAATGGATATTGCCGCCGAAGTTGGTGATGCCGAGGTTGCCCTTCTTGCTGTGCTCCAGTTGAGTGCGGTGCAAGCCGTCAGTCTTCAGCGACGACATGCCTGTGGAATCGTTGTTGTACGTCCCGTCCCCCTTCCGATACGAACCGAAGGCGGACACCTCCACTTGCCCCATCCTCAGCGTGGCAGCCCCACCGGTGAAGTAGCCGTCTTCCATCGTCGATGAATGCTTCGTGATGCCTACGTCCATCCTGTCCATCGAACTGAACATCATCATCTTGCCAAACTTCGCAGATGTGTTCACCGCCAATCCCTTGCCAAAACTCAGTCGGTAATTCCCCATGATGGCATTCTTCACGATGCCCATATCCTTCACCTGTACATAGCCCGACACATAATCCACTCCTCGCTCCCCAGCATCCTTCTCCATGTTCAGCCCCGCCAACAGGTAGTTCTGGCTCGAAAAAGCATACCGAAGCGAATGGTGGAATCGGTCACCCCGATAGACCTTGTTCGGCGACTTCGCCAACACCTCCGCCGGCACATCTTCGTATCCCGCCTTCCTGTAAAACGGCACATCCGTCCTCCACACCGCCTCATTCTTTCCGTACCTCAGCAGTTTCCCCACCGTCAGGTGTGCATCGCGATTGTGTCGCGATGCCTTCACCTCCACAAACAGCCGCAGCATCTCCCTCGCCGCCTTTCCCAACTCCTTCACAAACATCAACTCTCCCAACGACTGCACCGGTCGGTTCTTCTCCACATACCTCACAATCCCCTCAATCTGCTCCTCGCTCAGAAACGGCAACACCTCCAAGTCCTCTTTCCTCACCTCGTTGATGTCCAGCGGATTGCCATGCAACTCATACAACTGCTCCATCAGCGTCTCGTCCACTTCCTCCTCACTCTCCTCCATCATCATCTCCACAAAACCATCCCACGAAATCCGCTCCATCTTCTGCTCCGTCTGGCAGAAAACGGGGAGGGTGAAGAGCCACCAATAGAACAACGTGAAGTACAATTTTTTCATGGAAAGTCTGTTTGTGGGCAAAGGTAACAACTTTTTTTCAAATCACCAAACCCCGAAATCCATATCTTTGCAACCCGATTGCAAAACTTTCTCCGTAACTTTGCAGCGTCAATCTAAAAGAAAGGAACGATATGGAATATGTTTGGAACGTTTTGGAAGCCGTGTTGGGCATCATCAACGAGATGTCACCCTACCTCTTGTTAGGCTTCCTGCTGGCAGGAGTGATGCATGCGTTCATTCCTGACGGATGGTATGCAAAGTATCTGAGTGGAAACACGGTGCGTTCGGTGGTGAACGCCGCCATCTTCGGTGTGCCACTGCCGTTGTGCTCGTGTGGCGTGATTCCGACGGCGATGTCGCTGAAGCGTGAGGGAGCCAGCAAGGGGGCGGTCGTTTCGTTCCTGATTGCCACTCCGCAGACGGGAGTCGATAGCATCTTCGCCACCTACTCGCTCATGGGCTTGCCCTTTGCGGTGATAAGACCCATTGCGGCATTCTTTACGGCACTCATTGGCGGCACGTTCGTCAATCTGGGCGAAAAAGAGGAGCCTTCTTTAACGGAAGAGGCTGCTCACTCGCACGATGCCGCAAAAGCCTGGTCGGAGCAGAAGAACCTGACCTTTGGACAGCGTTGCCTTGAAGCCCTCAAGTTCGGTTTTGTCGAGATGATGGAAGACATCGGCAAGTGGCTCGTGGTGGGTCTCGTCGTAGCAGGGCTGATTACGGTGCTGGTGCCCGATTCCTTCTTCGCCGTCTTCAAAGATAACACCTTCCTCAGTATGCTCTTGGTGCTCTGCATCAGCGTGCCCATGTACATCTGTGCCACAGGCAGCATCCCCATCGCCGTGGCGCTGATGATGAAGGGGCTGACTCCGGGTGCCGCCCTGGTGATGCTGATGGCGGGCCCTGCCTGCAACGTCGCCTCCATTCTGGTGGTCAATAAGGTGTTGGGACGGAAAACCTTGGTGCTCTACCTCGCTGCCATCATTCTCGGTTCGGTGTGCTTTGGCGTGGTGATAGACCAATTGTTGCCACGAGAGTGGTTCACTCAGCACCTGAGCAACACCCATGCCTGCTGTCACGACGTGGCAGGTTGGTTCGAGTGGACCTGCACGGTTGTTTTGGGGCTCTTGCTGCTCAATGTCCTGCGGATGCGGCTGATGCACAAGTCAGCGTGCCATTGTGGGCACGACCACGAAGGGCATTGCCACTGTCACGAACATGACCATTGTGCCGACGATGCCTGTGCCACCCATTCTTACATCGTGAAAGGCATGAACTGCAACCACTGCAAGGTGAATGTGGAGAATGCCATTCGCAGCGTGAAAGGTGTGGAGTCGGTGACGGTGGACCTGCCAACGGGTCAAACCATCGTTGTTGGCGACGACATCAGCGACGACGAAGTGAAGGCTGCCGTCGAGAGCATCGGCTTCGATTTGGAACGAAACGAGTAGTCCTCTGCATTCCCCAACCCGACACCTCCCCAAAGGCTTGCTCGACACCCCAAAAGTGGTCTGAGTCACACCGCCCGAGTGGTGTGACTCAGACCACCGAGGCGGTGTGACTCAGACCACTTTTGAGGTATCGAGGGAAGGGTCAGAGGGGATGCGAGGAGATGAAAGAAGGGGTTGCTCCGTTGTGGAGCAACCCCTTCCTTGTTTCGTGGGAGAGAGGCTCTGTCTTTTCGGGCAGAGCCTTCCTTTTTTCTTGCGGGAAGCCTCTTTTTGCCAATGGGAGCAACCCGTTTAAAATAAAAAATGGGTTACCGCCGTAACCCGAACCTTTGTTAACCTTAAATCTAATACTATGAAAAACACGTTGCAAAGGTACGGCTTTTTTTCGATGTTGCAAGAAATAACTTTAAAAACATGGAGAAAAGTGGCATTTTAATGACATAAATCAAGAAGAAAGGGGTAAAAACTCAAAAAATATAAAAAGTTTGGGCAGAATTTGCCCGTATATCATTTTTTTTCCCTACCTTTACACATTATATTGGGTGAAAATGTGCTGTTTGATAAAAAATGGTGCTGCTGAGCGTGTGTGGATGCGTGATTTTGCCCCTGTGAAGACGGGTTGAGGCGGGAGGATTTTGAGCGGAAAGAAGGTGGGAGGATGAGTGGTGCGGACGGGGCATCGGGAGTGCATATAAAACGACAACATATAATGAATTACAAATGGAATTACCAACCACCTACAACCGAAGACCAGGCATGTGCCCAAGAGTTGGCTGACGCTGTGAACGTCAATCCAGCCATTGCACAGATGCTCGTGGCACGTGGCATTCGCACGGCGGAGAAGGCGAGGACGTATTTCCGTCCGCAGTTGCAGGAACTGCACGACCCATTCTTGATGAAGGATATGGATGTGGCCGTGGAGCGGCTGAACGAGGCGATGGGACAGCGTGAACGCATCTTGGTGTATGGCGACTACGACGTGGATGGGTGTACGGCTGTGGCATTGGTTTACCGCTTCCTGACCCAGTTCTATTCGAATGTGGAGTGTTACATTCCCGACCGCAGCGAAGAGGGCTATGGCGTGTCGCGGAAGGGTGTTGACTATGCCGAGAGCCGTGGCGTGAAACTGGTCATCGTGTTGGATTGTGGCATCAAGGCGACAGAGGAGATTCAGTATGCCAAGGACAAAGGCATCGACTTCATCATCTGCGACCATCATGTGCCCGACGAGGTGCTGCCGCCGGCAGTTGCCATCCTCAATGCCAAGCGAGTTGATAACACCTATCCTTATCTCGACCTTTCAGGTTGTGGCGTGGGATTCAAGTTTATGCAGGCCTTTGCCATCAGCAACGGCATTTCTTTCAGCACATTGATTCCGCTGCTCGACCTCTGTGCCGTCAGCATCGCCAGCGACATTGTGCCCATCATGGGCGAGAACCGCATCTTGGCGTTCCACGGGTTGCGTCAGTTGAACAACAACCCCAGCGTGGGGCTGAAGGCGGTGATTGACGTGTGCGGCCTGACGGGCAAGGACTTGACCATGAGCGACATCATCTTCAAGATAGGTCCTCGCATTAACGCCAGCGGCCGCATCCAGAACGGCAAGGAGTCGGTGGACCTGCTGGTGGAACACAATTACAAGAAGGCGCTCTCGATGGCAGAGACCATCAACCACTACAACGAGGAGCGTAAGGAACTGGACAAACGCATGACCGAGGAGGCGAGCCGCGTGGTGGAGCACATGCCCGAGATGGAGGACAAGAGTGCCATCGTCATCTACAACGCCGACTGGCACAAGGGGGTCATCGGCATCGTGGCATCGCGTCTGACTGAGGAATTTTTCCGTCCGGCAGTGGTGCTCACCCTCGATGGTGACATCGTGACGGGCAGTGCCCGCAGCGTGAGCGGC
Organism: Bacteroidaceae bacterium; assembly: GCA_017483605.1. Classification (GTDB taxonomy): domain Bacteria; phylum Bacteroidota; class Bacteroidia; order Bacteroidales; family Bacteroidaceae; genus Minthosoma. The sequence continues at coordinate 26,417 of JAFUWG010000021.1, read as the reverse complement.
TTCGATGTGTATAAGGCGATTCAGCATTGCGAGGATTTGCTCGACAACTTTGGCGGACACACCTACGCGGCAGGCCTGTCGATGAAACTCGAAAACGTGCCTGAGTTCACTCGCCGTTTCGAGGAGTATGTACACGAGAATATCAATCCCGAGCAGACCCGTCCGAACCTGGACATTCATGCGGTCATCAACTTCAAGGATATCACGCCCAAGTTCCATTCCGACCTGAAGCGGATGCGTCCATACGGCCCCGACAACCCCAAGCCGTTGTTCTGCACACACCATGTCTATGACTATGGCACGAGCAAGGTGGTGGGTCGTCAGCAGGAGCACATCAAGTTGGAACTGGTGGACAATAAGTCGAACAACGTGATGAACGGCATCGCTTTCGGACAGAGTTCGGAAGCACGCTACATCAAGACTAAACGAGCCTTCGACATCGTGTATAGCGTGGAGGAAAATTCACGCAAGCATGGCGAGGTGCAACTGCAAATCGAGGACATCAGGATTAGCGAACCAGAGGTGGGCGAGAATGGCTGACGGAAAGTATCTTGACATCCTCAGGGAGTATTGGGGCTACGAATCTTTCCGAGGCATTCAGGCGGACATCATCGAAAGCATCTGCAGCGGAAAGGACACGCTGGGACTGATGCCGACGGGTGGCGGAAAGTCCATCTGCTTTCAGGTGCCGGCGTTGGCAATGGAAGGGTTGTGCATCGTGGTCACTCCGCTCATCTCGCTGATGAAAGACCAGGTGCAGCAACTCAAGAACCGTGGCATCAAGGCCGAGGCGGTTTATTCGGGTATGCTGCGTGACGACATCATCCGTGTGCTCGACAATAGTGTCTTGGGTGCTTACAAACTTCTTTACATCTCCCCCGAACGGCTTTCTTCCGACATCTTTCAGGCGAAACTGGTGCGTATGCGTCAGGTGAGCATGATTGTGGTGGATGAGGCTCATTGCATCTCGCAGTGGGGCTACGACTTCCGCCCTTCTTATTTGCAGATTGCCCAGATGCGTCGCCTCCTTCCTGCCCATGTGCCTGTGTTGGCATTGACGGCAACTGCCACACCCAAGGTGGTGGATGACATTCAGGAACAACTCGCTTTCAGGGAAAAGAATGTCTTTTCGATGAGTTTTGAACGCAAGAACCTCATCTATGTGGTGCGTGAGACGGAAGACAGGGCAGGGGAGATGCTGCACGTGTTGCAGGGGGTGCCCAATGGCAGTGCCATTGTTTACACACGCACTCGTCAGCAGACGGTGGACATTGCCCGCTACTTGAACGACCAGGGCATTTCCGCCAGCCACTACCATGCAGGGCTCACCAATGCGGAGAAAGACCTTCGTCAGATTAGTTGGCGGAAAGACCGTGTGCGTGTGATGGTCGCTACCAACGCTTTCGGCATGGGCATCGACAAGCCCGATGTGCGGCTGGTGATTCATTTCAACATGCCCGATTCGCTCGAGGCTTACTTTCAGGAGGCTGGTCGTGCAGGGCGTGACGGCAAGACCTCCTATGCAGTCTTGCTCTACAACAAGCAAGACATCAAGATGCTCAATCGTCGTGTGCCTCAGACCTATCCCGACATTGACTATGTGAGGAAGACGTATGAGAACGTCGCCTGTTTCCTGCAGGTCGGAGTCGGCGAGGCGACAGGCAGGACGTTTTACTTCCCGCTCGAAACATTTTGCAAACGCTTTCAGCAGTTTCCCGTCCCGACTTGTTCGGCATTGAACCTGTTGAATAATGCGGGCTATCTGGAATTTCACGAGGAGCAGGATTTCAAGTCGGCACTGCATTTCATCTTGCGGAAAGAAGAACTTTATCGGATGTACGAAACGGATGCAGAAACGGATGCCGTGATTCAGACCATCTTGCGTGTCTATACGGGGGTGTTTGCCGGCTTTGTCTACGTCGAAGAGCAATACCTGTCTGTGCTCACGGGGATTTCGGCTGAACGTGTTTATCAGATTCTGAAAGACCTTCATCACAGTCGCATTATTGATTTTATCCCTCATCGCCATACGCCCACGGTGGGTTATCCCATCGCTCGTGTGGATACGGAACAAATCAATCTGCCTCCCATCGTTTATCAAGATCGCAAGAGCGACTTCCAACAGCGTATCGACGACATTGCGGAATATGTGACCACGACTGACAAATGCCGCAGTCGGATGCTCCTTCGCTACTTTGGCGAGAAGACCGATTGCGATTGTGGCCAGTGTGACGTGTGTCTGGAAAAGAAAAAGACCACCGCTCATCAGGTGGATGAAATTCAGGAAACGCGGAAGGCGATTGTCGAATTTCTGCAAGACGGCAAAGTGCATCAACTGACAGACTTGAAGAAACTCTCCCTCAAAACACAGGTGCTGAAAGAAACCATTCGGGACATGATGGCAGAGGAAGAACTTCTTGTCGATGGCTTCGATGTCCGTCTTTCCCCTACATTGCTCACTTCTAAAGATTGATTCAATATGACTCCACTCGAAATGATTGTACAAACCACCCAAGCCATCGCTGCCAACCCTTCGGATGCCAAGGCTTATCAACAGCGTGCCCTCACCCTCTGCCAGATGCAGCAGTATGAAGAGGCGGAAAAAGACTTGGATGTGCTCATCGACACCCTCCACACCGAGGATGCCGAACTCTACCAACTTCGTGGCTCCCTCCGCATGAATCGAGGCGACAAGAAAGGTGCTCTTGACGACATGCGAAAAGCCTTAGACCTCAACCCGCAGTTGCTGGAACAACTGAACGGCGAGTTTAAGTCAACAGAAAAAGGGCATTGCTAACGTGTAGCAATGCCCTTTAAATATAATAATGTGTAAGACCCTCACTTGATGTTCTTACGTATCTTGGTCAGATACTGCTGCATGTGGTCTTCGTCGCGGGTGTCGATGATTTCGATGATTTCTTTCATCTCCTTGCGGATTTGCTCCACCTGTCCCTTGGTGTAGGGGTTGAAGAGGATTTCGCGCAGGAGGGTGTCATCTTCAGAAAGGACGCCTTTGGCGATTTTCATGTGACGCTTGAAGGTGGTGCCCGGTGCATCCTGATGCTTCATCACTGCCGCAAAGGCGAAAGTCGAGATGAAGGGGATGGAGAGGGAGTAAGCCACCGTCTGGTCATGCTCCTCAAAGGTGTATTCGAAGATGTTGAGACCCAAGCGAGAGTAGAGGTCCTTGAAGAAACAACGGCCCATGTAGTCGCCCTCGTTGATGATGATGGCGTTTTCGTCGCTCAGTTTGCCGAGGTTGGCAAAGGTGGGGCCAAACATGGGGTGGGTCGAGACATAGTGGAAACCGCTCTTTTCGTAGTATTCCTTGAAGCCCGTCTTCACCGATGAGATGTCGGAGAGGATGCAGTATTCCTTCGGCAGATAGGGGATGACTTGGTCAAATACCTGCAACGTGTATTTAAGGCTGACAGCATTGATAACGAGGTCTGCTCTGAATGCACCTATCTCCTCCAGCGAAGTGAACCGCTGGGTGTTGTACATGAATCTCAATCGTTTTGGGTCTATGTCGTAAACAGCCACCTCGTGGTCGAACGAAAGCAGGTCGGTGAAGAACGACCCCATCTTGCCTGCTCCTAATATCAGAATCTTCATGCTTTATTCAATACTTTCATTTGCTGGTTGACAGACTCTTCGTGAATCGCCTCGAAAATCTTCTTGATGCACTCGGGGTCGATGCCCATGAGCGTTCCTTGAGCACCACGCTTGTCAAGAATCTCGGTGTAACGTGCCGTCTGAAGAATGGTCATGCCATGCTCCTTCTTGTACTGGCCGATTTCACGGCTGATACGCATACGCTTGGCAAGCACCTCGATGATGTTGTTGTCGATTTCGTCGATTTGCTTACGCAGGGCGGTGATGTTCTCTGTCGTCTGTGTTTCAGCACGGATGACGAGGATGGAGAGGATGTAGTCGAGAATGTCTGGTGTGACCTGCTGGCTGGCATCGCTCCAAGCCTTGTCGGGGTTGCAGTGGCTCTCCACGATGAGACCGTCCATGCCGAGGTCCATGGCTTGTTGGCAGAGTGGGGCGATGAGGTCGCGACGACCACCGATGTGGCTGGGGTCGCACACCAGAGGAATGTTCGGAATGCGACGCTTCAACTCGATAGGAATCTGCCACATGGGGAGGTTGCGGTAAATCTTCTTGTCGTAAGAAGAGAAGCCACGATGGATGGCAGCCATACGTTTGATACCAGCACCATTGATGCGTTCGAGGGCACCAATCCAAAGTTCGAGGTCGGGGTTGACAGGGTTCTTCACAAACACCGGAATATCCACGCCCTTCAAACTGTCTGCCAATGCCTGTACAGCAAAGGGGTTTGCCGTTGTTCTTGCACCTACCCAGAGGATGTCGATGCCATATTTGAGGCACAATTCCACATGCTCTGGAGTTGCCACTTCAGTAGCGGTCAGCATTCCTGTTTCTTCCTTCACTTGCTTCATCCACGGCAGTGCCATCTCGCCGTTTCCTTCGAAGCCTCCTGGTTTGGTGCGGGGTTTCCATACACCGGCACGAAACATGTGGCATCCTTTTTCAGCCAACTGACGTGCTGTGGTCATGACTTGCTCTTCGGTCTCGGCAGAGCATGGACCGGCGATGACGAACGGGCGTTCATTATCACTTGGAAGACCTAATCGTTGTAATTCAAGTTCCATATTGTTGTTTGTTGTTTATTTCTTGAAAACTTCTTGAATTCTCTGCAAGGCGAGTTGCATTTTTTCGTCTTTCGCACAGAGCGAGATGCGGATATACCGCTTGCCGTTCGATCCAAAGATGAAGCCGGGGGTGATGAACACACGAGCCTCGTGCAGCACCTTTTCGGTCAAGTCCTCCACGTCGGCAATGCTGTCGGGGATGCGTCCCCAGAGGAACATGCCTTGCTGCTTTGGATCGAACGTGCAGCCAAGGGTGGTCATAATTTCCTCGGCGATTTTGCGACGAGTAGCGTAAGTTTCAATGTTTGCGTGTGTGTGCCATGCTTCCGTGTTTTCGTATGCCTGTGCTGCGGCTAATTGTAATGGTCGGAACGTGCCCGAGTCGATGTTGCTCTTGATTTTCAGAATCCATTGAACGAATGTGCTGTTGGTTGCCAACATGCCCACACGCCAACCGGGCATGTTGTGGCTCTTCGACATGGAGTTGAACTCGATGCAGCACTCCTTGGCTCCTGGCACCTGCAGGATGCTCAGGTGCTCGTCTCTGTTCAGGATGAAAGAGTAGGGGTTGTCGTTCACCACCACGATGTTGTGCTTCTGGGCAAATGCCACAATCTTCTCGTACAACTCACGGGTGGCACGTCCACCAGTCGGCATGTTGGGGTAGTTCGTCCACATCAGTTTCACGCCTGTCAAGTCCATCTGCTCCAACTGCTCGAAGTCGGGTTGCCAGCCGTTGCTCTCCAAGAGGTCGTAGTTCACGATCTCCTGACCCAAAATCTTGCTCAGCGACGTGTAGGTGGGATAGCCGGGATTGGGCACCAGCACCTTGTCGCCAGGGTTGCACAGTGCCAAGGTCACGTGCAGGATGCCCTCCTTGCTGCCGATGAGTGGCTGAATCTCCGTGGCCGGGTCGAGTTCCACACCGTACCAACGCTGGTAGAATCCTGCCATCGCCTTTCTCAGTTCGGGGATGCCCACCGTGGGCTGATACCCGTGGGCATCGGCACGTTTGGCGTTCTCGCAGAGCACGTCGATAGTTTCTGCACTGGGCGGCATGTCGGGCGAACCGATGGCAAGCGAGATGATGTCCTTGCCCTCCGCGTTCAACTTTGCCACTTCCTTTAATTTTCTCGAAAAGTAATACTCGCTCACAAGAGAGAGTCTGTCTGCTGGCTGTATCATTGTTCTATCGTACTTTTTCCTTCTTGATATTCTCCTAATATTTTCAGTTGCTTGGTCAGCGGTCTCACCGCGTCGATGCTCTGGCGGTAACGTGTATAGTCCTCATACATCACGTCGATGTAGAACATGTACTCCCACTCCCGTCCGATAATCGGCAACGACTGAATCTTCGTCAGGTTGATTTTGTAGAATGAGAAGATGCTCAGCACCTGAGAGAGTGAACCCTCGCTGTGAGGCAGACTGAACACGATGCTTGCCTTGTTCGACTTGCTTGGCACACTCAGTTCCTCTGCCTGCCAAGGGTCGGAAAGTACCAAGAACCTCGTGAAGTTGTGCTTGTTCGTCTCGATGCCTTCCTCCAGAATCTTCATGCCATATAGTGGAGCGGCAAACTTCGAGCAGATGGCGGCATGGCCTTTCAGCCCCTTCTCGCTGATATTCTTTGCCGAACCTGCCGTGTCGTCCGTCTCCACAATCTTCAGGTTGGGATGCTTCTTCAGGAAGTTGCGGCATTGCATCAGTGCCACAGGGTGTGAGTTCACCTCCGTGATGTCCTCCCAGTCCTCGTCGGGCAGACACATGATGCTGTGCGAGATTCTCAGTTTGTGTTCTCCCACAATCTGCATACCGCTGTCACGCAGCAGTTCGTAGTTGTGCAGCAGCGAACCTGCAATCGTGTTCTCTATCGCCACCATGCCAATCACGTTCGAGTCCTTCTTCATCTCCTCAAACACATCCTCGAACGTGTCGCAGCACACCAGTTCGATGTCTTCACCCTCGAAGTAATAGTGGCTTGCCACATCGTGGTAACTGCCAATCTCTCCTTGTATCGCTATTTTTCTCATGTATATATATAATATGTATAGTTACGTTCATCAAAAAGCCCCACTCGTAAGAGCGGGGCTATATGGTTTCTATGTCATTACACGTTGTCTATTCTATGAACACATAACTTCCCGCTCTTACTCTTTGCTAAAGTAAAAGTAAAAATAAAAGTATGTGCCGTAAAATGACTTCATCTTGTCTTTTGATTCTTTATTTCGCTGCAAAAGTACACATAATCTCCGAAGTCACCAACATTTTTCAAGAAAAAATGCAGATTCTCTTGAAAAAAGTTAGTGAACCCTCCTTTTTTGTACGAAAAAGGGTATTCTTTACATGTATTCAAACAGACTGATGAATCCTGTAATGTTGAAAACATTGCGGACATCGTTGTTCAGCCCTTTGATGTAAACGTGCTTGCCAGAGGGCTTTGCTTTCTTCAGGATGCCGAGGAAGATGCGGAGTCCGCTGGAAGAGATGTATTCCATCTTCGTGCAGTCGAGAATGATGTCCTTGTTTGCGTCAAGGAGTGCTTGCAACTCCGTTTCTGTCTGTGGAGATGCTGCCGTGTCGAGTCTTCCGTCAAGAGTTGCGACCACCGCATTCTCTTGTTCTGTAATTGTTGTCTTCATAATTATTCGTTGCGTTTTTTTAGATGAGTATTTATTGTTGTATTTTCTTTCGTAGTGTCAGAATGTTCTTTCCGCCGACGCGTTCATAGTTGATGGAGTCCATCAACTGACGCACGAGGTGGATGCCCAGTCCGCCAATGGAACGCTCCTCGGCAGTCAGTGTGGTGTCAACCTCTTCTTTTGCCGTTGGGTCGAACGGCGTTCCGCTGTCGATGATGGTGAACTTCAGTCGCACATCGTTTGCTTGAGCCTCAATGTCTATGTCGCCCTTTGTTCCTGCAGGGTAGGCGTAATTCATCACGTTCACCACCGCCTCCTCGATGGCAAGGTTCATGCTCATGGTCGTTGCGGGGTCGAACTCGACCGCCTCGCATACCTCCTCCACGAATTGTGCCAGTTGAGGCACCTCTTGCACGTCGTTCGACAGGGTGATGCTCCGCTTGAATCGGACATCCGGTTGTTGTTTGGTGTATCGGATGGCAAGCATGGTCAAGTCGTCGCTTTGTTCTGCCTCACCCACAAACGCATGTGCAGCCTCCGTCATCATGTGGATGATTGGCTCCGATGCACTTGTCTGGTTGACCAGAGCCTGATGGGCGACGTCAATGATACGCTGTTCGCCAAATAGTTGATGCTCAATATTTTCTGCCTCCGTCAGTCCGTCTGTGTAGAGGAACAAGGTCGTTTGAGGGGCGATGATGGCTTCTTGTGTCGTATATTTCCACCCCTGCATCAGACCCACAGGGATGTTGGCATCCACAGGCAGCCGTTCCACATCCTTGCAGATAATCAGCGGAGCGTCATGTCCTGCATTGCTGTAACGCAGCCGCCCTGTTGGCAGGTCGAGCACGCCCACAAAGAGCGTCACAAACATATTGGCTTCGTTATCCTCTGCCATCGCATCGTTGAGGGTGGCGATGATACGGTCGGGCATACTTTCATGTGCTGACACCGTGCGGAACAAACTCCGTGTCACCGCCATGACCAGTGATGCCGGCACACCCTTGCCGCTCACGTCGCCAATACAGAAGAAGAGTTTTTCGTCGCGGATGTAGAAGTCATACAGGTCGCCACCCACTTCCTTGGCAGGTGTCAATTGGCCGAAGATGTCAATGTCGTCACGGTCGGGGTAAGGAGGGAAAATCTTGGGCAACATCGCCATCTGGATACCGCTGGCAATACGCAGTTCGCTGCCGATGCGTTCCTTCTCGGCGCTCACATCTGCCAGACGGTGGGCACTCCGTGCTGCTCGGTAGATGATATACCCCAGCAACCCCATGCCCAACAGCATCATGAGTAACAGATTGAATGCCACCTGTCGGAGTCCTTGATAAATTTCCTTGTCGGCACACACCACTGCCATCGACCATCCCGTGCCGCCTTCGATGGGGGCGTAGAACACATAATTCTTCCTCCCCTGGTCGTCCCTTACGGTGGCTTGTCCGCTGACGCCAGCCATCATGTGCTGATTGATGTTCCTCACGGTGGTGTCCTCCATCCCTTCGGTCAGTTCCTGGATGGTGTTACGCATCACGAGGCTCTCCACGGGGCAAGCCATCAGTTGCCCAGTGCGTGAAATCATCAGGTTGTATGATGACGGATAAATGTGGTGGGCATTGATGATGTCACCGAGCCAGTCAAGCGACACATCGGCAGTGAAGATGGCAATGATGTTCCCTTGCTCGTTGCGGATAGGCAACGAATAGGTGGACATCATCAACTCACCGCCTCCTTCGTCAAAGTAGGGCTCGCTCCAGTACCCTTGTCCCGATTCTTTCGGAGCGGTGTACCATTCCATCGTGTGATAGTCGTACTGGTCAGTACCCAGTTGCTTGCTGATGATGGGTGCCTCCGTATCTCCTTTTTTGAGGGTGAAATCCTTATATGAATAAGGGGAGAACTGTCTGCCTTTGTCCTGATAATAATAGGGTTCAAATGCAATGGCACTGCCTGCAATCACCTCATTGTCCTTCAGCAGTTTCTGTGTGATACCATACATCGAGTCGGGACGTGCCAGATGCTGCTCTACCGACCATGCCATATTCCGCACTGCAACCTCCACTGCTGTCATCACCTTTTGAATCTCCAGATTCTTCACCTTCAGTTCACTTTCTGCACGGTGCTCCACCTCCTTGCGGATGCCTTCGCGGGCAAACCAATATTGCACAGCCGATGTCACCTCCACCAGCACTGCCGCAGTCACGATGACGGCAAGGCTGGTCTTGAAGTGTAACGACTTTTGTTTTAATTTCTGAAATAGTTTCATCTTTTGTCCAACAATTGGTTGCAAAGTTAGTCATTTGTATTCACTTCTCCAAATAAAACTATCATTTTGTAGGGGAAAAATTGGGCAGATGGAGATTATTGTTTAACTTTGCCACGACATCAAAAAAAAGACACCCATGGCTCGAAAATTATTTTGTGAGATTTCTCCTTTTACCTACCGTCTCTCTGTGGAAAAGGAAATATTGAAACGCCATCTGACCGATTTCTTCCAGAGGCTGCACTTCGCCAGACAGCGTAGCGACACCTCTTTGCCAGTGGTCATCTATCGCCACAATTCTCTCATCCGTCGCCGACTGGGCAACGTTGATATGCAGTTGCAAGAGAACAAGGCGGTGAATCTCGCCTTGGCTGTCACCCACATAGACGGGGTGCTGATTCGTCCAGGGGAAACCTTCTCCCTTTGGAATCTTGTGGGGCGTACCACAGCCCGTCGAGGCTATAAGGAGGGGCTGACCATCGCCAAAGGGCGTCCAGACAAAGGCATCGGAGGCGGCATGTGCCAACTCTCCAACCTCATCCACTGGATGGTGCTTCACAGCGAACTCACCATCACCGAGCACCACCATCATGATGGTCTCGACCTCTTTCCCGACTGTGGCCGCCAGATTCCCTTCGGCACAGGGACAAGCATCTCTTATAATTATATAGATTATCGAGTGACAAACAACACCTCCAACACCTACCAGTTGAGGCTGCAAGTCGATGGCGAATACCTCTGTGGCGAACTGCGAGCCCTCCAACCATTGCAGCACACCTTCCACATTCATGCCGAGAACGAATACTTCTCACGAGAGAACGGCATCATCTATCGCAATGGCGAGGTCTATCGCGACATCATCGACCGCATCTCTGGCGAACACATTGACCGCCAACTCATCCGTACCAACCACGCCCGTGTCATGTACGAGTGTCCACCATCGATTGTCATTCGTGAACAGTAAGGGACGATGCGGTTGGTCGCTTTTTATAAGGTAGGCTTAAAGAACAGGAATAGGAGGACGATGCCGACAAGGATGATGTAGGCAGCCATCAAGGCGAGAAAGGCACCGACGATGGAGAGGATAGTGCGAAACCATGAAAAGCCCGAGAGTTGTTTGAGGGGGATGAGGGCAGTAAGGCTTGCGATGATGCTGGTGATGGTGACAGGGCAGCAGAAGAACATCATGACCAGTTCGTAGAGGGAAATCATGTTGGCAATGTAGATGGTTGCCACCATAAACTCGGAATACCGCATGTTGGGGATGACCTTGTTGTGCCGATAAAAAGGGAAGAGGAAGAGCGAGAAGATGCCGATGTATAACAAGGAGACAAGATTGGGGTATTGCTCCGTAAAGTCCATAATCCAGTTGAACGCCGCAGCCCCTGCTTCCGTGCTGACGGGGTCTTCTCCACCTATTTGTTCCACCTGCGTGAGTGCCTCTTGTCGTAAGTCCTCGTAGGTGATGCCGCGAATGTTCACGCCATAAAGGATGATGAACGACAGCGTGGTCAGCAGAAACAGCATCTGGAACGGAGGAAAGTACGCCATCTGCATACCGCTCAGGTAGTCGCGTATCATGTATCCAGGACGCAAGATGAGGTCACGCAACGTGCGGAACATGCTGCGGTTTCCGATGCCCCACACGTCGAGAAAGTTCAGCAGTGCCGTCGTGAACGAATACCTTCCAATTCGTGCCGACTGTCCACAACGGGGGCAGAAATTCCCTTTGTAAAGGGTGTGGCATGTGGGGCAATCATGCTCCTCTTCCGACATCGCCGCCACCTCAAACGGCCGCACCTGCCATTCCCGAAACTCCCTATATCTTTCTTTCCAACTTTTCTTCATAAACCTTCTTTTCCCATAAAAGGCTGTCTTTTCAGTTTCTGCAGTTCCGATTACCTAAAACAGTTGGTTAAAAGATAAACGATTCCGTATTCCATAAGTTTCACCCAATCGTTAATCTTATTTCGGCATCAATAACAAACAAATCTCCGTCGGTGTCTTTCAAGACGTTTCTTGGAACCAAATCCCAAACCTCATATCTGTCATTTGAAAAACGTCCCTCATCATTGATTTTATGAAAACCGAGAGCCGCCATATATGTGTCTATCTCAATGGTTGTGGCTGGCTTGGCATTCTTTATTAATCTTTGTTTCAGTATGGGCATGACGGTTCTGCCGTCAAACCCTGTGAATGCATAAAAATCATAAGCGGTATCGTAGAATAAATCGTTGTGCATGGCTATTTTCTCCAGTAATTTGAGAAGACTTCCGCTATTCAACAGATTGTTCACTTTGTAGATAATGTCATTTGAAACGTAAGTATCATTCTCGTTCCCGCTTGGTCCTGGCACACCAAGGTCAAACACATCATTCATGGGTAGCCAAATGTCATTCTCTTTGGCATACTGCTCTGCCACTTGCTGTTCAATTTCAAGACGGCTTACATTGCTTTTGCCATTTCGAAGTTGCGTTTCATATAGTTGGCAGCGTCTATGGAGTTCATCGGCGATTTCATAGATTCTTCTATTTTCCGCCGTTTCCTCTCCACTGCCTCTTTGTGAAATTGATTCAAATATGTCATCTTTCATCCTATTTTGATTGCAAAATTAAACAATTATTTCGAATTAACAAAACTATTTCGTCATTTCCTTATACAACTTAAACAATTCTGCCGCACCTGCCATTCCCGAAACTCCCTATATCTTTCTTTCCAACTTTTCTGAATCATGCCACAAAGTTACAACAAAAAGAGATAGAAAGCAAATTCTATCTCCTTTTTTGAGTTATTGTGTGAATTTGGGGTTAAAAAGCCTTGCCGTTCTCGAACTTCCCCTGCATTAAAAGTTTACCCCTCTATAAAATTCCAGAATCTTTTGACGGAAGAGGAAGGTGTAGCGAGATTGGAGGGCGGTGGCTTCGGCTTTCTGGAGGTTGGTTTTTGACTCCTGATATTCCGTGGCGGTGGCTTTGCCGTTCTCGTACTTCTTCTGCATGAGGTCGAAGGCGGTTTGGCTGCTCTCGCGGGCGGCATCGCTGCTGACGCATTGCTTCTGGGCGGCGAGGGCATTGTAGTACGCTTGCTGAATCTCTTTGTAGAGGGTCTTCTTGGTTTCGTCGAGTTGCAGTTGCTGGGCGGCTACTTGCAGACGTGCCGTGCGGACAGCGTTGCGAGTGGCGAAACGGTTGAAGATGGGGATGGAGACGGAAAGCCCGAGGTATTGGTTGAAGTTGTCGTCCATCTGCTTGCCGAAGGATGCTGCCTCGAAGCCCGAGGTCTTGTAGTAACTGCTACCCATGCCGCCTGAGAAATAGACGGTAGGGTAGAAGCCTGCTTGGGCAATCTTCACGCTCTTTTCGGCACTCTGTACACTCAGTTTGCTTGCCAGAATCTGCGGCTTGATGCCCAGAGCCTCGCTATAGATGATGTCGGGGGCGGTGAGCAGGACGGCTGAAGGGTCGCCGGCTTCGGGCTGCTGAATGTCGAACCCGTCGGGGGAGGGGAGTTCGAGCAGTTGGGAGAGGTCGAGCAATGCCAACATGCTGCTGTTCCGCTGCTGGGTGAGTGAGAGTTCGTCGGACGCTACGTGTGCCCGTGCTTCAGCCAGTTCCGTCTCCGACACCTTGCCGTTCTTAAAGAGGATTTCCACACGGCGGGCTTGGGCGATGCTCAGTTCCTTCTGCCGTTCAGCCACGGCGACGAGGTCTTTCTGATAGACGGCTTCGAGATAGGCAGACACCACCTGCATACTGACATTCTCCTTGGCTCTGTCGAGTTCGGCAAGGGCGGCTTGCAGGTTGAGTTTGTTCTGCTTGATTTGGTTGGGAATCTGCCCACCGGTGAAGAGCGGAACGCTGGTGCTGATGTCGAGCGAGGTGCTCTGCGTGTTGCGGTTGGCGTAGGTGTTGTTGCTGGTCAATCCGCGTCCGAAGCCGAGGCTCTCGTTGGCAGAGGCTTGCAGATTGGGCAGGCGGCTGTTCTTTGCCGTGCTCAAGTTCACCTCTTGGTTCTTCACGTTGTTTTCCTGTTGCTTGATGCTGATGTTGTGCTCAAGGGCATAATCGATGCATTGGCGGAGGCTCCACGGCTGGGACAAGTCGGAGGATTGAAAAGTGTTTTCATCCTGTGCGTGGGCGGTCAATGCGAGAAATGCACCTATAATGTAGATAAAGCGTTTCATGTTGCTCGTTTTTGTCGTACCCGAGGGCTACACCTTGCCGTACCCCTCGGGTACGACCTGCCGTAGTCGAGGGCTACGTTTTTTTATTCTTTTTCTATTTTCTCAATGCCTCTCACTTTCTCGCCCACCTTCAGCCCTTTCTTCACCTCGATGTGGATGCCGTCGCTGATGCCGGTGGTGACGGGGATGCGGCGGAACTGCTGAACGGACGATGTGCTGTCGGTGAGCAGATAGACGTAGGTGGAGTCGCCCTCGAACTCGAGTGAGGCTTCGGGCACACAGATGGTCTTGGTGGCGTGCTCCAGGACGATTTCGGCGTTGGCACTGTAGCCGGAGCGGATTTTCACGTCGGCAGGCAGTTGGATGGCTGCCTTGATTTCAAACATGTTGGCGCCGTTCTCCTCCACACCCTTCGGCGAGATGTATTCGAGGGTGGCAGAGAGTTTGAGGTCTTGGATGGCGCCGACCGTGATCTGCACGGGCATCCCCTCGGTGATTCTGCCCACCTCTGTCTCGTCAATCTTGCCACGGAAGATGAGGTCTTGCATGTTGGCGACGGTGGCGATGGTGGTACCGTCGTTGAAGGAGTTGCTGAGGATGACCGAGTTACCCACCTTGACGGGCACGTCGAGCACCAGTCCGTCGATGGTGGAGCGGATGAGGGTGGTGCTCATCTGGGCATTGCTGAGCGAGATGCCGTCACGCACGATGTTGAGGGCATCCTTGGCGTTGCTCATTTCTGCCTTGGCGTTCTTGAGCGACACCTCGGCTTTCTCGTAGTCTTCAGCCGAGACCACTTTCTCGTTGTAGAGGTTCTTCATGCGGTCGAAGTCCGTCTGTGCTTGCTTGAGGCTGATTTCGGCGAGTTTCACACGGTTCTCGGCACTGCTCAATGACGACATATCGGGGATGACCTTCACCTTGGCAATCACCTCGTCTTTCTTCACGATGTCGCCCGCCTGTTTGTAGAGGGCGGTGATGATGCCTGAGATTTGTGGCTTGATGTTCACCTCGTCACGCGGCTCAATCTTACCCGTGATGATGGTGGTCTTCTCGATGTCTTTCACCTCGGCGGTGTTGATTTCGTAGGTCGTCACTTTCGGCTGCGACTTCTGGTAGAGGAAGACGAACGTGCCGATGAAGATGGCAGCGATAAGGGCGATGCCAGCCCATTTGAAAAACTTTTTCATATATCGTTTTGTTTTAGTGACAGAAATATAATTTATGAATAATTCGTGGTTAATTGATGGAAATTCGTGTTAAGAAAATCAGACATGAATGATCATGAATGAACCATGAATTATTCATGAATTTTATGTTTTTAATCCTCTCTCATTGCATCAACAGGTTTGATTTGCATCGCTCTCAACGTAGGTGCTAATCCTGCCAGCACACCCAAGGTGGTGAGCATGAGGGCGGCGCCGACGGCGATGGCGAAGGTGATTTGGAACACGGCACCAGGCGTGTCTGCCTGTACGCTCTGCTCCACGACTTGCAGGATGAGGACGGCAAAGACGATGCCGCTCATGCCGGCGATGAGGGTGAGGACGATGCTCTCGCTCATAATCATGGCAAGGATGTCGTTGGGGGTGGCTCCGATGGCTCGGCGGATGCCGATTTCGGTGGTGCGTTCCTTCACCGTCACCACCATGATGTTGCTCACACCGATGGCTCCTGCGAAGAGGGTGCCCAAGCCTATCATCCACACGAGGATGCTCACGCCAGCGAAGAGGTTGTCCACCATCGAGAAGATGGCTTCGGCGTTCACCTTGACCACCGCTTGCGTGTCGTCGGGATGAATCAGATGCTTGCGTTTCAGCACCCGTTCCACCTTCTTCTGAATGTCCGACATCTTGTAGCCCTCACGTGCCGTGAGGCAGAGGATGTCGATGTCATTGCCACGGTTGTAGGCATTCTGCATGGTGGTGTAGGGGATGTGGACGGTCGTGGTGGCGTTGCCGCCGATGCTGATGCCGTTGCCGCTCTTGTTGCTCACGCCCACAATCTGATAGTAGATGCCATTCACGGCGATGAACTTGCCCAACGGGTCTTCGCCCTTGGTGAACAGTTCCTCCACGATGCGGGTGCCGACGACGCAAACCTTTCGTTGCTGCTGCACATCCACATCGTTCAATCCTCTGCCTTGCTTGATTTTCGGGTCGTCAATCAGGTCGGCATCGGGGTACTTGCCTTGCACCGACACATTCGATTTGTTGTTGCTGTAGGTGGCGGTGTTGCCCCACGAGCCGAGCATGGGTGAAAGGATGTCAATCTCTGGCACGCTGGAACGGATGAGCGGCAAGTCTGCTGTTTCTATTTGCCATTTCCGTCCTTTCTTAAATCCCTTGTATGCCTCGCTGGTGCTGTTTGCCATGATGAAGCCCGAGTTGTTGGCAAAGCCGGCAAAGTTGGTTGCCAGCATGGATTGCAAGCCTTGTCCGCCGCCCATCAGGAGCACCAGCATGAAGACACCCCAAAAGATGCCGAACGCCGTGAGGAACGTGCGGGTCTTGTTGCGTGAGAGCGAGTCGAAAATCTCCTCCCACTGGTCTCTGTCGAAGAGCCTTGCAGGGTTGAAAAATTGAGTCGTTGAAGTTTTCATCCTCTTAGTGCTTCTATAGGTTTCACTTTTGCCGCCTTCCTTGCAGGGAAGAACCCTGCCAGGGCACCAGCGATGATGATGACGATGGTGGCGGTAATGCAGGTGCTGATATCTACCGTCGGGTCAACGAAATATTTCTGCTGAAACACGCCCATGTCCATCGTTTGGCTGCCCACGGTGGCATCCATGTATTCGCAGAAGAAGATGCCGAGTAACATGCCGATGTAGCCGAAGATGGTGGTGATGACGATGCTCTCCATCACGACCATGCCGATGATGTTGTGCGGTTTGGCACCAATCGCCTTGCGGATGCCGAACTCGTGGGTGCGTTCCTTCACGGAGATGAGCATGATGTTGCTCACGCCTGTCACACCGCTGAGCAAGGTGAGCAATCCCAACACCCAAAGGGCGGTGTGGAGGATGTTGCTTGCCTTGTTCATGTCGGCGTTCTGGCTGGCGTTGTTCCAAATCCAGAGGGCAGACTTGTCCGCGGGGTCGTAACTGTGCTTGCCAGCCATCGCCTTGCGGTAGTTCTCTTCAAACCGTTCGTTTGCCTCCTCGGTGGTGAGGTTCTTCGACTTCAGGTGCAGTTCGTCCACAAACTTTCCTTTGCCATAGATGGTGCGGATGGTGGTGAAAGGGGCGTAGAAGGTGCTGTTGTTCTCCATCTCGTCGTCTTTATAGACACCCACCACCATGTAGGACACGCTGCCCACACGCACGTGCTGATTGAGGGCATGTTCGCCATGCTTGAAGAGGTCTTTGCGGTTTTTGTTGCTGATGACGATGACCTTCCGCTGTTCGGCAAGGTCGATTTTGTTGATGAAACGTCCCTCCAGCATCTTCACCGCCTCCAGGTCTTGCGTTTCGGGATAGACACCCTCCAAGGTGACGCTGCTCAGATAGTTTTCGCCCACCGAGGCGGACGCTCCGCTTTGGCTGACCTGTGCCACGGCATGTTCCACCTCGTTGGGAAATGCCTTTTCCGACACCTTTTGGTCGTCCTCGTCCAGTTGGATGCTGCGACCTTCCTTCATGCCTTCGAAGGGCATGGAGGTGGAGCCTGGG
This sequence comes from Bacteroidaceae bacterium, assembly GCA_017483605.1. Lineage (GTDB taxonomy): Bacteria > Bacteroidota > Bacteroidia > Bacteroidales > Bacteroidaceae > Minthosoma. The sequence goes on along the minus strand of JAFUWG010000021.1, from coordinate 8,983 downwards.
TAGATGGTGATGGCATCAAACGAGAAGTCTTCGCTGTTCTGTTCGAAGGTGTGGATGATGCCATTGCCAGCCCCTTGCAGCACAATGAGCAGGAACAAGCCGCTGGCGACAGCGAAGCCGGTGGCGAGTGTGCGGAGCCGGTTGCGTCTCAACGAACCAATAATTTCTATGATGTAGTCAAACATGTATTTTTATTTTTTAACAACGAATTTTACGAATTGAACGAATTTCCTTTTTTTGCAATGCACCTTTGGTGCAACGAATGAGGCGAATGCAAATCGAATGATTCGTTACATTCGTTGTCGCTTGCGACATTCGTGTGATGCCAATAACACACCGCATGGAAATTCGTATCATTCGTTCTATTCGTTGTTTAAAATTCAAGTTTCATACGATTTGTCCGTCCACAATGTGAATAATTCGGTTTGTCTGTTCACCCACGTCCTGTTCGTGCGTCACCACCACGATGGTCAAGCCCTGCTTATTCAGGTCTTTCAGGAGTTCCATCACCTCCACCGTGGTCTTGCTGTCGAGGGCACCTGTGGGCTCGTCGGCAAGGATGATTTGGGGATGCGTGATGAGTGCCCGTGCGATGGCGACACGCTGTTTCTGACCGCCCGACATCTCGCTGGGCAGATGGTGTGCCCAGTCCTTCAGCCCCACTTTGTCCAGATACTCCAAGGCGAGTTCGTTCCGCTTGCGTCGGCTCACGCCCTGATAGAAGAGGGGCAGGGCGACGTTCTCCATTGCGTCCTTGTAGGGGATGAGGTTGAACGATTGGAAGACGAAGCCAATCATCCGGTTGCGATATTCGGCAGCCTTGGTTTCGCTGAGGTCTTTGATGAGGGTGCCGTTGAGGGTGTATTCGCCCTCGTCGTAGTCGTCGAGGATGCCGAGGATGTTGAGCAGGGTCGATTTGCCCGAACCCGATGCACCCATGATGGCGACGAACTCGCCCTCTTCGATGTTGAGGTCGATACCCTTCAAGACATGCAAGGGCTGTGCACCCTTGTATGTCTTGTGGATACCTTTCAAACTAATCATCATATCTCTTATTGAATCACAATGTTCTCATGAATTGCCAACCTGCGAGAGTCGATGCTTGCCATGCCGCTCGACTGCTTGGTCAGGTGAGCACATTCGCCCTTCAGTTCGATTTCGCCTGAGCCACCTGCTGCCACGGTCAGGTTTTGACACTTCACGTCGAGGTCGGCATCGCCCGCTCCGCTGATAGTCACGCTGATGTCGTTGGCCTTGAGGTCTGCCTTCATGTCGCCAGCACCGCTAATCTGCACGTCTGCCTTGCCCTTGCACTTGATTTTCTGGGCATCAATGTCGCCCGCACCGCTGATGTGGATGCTGAAGTTCTTGCACTTCAGGCGGTCAATTTCCACGTCGCCCGCACCCGACACGTTGATGTTGAGGTCGCCATCAAACTCGAGTGTGTCCTTCAGTTCGATGTCGCCCGCGCCAGCCACGTCGATGCTTTCCAGCGTGGGGGCTGTGATGATGATTTTGATGCTGGGTTGTCTGCCGTCGGCGTGCTCTTTCATCTTGACAACGAGAGTGCCGTTTTCCACATAGATGTCGTTGCCCTCGATGGCTTTCTCGTTGCCGTATGCCTCCACGCTTAGGGTGTCGCCTTGGTGGAAGTTGATGTCGGCGTTGCCTTTGAGGTTGATGTGAGTGAACTCGCCGAGGTCAAGCGTTTTGGTGATGACCTTGCCCCACTTCTCGCTGTCGCGGAAGTCGTCCTTGCCCGCTTCTTTGCGGATGATGCGTTTCAGTTCGTCGTTCGACAGGGTGCATGAAGTCATGCTATAGAGTGTGATGCCAAGACAGATGGCAAGAATGATTTTATTGAAATTCATAGTCGTATTGTTTTTTTGAACAACGAATGTTTCTAATGGAACGAATTTTCTGCTTCATGGGGCAAGCCCCGACGAATGAATCCTTCGGATTGTTACGAATGTACATTGGTTTCCATTCGTTGCCGCTTGCGGCATGAAGGAGCGAATTCGTCAAATTAGTCCCATTCGTTGTTGTGAGAGAAATATTATCTTAGTTCTTCATTTGTTGTTGAATAATTCCGTTGCTTAACTCTTCGAGTGTGATGTCGAGGTTCACCATCTGGCGTGCCACTTCGGGCAGGGTCACCGTGAGGAACTCCTGACGCTTCATCTGCCGGATGGCGTCGGTGGCTCCCACGCAGACGAAATAGCCGAGACCACGCTTTGTGTAGATGATGTCCTGACCCTGCAGCCAGTCGTAAGCCCGTGCACAGGTGTTGGCATTCACCTCCACCACGGCGGCATACTCCCTCACGCTCGGAATGCGTTCGTCCTCGGCGTATTTGCCCTGAAGGATGTCTTCGCAGATGAGGTCGGCGATTTGCAGGTAGATGGCTTTATTGTCTTTGAATTGCATAATCTTTACACATTATTTATTTAAAGGAGTGGTGATTTGTGCCTGGGTGTAGAGGCGGTAACTCTTCCATCCGAGGAAGGCGGCAAGGATGAGTGCCAGCGAACCTATGATGTAGAAACCTACCGTCATGTTGTGAAGCAGAATTTCACCTCCATTTTCCACCTCGGTGATGGCATCTATGCGGTCGGCATAGATGGCGACACCAACAAAGAACAGGATGACGATGATGAAGCCCAGCACCTGCATGGCGACGTAGGTAAGGATGATGTTGTACTTATACTTCACCGCATTGCCAAACAGATAGACGATCGTTTCGGCGATGGCGACAAAGACAAGGCAGAACGATATAGATTTGACCAACCGGGCTCCCCAAATTAGTTCGCCTTCCGTATGGCTATCTCCTCCCGATAATGTTGCACTATAAATCCCATGAATGTTTATGTGTAGGCTGAATATATCTCCCACGGCGGCAGCCAGCGATGCCACACCACCTTCGCTGCCATAGACAGCCAGCGTCAGGAGGGCATTCACGCCATCGGCAAGCAGGAGCGAGAGGATGCAGAGGATGAAACCGCCGCCCAGCATCAGCCCTGTGTGCCAAACGAACTTCTCCAGATTGGTGGCTGGCAGGGTCAGTTCGGTGATGCGTCCCTGCTTGTTGCGGAGGTTGTGGAAACTGCAGCCGGCAAAGATGTAGAGCATGATGCCGAGGAAGCCTACCACGTAGCCGGCTGTCCCAAACAACGAATTGTAGCCCGAATAGGAGAATGGGTCGGAGTCGATGCCTCCATCGCTGAAGGTGACGCTTTTCCACATGGTGTAGCGTCCCATGAAGCCCAACACGGCAATGCCTACGGCACCAATGGTGGTGAAGAGTGCCAGATTGCGATAAAACACCTTGTTAATCGCGAGGTCGTATTTTGCGAAGTTCGCGAAACGTTCTTTACTGAAGTTCATACTTTTATCCTCCTATTTCTGCTTTGGTTAATGCCTTGATGAAGAGTTCTTCCAGGTTGACGGGCTCTTCCATGTTCATTTTCTCGTTGAGCAAGACGGCGTTTTGCTCGATGATGGTCACGTGGTCGAGCAGCGTCTCCACGTCTCGCACCTGATGGGTGGAGATGATGACCGTCTGGTCGTCCCTCATGCCCTGTGCCACCACCTTGCGGAACTGGCTCTTGCTGGGGATGTCGAGCCCGTTGGTCGGCTCGTCCATCAGCAGCAGTTTGGTGCGTGCGGCGAGGGCGATGCACATATAGATTTTCTTTTTCTGTCCCATCGACAGCGAACCCAAGTTGACCTTTGGGATTCCGTTCTCATCCGGCGTGGCTCCGTTGACGTCGAGCATCTCGAACACGGTGAGCAGACGCACCATCAGTTGCTCGTCGAAGTTGGGGTAGAAGGGCTTGAGCACCTTCACATACTCGGGCAGGGTGATGGAGGGCAGGTTGTACTCCTCGGGCACGATGAACATCTCCCTGAGAGCCTCGGGCTGACGCAGTTGAGTGTCGCAGCCGTCGAACGTGATTTGACCCTGACGGGGACGGAGCAGTCCCATGATGAGGTAGAGCAGGGTGGACTTGCCGGTGCCGTTCTTGCCCAAGAGGCCGTAGATGCCCGGCTCGTCGTACTGGAGCGAGAAGTTTTCCAGCACGTGGTGGATGGCGTTGTAGCCAAACGTTACGTTTTCAATCTTTAGCATAGTCTTCTATTTTATATATAATGTGTAACAGTCTTTTGCGGTTGTCGTCACCCCTGGGTGGGCGATGTCGTTGCTTCTGCCCTCGTCGTGGCGAAGTCGCTCGGGAGGCGCTTCCGTAGCCTCAAAATCGACCACGTCGTAGTCGATGCGCCGACCACGTCGTGGTCGATGAACCGATCACGTCGTGGTCGGTTTTGAGGTGTCGAGGGAACCTCTTGTGGGTTTTCCCGTTTGATTCGGTTGAGGCAGTTCGTGCCTGTCTGGCAGGGTAGTGGAGTCATTGGATTCGATGTTATTAGTGTACTACTTTAATAATACACTGCAAAGGTAGTGCATTTTTGCTGAAACTTCCAAACAAATGGGATGAAAACTTTCAAATTTTAACATTTGTTTAACTTTTGAGCCGAGAATGGGGGAGTGAAGTGGCTTTGCAGGAGGTGTTTTCGTTCGGCTGTGCCAAAAAGTGAAAAAGTTTTTTCCCTTTTTTTTGGCTTTGTGCTCGTTTATTCGTACCTTTGCACTCGAAACGTGAGAGCGGCTGATTTTATAACCTGAAATAAACTCGTTTCGGACATCATGAAAGTAAAGGAAATCTTAGGTGCCCTTGAAGAATTCGCTCCTTTGGCCCTGCAAGACGGCTACGATAACGCGGGATTGCAGATTGGATTAGCAGAGGATGCAGAGGCTACAGGGGCATTGTTGTGTCTTGACGTGACAGAAGACGTCGTTGACGAGGCTGTGCAGTTTGGCTGCAACCTCATCGTGAGTCATCACCCACTGCTGTTCCACCCAGTCAAGAGCATCACGGCGGGCGACTATGTGGGTCGTACCATCCTGAAGGCGATACGGAACAACGTTGCCGTGTATGCCGCTCACACCAATCTTGATTCAGCCTTTGAAGGGGTGAATTTCAAGATGGCAGAGAAAATGGGGCTGAAAAATTTACAGTGCCTGTCGCCCAAGTGCGAGTATCAGCGCAAGGGTGAGACCGTTTCAGCCGGTGAGGGCCTGATTGGCACATTGCCACAGCCGCTCACCCAGAAGGAACTGATGGAGCAGGTGAAGGAAGTCTTCAACCTGCGTTCGCTCAGAGTGAACAATGCCGAGCCAAGAAAGGTCACGAAGGTGGCTCTCTGCGGCGGTTCGGGTGCATTCCTCATCCCGAAGGCTATCGAGATGGGCGCCGACGCGTTCGTGACGGGCGAAATCGGCTATCACAACTTCTTCGGGCATGAAAAGGACCTCCTGCTGATGGAGATTGGACACTACGAGAGCGAACAGTACACGCTGGAGATTCTGCACGATGTCGTGTCGAAGGCTGTGCCATCGTTGTCGGTGTACTGCACGGAAAAGAACACAAATCCAATTAACTATCTATAAATAAGTATGGCAAAAAAGAAAGAGAATCCTTCAGAAATGCCGGTGGAAGAGCGTTTGAAAAACCTCTACCAGTTGCAAACCATTCTGACGGAGATTGACCGCATCCGCACCCTGCGTGGTGAGTTGCCTCTGGAGGTTGAAGACCTGGAGGACACCATCGAGGGCTTGAAGACGCGTATCAGCAAAACAGAGTCAGAAATTGCAGACCTGCGTGCGAAGATTTCAGAATTTAAGGGAAAGATTGAACTGGCAAACTCACAACTCGCCACCTACAAGGAGCAGATGGACAACGTGAGGAACAACCGCGAGTATGACCTGCTGAACAAGGAGATTGAGTTCCAGAACCTGGAAATCGAACTGTGCAACAAGCGTATCCGCGAGGCTCAGGGTCAGGAGCGTGTCAAGGTGGAGTATCTCGACAAGAGCAAGGAAGACCTTGACGGCCGCTTGCAGGACCTTGACGTGAAAAAGAACGAACTGGATGAAATCGTGGCAGAGACGAAGGCTGACGAGGAGAAACTTCGTGAGAAGGCAAAGAACCTCGAAACGCTCATCGAACCACGCCTCTTGCAGAGTTTCAAGCGTATCCGCAAGAACTGCCGTAACGGTCTCGGCATCGTTTACGTGCAGCGTGATGCCTGTGGCGGTTGCTTCGCCAAGATTCCACCTCAGCGTCAACTCGACGTGCGTATGCGCAAGAAGGTGATTGTCTGCGAATACTGCGGTCGTATCCTCATCGACCCCGAACTGGCAGGCGTCAAGCCCGACACGCAGGCTGTGGAGGAAAAGCCAAAGCGCCGTTCTCGCCGCAAGAAGGACGAGGACGAATAACAACAAAGGTTATTTAAGTTCTTCATACGTGGGTATGTCTTCCAGAAAGGCATACCCACCGTTTTTGATGTCCACCCGACAGCAATAGTGCTTCAACCCATTGCTCACCACCAGCCACTCCACTTCGAGCACCATATTGTAGCGGCTAATCTGGCTGAACACTTTCTGCGTGATTTCCACGTCGGGACGTTTATACTCGATAATCATCAGCGGCTTCAACCCCTCCTGCCGATACACCACTGTGTCGCATCGGCGGCTCATGCCGTTCAGCGACACCGCCACCTCGTTCGCCATCAGCGTGGCGGGGTAGCCCTTCTGCTCCATCAGGAAATGCACAAAATGCTGCCGCACCCACTCCTCTGGCGTGAGTGCCACAAACTTGCGGCGAAGCACATCGAGTATCTTCACCATCCCGTTCGTCTTCTTGATGTTTGCCTCAAACGGCGGCAGATTGAGCGGTTGCATGTTGCTGGTGGCTATTGAACTTTCTCGACCAATCGTTTTCCTAACTCGTAGGCATTTTGCAGGTCGATGGCAAAGTGTTCGTCACGATACTTGCGTTTGTCCTCTTCTGAGAAAAGGTTGAAGTCGTAGCGAGAGTAATCGTTGAACTGGTAGGTGTTGCAGATGTAGAGCGTCTCCGCATAACCGAGAATATCCTCCATGCACTTCGTGTTCTCTTCCAAAAGGGTTGGGTAGCCAATCGCCTTCATGTAGTCCTCGGGGCAGTTCATCGTGAAAATCATCGCAGAAGGAATTACCTTGTCACGCAGCACGATGTGGCGTCCCAGATGTCCGTTTTCCTCGCCTTCGGGCTTCTCATACATGTATGTGCCAATCGGGAACAACAGACGCTCCATAAACGCACGCATCACACCCGTGGGATAACTGTAATAGACTGGCGAACCCAGCACCATCACGTCCGCCTCACGACACCGCTCCAACACGGGACGCAGGTCGTCCTTCAAGGCACACACGCCATTTGTCTTCGAGTTTTTCACCTTGCAGGCGAAGCAACTCTTGCAGCCTTTGAAGTCGATGTCGTACAGATGCACCAACTCCACTTCGGCACCCGCAGCCTCTGCTCCACGCATCGCACTCTGCAATGCCAGTGCCGTGTTCTTGTTCTTTCTTGGACTGCCATTCACAAAGACAGCCTTCAACTTCTTTTCTTCCATAAAATGTTGTTTTTTTGTTCGATGTTGCAAAGATAACTATAATTTTTGATTCTGTCGCTCTCTGAGATTAAAAATGCACTGATGTCCGGGCGTTCGGTAGCAAGTGTTGCACGAAATGCACGTTGACGGAGCGTCCTCCCCTTCTTGCCAACGCTTGAGGAGGTGCGGTTCTCGAATCAACGGACGCGAAAGGCTGACGTAGGCAATCTTGGTCTCGTCGAGGAACTGGTTGATTTTCTCCATGCTGCGCAGACCGCCCACCAGCACGACGGGCACATCCACCAACGCCGCCAACGACATGGCGGCTGCACGGAAGTAGCCCTCATTCTTTCCTGCCTTGATGCCCGTGCGCGACGTTCCGTTGGCACTCACCTCGATGGCGTCGATGCCCGCGTCCGCCATCAACTTGCAAGTGATGAGGAAGTCCTGCACGGTCAATCCGCCGGGGTATTCGTCGGTGGAGTTGATTTTCATTGTGATGAGGAAGTCGGCGCTGGTCATGCTGCGCATGTCCTTCAGAATCTCATACAGAATGCGAGTCCTGTCGCGCTGCGTACCTCCATAGCGGTCGGTGCGGTGGTTGATGAGCGGGCTGATGAACTTGCTCAGGTAGAAGAAATGGGCGGCATGAATCTGCACGCCGTCATAGCCTGCTCGCTCGGCTCTTGCGGCAGCGTCGCCAAAAGCCCTCACGATGTCCTCCACCTGCTCCGTCGTCAACTCGTCCACAGGACCATCCACGATAGCTGTCTGCATCATCACCTTGCTGCCGTGCCGGTGAACGGCATCGGTCAGCCGCCGGTGCCCGCTGATGAATCGGTCATCGTAAAACTTCACGCCCCCGCCAATCTCCGCATCATTCTTCACCACCGAGGTCAGTCCCGTCACGATGACAGCCACATCCCCCTCTGCCAATTCCTCGTAGGCGCGAATCAATTCGTCCGTCACCCCTCCTTCCTCGTCAGCCAAAGCCATCCACGTGGCAGACCGCCACACGCGGTTCTTCAATTCCATGTTCCCCAATGTCGTTTTGTCAAATAAAGTCTTCATTTGTCAGTCCTTTCTTTTTTTGATGATAAAGTAGCCGTGAGGCACTACTTTGATTTTAGAAATTGCGAGGCAAAGTTACGCCGATTATCCGATATAGCCAAACGTTCGAATACTGATAATTTTCGCAGTATCAGCCACTTTTCCCATTAAAACGCGCCATAATTCAAAAAGAATTTGTAATTTTGCAAACGAAATAACAATAAAACATTCAAAACGCATGGGTTCGATATTCATCATTCAGGGCATCCTGATTTACATCTACGCCTTCGACCATAACCCGCCGCACATCCACGTGCGGAGCGGCACGGACAATTTCTCCATCACCATCCAAGACCGCATCATCGAGGGCAAGGCACGCTCGAAGACCGTCAAAATCATCAACGACTTCATCGACGAGCACGAGGCAGAACTGATG